>CAZDAU010000011.1:0-51125 GCA_964503625.1 uncultured Anaerolinea sp.
GACTGAACAGTAGTGGATCCTGTAGATTACGACCTGTTTGCTGTAGTGACGACTTTAGTCGTTTTTTGCGCCTGTAACGGCTAAAGCCGTCACTACAATTTCATCATTTTCTCATGGACTGAACACTAAGGAAAAGTGACTTTGGCATCTCGAAAAATACTTGGCGCAATTGGCGTCCTAACCAGTTTATCCTTGCTGTTCACCGCTGGCCCAGTCATCGGTGAGATCATTGCTACAACTGCGCCTGTCCGATTAACCTTCCCGAGTTCGTTTGCTGAACTGGATTACGAAGACGTGTCTTTTCCCACAAGCGATGGGCTTACCCTGCGAGGCTGGTTCTTTCCAACCAATGAACCATCCGACCCCGCAGTGATCTACGCGCCTGCCACCGCCAATGACCAGCGCCAGGGGCTTTCTCTGGTTGCCCCGCTGAACCAAGCCGGCTACCAGGTTTTGCTTTTCAGTTACCGGGGTGTTGGAAGCAGCGATGGGAATCGCCTCAACTTTTCATACGGCGCCCGAGAGAGCATCGATGTGGATGCGGCCGTGCGTTATTTGGCGGAGGTTCGCAAGATCCAGAAGATTGGAGCTATCGGCCATTCTGCTGGCGCGGTGTCGATCATCCTCAGCGCCGCCCGCAATTCGAAGATCGACGCGGTCGTGGCAGCCGCGCCCTTTGCTTCGCTCCAGGACATCTGGCAAGGAAACCGGCCGGCTGTTTTCCCAAGGGAATTATACGATCTGACATTGCATTTGTTTGAGCTGCGCAAAGGTTTTTCCCGCCAGCAAGTGCGTCCTGTGGATGTGGTGGGGCAGATCTCGCCCAGACCGATCTTGTTTGTGAATGGCCTGGCCGATCGCCGGATTTCTGTCCTGCAGGCAGAGAGACTCTTCCAGGCGGCTGGTTTCCCTAAACAGATCATCTGGCTGCCTGGCGCCACCCATGCCCAGGTGCGCTCACCTGGGTTAGATGTCCTGGCGCCTCAGATCGTGCAATTTTTCGATGCCAATTTGCGCAAGGACAGGCTTGCCGGCCTAAGGCTGGCGCCTTATCCATGATTTATGATCGGGGATATCCCGATCATAAATCAAGCGCAGCCAGATCACCCGCCTGCGCTCCGGCCCATCCGGTGGGAGGGGACGGCGGTTGGCTTCCAGCCGCTTGACCAGCGTTATGATCAGCATTCCACCAACCAGCCAATACAAAGTGCTCGCCCCATCCAGGCGCCAGATCAATAAGGGCATACTTGCAATGCTTGCCAGCGCCCATGGGGCGGAATCGCCCAGTGCAGTGCCAATTGCCAGGAACGCCAAAAACCAAACATCACCCCAGGGAAAAAGCACCAACAGGATGCCCAGGAATGAGCCAATGCCCCTTCCGCCAATAAAGTTCAGATATAACGGCCAGTTGTGTCCCACCAGAGCCGCCAGACCGGCTGCCATGGCGCCGGGTTCGCCGTATCCCAATTGCATCCCCATCCAGGTTGGGAAGGCCGCCTTGGCAATATCAAACAGGCCAACAGGCACAACCAACCAGCGGTTGACATGCTCGTACACCATCGAACCGCCCACTGTTCCGCTACCGTAGCGACGGATATCAATGCCCTTGACCCACCGCGAGACCAGGTATGCGGTGGGTATCGAGCCCAGCAAGTAGGCAACAACCATCAGCACAAGTAAACCCATGAGGTTTATATCCCGAAACAGAAACATTGGGGGATTCAGTCCCGGGCCAAAAGGGTACAGGCAAAGGCCCAACGAAAACCCCCGATTTAATTATAGCCCACTTACAACGCGGACGCACATGAAACACCGGAGCATCCCAGAAGGCCGCCTGATGTGTTGGGGCTTGCTGATATAATCAGTCCAACAACAGGCATTTGTGGATAGCAACGGTACTCGTCCAGCAACAGACGCACAGCAGATCAGGCCTCCCGCAAAAGTGGGGATCGTCACCGACAGCGTGGCGCAGGTTCCGGTTGAGTTGGCGCGCCAACTGGGTATTCGCATTGTCCCATACACGGTGGTCGTTGAGGGCAAAACCTACCAGGATGGCGTCGACTTAATCCCGAAAAACCTGTACCAGCGTATGCGCCTGGAAAAAGATCTTCGTATCAGCACTTCGGCGCCATCCTCGGGCCAATTTTTCCAAACCTTTATGGAATGCCTGCAAGCCGGGGCGGAGAACGTGGTATACATCGGTCTTGCCAGCCGCATGAGCGGCGCCCTGAACACTGCCGAAGGCGCTGCCCGGTTGGTACGTCAGGAATATGGCTCAAAGGAAATTGTGTGCGTCGACAGCCGCTTAGCCACGATTGCCCAGGGGTTTCTTGCGATCGAGGCGGCGCGATTAGCCAGGCAGGGCGCCAGTCTGGAACAGATATTGGCGCAGGTTGAAGAAATCCGCAAACACACCGGGTTTGTCGGTGGACTAGAAACCCTCAAATACCTGGCCAGGGGCGGAAGGATTGGTAAAGCCGCTTACATGCTAAGCAGCGCCGCTCATATTCTGCCGGTGCTCTCGATGAACGATGACGGCGAGGTGATACCGGTTTGCCGGGTGCACGGTCACAGGCGTGCGCTGGAAGAGATGATTCACTTTGTAAGCGCCAGGGTGACTGGCTTTCGCCACTTGTCACTGGCGGTGATGCACGCGGATGTGCTCCAATGGGCAGATAAATTAAGAGCAATGGCGATCGAAAGATTACAGCCTGATGAAATCATCATCACCGATTTCACCCCGGTCATGGTCGCTCATTCAGGCCCAGGAATTATCGGTTTAGCTTACAACTGGAAAGAATAGAAAGCAGCAGTCCGTGTAAGCTGCCGAAGAAATCTACAACTGCCCTCCCCAGCCCATTAAAGAAAAAAATAGCTCCGCCGAAGGAAAACACCCACGGCGGAGTTGTTTTTCTGTGGCACAACAGCTTAGCTCTTGGGATTGGCTTCCGGCTCTTTGCCCGCCCCAATCCCCAGGGGCACCCACTTTCTCTCATCTTTTAATCGGTGCTGGATGCCGCTGCGGTCGTGGATTTCATCAAAGCCTTCCGGTTTGATGAACATCTGCTCGCCCTGCAACAGGCCATGAACGCCCGCCTGGCCCGGCTCGGGGCGCTTGGTGCCTTTGAATTTGGCCGCATCGCTGGGCAGGTAGTCGGTCGGCTCTTCGTAGGTGGTGATGTAGCCTTCGTAGTTTCGCAGCACCACCTTGTGGTCCGAGTAGCTGAGCAGGTAGGTGGGCGAAACAGGGATCTTACCGCCGCCACCCGGTGCATCAATGATGTACTGGTGGACGGCATAGCCCGAGGTATGACCGCGCAGCCCTTCCATGATCTCGATGCCCTTGCCCACCGGGGTGCGCAGGTGCCCGGCGCCCTCTACCAGGTCGCACTGGTACAGGTAGTACGGCCGCACGCGGATGCGCACCAATTGCTGCACCAGCTCGCGCTGGATATCCACGTTGTCATTCACACCGGCCAGCAGCACCGCCTGGTTGCCCAGCGGGATGCCGGCGCGGGTCAGCTTATCAGTTGCCGCGGCCAGCTCCGCAGAGATCTCATTGGGATGGTTGACGTGGATGTTCAACCACAGCGGGTGGTATTTCTGCAACATATCGCACAGCTCGTCGGTGACGCGCATGGGCAGGAAGACCGGCACGCGCGAGCCAATGCGCACAATCTCGATATGGGGGATCTCGCGCAGCCGGCGCAGGATTTCATCCAGAATCTTCGGAGCCAGCACCAGTGGATCGCCGCCAGAGAGCAGCACATCCCGCACCTGCGGTGTGCGCTTGAGATACTCAAGCTGCATCTCGAACTCGGCCCGGGAGAAGGTGGCCGAGGGATCTCCCACAATCCGCGAGCGGGTGCAATAGCGGCAGTAGGAGGCGCACTGGGTGGTGACCAGCATCAAGACGCGATCCGGGTAGCGGTGCACCAGCCCTGGGACGGGCGAGTGACGATCCTCCGCCAGCGAATCTTCCATCATGGCGGTGAAAGGCACCAGTTCCGCATCTGTGGGCACCACCTGCTTGCGGATTGGATCATCGGGATCGTTCGGGTCGATCAGAGAGATGAAGTAGGGCGTAATATCGACGCGAAAGAGATTGGCGGCAGAGAGTGCCTTGCGTTCGCTTGCGGTCAGCGGCAAGACCTTCTCAAACTCTTCCACGGTGTTGATGCGGTTACTAAGCTGCCAGCGCCAGTTGTTCCATTGCTCATCAGGCACATCTGCAAAAGCTGGTGCTCGTTTCGAGGTAAAGGGCATATTGGACATGATTGGATCTCCTGAATGGGTGAATTAACAATAAAGGACCTACAGGGAGCTGTCTGCTCTCCTGAGGATCAGGCGGATCATTTCCACGCGATACCTGCTGCGCTGTGCATGGCGGATCGTGGTCTGTGCGGTAGAAACCCGAGGTTTGATCCGAGGGTTGCCAGGGCATGGCTGAATTTTACTTTCAAAGCACCAAGCGGTCAAATAGGAACAATTTAGGGTGCCAGGATCAATTGTGCGCTGGATAGATGAGCGATGTCCGAAATCAGGCCGCCTTCTTCGTAAATGACCAACAGCGCCGGGGTCAGGTCAGTCACTGTGTATGGCACTTCGGCAACATATGTGCCGTAATCACCTTCCTTCTCAACGGTGACACCTGCCAGCCTTTGACCCAGGATGCGCCCGTCTTCGGCCACCAACATGACGCGTAAAGGTTGGTTGGGGTCGTTCGGCAGGGCCCTGCCGGAGATGTACAGCTTGCCACCTTGAATCAACGCATTGGGGACCGGCTCTTCAATGATCAGACGCTGCCACAGCGCCGTAGCAGGGTTGATCTCCGACTGGCCAACCGAGAGTAAGATGAGGTTCACAGAATTGACATCGATCAGGCGTCCAAATGGATCTTCAACACTGACCACCAGACGACCGGCTTCAGCCGCAGCGCTGATGCCGAAATCCAGATCAACCCCAATTTTGGCAATATCCCATGGGACTTTGTCATAAGTGCGCAGATGGCGCGCCAGCAAGCGTCCATCCTCGCCGTACAGCTCAACGCGCACCACCTTGCCAAACCCAGAAGTCATGTTCAGCGAAACAGGCACAGGCGAATTCAGCTTGGAAAGTTCGCCGATTCTCAAAATTTGTACCGGCGCATCAGGAAAAGGCGGCGCCAACGTGGCCGTGGCGGTGGAAGGCGGCGACCCTGAAACGGTGGTGGGCAAAGCGGAGGTTGTGGGCGGTTTGGTCGCAGAAGATGCGCCCGGGTCATCCACCGGGGTCGGCGTGCGAGCAGGCTCCGGCGGTGTCTGGGTAACTGGGACGGACCCGCCGGGGGTGCTGGCAATTGGGGTGGGCGTGAGCCGGCCTAAACCCTGAGCCTGCAATGTCAGGGCGACGGCTGTCGGCATGAACTCGGCCGGCAAGGGCGTGGGCAGGCCTGAACCACCCATGCCCGAACAGCCCGCCAATCCACTGGCAATCAGCAGCGTGAGAACCAAGGCGTTAAGAAGTCTCAAGGTCGCCAGAATCTCACAGATCGTAAATCTCGCCGTACTTGGTTCGCAGATAGCGCATGTAAGGAGCTGGATCGATCCTGGAGCCGGTCACCTTCTGCACCAGTTCTTGCGGCTCAAACTTGGCGCCATGACGGTGGATCTTCTCGCGCAGCCAGCCGAGCAAGGCTGTGAATTCACCGCTGGCAATCTGGTCGGTCAGGTCAGGGATATCGGCCAGGATGCGCTCCCAAAGCTGCACCGAGACCAGGTTCCCCAGCGAGTAGGTGGGGAAATATCCAATTAAGCCCATTGACCAGTGAATGTCTTGCAACACACCCTGGGCGTCATTGGGCGGCGTGATCCCCAGAAACTCCTGCATGCGGGCGTTCCAGATTTCGGGCAGGTCCTTGACCGGCAGGCTGCCTTCTAGCAAGCCAATTTCAATTTCCAGGCGCAGCATGATGTGCAGGTTATAAGTCGCTTCATCTGCTTCCACCCGGATCAGCGAAGGCTTGACCCGGTTGATCCCCCTGTAGAAATCTTCCAGGCTCACTTTGCCCAACTGCTCGGGGAAGCGCTTTTGCAAACGGGGATAGAAGTACTTCCAGAAGGGCAATGAGCGCCCAACCAGGTTCTCCCAAAGGCGCGACTGCGATTCGTGCACCGCCAGCGATGCGCCATGGTCAATCGTTGTGCGATCCAGGGCATGGTCCACACCCTGGTTGTACATGGCGTGTCCGGCTTCGTGCATTGTGCCAAACAAAGCCGGGTTGAGAAAATCCGGGTACAGCCGGGTGGTGATCCGCACGTCATCAATCCCAAAACTCTGGGTGAATGGGTGGGGCGATTTATCCTGGCGGCCGCGCTGCCAGTCATAGCCGAAATGGGTGATCACTTCCACGCCAAAGTCCCACTGCTTGCTCTCATCAAAATTTTGATACAAAAAAGAGGCGTCCACTTCGGGTTTTTCGGCAATTGCTTTAACCAAAGCCACCTGTTGCGGCCGTAATTGAGCAAAGATCGCCTTAACTTCACTGGTTTTCATGCCCGGCTCAAAATCGTCCAGCAGCGGGTCATAGACATGCTCATAGGGAGCAAAGAGATCCGCATAGCGCCGGCGCAGACCAAAGATTTTTTCCAGATGCGGCTGGAAGATGGCATACTCGTTCCTGGCGCGGGCCTGCGCCCAGGCCTCGTGGGCCAGGGTGGTCGCCTGGGCAAACTCGGCCACCATTTCGGCAGGCACGCGGGTGCGCTTCTCATACTCACGGCGAATGACCCGGATCAGACAAGCATCATCCGAGCATGGATCAAGCTGCGATGCGTACGGTTCCAGATCGTCCAGCAATTTACCCACCTCGGCTGAGGTGAATTTCAAATGCGAGATCGTCTCCAGCGTGCTCAATTGATAGCCACGACCTTCTGCCCCGCCAGGCGGCATGTAGGTCTGCTGATCCCATCCCAGCAGAGCTGCCGCATTGTTTAGATCGGATACTTCGGCGAGGATGGTCTTAAGCTTTGCAAGTTTTTGTTCCATACTTTAGGTGTTCTCCTCAAAGATAGGCAAGATTCACAGCAGCGCGCCCTCTGTGATCACCAGGACGCCGCTGGGTTAGATGGCAGTATGCAATAATAGCCGTACTCGATTTTACCGCAGTTTATCCCCAACCGTTGCGTCGCGGTGGACGTGGCAGGTGGTCTGCCCTGGCAAGGCGCGGTTCTTGCAGGGGCTGCCTGAACGGGTTTTGGCCTGGCATAATCGGACAGCCGGCACTTCCGGTTTTGCGGATGAAAGCATATCACCAGGTTCCTGGTGGATCGCCTCACCGCTCAAAATCGCTGGTGCGCCAACCTGATCAGATTCCTTCATCACCGGCCGCACCGGCCTGCCCCAGCGGCTGAGAAAATCCAGCTCTTCGTAAAAGCTTTGCAAGATGTTCTCCGGATCAGGCACCAGTCCTTCATCCGTTGCTACTCCGATAAAGATCTGGCCCGCATAGCTGATAATGCTCACCCCCACGCCCAGGTTCGCCGGGGTTGGCACCCAGAACATCAGGGTCTCAATTTTTTGACCGGCAAAATAAAGCGGCTGGCGCGGCCCGGGGACATTGGTGATCACCGCCGTGCCTTTCATCCCAAAGATCGAGACAATAATGTTTTCCAACTGGTTGGGGCTCATTCCAATTGCCCCCAATATCCCAAAGGCGACCACCGCTTCGGGTGTATCTTTTATGGCGTTCATGCGCCGTTTCAGGGTGACCAATCGTTTAAGCGGATCACGCGTTCCCACTGGCAGCGACAGGAAGACCAGGCCAAACCGGTTGCCAAGCTGGTCCAGCTCATCGGGCTGGCGAAGGTTGACCGGCAGGACCCCGCGGATGTTCAACCCCATGACCGGTTCGCCCCGGTTCTCCAGGTAACGGCGAAAGGCCCCCGTGAGCGCCGAAAGCAGGATGTCGTTGACGGTTCCTCCCATCAGCCGGGAAATCCGCTTCACCTCCTCGAGATCGATGGGGGACGACCATACGGCGCGCTTGGTGATACCGCACTTGCCGCGCAGCCCGGTTTTGCGATCTGGGCCAATTAAGAGAAGTTTGCCCAACGCCAGCGTGGCATCTTTGCCAAGACGAGCAGCGCTGCGCAGTCGCGTTGGGTGGATCAATGTTTCAAAACCCTCATGGGCCAGGTTTTCAGCAATGCGCCAGGTGTGACCAATCGTTCGGGCCGCTTGAACTGCCGGCCTGAACAGCATCTCCAGCAGGCTCTCCTCCGCCACCAGCTCCGGCAGCGACACCACCCACGGCGCGTCAGGCTCCACATCAGCCGTCCCCAGCAACACCTGCACCAGCGCCAGACCATCGGCAATACAGTGGTGCAGGCGGCAGACCAAAGCAGAACCATTGAGGTAATTATTGACCAGGTAGAAAATCCATAACGGCCGGTCTGGATCGAGGGGCTGGCTCATTAGCTCGCCAACATACGCTTGCAATGCATCTTGATCAGCCGGCTCCGGCAGGGAGACGGGCCGGATGTGCCAATCGATGTCAAAGTCAGGGTCAAGCTCCCAGCGCGGCAACCCCAGTTTATGGGCTGGCGGACGAACGCGCTGGCGGAAACGCTTATGGATAAGCATCCGTTGGGTCAGTGTATCTTTCAAACGATGGATGTCCACCCTGCCCAAAAACGTGATCACTCCAGTGATGACCGCCAGGTTTGTCGGGGTATCCATATTCAGCCAGGCGGCATCCACGCTGGAGAAACTTTCACTTTCCAGGTGATCAGCGGTCATTGCATCTCCTCATACTATAATTAACACTCGCAATTGTCTTTGGTTATCTTGGTTTGACAGGTTCATGGTATATTAGGATCAACACGACCCTAGGAGATGCCAGATGGCAAGCCAGCCGATGATCGTCTTCGTCACCGCCCCATCCAGAGATGTCGGGCGACAGATCGCTGCCGCGTTAGTTGAACAGCGACTTGCAGCATGTGTCAACATCCTGGGTCCAATGAACTCGATCTACACCTGGAACGAAAAAATTTGCGATGAAGAGGAAATCCTGCTCATTGTAAAAACCCAGTCGGATTTGATCGAGGGCCAGCTGATCCCCGCCATCCTGGCAATTCACCCTTACCAAGTGCCAGAGATCATCGCCTTTCCGATCGCCATAGGCCTGCCCGGTTATCTCGAATGGGTGATGCAAGCTACCGGCGGCGGTCCAACCTGAATGCTGCGACCGATATCCTTGCACGCTCAAAACTCCCATCCGTATCGCTATTTCTGAGCCGGCTGCGCCATGCTGGCCCCGGTCATCCGCTCTTCCAGGAGCTTTTCAACCTCTTGGGGCGCCACAGGCGGGGCAAACAAGAAACCCTGGCCAAGGTCACAGCCCAGCTCCTGGAGTTGGGCATACTGCAGTTCAGTTTCCACGCCCTCGGCAGTGGTCCGCAGACCGATCTCATGCGCCAGGTCAATCACCTGCCGAGCCAGGCGAGTTTCATTTGGATCCTCTCCGATTCTTTTGATGAAGGCCTGGTCAATTTTCAATCCGCTGAGCGGAAAACGCTTTAAATTCAGCAACGAGGCGTTGCCCGTGCCAAAATTATCGATCTGTACCCCGATCCCCATCTCCCGCAGCGCCAGGATGATACGGGTCATGGTCTCATAATTGGCCGAGACGATGCTTTCGGTGACCTCCAGGCTGAGCGTGTGAGGATCCAGCCCTGTGGTTTTGAGGATTCCCCGGATATGACTGAGCAGATCGGGCCGCACCAGCAGGCTGCCCGTCAAGTTCACGTTGAGTTGAATGGGCGAATCAATTGGAAAACGCAGATGCCATTCATGCACCTGGCGGCAGGCTTCTTCAAACACCCACCAATCGATCGGCGTGATCAAGCCCGATTCTTGAGCCAGCGGGATGAACTCGTTAGCCAAAAGCAGCCCATGCTCCGGGTGCATCCATTGGACCAACGCCTCCAGGCCAACCAGGCAGCCGCTCGCTATGGCCACCAGCGGTTGATAATAAACCAGGAGCTGCTCTTTTTCCAGCGCCTGCTGCAAATCGGACTCAAGGGCTACCCGTCTCAAGATCCTTTCGCGCATAGCCGGATCGAAGAGCTGATAAGTGCCTTTGCCGCTGGCTTTTGCCCCATACATGGCAATGTCTGCATCGCGCAACACATCTTCAGCGACCTGGTAGCCGGTTGAACTGAGCACAATGCCAATGCTGGCGTTGGTGGAAACCAGGACATTGTGCCTGTCAAGATAAACCGGGCGCGCAAGGATCTCAATAATCCGTTCAGCCACCGAAATTGCATAATTGGCATCCCGGATGTTCTCGAGCAGAATGACAAATTCATCGCCTCCCAGGCGAGCCACGATGTCAGTGCCGCGCAGTTGTGATTTGAGCAGACCCGCCACAGTGATTAACAATTCGTCGCCTGCTGGATGCCCCAAACTGTCATTGATGTACTTGAACCGGTCAAGATCCAGGAACAGGACGGCGAAAAGGAAATCTTTTTTTTCGTCAGCAAACTGAATTGCCTGCTGCAATCGCTCCAGGATGATGGCACGATTGGGAAGCTGGGTGAGCGCATCGGTGGTGGCGTCTCGCAAGAGCCTGGCTTCAGCCTCCTTTCGCTCGCTGATATCCGTCTGCGAACCTGCAATGCGGCTGGCGGCTTTATCGGCCCCGCGCACAGCCAGGCCGCGGCTGAGCATCCAGCGGTAGCTGCCATCCTTGTGCAAAATACGGTACTCGCATTCAAAATGGGGCGTTGCCCAGCGCAGGTGAGCTGAGAGGGATTGTTTTAGCTGCTCTGCATCCGTTGGATGAACGCGTCCAAACCATTCCTGGGGTTCGTGGACAATCTCATCCTCATCATAGCCCAACATGCTTTTCCAGCGGGAGGAAAAATAGATCTGGTTAGTCTTGAGGTTCCAATCCCAAATGCCGTCATTCGCGCCGCGCACGGCCAGCGCATAGCGCTCTTCACTCTCGCGCAGCGCTCCTTCAATCCGCTTGCGCTCGTTCAATTCGCGCCGCGCCTGTTCATAAAGGCTGGCATTCTCCAGGGCAACTGCTGCATAGTCCACCAGCGAAGTCAGAACCACCTCGTCTCTTTGACTGAAGTCTTTTCTGGCAATGCGATTGTCCACCGCCAGCACACCCAGGGGGCGGCCCTTGGAAAAGATGGGGACATATAGCAAACTGTGCACCAGGAAGCCGGTGCTGATTTTGAGTCGCTCGCCTCCAGCTTCTTTCGAGCTGCGAACAGGCCGCCCAGTGCGGATAGCAACGCCGACCAGCGAGTCCTGAACAGGCAGCCGAGTGGTCTTGATCAGGTTTTCATCGATGTTCTTGACCGCCCGCAGCGTGAACTTACCTGAGGCGCTGTCCAGCAGCGCCAGGAAGCCTTCCTCGGCCTGGGTGAGTTGGACGGCAGCCTCAACAATGCGCCGCAAGACTTGATCCAGCTCCAGAGTGGAGGTGACGCTCTGCCCGATTTTGGAGAGCGTGCTCAACCAGGCGACCTGCTCTTTGAGCTCTGCGGTCAGCCGGTCCGCCTCCTGGCGCAGGCGCGTTTCCGTCAAAGCGCGCGTGATCGTGGCTTCCAATTGCTCGGTTTCCACCGGCTTGACCAGGTAATCCTGGACACCCAGGCGAAAAGCCTCCGCAGCAACATGCTCCGAGCCATGGGCGGTGAAAAGCACGGTTGGAATGCGAAAGCCTTCCTTTTGTAGCTGGCGCAAAATATCCAGGCCAGTGGCGTCAGGCAATTCAAGATCCAGCAGAATCAGGGACGGCGGGGATGAGCGGATTGTTTCAATGGCACTCCTGCCGTTATAGACGATATGCCCGCTGTACCCCATACTGGGCAACAAACGATAGGCGATAAAATCGCCCAGTTGGCGATTATCGTCGACAACCAGGATTTTTTCTTTGTTCACAGTATCCCTCATCGCCGATTATTCGTAGCGCAATGCCTCCACGGGCTCCAGGCCAGCAGCGCGGTTAGCCGGGTACAGGCCAAAGAACAGTCCAACCGCTGTAGAAAACAGGGTCGCCATCAAGATGGTATCCAAACCAATCTGGGGATCGATGGCGGTGCCCTGAGATTCTGCAATTTGGGCTACGATGTATGAAATCAAGGCGCCCAGGCCAATGCCAATCAACCCGCCAAACATGCTCAATAGAGATGACTCGGTCAAAAACTGGATCAGGATATCAATCCGGCGCGCCCCCAGCGCCTTGCGCAGGCCAATCTCGCGCGTCCGCTCGGTGACCGAGACCAGCATGATGTTCATGATCCCAATGCCGCCCACCAACAACGAAATGGCCGCAATGCCACCCAGAAAGATCGTTAACACACTGGTGATGGTACGGGCGGTATCCAGAAAGTCTTGCTGGCTCAGGATGGTGAAATCATCAGCGCCGATGGCGCTCCGATGACGGGTGCGCAAAATTTGGGCAATTTCACTGCTGGCCTGAGGCACATCGTTGGCGCTGACTGCCTGGACAATCAGGAGATCGATGTTATCGCGCGAGGAGCGGCGCAGCAGGCGCGTCTGGGCGGTGGTCAAGGGGACCAGAATCTGGTCGTCCTGGTTGCTGAAGCCGGAACCGCCCTTGGACTGGAGCACGCCAAGCACAGTGAAAGGCTGGCCCTCGACGCGGACCGTCTCCCCCACCAAACCTTCTATCCGCCCAAACAGGCGATCGGCAACGTCCGGGCCAAGGATCACTACAGACGCCCGTCCGAGGATGTGCTCCTCACGGATAAATTCACCTTCAGCGATGTTCATGTTTCGCACCGGGCCATACTCCGGGGTAACGCCGCTGACCTGGGTGGTGGTTGTTTCGCCCCCGGCCGAGACTTCAACGCTGCCCTGCAAAATAGGGGCCACGCCCGCAACAGAAGGAGCCTGGAAGGGGTCTGCAATCGCCGCTGCATCGCCAAACGTCAGGGGTTTCGGGTTTCGCACTTCTTCCGAGCCGCCCCGAAAGACAAAGAGAAGATTGGTGCCAATACCCTGGATAGAGCCGGTGATGGTGTTCTCGGCGCCCCGGCCAATGGAAACAATGGCAATGACCGCCGCCACCCCGATAACGATCCCAATGATGGTTAACCCCGAGCGGAGCTTGTTGGACGACAGGCTTTCCAGGGCCTCAAAGATCGATTGCAGGATGATCATCGATCCTCCACCGCGCCATCGCGGATGTGGATGACCCGCTGGGTTTGAGCCGCCACTTCAGGATCATGCGTCACAATCACCAGCGTGGTCCCGCGTTCCTGGTTAAGCTTAAGCAGAAGATGCATGATTTCCACTCCAGATTTGCTATCCAGGTTTCCCGTGGGCTCATCGGCCAGGATTATCGCCGGGTCGTTCACCAGGGCGCGGGCAATCGCCACCCGCTGCTGTTGCCCGCCGGATAGCTCACTCGGGCGGTGGGAGATGCGATCCTCCAGGCCAACGGCCTGCAAGGCAGAACGAGCGCGCTCTCTGCGCCCGCTGCGCAGACCCGAGTAGCGCATGGGCAACTCCACATTCACCAGCGCTGTCGCCCGTGGCAGCAGGTTGAAGCTCTGGAAAACGAAGCCCACTTTGCGGTTGCGGATGGATGCCAACTGGTCGTCTTTCAGATTTGAAACATTCACCCCATCGAGGATGTATTCCCCTGAAGTGGGTCGATCCAGGCAGCCAATGATGTTCATCAAAGTGGATTTGCCCGAGCCTGAGGGGCCCATGATAGCCACGACCTCGCCGCGCGCCACTTTCATCGAGAGACCGCACAGGGCATGAACCTGCACCTCGCCCATGAGATAGACCTTGGTCAGCTTGTTAGCTTCAATGACCCAATCGCTCATGCTACCGACTCCGCACAAACGGCGGTGGGCCGTTACCTTCAAACACGGTCGGCGGATTCAACACAATCAGGTCGCCAACTTCCAAATCACCGCCAATCACCTGGCTGGAAGTTTCAGAGGAAGCGCCAATCTGAATTGTCACCGGGACAATCTGGTTATCTTGGAGGATATAAACCACCTGTTTCCCATCCCGGAAGCGCACCGCTCGGTTGGGTACCAGCAAGACATCCTCCAACTGGTCAACCACCACATTCACTGCCGCAGTCATTCCCGGCTTGACATTTTCATCCGGGTTGAGCAACTTAACCGTTACGATAAATTCAATGGCGCCCTGCAATTCGTTGCCCACACGATCTACCGCGGTCACCACACCCTGGTACTCCTTGCCTCGAATGGCGTCAAAGGTGAGGGTCACATCTTGACCAGGCCGGACTTGATTGATATCCACCTCTGAAACCGAAAGATCCACCAGCAGGGAGGACAGATCATCCAGGCGAAAGGCAGGCGTGCCAACCGACACCTGATCGCCGGGCTGCGTGTTCACCAGGGTGACCACGCCGTCAAATGGCGCTTCGATATAGGCCTGGCTCAGCGTAGCCTGGGCCGCCGCAATGCGCGCCTGGATGGCGGCCACATCATCGGGATTCGGGCCATCTTTCCACTTCTCATAATCCTGGCGCGCCTTCTCCAGGTTGAACTGGGCAACCTGCAGAGCGTACTCGTAATCCAGGCGCTTGACAGCAGCGTCGTAATCTGCCTGTGCCTGGTCTAACTTTTCCTTCAAATCCTTGCGCTTTGGATCATTGGACGAGAGAAACTTAACCGGCTCAAACGCCAGGCGGGCTTCGTCCAGCCTTTTTTGCATCACGTCCAGCGCTTCCATCGTGCTCAGGTTCTGCAGCTCGGCCGGCATAATGTAGTTATCCAGGCGATACTGGGCATCTCGAACGGCCCGGGCTGCGTTGGAGATCGACTGCAAGGCCTGAATCCGGGCAGTTTCTGCACTGGTTTCCAGATCCTCAAGCGCCTTCTGCGCGTTGACCAGGTCGGCCTGCGCCAGAATCACTGCCTGCGGCAGGGAGGTCTGCTTCAGCTCAGCCAGCTTTTCACCAGTCCTGACCGAATCACCCTCCTCGACAAACACATCGCCAACTGTGCCGGTGGTCTTCCAGGCCAGATTCGTCAACTGGTTGGAACGCACCTGTCCAGTCGCCCCAATTGTGGAGATCAATTTTCCACGGCTGGTCGCTTCGGTTTGCAAGTTTTCCAGCGCGGAGGCCTGTTGAGCAGCGCGCCATTGGGTAAAGCCATAAACCCCAACGGCCAGTATGGCAACAATCAAGAACACAACCAACAGTTTTTTCATTTTCAACTCGAGATCCTGAGGATTATATCAACGCTTTATTCTACTCCAAACCACCCCCAGAATCTGTAAAGCCTTTGGCACGGGCGTGAGAAAATGATTAAGCCCTTTCAAAATTGATGACAACTGTCACAGAAAAAAGTGACATCTGAGACTGAATTAAAACCACTTTGCTCATTATTATCATATACGGCCTTAAAGAGCACACACAGCATTGGAGGATGACTATGAGGAGCATTTCGGGTGAATTTCTTGCAATTGACCGAAAGGTCCGCGTCAAAACGCCATCACACGGTTTGCATATCCGCCCGCCTGAAGAACGTATCCATGATTTCTGCGACGTAGTCATCCCATTGGACCCAGAGAGCGCAATGCTGGAGGCTGCTCGCTGTGTCCAATGCCCGGACCCAGCTCCCTGTATGCTGGCCTGCCCGGTTCACAATGACATCCCCTCGGCGATGTGGTTGATCGAGCAAGGCCAGTTTTTAGAAGCCGCCAGGCTTTACCGCCAAACAAGCTCCATGCCAGAAATTTGTGGGCGCGTTTGCCCACAGGAACAACTCTGCCAGGGCTCCTGCTCTTTGAATAAGTCTTTCACACCGGTGATGACGGGGGCATTGGAAGCCTTCGTTGTGGATTATACGCGGGGTATCGAGGGCGCTGCCATCCCGCTAGGAAAGCCGCAGGGGAAAAAGGTTGCCATTGTGGGGGCCGGACCGGCAGGAATGGCCTGCGCCGAGCAGCTTGTGCAGAAGGGTTACCAGGTTGTCATTTATGAATCTAAACCCGGACCTGGTGGGCTGCTGACTTACGGAATCCCTAGCTTTAAGCTGGAAAAAGATGTGGTTTTTCATCGCATCCAAGACCTGGAAGCCGCTGGGGTTGAGTTTGTCTATAACACCTATATCGGAAAGGACAAGACGGTTGACGACTTGTTTGCTGAAGGTTATCAGGCCGTCTTTATTGGCGTTGGCACCGAGATCGACGCGCCAATGGAAATTCCTGGTGAAGACCTGCCCGGTGTCTACAAGGCCACCGAGTTTCTGATGCGCTGTAATGTGTCTCCAGAGCTGCTGCCGCCCAACCTGCGCTCGGTGCCTGAAATCGGCAAGAAGCTGGTGGTCATTGGCGGGGGCGACACCGCTTCGGATTGTCTCCGAACCGCCCTGCGCCTGGGCGCTGAGGAGGTGGTCTGCCTGTATCGCCGTACTGAAAAGGAAATGCCGGGCGGTCGTCACGATCGTGAGCTGGCTAAAGAGGAAGGCGCTAAATACCAGTTTCTCACCCAACCGGTGCGCTTTATCGCGGGGGAAAACGGGCGGTTGAAAGAAGTTGAGTGCATTCGCATGGAGCTGGGCGAGCCCGACGCCAAGGGCCGCCGCAAACCAGTGCCCGTGGAAGGCTCAAACTTTATCGTTCAGGCCGACTCGGCCGTCACGGCGGTGAGCTATTGGCCCGACCCAATTATTGGCCAGACCACCCCCGGTCTCAAAACCGACAAATGGGGTCTGATCTTCATCGATCCCCAGACTGGCGCGACTTCGCGACCGGGCGTGTACGCGGGCGGCGACGATGTCACCGGCCCCAGTCTGGTTGTCACGGCGATGGCCGCGGGCCGGAATGCGGCAAAAGCTATTGACGAATACTTAAGTAGCCTGTCCTGAGCTGGTTGTGGGGTTTCAGGCAAAATCTGATACCGTTGCCCCGGCAGGGTTCTGAGCTGATTAGTCAGCATCCTGAGGTATAATAAGAAGGCTGTGCGTCTTTCACGCACAGCCTTTTTTGCGCAACCGACTTAAGAAGGATTTTTGCATGGATATTGGAACCGTTCAACCTGTCGATATCGACGAACAGATGCGCTCTGCCTACCTGGATTACGCCATGAGCGTTATCGTGGCGCGGGCTTTGCCGGATGCACGGGATGGCTTGAAGCCGGTGCACCGGCGCATCCTCTATGCCATGCACGATATGGGCATACGTTCCAATTCGGCGTACAAGAAATCGGCCCGTATCGTGGGCGAGGTGCTGGGGAAATACCACCCGCACGGCGATGCGGCGGTTTACGACACGATGGCCCGCATGGCTCAGGATTTCTCGATGCGCTATGTCTTGATCGATGGGCAGGGCAACTTTGGCTCGGTGGATGGCGACGCCCCAGCCGCCATGCGATATACCGAAGCGCGCCTGGCAAGCATGGCAGAAGAAATGCTGGCCGACATCGACCGCGATACCGTCGATTTTGGCGACAACTTCGACGGCTCGCTCAAAGAGCCCCAGGTGCTGCCCGCCCGCTTGCCCAACCTGCTGCTCAACGGCTCAGCCGGTATTGCTGTGGGCATGGCGACGAATATTCCACCGCACAACCTGGGTGAACTGGTCTCCGCGATCAGCTACCTGATTGACAACTACGAAGCCATCGACGAGCTCCCCATCGAAGAGCTGTTGCGGCGCGTTCCTGGCCCCGATTTCCCCACCGGTGGGACGATCATCGGTGATGACGGCATCTTGCAAGCCTACACCACCGGGCGCGGGCGGATCGTGCTGCGTGGCCTGGCGCACATTGAGGAGATGAGCGGCGGGCGTCACCGCATCGTCATCACCGAGATCCCTTATCAGCTAAATAAATCCAGCTTGATCGAGCGTATTGCCGATCTGGCGCGGGAGGGAAAGCTGGATGAGATCACTGACTTGCGCGACGAGTCCGACCGGCGCGGTATGAGCATTGTGATCGAGTTAAAGCGCGGCGCCCAGCCCAAAAAAGTGCTCAACCAGTTGTATAAATACACCCCGCTGCAATCAACTTTTGGCGTGCAGTTGCTGGCGTTGGTGGATGGCGTGCCGCGCTTGCTGTCCTTAAAACGCGCCCTGCAAATCTTCATCGACCATCGCCGTGAAGTGATTTATCGCCGCTCGCAATTTGAGCTGAACCGGGCACGCGATCGCGCCCACATCCTGGCTGGTTTGCTGATCGCGCTGAATCACCTGGATGAAGTGATTGATCTGATCCGCCGGTCGCCGGACGCCGAAACGGCCAAAGCGCGCCTGATCGAGCGCTTTGAATTGAGCGATAAACAGGCCCAGGCGATCCTGGACATGCAACTCCGTCGGCTGGCTGCCCTGGAAAGGCAGAAGATCGAAGAGGAGCAGAAGCAGACTCTGGAACGCATCGCCTACCTGGAGGACCTGCTGGCCAGCCCACAGAAAATCCTCCAGGTGATCAAGGAAGACCTGCTTGAAATGGCCGAAAAATATGGCGACAATCGGCAGACCCGTATCGCCCGCGAAGCCAGCCAGGACTTTAGCGAAGAAGACCTGGTTCCCGATGAACCGGTGCTGATCAGCCTGACCCAACGCGGCTATATCAAGCGGGTTGCCTCAGCCGCGTTTCGCGCCCAGAGCCGGGGCGGACGCGGCGTTATGGGCCACACCACAAAGGAAGAAGACGAAGTCATCGTGGTCATTCCGGCGCGCACGTTGGACACCATTCTCTTTTTCTCAGATCGCGGCAAAGTGTATTCGGAAAAAGCGTACCAGATCCCGGATGCCGACCGGACCGGTCGTGGCATCCCAATCGTAAATGTCCTGGCCCTGGATGCGGGCGAGACCATCACCGCTGCAGTGGCCGTGCCGCAGTTTGACGAAAATCACTATTGCATGATGGCGACCCGCGATGGTCGCATCAAACGCGTTGCGTTGTGCGATTTTGCCTCGGTCCGCCCTTCAGGATTGATCGCCATCAACCTGGATAATGGCGACCGCCTGGGCTGGGCCTGCCAGACCGGCGGCGACGACGATGTGATCCTGGTCACCGAGAAGGGCCAGGCGTTGCGCTTCACCGAGAGCGAGGTCCGCCCAATGGGGCGGGCTGCATCCGGCGTGACCGCCATCAAGCTGGCTGAGGGAGATCGCGTTGCCAGCATGGAAGTGGTTGAGCCGGGCGGCGATCTGTTGGTTCTGACGACACTGGGCTACGGCAAGCGCTCGCCGTTGAAGGAATATCCTGTAAAGGGTCGGGCAACGGGTGGCGTGCAGACCATCGATCAGAAAGCGCTGAGCAAGATTGGGCCAGTGGCGGCGGCGCGCGTGGTTCAGGAAGCGGATGATCTGACCATCATGTCTGCAAATGGGGTGGTGCTGCGCACCAAGGTTCGCAATATCTCGCAGACCGGCCGGACGACACGGGGTGTGCTGATTATCAACCTGGGGCCTGGAGATTATGTAGCTTCGGTGGCCAGGGTGGCGATCTCCAATCCGTTGTTCAACGGGCCAGAGCAACCATCACCAGCCGGCAAGGTGGGCTGAGCGATTCGACTCACAAAAACGGCAGAGCTACTTTACCAGTCGCCAGCAAGCAAAAAGTGCTCAGCAAGCAGGTGATCAGCAGCAGCAACGCAGCCACAATGCAAGTTTGAAAAGGCGTCATCCCCAGGTACCGCACCCGGGCAGGCAACCGTCTTGAATCGGTTGAAGCCTGACTGACTTCTTCATCTTCGGCAGACTCGCTGGCCTGTTGGCGTAACTCCTCAATGGTCATGGTTTCTCCCTTATCTTATTGATCGAATCGGCTGACCAGCTAGGCAGAGGGGCGCAAACGCAGTTCACCACCGCTAAGCGAGCGCAGTTCTCCTGCCTGGTCGCGAATTTTCAAGCAGCCTTCGGCATCCAGCCCCACAAGGATGCCTTGCTGATACGCCTGGCTTTGGACATCCGTTGCGGTGAAAAGATAAACCTGCTCTCCCTTAAAAGCCAGTCTTTCTTCCCAGGCATCCAGGAATGCCTGCGATCCCAGCCTGCTGCGCCAGAAAAAAATTTGCTCCAACACAGCGCGCAGCAACTGCCAGCGGTCCACATCCCGTCTCACGGCGGACTCGACGCAAGTGGCCGGGTAAATCAACCCGGATTCAGGCGGAATAGAGGCCGGTGCAATGTTCACCCCAATCCCTAAGACGACTGCAGACAGATGAGCGCCCAGCCATTGGGCCTCGGCCAGGATGCCGCACACCTTGCGTCGATCGAGCAGCACATCGTTTGGCCATTTGATCTCTGCAGTCAGTCGGTGAGCATCCCGTAATGCCTGGCTCACCGCCAGAGCACCCAGGGCCGTCAGGCGTGCCACAAGGATCGTGGAGGGTTGGGTGAATGGCTCTTCTCCCCAAGGCTCACGCAACACAAGGCTAAATGCCAGGGCTGCTCCGGGCGGTGTGAACCAGCTGCGTCCCTGTCGGCCGCGCCCAGCAAGCTGCTCGTCAGCAACCACCAGGGCAAGATCGGGCGCGCCTGCGTCGGCCCAACGCAGCGCCTCGGCATTGGTCGAATCGATCCGGTCGAAGTACCGCACTGGACCCAAGGCTAAGCCGTGCAGGATTTGTTCCAGCTCTGTTTGATCCATCATTTCCTTGCCAATGGGACAAAGATTTCAGACCTGCCGGCATTATAACAAATCGCTGGCGATCAGGCTGCGCAGCGCGCTGGCCTGGGAGGCGGTCAGCGCTCGGAAGGCATGCAGGTCCATTTTTCCAGCAGCGATATCAGGCCACTGGCGCTCGATTTCGGCTTTGATCCAAGAATCCAGCCGAAAGTGAAACAGAAACTTGTGCAACGAGTCCCGGCTGCAATCCTGGCGCGAGAGCAGCAACCCCGAGGAGACGAACAGGTGGATTTTAAACTCGTCTGATGGGCCCAGGGAAAAAGGCTCAAGCGACAGGGTGGTTGTTTTGGGATCGTACTCTGTGGCCAGCTCTGTTGCAACGCCATTGAACGCCATCAACGCCCCTTCAGGCGGGGCAACGCCGCGGAAAGAGAGCCGGTAGGAGCGCCGTTCAGGGACCACCGAGAGATCGCCGGAGACAGGGAAAATGGTGAAAGTCAGCGACTGAGGCAGCCATTGCAAATCAAAGCCGGTGTGGGCAAATTTACCCCGGCTGTATTCCATTGTCTTGCCATCATCTTCATACAGGCTAAAGCGATTATCTCTACCGGGAAAAACATGCAGGTGGAGGGTTTGCGGGTTGGCGGTGCTGCTCCAACTGTCCAGCTCGCCAAGCGGAACGATTGCTCCAGCACGAGCGAAGACCGGGATATCTTCCAGGTCGCCATAGACCACCCGCCAGCCGGGGAGCAAATGCTCGCCGGTGAAGAAGTTAAACCAATCGTCCGGTGGCAGCCAAATGATCTGGCGCGCCAGGCCTGTGTCGGCCTCGGCAGGGCGGGTGAAGGGCGCCGCTACCAGTTCACTTCCAAACCAATACTCCTGCGGACAGCGGTAAGCTTCCGGTGATCCGGGGTGTGAGTAATACATCGGTGTGACCAAAGGCAGGGCAGTGGTTGTATTGCGCCAGGCCATGGTGTATATATAGGGAATCAACGCATGGCGGAGGCGCATGGCCTGGCTGGCAGCGCGCTCCGCTGCCGGGCCGCGCCGCCAGGGGCGGCGCTCGTGGAACAGGACATTTGTGCAGTGCAGCCGCAGGATCGGGCTAAAAACGCCGAATTGCGTCCAGCGGGCATAAAGCTCATCCTCCTCGATGCCGCCCATGTGCCCGCCAATATCATGGCTCCACCAGCCGTAGCCGACGTTGGCTGCCGCAGCGGTGAATGCAGGCTGAAAATCGAGCGCATCCCAGCCCACCACCGTGTCGCCTGAAAAACCAATGGGATAACGATGGTTGCCCAGCCCGCCCCAGCGGGAGAAGATAAACGGCCGCTTGTTGCCGCTGCGGGCCGCGTCATAGAAATGCAAATGATTGAGCCACCACAATGGATCCAGCCCAGGCATGCTGGATTGGGTCCCTTGCTGCCAATCCAACCACCAGAAATCGACGCCCTGGTCTTCCAGCGGGTGATGGAGCAGCTCAAAATAGCCCTGCATGAAACGCCGGTCGGCGCAGTCAAAGGGAATCGGCTCGCCTGCTTGTGGATCCAGGCCCATCCAGCGGGCAAAATCGCTGTACCGCTCTTCATGGGGGTGGATGCCATCCGCCGGGTGCAGGTTGAGCGCTGTTTTCAGCCCGCGGGCATGCAAGGCATCGATAAAGTCGGGTGGGTCGGGGAATAGCTCGCGGTTCCAGGTGTAACCCGTCCAGCCGCTGGAGGCATTGCCGGTATCGGTGATATGCCAATCCATGTCCACAATGCACACCGAAAGTGGGACATTGTGCGCTTTGAACTCGTCCATCAGAGAGAGCAGCTCAGCAGCGGTATAGCGCCAATAGCGGCTCCACCAGTTGCCCAGAATCCAGCGGGGAACCAGTGGGACGCTGCCAGCCAGGCGGGTAAAATCTTGCAGGCAGGCAGGAAAATCCAGGCCATAGCCGAAGAAATAAAGGTCAAGGTTGCCTGGCATGTTTCGCGGCTCCAGCCAGCCATCCGAGGTGAAGACCAGGGAGTGAGAATCATTCACCACCGCCCAGCCGGCGCGCGCCATCAGGCCGGGCTCCAGCCGGACGCGCCCGGCTGTCTCGTCCAGGGTGCGGGTTGTTCCACCCAGGTTTTGGGCGCGCCTGGGCGTGTCGCCAAAGCGCCACACCCCGCCCGTTGTTTTGACTTCGATGCTCAGCGTGGAGGCTGTAAAGCCCTTTTGGGAAACCAAATAGCGCAGATGCAGGTGCTCAGTTTCAATTTCAATCGATTCCAGAGACGAGAGGCTTTGAAATTGCGGTACGGGCAGGCGGCGCCGCCAGAAAACCTGGCTGGGGCGGTCTTCAAATTTTTCCGCTGGGGCGTACTCGAGGCGCAGCAGGCGCGAGGTAAGCACAGTGAAGCGCACCTGCGGACCACGAACAACCGATTCCGGCTCAGGCATTGGGTCAAACGCTGGCACAGCTGGAAAAGTGCTCACTTCCGGATCAGACCCCAACCTCTGATTCATCCAACACGCAGGCTGCGCATGGAGATTGACCCAAAGGTGACTTTAGCAGCAAAGAAACTGACTGGCTCATCTTGCTCTTGAACCGCCAGCACATAGAGGAGAGGCAGGAAATGTTCCGGTGTGGGAACAGAAAGCATGGCGGCGCGCCCAAAGCGTTTGAAGTGCACAATGGATGGATGATCCCCCGCCAGAATGCGCCCTTCCAGTAGCTCGTCAAACTCGATTGCCCAATCGTAGGCGGAATCTGTCCATTGAATCAGGCGCAAATTATGAACCATATTCCCACTACCCACAATCAGCACACCCTCCCGGCGCAGCGGGCTCAGTCGCCGGCCCAAATCGTAGTGATCCTGAGGTGATGAGTTGTGATCCAGGCTCAACTGGACCACCGGGATATCGGCTGCTGGGAACATGCGGCGCAGGACCGACCAGGCGCCATGATCCAGTCCCCAGGAAACGTCCGGCTGAACCGCTGCGCCCGCCAGAATTTGCCCCACACGACTGGCCAGCTCCGGCGAACCCGGGGCCGGGTAGCGCACAGCGTACAATTCATGTGGGAAACCGTAAAAGTCGTGAATGGTACGCGGCGATTCCATTGCCGTGACCTGGACGCCCGAGGTCTCCCAATGGGCAGAAATACACAGGATCGCTTTGGGCCGCGGCAAGGATTGGCCCACCTGCCCCCAGGCCCGGCTGAACTCATTCTCTTCGATGGCATTCATCGGGCTGCCATGGCCCACAAAGATGGCGGGCATTTTTTGCGCTTCTGTGACGCCAGGTTCAGTCATCATAAGCCTCCACAAATGCAGCTTAGCAGAAAAATTTTACCGCCATTCCAGCGCGTGCCCAAGTGTATCATGAATGGCTGGGCGAGTCTAAACAATCAAGCTCACCCAGCCGCATGCACCAGGGCAGAACGGCATAGTATAATCATCTTGCTTGTAAGCTTTGTTACGGTCAGGAAAGTTTAATGAGCATCTTCTCTTACGTGACCAATGTTTGGGATATCCTAAAAGAGGCGGACCTGCGTCCCTTGCGAGACCAGGCTCTGCGCGGCGTTCGGATTGCAATTGTTGGGGCGCCCGGTTCGGGGCGCGCCGCATTAGCTGACCAGATGCGCAGCGACCCGGTCCACCCGCAGCACGCGACCAACTCGCCTGTGTTGATCCTTGATCTGGCCAATGCCGATCAAGCCGCCAACGCCGATCTAATCATCCTGATGATCGACGGCCGCAAAACCGACACCTTGCAAGAGCAAGAATTGGTTAAGGCCTGGCACAACGCGGCCAAGAAAGTGCTGGTGTTCATCAACCAGTTTGAGCCCACCCAGGAATCATCTCCAGCTCAGTCGCCGGCGGCTCAGCCAGAATCGGATCCGACTCTGCCAGGGCCGGCTGCACCCCAGGCGGCCGCAGGCGAGAACACCCTGACAAAACCAGCGCCGCAGCCCCTGGCCAATCGCCTGGACACAGCCCGCCTGAAGCGGGGGGTTATTTGGGGCTCAGTGCTGGATCCCAAATTTATGACGGGGGCCTTCACCCAGGCAGTGATTGATCTGATCCCAGACAACCTGCTGGCCCTGGGCCGCTTTTTCCCGCTGTTCCGGGTCTCAATCGCCCGTTACATGATCAATGATACCTGCTTCACCAACGCGGCCTATTCCTTAAGCACCGGCCTGGCGCAAATCATTCCCATTCTGGACATCCCCCTTTTTCTGACCGACATGGTGGTCCTGACAAAAAACCAGCTATTCATGGTTTACAAGCTGGGGTTGACCTTCGGTTTCTCCACTCGCTGGCAGGACTATGTTGCCGAGTTCGGCAGCGTGCTCGGAAGTGGATTTGTCTGGCGGCAGATCGCTCGCTCGCTGGTTGGGCTGGTCCCGGTGTGGGGCATCGCGCCCAAGACAGCCATTGCCTATGCTGGCACCTATGTGGTTGGCAACGCCGTACTGCAGTGGTATTTGACCGGCCGTCACCTGTCCACAAGCCAGATGCGCCAGGCTTACAACGAGGCCCTGAGCCGGGGCAAGAATGTGGCGCGCAGATTAACCAGCAAACGCCCACATGTCCGGCTACCGAAGCCGCGCTTATCTTTGCCTGGGCGAAAGCCGCGCTCCCTGCCAGCCGCCTCGCCAGCCCTGATTTGCGCCAACTGCGGCAAACCCAGCGCTGCCGATGCCCGGTTTTGCCAGTATTGCGGCCACGCCTTTGAGTAGCTTGTAAGACAATTTTGAGGGTGTGCAGAGGGTTCAGATCGATAACGCGCAGCGAAACCCCAGGTCTTCGCGGCCCTCTTCCAGCAGCATCCAGTCGCGCTGGGTTACGCGCACAGCAAACTGGCTGAAACTGCGCCATGAGCCGCCGCACAACTGGCGCATCAACGGGCTCTGATACTCGCTGCTGGTCCATTCCCAAACGTTGCCGGCCATGTCCCAAACATCATAGGGACTGCGCCCTTCCGGGTAGCGATCCACAGGAGTGGTGCCGCTGCTCATAGCCCCCCAATGATTGCAATACCGGCCGTCCTGCCATTCCTCCCCCCAGGGATAGCTGCGCCCATCCGTACCGCGAGCCGCCTTCTCCCATTCCTGGTCAGAGGGCAGCCGGCAGCCCAACCAGTTACAGAAAGCCAGGGCATCGTGGTAACTGACGCCAACAACCGGGTGCAATGCTTTGCGAGCCGGAAAAGAGCGCTCTTTCCAATGAGCTGGCGCCGGGTGTTGTGGATTGGCCAGCAAAAAGTAGCGGTACTGTAGGTTGGTCACCGGATACCGCGCAATTTGGAAAGCTGGCAGGAATAGCGTGTGCTTGTCTTCGCCATAGAGGAACTCACCGGCGGGAATTTCCACCCATTCAATCCGCAGCTCAGTTTTATAGCTGGGCCGGGGCGCACCAGCCACATTGTAAGGAGGGCCGGACATTGAATCGGAGCGGGATGCCGGGCTCCTGCTTCCGGTGGTTGTAAAAGTGGGAGACAACGAATCGCCTGACCGATCATCCGGCTCAGGTGCTTCTTTGATCATCCTGCGGCTGTGACCACTGGCGGCTGCATAAGCGTCTTTCAATGACTGACGGAAATCTTCAACGGTTTGAAATCGATCGCTGGCCAGCACCTCCATCGCCCGAAGAATAACTTGTTCCACCTGGGGGCTGATTTCGGGGTTTAGCTGGCGCGGCTCTGGCAGCGGTTTTCCTGTGACTCGTTCAATGCTTTCGGGCGGCCGGCGGGCGGTCAGCAGCGTGTACAGGGTTGCCCCCAGGGCATAGATGTCTGCACGGGTATCCGTCGTCCCTTGACCATACTGTTCCACCGGCGAATAGCCCGGCGTGACCGCCCGCGCCCCGGGGGTCGTGCGGTTATCTGGGTCATAGCGCTTGGCCACCCCAAAATCCACCAGCATTGCCCTCCCGGATGGCGTCAGGCGGATGTTGGCTGGCTTGATATCGCGGTGGATAATCGGCGGAGTGCGACCATGCAAATAAATCAGTGCATCGCTGATTTGATCGATCCAATCCAGGGCTTGTTTTTGAAACAGCGGCGCGCCCGTGCGATCCACAACCTCTTGCAGGTCACGCCCCTCCACAAAGTCCATTACCAGGTACTGCCCTTGCGCCGGCAGGGTAAAATAATCGATCACCCGCGGCAGGCTTGGATGGCGCAAACCGGCCAGCAAATGCGCCTCACGCTCAAACTGGCGCTGCGCCTCATCCCAATACTCCAGGTTTTCCTTCAGGGCGCAAATGGTTTTCAGGCTCAGGTCTTCAACGCGGTAAACTGTGCCAAAACCGCCCTGGCCCAGCTGCTTCAGGACCCGATAGCGGTTATTGACCACTTCACCAGGGTGAAGAGTCATCTACTCCACCTCTGGATTGGCTACATTGCGACCCGTCAGAAGGATTATTTTGCGGCCTTCTCTGGAGATCTGGCCATACTGGCGGGCATTGTAATCAGCCTCCCCCCGGATGCGGTCTGCAAGGTCAATGTGTCCTTGGGAAACCAGTATCGCCGCTGCCTGACGGAATTTCTGGATGGCTGACTGGCGATTGCCAGCGTCCAACTCAGCCATTGCAGTCAGGTTCAGTCGATGCGCCTGAGCCATCTCGACAAAATTCATCACAAAGCAATCCAACGGGTTGGTATCCCCCACATCTTTAGAGAACTCCACTACCAGATCAGCGTTCTGTCTGATCTCCAGGTTCTCGATCGACCGGTAAATAATCTCGGTTTGAGCAATCCGAACTTGTCCCGCAGCCCGCGGAGGCAGTACGGCTTCTACCAGGTAAGCAACTCCGTCCTGGCTGAGTTCCGGAAGGTGCAATGTCAGGGCTTGTTCCTGAGATTGCGGCAGATCCAGGCATTGGATTGTCGGCACAACTTTCCAGACCTGCCGCAGCACGGTGCCTCTCACAAAGCGCGAGGCGATATGCACATCCCGCGCCAGGATGTGCATGGATCGAAAAACCCGCTGCATAACCTCTGCTACCTGGTCCACTGACGGAACATACTCCAGCATCCCGTGGAGCGAGCCAGGCAAGGCCCTGCTGCTGCGGTCTGCCAGGTTGATCCAAAGCGTATCATCCCACAGATTATCGAAGCCAATCACCGAAAACGGTATGCCGGCAGCGCCAGATTGGTCGGCCAGGCTTTGAAGGTCAACGGGATTCGCACTCATCTCGCCAGCGATGATCAGCAAGATGCGGCTGGTGGAAGAATCCGAGCGATGAATCTGCGCCTGCCTTAAACCCTCGGCCAAACCATCGGTGGACAACGGGTCCTGGGTGATTGCAAGGCGGTCTATCGGGTGTTTTAGCCGGCTCGCATCAATCACCGGCTGAGAAGGGATGATCACCGGGCCAGCCAGCGAAACCAGGGAAAAATAATCATTCGACTGGAGCTGTTCAACCAGGTCCTTGAGCGCCTGCTTGAAGACCGGCAGGCCTTCCAGCATTGCCAGGCTGCTGTGATCCAAGATCACCACAACATTCAGGGGCATTCTGTTCCCCAGCCCGACGGGGTCAGGGGTCAGTCGGGTCAGCAGATATACCGGCTGCGGCTGCTCGCCAGCCGAGATTCCAACCCGATTACAAAGGCTGGTCAGCTTAAGTTTCAGGTCGCCAGGATATTTTTCCATTCTTCAATCATCCGTGGGGGTCAGTTGCCAGCCGCCCACCCTGGGAATGAGACCTCCCTGCCAGGTGGGTATGCCCAAGGTGTAGCACTACGCAGCTTTGACCACAATGACGCTGATGTTATCTTCACCGCCGTTTCGGTTCGCCGCATCGACCAGGTCGTGACAGGCCTGCTGTGGATCCTTTGCATTATCCATGATCTCGGCCATCTGTTGTTCGTCATGGACCATCTCCCACAAGCCATCCGAACAGAGCAACAAAGCGTCGCCTGGCAACATGCAATGCTGGTAAATATCCGGTTGGGCCTTGCCTTTTTGACCCAGATAACGGTAGATAACGTTGCGCTGAGGGTGGGTGTAGATCTCGTTTGGCAAGATGTGCCCTTCCGAAATCAGGCTGGCGACAAGCGAGTGATCGCGGGTGATCAAACGCAGGGTGTGATCTCGGAGCAGATAGGTGCGGCTGTCTCCAATGTTGGCGATAACCGCATTTGGACCCCGCAGAGCAGCCATGGTGATTGTTGTGCCCGCATTACCGGCGCTCTGGGGTTTGTGCCGGGCATAATCGTAAACAACAAAATTTGCTTTTTGGATCGCCTCCAGGGTTAATTTTTCAATATCCGGTTCTTCGGGAGCTTTTGGGGCGATCAACTCCCCGGCTTTAACCTTTTGAATATCCTCTTCGGTCAGAACCAGGGTCGCACGTGGGTCTTTGGATATAAATAGGGTGGAGAATTCACGCTTTACCGCTTCAACAGCCCAAAAGCTGGCAGCCCTGCCCCCCATATGGCCGCCCATGCCATCACACACCACGAATAATCCTAATGGCTCCTTATTTGAAGCCGTATAGACCTGTGACCAGACACAGTCTTCATTTTCTTCGCGAATATTACCAACATCCGTCAAAGATGCTGCAACCAGACTGATCATAGACGTCCTTCTTCCATTTCACCCAATACCTGGCAAGATTTTATCATGCCCGGTGGAGCACAGCCTCCTCATTCTATGAAAGCAATCATAAATTCTGTCTAAAATTGATTTCCACAACACCCCTGACGCCGGCAATCAAGCAAGATTCTCCACCTCATCCAGCCCGAAGACAACTTCTTCCTTACCCATCAACTTTTCTTCAACCTTTTTAATAATCAGGTCCAGGTGGGCAGAGAATGCCACGTAGTTCAAATTGTCAGCCGGCACAGTCAAGACCGGGCAGAGGTGGAAATTGGCAATCCATTCTTCGTACAGGCTGTTAAGCTGAGCAAGATATTCAGGCGTAATGCGGCGCTCAAAATCTCTGCCACGCTGATGGATCCGTTCCTTCAAGGTCTGGACCGAAGCGCGCAGGTAAATGACCAGATCCGGTGGCGGCAAAAATTCGGTCAGAACCTCGTAAAGCTCGCGGTAGGAGGTGTAATCGCGCTCATCAAACATTCCCTGGCGATAGAGATTTTGGGCAAAAATTTCAGCATCCTCGTACACGCTGCGGTCCTGGACAGCAGAACCAGGGTGGTCAATCAATTGGCGGTGAAGACGCAGTCTCCGGGTCAAGAAAAAGATTTGCGAGTGAAAAGACCAGGCGCGCATATTCCGGTAAAAATCCGCCAGGTAAGGGTTTTCGGCAACCGGCTCGTAGAACGGCTGCCAGCCCATGCGCTCCGATAATAATCCCACCAGGGTGGATTTGCCGACACCGATATTTCCCGCCACTGCAATGAACCGCTTCATCCGTTTTTCTCCAGATAGGCCACAGATTTCCCAGCCAGGTCATCCATCACTAAAGTGATCGAATGTTCGGGCCGGTAATCGGCAACGTCAATCAGGCGCAGGCTGTTCTCCCATGCCCCCTGATCAGGTAGAAACCGGGACAGGCGATTGGGCGTGTTTTCAAAGAAGTCGCGGTTAAAGACAACTTCTTCGTCGTCCAGGTAGATCGCCAGAGGGTAGATATTGGATTCGACCAAATCCTGAAAAAAATGCGTTCCAAAGGATGCTTCAGGCGCCGCGCCAATGCCGCCCCCGGTCAGCTCAATCAGCGCACGGGCGTTATAAATATCTGCATAGCCAACGCGCACCCCCAGGTCGGGTGTGGAGGTGCCCCAGCGTCCAGGACCAACGCAGATGAAAGTCTCATCTTTCAGGGCCGCATTGAGCAGGCCAACAACCCGGCCCAGCTCCGCCCGTGCCGCAGGGGTGGGCAGGGCATAATAAGCCCGGGGGGGCACGTACAGGACATAGCCAATGCCGCTGACCCTGCCCTCAGGCGCCATACGCCGGGTGGCAAAGATCACGTCATCGGGGTTTAAGTAGGTCGGAAGCCGGGCTTCATTTTCTTGCAAGTGGCTTTGCGGGCGGCATTGAAGCAGCGAAATCTCCACATCTGGATGAGGGCTGGATGGATCAATCACCCGAACAGTGAACTCGGTGTCCACCGGCCCATGATAATGCTCCTCCAGAATTTGCAGCATTTGGCTCATTCGCCTGGCCAGCGGAGTGCGGCGAAGCAGCTCGTCAAAAGTGAGCACCAGATTTTTATTTTCCTTATCCTGCAACAGGACGCGCAACGGCGCCAGATAGTCGCCCTGATCGATCTGCGCCAGATAGCGAAGCACCGGGTATTTCGAAGTCAAGACCTGTTCAATGGGCAAGGTAATAAAGGCGTTTCTCTGCAAGTCAATCAGATCAACATATTGTTGAGAATAATGACGGATATCTTTTACGGACGACTCCGGATGCAGCAGCGGGTGGCTGAGCGCAACCAGGCGGGGATAATCGTTACCCACCCGATCGACAGCCCGTGTCCCTAATCCCCATACCAGGCGGATGAACCCCTCATCTTTGCGGATCTGCGGAGACCAACGATACAGGTTGCGGCTGAAGGCCACCCCAGCAGCGTGAGGCAGATAATACTGTCCCCACTGCTCACCCTGCACAACCTGGATCAAGATGGCCATGCGTTCATCGTAGTCCTGCAATCCTTTGGCGCGGCGGTAGAGCAGGGCATCTGGGTTCAACATGCTGGCATAAATGCGGATGATCGCACGAGTGAGATCGCGCAGGTTTTGCTTGGGCGTGCCCTGGTTAGGACAGAAGTAGCTCTCATATTTTCCGGCAAAGGAGGTGCCAAAGTTGTCTTCCAGCAGGCTGGAGGAGCGCACAATGAGCGGTTGCCGCCCCACATGGCTGAGCAAAGCGCGGAACTTTTCGAGGATATCAGTGGGGAACTCGCCCTTGAGAAACTCGCTCTGGATCCTGGGGTATTCAGCCCGGATTTGCTCCTCGAGCTTATACTTTTGGTCGCCCCATTGCATCAAACCGTTCAACGCCATGAAGGTATAGGTCAGGTCGGCGCCCAGGAAATAAGATTCAGGCAGCCGCAGGCAGGCGCGTATTTCCTCATCGGCAACATCCATCAAGATGCGCGCCGCCAGCAGCATCCCAGCAGCCTTGCCGCCAATTTTACCCTGGCCAATTTTGTGGGCCCGGATATCGTTCAGATCGGCAATGGTGAACCAGTCTTTGGCGATCTTGAGATAGGCAAGCTGGTCACTGATCATTGTGCGGATCAGCACCACCTTGATCTCGCGCAGGCGGGCTTCATGCGGGGCGCGTTCGGCGGGCGGCATCTTTTCGATGCTCATGGCCTGGTCAAAGAGCATGTTCTGCGGGGCAAGCTCCGGGTTGAACGAGACCTGCAGATCGCCAGCCCCAGCACCGCGCTCGCTCAGCGTCTCTAAAACAATCTTCTCAAACAGGTCGTAAGGCAGGTTATAGGCAAAGTAGAAATCAGTCAGGTGATCGCGCAGACGCGTAAGCCGCAATTCCCAGATGTCGGCCGGTTCCTCAGAAAAGGGATCATGCAGACCCTCCATAGCCTGAGAGCGGATAGCTTTCTCGCGCGCCTCGGCCTCAAAGGCCTGGTGAGTAATTACCCCACGGCTGAAAAGCTCGCGGCGCATGCGCGCCCGCATTTGCGTGCTCAGGATGGGATACTGGGCAAGCGTTAAGTAGATATGCAGGGTGCGGTCGGAGGGGGCCGGCGGCAAGGTCATCTTTGGCTCGATTTTGGCGGAGACTCTTCAAGTCTCCAATGCCCGGGTCGCCAGATAAAACCTGGCAAATCAGCTTCCCAGGTGCATCGGCATGATGACATGAAGGAAATCGACCTGCCCATCTTGGGCGCCCACCGGCCGAATGACGCCTGGCAGGTTATCGGCGGTGGTCTCCAAGGCTACATTTGGGGTGTGCACAACGTCCAGGACCTCGCGTAAGAAGCGCACGTTGAAGGCGATTAACAATGCCGGGCCTTCGATGCTGGCATCAACCACATTTTGGTTAAAGCCGGTCTCTTCAGATTGGCCGGAGATCTCCACCGTTCCAGGTTGCAGCTCGCCGCCGGGGCGGATATCCAGGCGGGCAATGTGTGAGCCCTCTCGGGCAAAAATCTCGGCCTGCTTGCAAGCTTTGAGAAATGCTGCCGTGGAGAGGATGGCGCGGGTGTCGCAGCGACGGGGGATGATCTGCTCATAATCGGGGAACGAGCCCTCAATCAGTTGCGAGACCAGCTCAACATCTCCCACACGGAAGACCACCTGGCCGCGCCCCTGGGGCATCGTCATGGTCAGGGTCTTATCTCCATCACCGGCAATGCGGGCCAATTCGCTCAAGGCGCGGGCCGGGATGACGGCGTTGATCGGACGGGCTGCAGGAGAGGCAAGACGGGACTTGCGCACCGACAGGCGAAAGCCATCCGCAGCAGCCATGGAGATCTGATCGCCCTTGACAATCACCAGCACACCGGTCAGGATCGGACGAGCGTCATCCGTGGAAGCGGCGAAGGCCACCTGCTGGATCATCTCCTTGAAATCAGCAACATTGATTTCCAGTCCCTGGGAGAAATCGGCCACCGGCATGGGGGGGAATTCCTGGGCATCGATGCACTTCAGGTCGGTGTTCGATGCGCCACAGCGGACGTTGAGGGTTTGGGTACGCACGGTAAGGGCCATATCCACCTGGTTGTTGGCAGGCAAGGTTGTCACCAGATCTGAGAAGGTGCGCGCCGGGACGGTGGTGGAGCCTTCATCCTGGATCTTTGCTCCGATCCAACAGGTGATGCCCAATTCCAGGTTGGTCGCCGAGAGGCGCAGCCGGCCTTCGTCGGTAGCGATCAAGACATTAGCCAGCACCGGCAGGGTGCTGCGCGGCGAAACAGCGCGCGAGACGATGCTCAAGCCACGAGCAAGGTTTTCTTGTAACACAGATACTCTCATAGCGGCGGTCCTCTTCTCAGATGGGGTTGTTTAGAGTATACAACGAGAGGCCGCATTTTGCCAGACCCAACGGTGATGTTACCAGGACAACCCGAATGAAAGTCTCAGGCGGGCTAAGCAGAGTTGCCTTCTTTGCAGCGCTCTCGAAGATTGCCGGCGCAGCCACGCCTACAACTGCGAAAAGAACGCCCCGCTGCTGACACTTTAACCTGCCTGGAAGGTGAACGCCTGTCCAGCAGGACCCAAAATCAATAGGGCGCCATCCGATCCATGTGGACCGAACGACGCCCTGTGCCAAGGCAGATCTTGCAATTACTGGCTAAATCCAGCCGCGCAGCTCCATTGCCGTCACCACGCGTTTGATTGCCACCATATAGGCTGCATCGCGCATGAAGACCTTTTCGCCTTCGGACATTTCCAGAACGCTGTTGAACGCCTGGGTCATCTTGGTGTCCAGCCGTTTTAGCGTCTCTTCCTTGGTCCAGTAGTAGTTCATATCATTCTGCACGCTTTCAAAGTAGGACACCGTCACGCCGCCAGCGTTGGCCAGGAAGTCGGGAATGACAAACACGCCATTTGCCTTGAACACCTGGTCTGCCTCAGGAGTGGTCGGCCCATTGGCGCCTTCCGCCACCAGGCGCACCCGGCTGCTCACCCGTTTGACCGTCTCGGCGTTGATCTGGCCCTCCAGCGCCCCCGGGATCAAGACATCGGCATCCTTGGCAATCCAGGCGTCGGCGTCCTCGATCACATAGCCGGCCTTGACCGCTTTGTCCTTGTCAATTGTGCCATACTGGTCGGTGATCGACTGCAGGAAGCGCGGGTCGATGCCCTTCGGGTGACTGACTGTGTAAGGCATTTTGTCGGCGCGGTCCCAATAAGAGACGCACGCCACCGTGCCACCCAGTTGCTCGGTGAAGCCAATCGCGGCGTACTGCGAGACGTTGCCAAAGCCCTGGATGGCGGCTACAGATTTGGTGGTATCCAGTTTGAGATGCTTCATCGCCTCGCGCACAGCATAGATCACACCAAAGCCGGTCGCCTCGGTGCGGCCTAACGATCCGCCGCCGCCCACGGGCTTGCCGGTGATCACGCCGGGGGTGTACTGGCCCACCAGCTTGGAGTATTCGTCCATCATCCAACCCATCATCTGGGGGGTGGTGCCCACGTCCGGCGCAGGGACATCCTGCCGGGGGCCAATGTTGCGCCACATCTGGTCCACCCAGCCGCGGCACAGGCGTTCCTTCTCGGTGACCGAGAGCGTCGCTGGATCGACCGGGACACCGCCCTTGCCGCCGCCCAATGGGATATCTGCCACAGCGCACTTCCAGGTCATCCACATCGCCAGGGCGCGCACCGTATCCAGCGTCTCAGAGGGGTGAAAGCGGATGCCGCCCTTGTTCGGGCCGCGGGCGTCGTTGTGCTGCACACGGTAGCCAAAGAACAGGCGGATTGAGCCGTTGTCCATGCGCACCGGGATTTCAAACTTGAACTCGCGCGCTGGCCAGCGCAGGATCTCTGCCACCTGCGGATCGAGATTAAGCTGGCTTGCAACGCCGTCGAATTGTCTTTGGGCCATTTGGAAAGCATTGATTAATTCGGTCATTCGTTGGTCTCCTTTGCTAAGACTGGTTTTGGTTTGGAGAAGATATAAGCGGGCACTCCGGAACAGTGCCCGCCTGAATTATGAAGACTATGGCAGCCTGGTAGCTCATATTGGGTTGCCTGTTGATGAGCGTAGATTAACAGATGTCAGACATCTCGTCAAGGGAAAGGGGGCACATTTCCAATATGACTTAATTCCTGTTAGGGGAGCCGACGCTTCCCCAATTGTCGCTCCAACTCATCCTGCAGAACCTGCGGGTTGGCCTGGCCGCGCGCCGCCCGCATCACCTGGCCAAACAGCCACTTGAACAGGGTCTCCTTACCGCCCAGGTAAGCCTGCACTTCTTTCGGGTTTGCCTCAAGCACACCCCGCACCAGCCCGGCAATGGCTGCCTGGTCCGAGATCTGGTGCAGCCCACGCCGGGCTACGATCGCTTCGGCGCTCTCGCTGCTCTCAAACATCTCCGCCAGCACGGTCTTGGCGGTGTTTTGGTTGATTTCACCACCCGCCACCATACGCAGCAGCGCTGCCAGCTCCACCGGCGGGATACGCGCCGCTTCGATGCCAACTCCGGCCTGGTTGAGCAGGCCAAACAGGTCTCCACTGATCCAGTTGGCGACCACCTTGGCCGTAACCTCGGGGGCAGCTTGCACCGTCTCCTCAAAATAAGCCGCCACCAGGGGCTCGTCCGTCAGCACCCCGGCGTCGTAAGCGCTCAGCCCATACTGCGCCTGAAAGCGGGCCAGCTTCGCCGCGGGTAGTTCGGGGAGCGATGCCCGGATTTGCTCCAGCCAGGCCGGATCGATCACCAGTGGTGGCAGGTCCGGTTCTGGGAAGTAGCGGTAGTCGTCGGCCTCTTCCTTGCTGCGCTGCGGCAGTGTCACGCCGCGAGTGTCATCCCAGCCGCGAGTCTCCTGGGTCACTGCCTGGCCCTGGCGCAGTGCCCCGCTCTGGCGCTGGATTTCGTATGCCGTGGCCCGTTCCAGGGCGCGAAAACTGTTCAGGTTCTTGATCTCGGTGCGCGTGCCCAGGATCGAGCTGCCCACTGGTCGCACCGAGATGTTTGGCTCAACCCGCATCACACCCTTCTGCATATCACCGGAATTGACCCCCAGGTAGCGCAACAGCGATCGCAGGGCCATGGCGTACAGGCGCGCCTCCTCCGCCGAGCGCATGTCCGGCTCGCTGACAATCTCCAGCAGCGGCACACCGGCCCGGTTCAGGTCCACCAGAGAGTAGCTTTTGCCATCCTGGGTGACATGGGTCAACTTACCAGCATCTTCCTCCAGGTGCACTCGGCGGATGCGGATCAGCCGCTCACCTTGCGAGGTCTGAATCGCCAGACGACCGTTGACGGCCAGCGGCTGCTCATATTGCGAGATCTGGTAACCCTTGGGCAGATCGGGGTAAAAGTAGTTCTTACGGGCAAAGATGCTCAGCGGGGCAATCTCGCAGCCCAGAGCCAGGGCCACCCGCAGGCCAAATTCAACCGCCCGCTGGTTGAGCACCGGCAGCACACCTGGCATGCCGGCGCACACCGGGCACACGGCTGTGTTTGGCCTGGCCAGGGTCGAATCGACCACCGCACAGCCGCAGAACATCTTGGAGCGGGTGGCCAGCTCGGCATGAACCTCCAGGCCAATGACCGGCTCAAAATCCATCTTCAGCTATCCGTGGCGCTGCATGAAGCGCTCCATGCGGTGCAGCGCTTCCTCTATTTTTTCGTAGGCCGTGGCGTAAGAGCAGCGCACAAAGCCCTCGCCGCCAGCCCCAAAAGCTGTGCCCGGGACTACCGCAACCTTCTCCTCCTCCAACAACTTGTGGGAGAAGGTTTCGTCGTCCATGCCGGTGACGCCGATCTGGGGGAAAGCGTAGAAGGCGCCGCGGGCCTCAAAGGTGGGTAGCCCCAGCCGGTTCAACCCGCTAACGATCAACACTCGCCTGCGGTTATACTCGCGGACCATATCCTGCACGTGCGGCTCGCCGGTGCGCAGCGCTTCCAGAGCGGCAGTCTGTGCGGTGGTCGGGGCGGACATGATGGTGTACTGGTGGATGCGCAGCATTCCCACCATAATCTCGGCTGGAGCAGCGGCGTAACCGATGCGCCAGCCGGTCATGGCATAAGCCTTGGAGAAACCGCCCAGGGTGATGGTGCGCTTCCACGCCCCCGGCAGAGCTGCAAAGCAAACATGCGGCAGGCCATATACAAGCCGGTCGTAGATCTCGTCGGAGATGACCACCAGGTCATGCTTCTCGGCGATGCGCAGCACCTCCAGAAGCGTCTCACGCGAGGCCACCGCACCGGTGGGGTTGTTGGGGTAGCCAATCAGGATAGCCTTGGTGCGCGGGGTGACCGCCGCCTCCAGGGCTGACAGGTTGGGCTGGAAATTATCCTGCACCCGGCTGGGGATCTCGACCGGCACGCCGCCCGCCAGGATGACCTCACTTTGATAGGCGACGAAACAAGGCGTGGGCACCAACACCTCATCGCCCGGCTCAAGGATCGCCGTCAGCGCCAGGTAGAGCGCCTCCGATACACCTACCGTCAGAATGATCTCTGTCACCGGATCATAAGTCACGCCATACAACCGCTGCAGATGCGCGGCTAGCTCCTGGCGCACTTCAAGCACGCCGGAATTGCTGGTGTAGTGCGTCTCGCCACGCTCCAGAGAGCGGATGCCCGCCTGCAGGATTGGGTCTGGGGTGGTGAAATCCGGCTCGCCAATCCCCAACGAGATGACATCCTTCATTGTGGCAACGATATCGAAGAATTTGCGAATGCCTGAGGGTTTGAGGGTAGCCACCCGATGGGCGAGATAGCTTTTGGTCATGATATCTCCTTGTTCGTTTTTTCTTGGTTGTTATTTTTTTGCGGCGCTCCTAGGACTCAAGGGTCGTGAGGCGCTTTAACCGTCCACAATGCTCCAGGCATCGGCTTCCGCTTCATAAGCCAGCACAAATAACCGGCCATCCGTTGCCCGCACGCGAAAACACTTTGCCTGGGGAGTTCGCCAGACCTTCAACACCTGGGCAATTTCCAGCCGCATTCCCTGCCAATGCAGTGCACGCGGGCGCTCGGCATACTCGCCCCCTGAATAACACTCAACAGGATTGGCTGGCTGGTCCATGTCGCTGTGGGTGTTAAAGGGTCACTTCGGTGTTGTCGCCGGCATTGATCACCCCGGCGCGGCGCTGCAGCCTTGCCCGCCGGCCAACCAGCGATGAATCAAGGATAATGTCAGTGGCCTGAGCCTCGTCCTCCAGGATCGAATCGCGGATGATGCTGCGCTCGATGCAGCAACCCGCCCCCAAGGAGACATTCGGCCCGATGATTGAGCCCTTGACCTTGGCCGTGGGGTGAATGAAAACCGGCGGGTAAATCACCACATCTTCGCATTCGGAGATTTGGGCGCTGTTATCCATTCCATGCTCCAACAGATAGCGGTTGGTTTCCAGCAGGGTTTCGCGGGTGCCGGCATCCAGCCACACCTCCACCTCCTGGATGCGCATGCGCAGCCCGCGTTCCAGCATGATGTTCACCGCATCCGCCAGGAAGAACTCTCCTTTGAGCTGGGTGTTACGGGCGATCTGCTCGTCAATCGCGGAAAGCAAATCCCTGGCTTCTTTGAAGTAATAAAATCCAACCACAGCCAGGTTATTCTCCATGTTCTGGGGTTTCTCAATCAGGCGCTTCACCCAGCCGTTCTCGCCCAGATCAGCCACGCCAAAACGCCGCGGGTCTGGAACAGGGTGAACCCAGGTCACTGCTTCGGCAGCCTCGTTTGCCAGCATAGACAGGTCGGTCTCGATCAGCGTATCGGCAAATACCACCAGCATTGGCCCACTCAGGTATTGCGCAGCCAGCTTAATCGCGTGCGACTGTCCGATTGGGTTCTCCTGAACAACAAAATGGGATTTTAACTTGGGATATTTCGCCCGGATGTGTTCTTCAATCTGCTCGCCCAGGTAGCCAACGATCGGGATCAGTTCAATTTCCATACTGGCAGGCAGTGTGGCAAAGCTGTCAATCAGGTGATCCAGGACGGTCTTGCCAGCCACGCTGACCAGTTGCTTGGGCTTGCTCCAGGTGTGGGGGCGCAGACGAGTGCCCAAACCCGCCATGGGGATGACGATCTTCAAGGTTGAACGAGTCATCGGACGAATTTCCCTCATCGTAAATAGAGTTGGTGTTGCAGCCCCATTATAACCAATCCAGGCTCTCTGCGCTTGATGGAAAACTTCACCAGCAATGAACCTTCATCCCAAACCAGACAGATAAAGACGTGGCCGTTCAAGATCATCGTTGCTGCCGGCCGGAAGGATGGTTTGGCGGAACCTGGGTTGCAAAGTAGAAATGTCCCTTTTTGGGAGGCAGGTGTGGGGATAGCCTACACTTAGGCCCACGGTCTTCAAACCAGGCGCGGTCTGAGCCGTCAATTAGAACCAGGTCCAAGAACATGCCCGCCGTTCACGCATTTGGTGTGCCGACGGCTGCCCGTTGGAAACGCACCGGACGACCGGGCGCCATGATGATTTTCACAGCCGGCCGTGCGGCATCTTGCCCGCCTCCAGCGCGGCGACCTGCTCGGGGGTGAAAGGCGGGTCGAACAGGGCGGGGGTCTCCTGAAAGCAGCGGAACAGGTCAACGATGAAGTGCAGCCGGTCGGGCAGTTCGGCCCAATCGGCGGCCCCCGAGCCGCTGGTGCTGTCTGGGGCCGGGTCGAACCGGGCCAGCAGCAGGCGCAGGTCGGGGTTGTCGATCCGGCGCAGGCTTTCCGGGAAAGCCGCCCGCAGGTCTTCGCCCAGGCGGACCACCTGTTCCGGCGGGAAACGGATAGTCATCATGACCTCGGTAATAGCCCGGCGCATGCGCTCTTGCAGCAGCCGCAGCAAGGCCTGGATGGCCCGGTCTGTAGCGGTCGGGCGGCCAAGCCAGCGCCGCCCCCACCACAGCGCCGTGGAAAACAAGCCATAGAACGGGGAGCTGGCCGCCAGGATGCTATGCACAAACTGCGTTCCGCGGAGGAAGGCCGAATCCAGCGCCTCGGTGATCTCTGGCTGCAGGCGGGTCTGCTCGTGAAAGCCGATCTCGATGTTGGCGCACAGCAGCAGCTCGGCCTGCGTTTTGGGATCCGCGGTAAAGAACGCCCGATAATAACGCTGGAACGCCTGGCGCAGATAGCGCTGGCCGTCCGGCGGCTCGCCGGGGCGCAGCGATTCACAGAAACGGCTCAGCTTCTGTTCATCCGGCTGAAGATCCTGCAGGAACCCGGCCTCAAAACGGGCGAACTCGCGCCCGATCTCCTCAAAGACCTTTTTATTCCCCCGCCCAACGGCATCGCTGGCCCGCTCGACCGCTGGGCGGAAATCGACCGCTTGCCCGGCCGCGACCCGAAGCTCCTCGGCTTCGGCGGCTGCGCCAACCGCCTGGAGCTCGCGGGCAAATTCATCGCCGCCGCGCTGCGGGTAAAGCAGATCCTCAATCGCCAGTTCCAGCGTGCGCCGCAGGTCCTCCTTGCGGATCGACTGCCCAGCCTGCTTGGAGGCCCAGGTGGCGAAGGTGCACCAGTTGGCGCTCCGGCCGGTGCGGGCCGCCAGCGCCGCCGAGAGCTCGTGGTAACATTGAGTGATCTGCAGGTTGCGCAGGGCCGGGTCAGCCAGGGCGGCAATGCGCTCAACTTGGTCAACGCTGGGGATGTTCAAGCTTGGCATCGCCAGATCAAAACACCCAGCTAAGCTCTGCGGGCCACCAGCAGCCCCTTGCCCACCGGCAGGATCAGCGCGTCTACCCGCTCATCCGCTAGCGCCTGCTCCACAAAGGCCGCCAGTTCCGCCTTGTGGCTGATCACGTTGTCGGCCACAAACAGCCCGCCCGGCGCCAGCCGCGGGATCACCAGCTCGTAGCAATCCGGATAGATATCTTTCTCGGCATCCAGGAAGCAGAAGGCGACCGGCCCAAACCCCGCCAGGTGCGCTCGGGCGTCGTCGTGAACCAGGCGCACGTGCGGCTCAACCTGCGCGGCGGCGAAGGTCTGCTGCGCCAGCGCCACTTTATTCTCCGCCACCTCGAAGGTGGTCAGCCGGTCGCCGCGCTGGATGCAGGCCAGGATCAACCACAGGCTGGAGTAACCGCCGCTGGTTCCAATCTCCAGCACCGCCCCCGGGGGGGCGCTGGCGGCCAGCAGGGCCAGGAAGCGGCCGATTTCCGGCGGCACCTGGCGCAGACGCTGAGCCTTGGGTGTGCCGTCCTGGCGGTCGCGGGCGTCGGTGGCTTCCAGGTAAGCCATGCGGTCAAGGATGGGCCCTGGGATGGCGTGAAACATGGTTAGCTGTGCCCCAGCACCGGGTGCGGCTGGTAGCACTCTTCCAGGAATTGGATCTCCGCCTCGGATAGATGAATCTCCAGGGCAGCAACCGCCTCTTCCAGGTGCTTCACCTGGCTGGCGCCGATAATTGGGCTGGTCACGCCCGGTTTATGCAGCAGCCAGGCCAGGGCGACCTGCGCCGGGGAGACGCCGCGCTGCGCCGCAAGATCGGCCGCCCTCCCGGCGATCTCAAAGTCCGTCTCCTGGTAGTACATGCTCTGAGCAAAGTCATCCGTCTGGGCGCGTTTGGTATTGCCAAAACCCTGGCGCGCCCGGTTGCCGCTCAAGAAGCCGCGCGCCAGCGGGCTCCAGGGAATCACCCCAATCCCCTCCGCCCGGCAGAGCGGCAGCATCTCGCGCTCTTCCTCCCGGTACACCAAGTTATAGTGGTTCTGCATCGAGATGAAGCGCGTCCAGCCGTGTTTATCGGACAGATAGAGCGCCTGGGCAAACTGCCAGGCGTACATGCTGGAAGCCCCAATGTAGCGCGCCTTACCAGACTTGACCACGTCATGCAGTGCTTCCAGCGTCTCCTCAATCGGGGTTTGCGGATCATAGCGGTGGATCTGGTACAGGTCGACGTAATCTGTGCCCAGGCGGCGCAGCGAATCGTCAATCGCTTTGAGGATATGCACCCGCGAGAGCCCGCGCTCGTTCGGCCCCTGGCCCATCGGAAAAAACACTTTGGTGGCGATCACTACCGCCTCGCGGCGGGCGTACTCGCGCAGCGCCCGACCGGTGATCTCTTCGCTCACCCCCAGCGAGTACATATCCGCAGTGTCAAAGAAGTTGATCCCCAGTTCAATGGCCCGCCGGTAAAACGGCCAGCTTTCATCCTCATTCAACACCCACGGCCGCCACTGGGATGTGCCGTAGGTCATCGTCCCCAGGCAAACACGGGAGACTTTCAGGCCAGTGCGTCCCAGGTTGACAAATTCCATTTTTACATCTCCTTCTCTGGCGTTTGGCCGTTGAATTCTGGCCAGCGGCTTGCACCGTTCAGCGGCCCAGGCCGCTGGCCTGCCGGGGCTGCAAAGGAGGCCGCATCATCCATCCAGGCGGGGGGTTGATCCTTCCGCCTCCAGCCTTTCGATCGTCTCCTCCACCAGCGCCACCGCCTCGCCCAGCGTGCCAGCGTCGAAGGCGAGGCGCGCCCCAGCTGCCCGGTACAGCTCGGGCAGGGTGGCTGTGCCGCCCAGGCTGAGCGCCTGGCGATACTGGCGCAGCGCTCGGGCCGGCTCGTCCAGGGCGTTGCGCCAGACCTGCACCGCACCAAGCTGTGCCACGCCATACTCGATGTAGTAGAGGGGGTAACGATGGATGTGCTGTTTGCGCTGCCAGCCGGTCATGGCCTCGTCGTCCAGCCCGGTCCAATCCACGCCAGGCAGGTAGCGCCGCCAAAGCTCCAGCCATTGAGCGTCGCAGCGGGCCGGCTCGCAGGCCTGCTGAGGGTGGGTGTAGACCCAATGCTGGAAGGCGTCCACCACCGCCATGTAGGGCCAGAAAGCCAGGATGTGCTCCAGGTGGGTGATGCGGAAGCGCCGGGCGTCTTCTGGGGCGTAGAATCCATCTGGCTGGGCGTCCAGGTGCGGCAAGGACAGCAGCTCCATCGCCATCGAGGCCACCTCGGCAAACTCCAACCCGGGGATGCGCTGCTGAAAATAGGGCAGGCGCAGGCGCTCAAAGTTGTGGAAAGCGTGCCCCGACTCGTGCAGGATGGTGCGCACATCACTGGCCAGCCCAACGCCGTTCATGAAGATAAATGGCCGTTTCAGCACCGCAAAAGAAGCACAGTATGCCCCTGGCGCCTTTCCCTTGTGGTTGTCCAGGTCGAGCAGGCCCTCGGCACGCAAAATGTGGAAGTATTCACCCAGTTGTGGGTCCACTCGGCGAAAAGCCGCCTCGGCGCGGGCAGGCAGGTCTTCAATGCTGCCGTATGGGGGGAGGGGCGGAAAATCCAGCGGGTACAGATCCTGGTCCAGATCCCACGGGCGCAGTCTCTCGAGGCCCAGCTTTTGCCGGTGCTTCTCGTACATCCGCGTCGCCGCCGGCACAACCACCTGGGCAATCGCCTGCTGGAACTCCAGGCTGTCGGCGGGTGTGTAATCCAGGCGCAGCATCTGCTGCCAGCGATAGGCCAGATAGTCTGGGAAGCCGGCGTTCTGCGCCAGCCGGCCGCGCAGGTGCATGAAGCGGCCCCAAAGCTCGCTGATCGCCGCCCGGTCGGCCAGTTGGCGCTCGGCTGCCATTCGCCAGGCGCGCTCGCGCTGCGCCCGGTCGGGGCTTTGGAACGCCCGGCGCAATTGTTGCAGGGTCAGCTCTTCGCCCTCCCAGGTCACCGTCTGCGCGCCGATGATCTTGTTATACTCCGATGCCATTTTGCGCTCCTGCGAGAGCAAGGGCAAATTCTCAGCACAAAAGATGGCCGCTTCGGCGCGCATTTTGCGCAATGGGACGGCAAAACCCGGCGGCTCCAACCCACTCGCCAGCAGCTTTTCCTTGAGCTTCTGGTCGGCTGCCTGCGTCTGCGGGTGGATCTGGTCCAGGAAAGCGTTAAAGCGAGCCTCGGCTGTGGGATCGGTGGTATCCAGCGTCACCGCCACACTCAAACGGGCGTACACTTCTCCAATCAGGTCGCTCAAGCGCGTCCAATCGGCCAGCCAGCGCTCCACACCCTGCTCATCCAGCGGGCGGGTGAGCAAATCTTGATAGAACGGCTCAATCTGCTCCCAAGACCACTCCTGGAAGGCAATGGCTGATTTGGGCAGGTGATCAATCATGGACCTGCTCCAGCTCTGCCATCGCCCCCTCCACAAAGTCGATGATCTCTCGCAGATTTTCGGTATCAAAAATCAACCTGGCCCCGGCAGTTTTATATAGCTCAGTCAGGCTGGCTGTGCCGCCCAGCGCCAGCGCCCTGCGGTAGGCAGCAATTGCCTCCTTTTGGTCTTTGAGCGAGTTGCGCCAAATCTGGATTGACCCAAGCTGCGCCAGTCCATACTCCACATAGTAGAACGGCGATTGGGTGATGTGCAGCTTGCGCTGCCAGCCGGTGACTTTCTCTGCCTCCAGCCCGCTCCAATCCACGCCAATCATGAAGCGATCCCACAGCGCGGACCAGCGGTCATCCCGGTTGGCGGGCTGTAGCGCGGCCTGCGGATTCTGGTAGACCCAATGCTGGAAGGCGTCCACCACGGCCATGTAGGGCAGAAAGCAGATCACTTCCCCTAAAAAGGTGATGCGGGCACGGGCAGCGTCTTGGGGCGAGTAGAACTTTCCCGCGGTGGATAGATAAGGAGCGGCAAGCAGCTCCATGCTGGTCGAGGCGACTTCGGCAAACTCCAAACCGACCTTTTTTTGATGAATGTAAGGCAGCGGGTTGGTCTCAAAGACGTGGAAAGCATGGCCGCCTTCGTGCAGCAGGGTTTGGACGTCATCGTGAAGTCCAACGGCATTCATAAAAATGAAAGGGCGCTGGGAAGCAACAAATTCGGTGCAGTAACCGCCGGGCGCTTTGCCTTTGCGGTTGGCCAGATCCAGCAGGTCCTCCCGGCGCATGATACCGAAATACTCACCCAATTGCGGGTCGACCTGATGGAACATCGCCGCCACGCCGCTGACCAGTTGGTCAATGTGCTTATAGGGCTTTAAGGGTGGGCGGCCCAGCGGGTCCACTTCCAGATCCCATGGCCGCAGTGTATCGACCCCCAGCCGCTGGCGGCGCTTCTCGTACAGGCGCAGAGCGGCTGGCGCCACCACCTGTTCAATCGCCTCATGAAAGCGAGCGCAGTCCGCAGGGGTGTAATCGAAGCGCAGCATTTGTTTCCAACGATAAGCCCGGTAATCAGGCAGCCCGGCATTCTGGGCAATCTGGACTCGCAGAGGGAGCAACTGCCCCCATAGTTTATCGATTGCCTGGCGGTCGGCAAGCTGGCGCTCGCTGGCCAAGCGCCAGGCACGCTCACGCCTGGAGCGGTCAAGATCCTGATACACAGGGCGCAGTTGGTCCAGGGTGAGTTCCTGCCCTTCCCAGATGATGGTCTGCGCGCCGATGATTTTGTCATACTCGGCGTTCAGTTTCAGCTCCTGGGATAGCAGCGGCAGGTTCTCCTGGCGGAAGATCTCCGCCTCGGCGCGCAGGTTGCGCAGCGGTATCGCTAAACCCACGGGTTCCAAGCCACTGGCAAGCAGTTTCTCTTTCAATTCCTGATTGGCAGCCTGAGATTTGGGGTAGATATCATCCAGGAAAGCGTCGTAGCGCTGCCTGGCAGCTTCATCGGTTGTGTCCCTCGTGATTGCAACGTACAGGCGCTCAAATGTCTCGCTGACCAGCTCGGCCAGCCGGCTCCAATCTGCCAGCCAGCCGGAGACCGTTGCATCGTTGAGGGGGCGCTCGGACAGCTCGCGGTAATAGGGCTCAATCCGCGCCCATGGCCAATCCATGAAATCGGTCGGTCGCCTGGGAAGTTGATTCAACATGGTTGTAATCCTTTGATATAAACGATCATCCTTTGGGGCGGCGAAGATGCCAGTCGGTGGTCTGCTGGTAAGCATGGGCAGCCTGAATGAGCCGGGCTTCCTGGAAGGGCGGGGCCATGAGCTGCATCCCAATCGGCAGGCCATCCTGGTTAAAACCCACCGGCAGCGCCAGCCCCGGGATGCCAGCCAGGTTGGCCGGCAGGGTAAAAATATCTTCCAGGTACATCGACAGCGGATCATCGCTGTGCTCGCCAAAGCGAAAAGCCACCCCAGGCGTTACCGGCGCAACGATGATATCCACCTGTTGGAAGGCTTGTTCAAAATCCCTTTTGATCAGGGTGCGCACCTTCTGGGCCTGCCCGTAATAGGCATCATAATAACCTGCGGAGAGGGCGTAAGCCCCCAGCATGATGCGGCGCTTGACCTCCGGGCCAAAGCCCTGGCCACGGGTGTTATCGTACACTTCCCACAGGCTGTCCGCGTCTGCCCGCCAGCCGTAGCGCACGCCATCAAAGCGCGCCAGGTTGGCGGAAGCCTCCGCCGGGGCAATCAGGTAATACACTGGCAGAGCATACTCGGTATGCGGCAGGCTGACCTCATCGATCTGTGCGCCGTAAGATTCCATCCGGCGTATCGCCCTGCGCACACTGTCCTCGACCTCCGGCTGGATGCCGCTTGCCTGCGCACCAACCTGGAAATACTCCCGCGGCACGCCTATTCGCAGCCCAGGGAAAACCCGCTCAACCGGCGCAGCCAGGTCGATCGGCGGGACGGGAAGATCCAGCGAGGTAGAGTCTTTCGGGTCGTGGCCTGCCATGCAGGTGAACATGGGGGCAACATCCGCTGCGCTGGCGCCGAAGGCCCCCACCACATCCAGCGAGGAGCCAAAGGCCACCAGGCCAAAGCGGGAGACGCGCCCGTAGGTGGGTTTAAGGCCGGTGACACCGCACAGCGAAGCCGGTTGGCGCACGCTGCCGCCTGTGTCTGTCCCCAAGGCCAGCGGCGCCATGCGGGCGGCCACCGCCGCAGCGCTGCCGCCGCTCGAACCACCCGGCACGCGGCTCCGGTCCCAAGGATTGCGGGTTGGCCCATAAGCCGAGTTTTCTGTGGATGAGCCCATGGCGAATTCATCCGTATTGGTCTTGCCCAACAGGACCGCCCCGGCAGCCAGCAGGCGTTCAACCGCAGTGGCAGAATAAGGTGGAGCGAAGCTCTCCAGCAGGCGCGAGCCGCAGGTGCAGCGCACGCCGGCCACGCAAAGAATGTCCTTGACGGCCAGCGGGATGCCCAGCAAAGCCGGCAGAGGGCTGCGATTTTGCTCTTTGCGCCAGTCCGCAAGGCGGCGGTCAGCCTGCCTGGCCTGGGCCAGAGCCATTTCCGGCGTCAGGGTGATGTAGGCGTGGATTTCAGGCTCCAGTCGCTCGATTCGGTCAATGTAAGCCTGGGTCAGCTCCTGGCTGGAAAATTCGCCGCTCTGCAAAGCCTGCCCCATTTGGGCCAGTGAAAGATCGACCAGGTCTGTCATCGGCTGCCTGTTACACCACCTGGCCTATTCAAAAACCGCCGGGATGCGAAACTGCCCATCTTCCATCTGCGGCGCATTGCGCTGCAAATCATGGGTGTCCAACCCAGGCGCAGGCTCGTCGTCTCGCAGCACATTGCGCGCAGGGAGAACGCTGAAGGTCGGTGGGATATCCCGCGTATCCAGGGCTTGCAGCCGGGCCACATGATCTAGTATGGAAGAGAGCTGGGCGCGGAAGAGCTCTTTTTCTGCCTCGCTCAGGTAGAGGCGGGCCAGGGTGGCAATATGTTCGACTTCTTGAAGGCTCAGGGTCATGGTGCAGTTCCAGTGACTGCGCGGAAGGGGGAGCTCTGCCTCGCAGCCTGAATTCAGGTTGCTGTGATTATAACATCCTTGCCTTACCACTCTTGAGTGTACCAGCGCAGGTACTGCTCCAGGTGCGCTTTCCAGTATTCCTCAGCGTGGTAGCCCGAGAACAGGTGCCATTCATGGGGTATGTCGTAAGCATTAAGCAGCTCTTCAAACCACACCGCGGAGCGCATGATCTCTGGCCGGTCTTTATCACCGATATCCATATAAATCCGCGGGGCATCTGCGGATGAAAGCTGGCCCAGCCAGGTGCGCATTCGCTGAGCATCGGTGTGAAAAACTGCTGCGCTGTGTGCAGCCAGGGCACCAAAAAGCTCTGATTTTGAAATGCCAAAATGGATCGCCCAACCAGCGCCGCGCGATAACCCTCCCACGGCTCGGTGTTGGTGGTCGGGAATCGTCCGGTATGTCTGGTCAATGTGCGGAACCAGGATTTCGCTGATTGCCTGGCTGAATTTGGTCTCGGTTGGCTGGCCGCCATAGCGATCATAGGGCATCACCAAGATGAGCGGCGGGATCTCTCCAGCGGCGATCAACCGGTCGGCCGTCTCATCCATGCCCATCCTGTCCCACTGGTCATTGGTGGAGCTCTGCCCGTGAAACAGGTAAAGCACCGGATACCGGCGCTCCCGGTCCAGATCATAGCAAGGCGGCAGATAAACGCGGAACTCCAGCGGCAGGCGCAGCAGATCCGTCTCCAGGCTGCCCGTCTCTATTTGCCCCCCTTCCAAGAGACACGTCTTGGGCGCAGGCGTCGCCGTGTGGCGCATGGCAAGAGTTGGGGTCGAGCGGGGCCTTTGCGTGCGGGTAGCAGTTGCCCTGGGTGTATTGCGGGTAGGGGCCGGGGTAGCAGAGGGTAAATACAGCGGTGACGAGGTGGCAACCGGCGATTGGAATATTTCCGTATCGCTGGTCAGGATCAATCGAGTGGCAGAAGGCTGGATCTGGGTATTGCCTGCGCTGCCGGAGGAGGCGCAGGCAGAAAGGAGCGCCCCAACCAGCAGTGCCAGGCCAATAAAATTGCCCGCTTTGGACAAAAATCACCTCATTTGAAGTTGGATCAACCTTTATTATACCGGTTCCGGAGCACAAAAAAGCGCCGCAGGAAACAGCATTCCTCCGACGCAGGCCAATCTGGCATGTCTGGCTTCTTCCGCCAGCTGCGCAGAACACAGTATTTCAGTAAGATTAATGCTCAGCGTGGCTCAACGATGAACTTGATCGCTGTGCGCACTTTTCCGTCAATTTCCACATCCACAAATTCCGGGATGAAGACGATTTCGTAACCATCTTCCTTCAGATAGCTTTTAGCCAGAGCCAGGGCTTTGATCGCCTGGTTCACTGCAATAGCGCCAATAGCCTGGACTTCAGCGCGCTTATTCTCCCGAAAGACCCCAGCGATGGCGCCTGCCACGGCAGAGGTCCGCGAAGTCCCCGAGACCTTTATGACATTCATAATGCTTCCCCTCCCTGGCAAGAAATGTTCGACGGGTCTGAAGGTCGACGATAAAAATCTCAAATTGGTAAGCAGCGTAATTTTATTGTACAAGATTTTTGCTTTCAAAGCAAGCATTTTATGTCACAATCCCCCTTTCTTTTCGGCGATTCTGGAAGTAAACTATATTCATAGCGTATCGAATTCTTCTTGCCAGGAGGCCGTCATGGAATATGCACCATTGACCGACTTGAACACATCTTCTCGCATCCTGCTGGGGCCTGGTCCCAGCATGGTCTCGCCGCGTGTGTTGCGCGCTCAGGCTACGCCGCTGCTTGGCCATCTGGACCCTGAGTTCTTAAAGATCATGGATGAGGAGCAGATGCTGCTGCGTCAGGTGTTCCAGACCCAGAATGAGCTAACCCTGTCGCTTCCCGGAACCGGCTCGGCGGGCATGGAGGCTGCATTGTGCAACTTTATCGAGCCTGGCGATAACGTGCTGGTCTGTGTAATGGGCTTCTTTGGCGAACGGCTGTGCGAGATGGCAAAACGTTACCAGGCTCAGGTCGACCGGTTGGACCGGCCGTGGGGTGAGGTGTTCGATCCAGCCCAAATCGAGGCCGCGCTGGCGGCCAAACGCTACAAGCTGGTGGCGTTGGTGCACGCCGAGACCTCCACCGGCGCATTGCAGCCGGGCATCCCCGAAATCGCCGCCGCCGCCCACCGCTCTGGAGCCTTGCTGGTGCTGGATACCGTCACTTCCCTGGGTGGCATACCCGTAGAGATTGACAATTGGGGCGTGGATATCGCCTACAGCGCAGCCCAAAAGAGCCTGTCTTGCCCGCCAGGGCTGGCCCCGTTGACGGTGAGCAACCGCGCCAGGGAGGTGTTGAAAAACCGCCGGTCTCCGGTGGCCAATTGGTACCTGGACCTCAACGGCCTGGAAAAGTACTGGGAGCAGCCCCATGCCTACCACCACACGGCTCCCATCAGCCTGCACTATGCGCTGCGCGAAGGCCTGCGCATGGTCATGGAAGAGGGCCTGGAGGCGCGCTTTGCCCGCCACCGCGCCCACGCAGAGATGTTTTGGCAAGGCCTGGAGACGATGGACCTGCCGCCCCTGGTGCCGCTTTCCTACCGGTTGGCGACGCTGACCACGCCACAGATCCCCGCCGGCGTGGATGACGCGATGGTGCGCAACCGTCTGCTCCAGGACTACAATATCGAAATCGCCGGAGGGTTTGGCCCGCTGAAAGGCAAGGTCTGGCGGGTCGGCCTGATGGGCTTCAGCAGCCGCAAGGAGAATATTTTGCTTCTGCTTTCGGCTTTGGAATCGATCTTGCACAAGAGCTAGGCATGCATCTCGTTTGCTTTTCTGGATGGCTCCGATCAGGCCGGGTCTGGTAAATGGATCATGGCGCGCTGGATCGGTTTTATCCTGGCGATTTTGGTAGGGGTGGCCGCGGGCCTTGCCTATGGCTGGATCATCAGCCCGGTGCGCTACGTGGACACTTCCCCAGACACGCTGCGCATCGATTACAAGACCGACTATGTCCTGATGGTGGCAGAGGCCTATCAGAACGAAAGCGACCTGGGCCTGGCTGTGCGTCGCCTGGCTTTGCTCGGCAACGTGGCTCCGAGCCAACAGGTTGGTCAAGCGATTGAGTTTGCCCAGAAGTACGGCTATGCACAGGCAGATATTGCCCGGATGCAGGCCCTGTGGAACGAGTTGAGAGCTCTGGAGATGCGCCTGGAGACGGTGGCGCCATGAACGGTGAGAGTCGCGGCCCCTGGTATTTGCTGACCGGTCTGGTGATTGGGATTTCACTGGGGCTGCTTTACGCCTGGGTCTTCCAGCCGGT
>CAZDAU010000011.1:51225-52765 GCA_964503625.1 uncultured Anaerolinea sp.
ATTGCCCTGGGACAGGCGCCTCCCGGCCCGGCTGTCGTCATCACTCAACAGCGCCTGACCCCAATCGTCCAATCCACCCGAATCGGAGGCGCTCCCCTGCCGGGCGAGACGGCTGCAACAGGCTCTGCCCAGCCAACAGGCGCCGACCCTACGCGCACCCCGGAGAAACCAACCCCAACGCCTGCGGTTGCAACCAGCGCACCTCCCGTGCCTGCCTCGACCTCCCCAACCGCGGCAACCTCGCCTCAACTCATCAGCACGCCTCAACCTACGCTCAGCTCCACAGCCACACCTGCAGGTCCTTTCTTGCTGCTCAGCCAGGAAAAATTGTGCGAGACGCCGCTCACTGCCCCGCTGGTGCAGATTGAGGCGTTGGATCGCTTCAACAACCCGGTGGCTGGTGTGCTGGTGATTGTCACCTGGGCGGGCGGAGAAGACCGCTTTCTCACCGGCCTCAAACCCGAGAAAGGCCCAGGATATGCCGACTTTGCCCCAATGCCCGGCACCCTCTACACCCTGCGCCTGGGCGAAAATGGCGAGGCGGTAACCGACCTGGCCGGGCTGATGTGCACCCCAACCAGCGGAGCGCCGTATTGGGGAGCCTGGCTGTTAAAATTTGTCCAACCTTAGAGCTCTGCAATTTAACCTTGTGAAACCGGAGGTAGGAAAATGAAGATAACTTTGGATCGACGTGGCTGCAATTGCTGGGATGCACCCTGCGAGACACATTTTGGCTGGCATTTCCTGCGCGAAGAAATCACACCCATCGACTGTACCACCGAAATAGTGGATGACGGCAAGCCCGAGATCACCTTCCTGATCCTGGACCGGGATGGCATCGACAAGACCCTGGTCGTCGATGATAGCAACCGGGATGAGGCCTTTGACTCCTGGCTCACTGCCTGGAAAAAGCAACAGTCGTCCGGAGCAAGTTATTAACCTGCAGTCGCCAGGGTGTCTTTCAGCGATTCGCCACAATGGTTGCGGTATCGCGCTGAGCAAGCTGGCGTCGCGTGCTGAAGAAAATCGAGGTACGCGATGCAGGCTCGTCTGGCTGACTTCTTGCAGAATTGATAGCAACTGCTGTGACAATTGGCGCAGTTACGCAAAACCTGGACTATAATAAAAACGTGGCTGAAACATCAATTGATCCTGTTGATGTGAATGAACTTGTTGTGAGGATGCCAATCGTTTTTTGCGCAATGTGAACAGCTCATGCCATCACATCACCCCACTCCATTGACTTCTGGTTAATGGAATGCTCAGGGAATTATTACCTGTTTATCAATCGGGAGGAGACTATGAAAACCAATCAAAACCACCCTTCATTATCCTTCAGAGCAAAGCAAGGATTAGTGATCCTTGTCTTTCCGCTGATTTTCGCTGCTTTAGCCTGCAGCTTCCAAACCGGAGATGATCAGACGCTTCGGGAGACGGATATTGCCATCGGCATCCAGCAGACGCTCATCGCCCAAACGGCCACCGCTCTGGAATCGGCCCTGTTGGCCACGCTTCCACCCGCCGAACCAACCCAGCCCGA
>CAZDAU010000011.1:52865-69901 GCA_964503625.1 uncultured Anaerolinea sp.
CTGGTCTTAGCCAGCAAGACCCCGGTGCTGATCGATCCAAGTTGGCCCAATCCATATCTGACCTTCTGGCACAAATACAACTTTGAACGTGTGGCCCGGGTCGATCTCAAGGTTAACGGCAAATGGATTACTGTCAAGAATCTGACCGATGCAAGCAGCGGCGGAAGGTGGCTTAAAGAAGCAATCAGCCTTAAGGATTACATTGGCAAGGAAATCATCGTCAGTTTCGCTTCCCAGGGGATCTGGGGAAGCGGCGGGATCAAGGGCTCAGATTGGTTCGTAAATGAGGTCAATCTCGTCCCGAATTACCAGCCCAGCCCCTAAAACCGGCTCAATCGCCAATCCAATGCCGTGAAGCGGTGCGCAACGCGATCGTTGTGCACCGCAATCGCAATGGCGCGCGGACTGCCCACCAGCACACACAGCCGGCGCGCCCGGGTGATTGCCGTGTAGAGCAGGTTACGCTGCAGCATGAGATAATGCTGGGTCAACAAAGGCACGACGACCGCAGGGAATTCCGCCCCCTGCGATTTGTGCACCGAGACGGCGTACGCCAACGCAAGTTGGTCGGCCTCGCTCCATTCCAAGGAGACCGTATGGCCGTCAAAGTCCACCTCTAAAAGCTGCTCCACCGGGTCAATCTGGAGCAGGGTGCCAATATCACCGTTATAGATATCCTTATCGTAATTGTTTTGGAGCTGCATCAGCTTATCGCCAGGACGAAAGACCTGGCCATACAGCTTCTTTTCAGGTTTCAGCGGCCCAGGCGGGTTCAGGCGCTCCTGCAAGCGGGCATTCAAAGCGCTCACCCCGGCCGGACCGCGATACATGGGCGAGAGCACCTGAATATCCTGGCTGGGATGCAGGCCAAACTTCTGCGGTATGCGGTTGCAGACCACGTCCAAGACCCAGTCGGCTGCCTGCTCCGGTGTCTCAGCGGGGAACAAGAAGAAATCCCGGCCTTGGGCGGCGTCTTTGGGAAAAACGGGCATTTGCCCCTGATTGATCCGGTGGGCGTTGGCGATGATCTGCGATTGCGCCGCCTGGCGGAAAATCACGCTCAGGCGGGTGACTGGCGCTGCGCCGCTGCGGATGACATCCCGCAAGACATCTCCAGCGCCAACCGACGGCAGTTGGTCCACATCTCCAACCAGCAGCAAATGCGTTCCTGGTTGCAAAGCCTTGAGTAAATGATATGCGAGAGGCAGGTCAAGCATCGAGGCTTCGTCCACCACCAACAGATCGACCTGCAATGGGTTCTCCGGGTTGTGCTTGAATCCCTCGCCGGGCGAGAAGCCCAGCAGGCGGTGGATGGTGCTGGCGGGCCGTCCGGTGGCCTGCGCCAGGCGCTTGGCGGCCCGTCCCGTGGGCGAGGCCAGGGCGTAGCGCTTGTGCGCCCCTTCCACAACCGTGATCAGCGCCTTCAAGGCGGTGGTTTTGCCGGTGCCCGGCCCTCCAGTAAGCACGCTGACCGGGTGGCTTAACGCCATGCGGATTGCAGCTTGCTGCTCCGGGGAAAGCTGCGGGTCAAGCGGCGCGAACGCCGGGGGGATATCGCTCAACCTGGATGGCAGAGCGTTTGCCAGCTCACGCAGCTTCAAGGCAGCACCTTGCTCCGAGACATAGAGCGGCATCAGGTAGATCGCCTCGGCAGCGTACACCGCGCCCGCCTCGCCGATTGCCCCAGATTGCAAATCAGTATGCTGGCCTGACCGATCTTCAACCTCTGCCAGCGGCAGCAGGTCCTTGTGCACAAAATCACTTTGCGCCAGGCGCTCAACAGCCGGCAGGACCTGCTCCGGCTGGACTTCCAAAATTTGAGCAGCGTTTTCCACCAACATGGACTGGGGCATATACACATGCCCCTCCTCAGTGGCCTGGTTCAGGGCAAAGATGACACCGGCTTCCAGGCGGGTGGGATGGTCGATTGGCAGACCCAGGGCTTGGGCAATCCGGTCAGCGGTCTTGAAGCCGATCCCATAGATATCCCGCGCCAATTGGTAGGGGTCCGACCGCACCACCTGCAAAGCCTGATCCCCATAGCGCTTGTAGATTTTGGTCGCCAGGTTTGTGCTGACCCCATAGCTGTGCAGGAAGAGCATGATCTCTTTGACCTGCTTCTGCTCCTGCCATGCGGCCGCGATCCTGGCGACCCGTTTGGGGCCGATATCGGGCACTGCCTGCAGTTGCTCTGGGTGCTCTTCGATGACTTCCAGCGTGTGCTCGCCGAAGTGGGCCACGATGCGCTCCGCCAGCCGCGGCCCAATCCCCTTGACCAGCCCCGACCCCAGGTAACGGCGTATGCCGGCCAGCGTGGCCGGCAAAGCCTGCTCGCAAATCTCTGCCTGGAATTGCAGGCCATGCCTGGGATGATTGACCCAGCTCCCACGAAGCTTGAGATACTCGCCAGGCGATAACTCAGGCAAGTTGCCTGTGACGGTGACCAGCCCTTCCCGACTCATTCCGGAAGGCCGGCCGCCCTCTGGGCGCAGGCGCAACACACTGTAGCCATTTTCCGGGTTGTAGTAGGTGATGCGCTCTACTGCGCCATGCAGTGTGTCCATCAGCGCTTATGGGTTAGAGATAAACTTTTCAGCGGGTATGGCCTTAACTTTGTAGATGCGTGCCAGCTCTATACCATCAAACCAGACCCGCTGTTCCGGCTCCACGCCCTCCAGCCAGGGGAACAACCCCCCCGGAATCTGGCGCTTCCATTGGTTGACGTAAACGACCAGATAATCCAATTGTCGCAAGCGGGCAATATCCTCAGCAGTCCATTCCCCTGACCCATAAAGAGGGACGGTTTCACCATCGAAATAATAAGAAAATGGTCCAATGCCATACCAGGACATCGCTTTCAGCCGTTTTGCGCCCGGTTTTTGATTCAAGTAATCCGCTGCCAGATCCAACCCTTCGCCTGAACCAAGATTTAGAGTTTGGTTAGCCCTGCGGTTACCGCCCAGCAGGGGATTAAAGTAAGTCACATAGTACGGGAAGGTGCGCAGAGCCAACGCAGCTTGAAGCGCAAGAACCCCCAGAAGGACCAGGAACGCCAAAGCAGCCCGCAGGCGTGAGGGAACGTATTTCTTTGCCCAGTCAGCGGCTGAAAACCAACCAATTCCGGCAATCAGGTCGAATACCACATAAACCGGCAAATAATATTTCTCCGACGACTTTGGTGGAATGGTCATGAAAATCGTGTAAAGGATCGCAAAAAGCAACATCCCCCGCAAGGCCCTGCGAGGGCGCGCTTCCGCCAGCGCCCCGGCCTTAAGAAAGTAGGCCGCCATCGCCAGGACGAGACCTATCACGATTACGGGAGTGATACGCCACAGATATCTTTTCGGATAACGAAACACATAATCAAAAGGCTTCTCAGAAAGTTTGGTTGTAAGTTCGAATGGTTGTTCAGTTTGCCCGCCTCCAACCGAAAAGGTCTGGTCCACGACGATGTTATCAGCCACACTAAATGGGGAAAGCGCCAGGTACTTGAACGTGGCCAATGGCTTCACCCACATTGCAGGGAAGAAAACAAAGGTTGTAACCAGCAGCACCAGTCCCCAGATGGCCATTGGCTTGATCAGTAGGTTGAACCATACCCCGGTTTTGGAGCTTGTTTGAGCCAAAGCTTCCTGCCGTCGCTCCCAGAAATCCCAAAAAGCAATCAGCCCAGCCGCAGGGATCAAGATAAAGCCGGGGATTTTCGCTAAGATCGCCAGCCCGCCCGCGGCTGCCGAGATCAGGAGATCACGGGCGCGCCTGCCAGCATAGATGTAATTCAGAAAAGCCAGCAGCGACAGGAGCAAAAAGCTCGCCATTGGGCCATCCAGGTGCGCCATGCGGCTGATCCCCATATGAAACGGGTCAAAAGCAATCAACAGAAAACCCACCAGCGCGGGCCCATCCCCAAACAACTTGCGAGCATAAAGGAAACTGATCACTAACAGGGTTGTGTTGAGGATCACCGTCAGCGCCCGGCCCGTAACCAGGATTTCGTGCGGATCCACGCCTTTCGATAAAGCAAGAGCCTCAAACAGAGCATATTTGTTCAGCCAGCCCTGCCCAAAGCTGCGGTATTCCGGGAATTTCAGCAGAAAAGCCGCGGATTCCAACCACATTGTGACCACGCCGGGGTGTTTTGTGATGGAGGTGCGCTCAAAATCACGCTGACCCAGCGAATAGTAAAAATTCGCCGACCGCCATACCCAGACCACCTCATCCGTCGCCACATATCTGTCAAGCGCAAAGGCGCGCGGCAACCAGATCGCAGCAGCAACGATGCCTGTCAAGGCGATTGCCCACCCAAACCGACGAACAAGGTTGAACAAAGGGGACATTTTTTACGCTTGCGGACAGCTCACCCTGTGGGCGCTGGCAATCGCCCATGCAGAAAGGCACCAGAACTTCTCACCCCATCCGCTTCGGACAGGCCAGGACAGGCTGACGACTAAGGCATTGGGTTTGATGCAGCCCAATCGTCGCCCACAACGATCACAATGTCCACCGGACTGTTGGGGTCAAAGAAATGGCGGATGCGATACTGGTTGACCTTCATCAGCTCAACCAGGTATTTGAGGGTGTAAGGCTTGCCTGTGTAGAAAGTGATCAATGTGGTGCTGCTGTATTGATCGGCATTGCCGGTTTCAACCACATTGATCCCTTGCGATTTGAGATAATCAGTTGTGCGCGCCGCCAATCCCGCGGAGGCGCTGCCGTTCAACACTTGCACCCGGGCATTTTCCTGCCTGACCAATTCAGCAATATCCAGGCTGGCCGAAACCGGGCTGGCCGGGTTGGCCTCGCTGAACACTTCATCGCGCAGCGCGCGAATTTTTTCGGTGATGGGCTTCAGCACATCCTGGCTGCCATCCGGCGACTTGGCAAAAGACACGTGCTGGGCGTCGATAGCGCCGCGTTTGATGTCCTCTTTCGGGATTTGGGAGCCCAGCCAGGCCAGACGGATGGCTTCGTCCAGGCTCAGGTTGGTGCGAATACCGGAGGAAAGCTCATTGTAGAGCACCGGCGCCTTTGAAATCAGCATGGGCAGCAGTTTATGGTTTAATATTTGATCCCGAATGCCCATGATTACCTGTTGCTGACGCTGGGCACGATCAAAATCGCCGCCTTCGGTCTTGCGCAAACGAGCATAGGCCAGGGCAAGATCTCCAGGCAGTGTATAGCGGCCCGGCTTAAAACGCTTGGTGTTTCCGTCTCCAAGTGGATCAAGCTTGATCGTTTCGGTGAACTCTACCTTAATGCCGCCAATCTCATCAATAAAACGCACAAACGTCCCAAAATCGATCTGGGCATAGTAATCCACTGGCACGCCCAGCAGCTCTTCCACGGTCTGGGCTGCCAGCGCCGGGCCGCCACCTGGCACCTGGTATGCTTCGCCAAGCTGGTAGGCTGTGTTGATCCGTCCATATTCAAATCCGGGGATATTTACCCACAGGTCGCGAGGGATAGAAAGTATCCCAGCAGTGCGGTGGATTGGGTCCACGGTGAACAAGATCATTGTATCCGTGCGCGGCGGACCCTCGCCTACCTCCCAATCGCGGTAGTCCAGGCCCATCACCAGCAAGGTTACCCGGTCAGAGCCATCCCAGGGCGGCGGCGTGGGCCCAAGTTCCGGACTGCGCGGCGCGGTCAGGTTACCGGATGGGGCCGCGCCCTCCGGCCCAGGCGTTGGGGTGGCGTCCACCACACTGACGCCAGGCAGATTGGTCAGTTGCCAGTGGGCAATAAAATCTCGTACAGATACAAACGTGAGATAACCAATCAGGAGAGCAGCAATGCCAAAGCCAATCCACAAGCCAATGCGCAAGATGCGGGCAGCCTGGGCCTGGCTCGATTTTTGTCCATTTTTTTGTTTCGCTTCTGTCATAAAAAGATCCTTCACGGTTACGATCCAGCTAAAACCGCAGACCGCAGCGATTATAACACGGTATAATTGCGGCGCAATGCGTACGAGTGCGCAGTACGACGTATGTCTTAGCCTGCAAGGAACACCGTCTGGGTAACATCCGATTATGTCGCTGATTTCTGCTCAAGACCTGGCAAAATCTTTTGGGCCAGTGGATATCTTCAAGGGCGTCTCGCTGAGCATCCCGCGCGGGGCGCGCATCGCCATTGTTGGCCCAAACGGGGTTGGCAAGACCACCTTGCTGCGCATCCTGGTGGGGCTCGATGAGCCTTCGTCGGGCAGCATCCAAAAAGCGCGCACCCTGAGCCTGGGTTACCTTCCGCAAGAAGCGATGATAACCGGGACGCACACGCTCTGGCAAGAGTGCCTGTCTGTGCTGGCCGATCTGCGGGCTTTGGAAGCCGAGCTGGCATCTTTGGAAGCTGCAATGAGCGACCCTGCCCAGGCAGAGTCTGTTTTGGAGCGTTACGGACCTTTGCAGCAAGAATTTGAACGGCGCGGCGGCTACACCTATGAGATCCGCATCCGCCAAACCCTGACCGGCCTGGGCTTCGAACCCAACGATTTCAACCGCCCGCTTCCGCAGCTCTCAGGCGGACAGCGCACGCGCGCTGTTCTGGCGCGGCTTTTGCTTTCGGACCCCGATCTGCTGATCCTGGATGAGCCCACCAACCATCTGGATATCCATGCCGTGGAATGGCTGGAGGACTATCTTAGCCAGTGGCAGGGGGCCACATTGATTGTTTCCCATGATCGCTATTTCCTGGATCGGGTGGTGGATCACATCTGGGAGATGCGAACCAACGGCATTGAGGTGTATCGCGGCAATTACAGCGCTTATGTCCAGCAGCGCCAGGAGCGTTGGCAACTGCGCCAGCAGGTCTATGAAACTGAAAAGGCCCGCTTATTGAAAGAACTGGATTATGTGAAGCGCAACATTTCCGGGCAGCGCGTCCAGCAGGCGAAGGGAAAACTGCGCCGACTGAGCCGAGAAGTGCAGGCAATCGAAGCACTGGGTTTCGAAGCGCTGCAGAGCAAAAGCTGGCTGCAGATCAGTGATGAGGTGGAAATCTCCAACCATCCCATGGGGGTGGAGGAGGTCGAGCGCCGAATCAAGAGTCTTCAGCCGCCCACCCGGCGCCCGCCGCGCCTGCATCTCAACCTGAAAGCCAATCTTCGCTCCGGCGACCTGGTGTTGCGAACCCGCAACCTGGCGATTGGCTATCCGGACGAAGGTCGCCCGCTCTTCCGCACGCCCGATTTGTTGCTTAAGCGCGGTGAGTGCGCAGCCGTGATTGGACCCAACGGCGCGGGCAAGACCACTTTCTTGAAGACCATCCTGGGGCAGATGCCGCCTCTGGAAGGAGAATTGGTGCTGGGCGCCAGCCTGCATATCGGCTATTTCGCCCAGGCGCACGAGGGGTTGGCCGCCGAGCGCACCCTGGTGGAAGAGATCGAATCGGTGGCCCCGAACATGCTCCTGGCCGAGATACGCGATTACCTGGCTCGCTTCCTGTTCACCGGCGATGAAGTGTTCAAGAAAGTCAGCACACTCTCTGGCGGCGAGCGCGGCCGCCTGGCGCTGGCCAAGCTCTCCCTGACCCAGGCTAACCTGCTGCTCTTGGACGAGCCGACCAACCACCTGGACATCCCTTCCCAGGAAATCCTGGAAGAGGTGCTGGCAGATTACCAGGGAACGATCCTGCTCGTCTCGCATGACCGCTACCTGATCGATGGGCTGGGCACACAGATCTGGGAGATCCTGCCTGGGCAGGCAATGCTTCAGGTATTTGATGGCACGTACACCCAGTACCGCGAGTTTTTGGCGAACCAGCAGGCGCTCCAGGCTGCGAAAGTCGCTCTGGCGCCGCAGGCTTCGGCAAAAAAGGCTCGTCCAGCACCCACCTCCGCAGAGGAGAAGAAACGCCGTGCCCGGCTGAAAGTTGTGGAGGATCGCATTGCGTTTCTGGAGGGCGAAATTGCTGTGCTCTCGCGCAAATTGGAAAACCCACCTGCCGATCTGGCTGTTGTCCAGCGCCTGGGGCAGGAATATGCCCGCCACCAGGATGAAATGGAGCAGCTCCTGGTGGAATGGGAGCAGCTGCACGTGGAAGAAATCCAGGTCAGCGGTTGAGCCAATCTCTTCAAACGCGTCTTCTTAATCTGCTGCTGCACCTGCCTGGATCGGCTCGTCCCCATTGTACCGGGCAATCTGCGGCCAGCGTCTGTTAATCCAGGCTACCGCCAGGATGCACCCCACACCGCCGCTGATCACTGCCATCGGCGCCCCAAAGATCTGCGCCACCACACCGGCCTCCACCTCTCCAAGCTGCGGCCCTCCCATGAAAAATATTTGGTTGATGCTGACCATGCGACCGCGGATGTAGTCGGGAGTTTGCAACTGGCGAATGGTGTTGCGGATGATGGTGCTGACCGAATCGGCTGCCCCAACCAAGATCAGGGACAACATTGCCATTAAGAACGTTTTGGAAAGGCCGAAGAGGATGGTGGCGATACCGAACATCACCACCGAGATCAGGAAAGTAGGTCCCTGGCGGCGAATTTGACCGATTTGGGACATGACCAGCGCCGCGCTGACCGCGCCGATGGATTGCGCCGATGACAGCCAACCGTATTCCACCGCGCCCACATGGAGGACATCCCGAGCGAAGATCGGCATCAACGTGTTGGCCGATGAGAAGAAGGTGGCGAAGAAATCCAGCACCATTGTGGAGAGGATGATCGGCTGACCGATGATAAACTGAATGCCCTCTTTGATCGCGGCCAGGCTGATCGCAGCTCGCTCGTCTGTTCGTGATTGCTGTTCCACGGGTCCCATCAAGAGCAAAGCCAGCAGCACAGCCAGGTAAGATATGGCGTTAAACAGGTAGGTGTAGGGCTGCCCCAGGTAGGCGATGACCAGACCGCTCAGCGCCGGGCCGACGATCGCGCCGGTCTGAAAGGCCAGCGAGTTCATGCTGAAGGCGTTGGGCAGGTCACGCGCCGGCACCAGGTTGGGCACCAGCGATTGACGCGAAGGGGTGTCGAACGCAATCGCGACCGCTTGCAGAGCAGTAAGGGCGTAGATCTGCCAGAGGGCGATTTGCTCGCTGAAGGTGAGCAGCGCCAGCGTCAGCGCCCCCAGCGCCATGGCAGTCTGGGTGATGAACATCACCTTGCGGCGATTGGCGACATCGGCCATCGCACCGCCGATCAAGGAGAAAATGACGATCGGGATGATGCGCGCCAGACCCACCCCGCCCAGCGCAATGGGCTGGTCGGTCAGCGTGCGGATGTGCCAAAAGATCGACCAGATCTGCATCTGGGTCCCAGCAATGGAGATCATCAACCCGATCCAGAGCAGACGGTAGCGGCGATGGTGTAGCGAAGGTGGGATTCTTAAATGCATATTGTGGAGAGAGGCCACGCAGGACACATGGTGAGTTAGCGTTTACAAGTAAGCATCCGGCAGGCCTAAGTCCCCCAGTCTCGCAAATATAGAAAGTCGTAGCCAATGGTGCGGTTGCTCAGCTTGGCAACTGGCGGCAAGATGCGCTTGAAGTGATTGCGTCGCACCCGCTCAACCACGGTGCGCACAAATGTTTCGCCAAATCCAGCTGCGACGCATTCGTCCGGGCTGTAGCGTTGGTCAACCAGCAAATAGAGCAACCGGTCCACTTCTTCGTAAGTGAATCCCAGCTCGCCCTCATCAGTCTGTCCAACCCAAAGATCAGCGGAGGGCGGCTTTTCAATGATTGCCGCGGGCACGCCCATGCTCCAGGCAAGCTGGCGCAATTGGGTTTTGTAAAGATCGCCCAGCGGGTTGATCGCGCAGGCTGAGTCGCCATAGAGGGTGGAGTATCCAAGCAAGATTTCGGTCTTGTTGCTCGTGCCCACAGGCAGGCCACGGAAGGCTTCAGATTGGTCGTAGAGGATGATCATGCGCATACGCGCCATGACATTGCCGCGCCGCACCTGGCCAGCATCGGGGAAACGCTCAAAAAGAGGATCGACCATCTCGCTGATTGGCACCGTCATGGAAGGCAGCTCCAGGGCGTCTATAACCATCTGGGCATGGTCCAGGGAATCCTGCGAAGAGGTCTTGTAGGGCAGGCGCAGGGCGAGCACATTCTCACTTCCCAACGCTTCGGCAGCCAGGTAACACACCAGGGACGAGTCCAGCCCGCCCGAAAGGTTGATCACCGCCCGCGCAAATCCGGCGCGGGTGATCTCGCTATGAATGAAGCCGGTCAGGATGGTGCGGGCAAGGTCCGTGTTGATGGTTAAGTTTGTCATCGATTCACCCATCCAGTGTATCCAGCCTGCTCTGGCTTGCTGCGCAGCGCTCGCCAACAGGCTATTGGCCGTCCAAAATTCCACTCTGCAAGATTATACGCCTGCACCGTTGCAAATGTCGAGCTAACCATTGAATCTGACCGTTTTCTTCATCGCCCGCCCTGATGACCTTCTCCTAAAATCCGCTGCATCTCGCGCATCACCAGCGCGGTGCGCTCGTCGCGTAGCAACGGTAAGCGGGCGCGCGTGCGATGGAGCTGGTTCAGATCAATTTCTGCCAGGGTTAATGCTTCCTGGTGATAGGGCGCCTTGACAATCAGCTCGCCATTGGGGTCAAAGGCAGTCGATCCGCCCCAAAAGTTTAGCCCGTCCTCAAAGCCAACCCGGTTGGCATGGACAACAAAGGTGGTGAACAGGCTGGCGTAGGCGCGGTTGATATGTTCCACCCAGCGGGCCGATTCAAGCTGAGGCTCGTCGGTCAGGCCGCGCCCTGGCGAGGCAGAGGTGAACAACATCACCTCCGCACCGTCCAGCCACAAAAGGTAAGGCGGGGAAGCGTGCCAGAAATCCTCGCAGATCAGGATTCCCAGGCGGCCAAAGCGCGTTTCAAATGCCTGCACAGCGTCCCCCCAGGCAAAAAAACGTCCCTCGTCAAACAATCCATAGGTTGGCAGGTATACCTTGTGGTGGACGTGCAGCACCTGACCTTGAGAGAGATACGCTGCGGCAATAAAAAAGCGATGTCGGCGGTCTTCATCCACAAAGCCGACAACCAGGTCAATCTGCCGACTGGCTTCCAGCAATGGGCGAAAGATCGGGTCGTCGGCTGTGGGCCGGTGCGCGACTGCCGTTGCCAGGTCTTGCAGGACATAGCCGGTGAGGGACAGCTCAGGAAAAACCAGCAAGTCTGTGCCAATGGTCCGGGCCTCTTCGATGAGCTCCAGGTGTTTTGCCAGGTTTGCTTCAATATCCCCCAGGCGGGTGTTGATTTGAGCCAGTGCCAGCTTTAGCTTCATAGTTAAATCATTTCTCCACTACACAGGAAGCTCCTTAAGCTTTTGACGACTCAAGCGAGCCTGGTAAGCGTGATAAATTGCAAGGGATAACAAAGCAAGGAGGATGTAGACCAGCGCAGCCCAGACTTCCAGGCGGGCGCCATTCCAGAGTATTGCTGGATCGCCGCGGAGCAGCGCTGTGGCCAGCAGGACGAATGACAGGCCCAACACGCTCAAGATCGCCCGATATCCGGGCTTATGATCTGCCCGGCCTAAAAGGCGCTCAACCAGGGCGAACAGGCCAACTGTCAACAGCGCTCCCAAAATCTGCACCGGCCAGCGATATGCAACCACGCCCCATTCATCCAGCGAGGGCAGGCTCCACCAGGCGTCACTGGCAATCCCATAGGCGCAGCCAGCAACCCAGCAGCCAAGCCACGCGCCAATGGCGGTCGTCGCCAACAGAGGCAGCATATCATCCGCCAGCCCAGCCAGGGGGATACGGTTGAACGCTGCGTAGACCGCCAGCGCCAACAAGCCGCCAGCCAATGCCCCAGGCCAACCCAGCCCGCCGCGATAGAATTGAAAACTTTCCAGCACGTGATCCTGGAAATAAGGCCAACTTGCCGCCACAAAACCTGCCCGGCTGCCCATCAACCCGCCCACCAACGCCCACATGCCGGCCTCTAACTGCCGCGAGGCCAGCTTCTGGCTCGATCGCCAGGTAATCCAGGCCAGCCCCAGCCCGGCGCCCAGGGCAATAAAAATTGAGTAAGCATATATGGGAATGCGCCCCGGCAGGTAGAAAGCAATCATGCCACAATCATACCACGCTCAAATCCGCCAGCCCATTTTTACGACAAAGTTAGCGCCGCCGATTGTCAATCATTGTATAATGAGTTCCTAGAAAGTATCGATGATTCCATAGAATCGTTTTCACAGAGGACGGTCGAAGATGGAGTTGCTCCAAGATCCAACCATCACATATTTGCTTTTGGCCATAGGGCTGATTGTTGCCGTCTTGGCCCTGGCTGCTCCAGGCACCGGCATCCTGGAGCTTGGCGCGTTAATCATGATCCTGGCTGCTGGCGTGGCAATTATCGTTTATGACCTGTCGATCAACCTTTGGGCACTCCTGGTGTTGTTTGTTGGCGCAGTGCTCTTTGTGATCTCAATTCGCAGACCGCGGCAGCTATATGTTTTGGCAGCCTCCATCGCAGCAATCGTGGTGGGCTCGGCTTATCTGTTTCAAGGAGAAGAATGGTGGATTCCTGGCGTAAATATATATGTGGCCATCGTGGTATCCATTTTTTCGGGAGCCTTCTTCTGGTTGGTCGCCAATAAAGTGATCGAGGCTGGGCGCGCCCGCCCGCGCCACGATCTGGAGGCGCTCATCGACACCATCGGTGAGGCAAAGACCGATATTCACCAGGAGGGCTCGGTCCTGGCTGGAGGAGAGCTTTGGAGTGCTCGCAGCGAAACCTTAATCCCGGTTGGCAGCCGCGTGCGTGTGGTGGCCCGGGATGGTTTTACCCTCATCGTGGAGGCAACTGAGCCGCCCCCCAGCAAGAGCGGATTGGAGTGAGACAACCCATCAACCGCTAGCCAACGGGTTGAAACTGGTGTATTCTGATAATTCTTCATAAAGGAGGTGTGTTATGGAGGCAGGCGTAATTGCTTTATGTCTGGTCGGGTTGGTCATCCTTGCGGCGCTGGCGCTCCTGGCATCGGCTGTGCGGGTCGTCACCGAATATCAGCGTCTGGTAGTCTTTCGTCTGGGTCGCTGTATAGGAAACCGGGGACCAGGGATCGTTTTCCTGATCCCGGTTGTTGATCGGGCGGTGAAAGTGGATCTGCGCGAGCAAGTGCGTGAGATCCCCCACCAGACCTCGATCACCAAGGACAACGCCCCCATCTCGATCGATTTTCTGTGGTACTACAAAGTTCTTGATCCCATGGAGAGCGTTTTGCAGGTGGGCAATTTTGACGCTGCAGCCCAGGGTATGGCGACGACCACGCTGCGCGCAGTGATTGGTAGTATGATGCTGGATGATGTGCTCTCCGAACGCGAACACATCAACAACATGCTGCGAGTGCGCCTGGATGAGGTGACCGAGCGTTGGGGCGTCAAGGTGACAAACGTGGAAATTCGCGAGATCATCCCGCCTCGAGATGTCCAGGATGCGATGAACCGCCAAATGTCGGCTGAGCGCATCCGTCGCGCCGTGGTGACCGAGTCAAATGGCACGCGCGAGGCCGCCGTCAATGTGGCCGATGGTGAGAAGCAGGCTGCCATCCTGCGCGCCGAGGGCGAGAAGCAATCTGCCATTCTGCGCGCCGAGGGCGAACGGCAGGCGCAAATTCTGCGCGCCGAGGGATTTTCCAATGCCCTGGCCCAGATTAACGCAATCGCCCAGACCGCCGACCAGCGCACAATGACCCTGCAGTATTTCCAGACTCTCAGGGAACTGGGCGCCACACCGGCCACGAAATACATTTTCCCGATGGAGTTCACCAGCCTGTTAGAAAGCTTTATCGCTGGCAAAAAGGACTGATGCAACCGGTAGAGACGATTGCGCCAGGTAGCGCGTTTTCAATTGAGCCCGCTACCTGGCGTGATTTGAACTCGCTGCGCCACCTGGAAAAGGTCTGCTTCCCCAAAGACGCCTGGCCCCTTTGGGACCTGGTTGGGGTGCTCACCTTTCCCAACATTCTGCGCCTTCGAGCAGTGACAGACGGCCAGATGGTTGGTTTCATTGCTTGCGACCTGCAACCTTCGGAAGGGGTGGCCTGGGTTGCCACGATTGGCGTCTTGCCGGAATACCGTGGGCGCGGCATTGGCCGGGCCTTGCTGGAGGCATGCGAAAAGCGCCTGGACCTGCCCCGTGTGCGGTTAAGTGTGCGCATTTCCAACCAGGTTGCCATCCAGCTTTACCAGACCAGCGGCTATCAGCGCTCCGGCCTGTGGCCTGTCTATTATCAGGATGGTGAAGATGCGTTGATAATGGAAAAAACGCTAGCTGGATGAGCAAGGCCCAAGAGAGCGAAGTAGTCCAGAGGGGCAATACTTAAGCTATAATTGCAAATTGTGACTCTTCAGACAAGCTCCAATTCATCCCTCATAACGACGGTGGATGAGCTAAACCACCTGTCAAAGTTGTTGCGCGGCGAATCCATCGTCGCGGTGGATACCGAATCCAACAGTTTATACGCTTACCGCGAGCGCGTATGCCTGATCCAGTTTTCAATTCAGCAGGATGATTTCCTGGTAGATCCGCTGGCAGTGGATGACCTGTCTGCTCTGGCGCCTATATTTGCTGATCCGCAAATTGAAAAAGTCTTCCACGCCGCCGAATATGATCTGCTTTGCTTGAATCGAGACTTTGGTTTCAAATTTGCCAACCTGTTTGACACGATGCTTGCTGCGCGCATCCTCGGCCGGGACGAGGTGGGCCTGGGATCGATCCTGGAGACCGAGTTCGGAGTCACCCTCGATAAGCGCCAACAGCGGGCTAATTGGGGAGAACGCCCTCTGCCGGCCCGCTTGCTGGAATACGCGCGCATGGATACGCATTACTTGATCCCGCTGCGACACCTGATAAAAGCCGAACTGGTCCAACATGATTTGCTGCCCCTGGCCGAAGAGGACTTCCAGCGTGCCTGCAATTTGCCAGGCAGCGGGAATGGGCGCGCCCCAAATGGAAACCGATCGGCAGATTGCTGGCGTGTCAGCGGCGCTCACGATTTATCGCCCCAACAGGCGGCTGTTTTGCAGGAGCTTTGCCGCTACCGCGATCAAGTCGCGCAGGCAATGGATCGCCCCTTATTTAAAGTCATCAACGATCAGACGTTGTTGGCGGTTGCCTCTGAGCTGCCGCAAACCCTGGATGATCTCCACCATCTGCCGGGCATGAGCCCGGCGCAGATTCGCCGGCATGGCCATCATTTGCTCCGCGCCGTGAGCCGCGGCCTGGGTGCAGCGCCGCTCTATCCGCCGCGTTCATCCAGGCCAGACGAGCGCTATCTGGCGCGGCTGGAGTCTTTGCGCAACTGGCGCAAGGTTAAAGCGCGCCAGATGAACGTCCCTTCGGATGTCATCCTGCCCCGCGATTTGATGTTCTCCCTGGCTGAAAGCGGGCCGTGCAACCCGGCGGAGTTGGCCCAGGCCCTGCACGATTCGCCCTGGCGGCTCCAGCACTTCGGCGCAGAAATCCTGGATGCGCTGCAGGCCAGCTAGCTCCAGAACCATCCCTTTTTGAGGTGACCCATGAAGATTGGTTTTCACGGCGCGGCGCACACGGTGACCGGCTCGCAGCATTTGCTGCAGGTGAATGGCTACCGGATTTTATTGGAATGCGGCCTTTACCAGGGCAGGCGTAAAGAGGCCATGCAGCGCAACCGGAATTTCCCTTTCGATCCAAACAAGCTGGATGCAGTGATCCTTTCGCATGCTCACATTGATCACAGCGGGAACCTGCCTAACCTGATCAGATCCGGCTACCGCGGGCCGATTTACGCCACTCCGGCGACCTGTCACCTGGCGAATATTATGCTTCTGGACTCAGCACACATTCAGGAGACAGATGCCAACAACATCAATTTCAAGAACGCCAAAAAAGGCTTGCCACCTGTGGAGCCGCTCTACACCCTTGAAGACGCCGCTGAGGTCGCCCAGCATTTTAGACCGATCTCCTACCACCAGCCTTTTGAAGTGCTCCCCGGGGTGGAGGCGGAATTCTATGATGCCGGGCATATCCTGGGCTCGGCGGCGGTGGCGCTGGATATCGATGAGCGGGGTCCATTTAAACGCCGCGATCTTAGGCTGTGGTTCTCGGGTGATATCGGACGGCGCGACCTGCCTTTGATTCGTGATCCGGAGCTTCCAGAGCAGGCCCAGGTGATGATTATGGAGTGCACCTATGGCGACAAGCCGCATGCCGACCCTGAGCTGGCCTATCAAGAGTTGTGCGAGGTAGTTTCACGCACAATTCGCCGCGGCGGCAAGGTGATCATCCCGGCTTTTGCTGTGGGTCGTACCCAGGAGCTGGTTTACAATTTCAACAAGATGATCGTGGGCAACGAAATTCCGCGCGTGCCGGTCATTGTTGATAGCCCTTTGGCGGTCAATGCTTCGGATATCTTCCGCGCACATCCGGAATGCTTCGATGAAGAGACGGCCCAGTTTGTCCGGCAAGGCCGCCATCGCTCGGCATTGGCTTTTGATGGGTTGGTCTACACTCGCTCATCGGATGACTCAAAAGCGCTCAACGATCGCAAGGACCCCATGATCATCATTTCCGCTTCGGGCATGGCAGAAAACGGTCGTATCCGCCACCATCTGAAGTACAATATCGAGAATCCACGCAACACGATTCTGATCGTTTCCTGGCAGGCGCCGGAGACGCTGGGCCGCCGGTTGGCCGACCGGGAGAAGGGGGTGATGATCTTTGGCGAATCTTACACTGTTCGAGCCGAGGTGGCGACGATTGGCGGGCTTTCCGCCCATGCCGGGCAGAATTTCCTGCTGGAATACGCCCGAGCTGCCCGAGAGACTGTCCGCCAGATTTTCCTGGTGCATGGCGAGGCAAAGCCGGCCCAAGTGCTGACCCAAAAGCTGGCCGAGCAGGGCCAGCATAACGTCTCCTACCCTGAATTGCACTCGGAGGTGGAAATTTAAGCCAACCTCAGCTATAATACGGTGCGCTGCGCCGGGCAGCACATGGGTTGACTGGAGAGGTGCCAGAGCGGCCGAATGGGGCGGTCTCGAAAACCGTTGTGGGTCTTGACCCACCGTGGGTTCGAATCCCACCCTCTCCGCTGAG
>CAZDAU010000012.1:0-66119 GCA_964503625.1 uncultured Anaerolinea sp.
AGTGTTCAGTCAATGAGAAAATGATGGATTTGTAGTGACGGCTTTAGCCGTTACAGGCGCAAAAAACGACTAAAGTCGTCACTACAGCCCATCGAAATCAAGTTGACGAACTACTTAGGACTTTTCTACCACCCAGAAATGCGATAGTCCCAATATGCGCAGCGGCGTGCGCTCCATGCTTTGCAAGATCGCCCGCAGGATCTTCCCGACGGAAGGCCGGCGGGCGATCACATTATCATACGCGCCGAAGATCACCGTGCGCCGGATAAAGCGCACCGGCAGCCCATCGAACAGGGGCAGCAGATCGTGGTATGTGTAGATGCGCACGTGCGGCGCCAGGCGATCGCGCCAGCGGCGCGGCAGGTAGTTGACCAGCGGGATGTTGCCGAAATGATAGTGCCCGCGCCAGTAGATGCCGTGCGTCTCGAAAGGGTAGCCGCGGTTGGGCACAAAAAGGACCATCCGCCCGCCGGGCCGCAGGACGCGCACCATTTCGCGAACTGCCAGCCAGTCATCCCGCACGTGCTCCAGGACTTCATGGCTCAAGATCAGGTCAAAGGAACCGGACGGAAAGGGCAGGTTTTCCCCCGCAGCGCACAGAATCTCAGCGTTTGCCAGCCGGTTGGCAAGCCGCCGCGCCTCCGCTGCGCGAGCAAAATCGTACTCCAGTCCAGTCACCCTGCCAGCATACGGGGCCAGGCGCTTGACATACATCCCGATCCCGCAGCCATTTTCGAGCACTTCTCCTCGGATACGCTCTCCTGCCGCATCAAGGATCATTTGCAAGCGGCGGTCTTGCCCCGCCCGCCAGACATACGAAGGCTCGCCGCAGCGAGCAGCCTTGTTCGGGTCCCATTGAGTATGGGACGAGGGATCTGAAGGTGAGAGCGGCTGTTTGGGGGTCATGGAAAGATCCATTCTTGCTTAAACCCAAACCCGCGCCGGTTATCCACCAATCGGATCCAGGTTGGGACAAAGACATACAATTCGTTGCGGGCTACAATGGGTTTGAGCTGGGTGACGAAGGGGAACTTGGCGCAGTAGGCTTGCCAGGCAAGCTCCCACTCGCCGCCCTTGGGCACAGATTTCACCCAACCGCGCAATTGCAGGCCGCGAATGTCCTGCCAGCCCAGGCATTCGGGATAGATGGCTGCTGCCGCGCGACCGTCTCGGCTGAGATTTTGCGCATGCTGGCTTGCAGCTTCGGAGAAGAAGTACAGCCGCCAGATCGAGCCCGCCTGGGCTCCTTGCCGGGAGACAAAATAAACCGGCGCTGCGCACGGCCCTGCTTCAGGGTCAAGGGTGGATAGCGTCATCGCTGCCACCTGAAAGAGCTCTTCATAAGGATGCGCCTTGGCCATGTGAAAACCTGCTCTGGTTCAGGCATCCTTCCAACGAAAATACAGATCGTTCTGGATGCCCAGGCGGGCCAAAACCCGCCCGATGATCTGGTCTGCGATGTCGTCAACCGTTTGCGGGCGGGCATAAAAAGCAGGCACCGGCGGATAGATCACTGCTCCCGCCCGCGTTGCCAACATCATCAGGCGCAGATGCCCATAATGCAGCGGCGCTTCACGCACCACCAGCACCAATGGGCGGCCCTCTTTCAAGTTTACGTCCGCCGCACGGGTCAGTAAGTCAGCAGAGTAGGAATTTGCTATAGCCGATAGGGTTTTGATCGAGCAAGGGATAACCACCATGCCCAGGCTGTCGAACGAACCGGATGCAATGGCCGCCCCAATATCATTGGGATGATAAGACACATCCGCCAGGCCCTGGACGTCGCTGGCGCTCCAGTGAGTCTCTTCGGCAATTGTTGTGCGCGCAGCCGGAGAAAGTACCAGGTGTGTCTCAATCTCTGTCGGGCGCAAAGCATCCAGCAGCCGGATCCCCAGGATGACCCCCGAGGCGCCGCTGATGCCCACCACCAGCCGCCGTTTTTTTTCGCCCATCCTCACAAACCGCCTGGCTTGCGCCCCCAAATGATCACCATTGTGCCGAACATCAGGCGGTGAAAACCAACCTGGACAAAACCAGCTTCCAACAAGCGGGCGGCCAGCCGCTCGGGCTCCAAGAAACGCTCGGTCGAATCCGGCAGGTAGCGGTATGCATCGGCCTGCCCGGTGATCCAGCGGCCCAGGTTAGGGATCACGGTGTGAAGGTGAAACTTTATGAAAGGTTCTAAAGGATTGTGCAAAGGTGGAGCGGTATCCAGGGCAACAATCACCCCACCCGGCTTCAGGACCCGGCGCTGCTCCGCCAGGCTGAGCGCAAGGCTGCTGACGTTGCGCAGCAGGTAGCCCGAGACCACGGCGTCAAAAGTGTTGTCTTCCAGCGGTAGGGCCTGCGCATCGGCGGCGCACCATTCCAGCCTCTCGTATTCATCCAGATACCTTGCCGGCCGGCGTTTGCCTGCCTGCATCATCTCCAGGGTGAAGTCCGCCGCCAGGGCCGATACGGTGGGCGACTGGCGCAGCGCCTCGCGGGCCAAGTCGCCAGTTCCGGCCCCCAGGTCGAGCAGTCTCCCTCCTGGGGGCAGCGCAGCCCGCCGGATGACCTCCTGGCGCCAGCGCACATCCTGGCCCACTGTCATTGCCCGGTTCATCAGATCATAGCGATCAGCAATGCGAGCAAACATGCCCTGGACATAGCGGGCGCGTTCAGTTCCGGTCAGGTTGGCCAAGATCACACCTCACAAATGCGTGCTTTGCGCACCCTCAGGGTGCCATATCCAACGGCTGGCCGCCAAGCAGCTCAGCGTCTTCTGCCTGGGCGACGCTCTTGCCTTCTTCTACATTCACCCGCGTCAGCAGCCAGCCGCCCAGGATGAACAGTACAATCAAACTCAGGACAGCCGGGCGGCTGCTGCCAAAAATTACACCCGCTGCGGCGAACATCGCCGGACCGATGATGGCCGAAAATTTCTCCATCACGCCAAACAGACCAAAGAATTCGCCACTTTTGGCCGCGGGCGACATGGCCGCATACAGGCTGCGGCTGAGCGCCTGGCTGCCGCCCTGCACGATTGCCACCATCCAGGCCAGGAACCAGAACTCAACCACAGAGTCAAGGAAATACCCCCACACCGCGATTACCGAATAGACCAGCAAAGCCAGCAAAATGCTGCGTTTTGTATTGAGCTTCGCCGCCAGGCCGGAGAACAGCGGCTTTCCAATCAAAAATGCCAGCGCCAAGCAGACCAGTTCCGTCGCCAGCACCATGCCAATGACAAGGAGCAGGTTGCTCTCTCTTTCCGGCGGAAGCACTTCGGCTGTCGCCAGGGTGATCTGGATGCCCTGGCTTTCCGGGTTGCGCTCACCAGTATTGGCGACCCGCAGAATGTGCTCGCCCGGTTCAATCGCCCGTACCGTGACATTGGCGTCATAGCGCGCGGTGCGGTTGTAGCCGTCGATGACAAGCGGCAGTTGCGTGTCTGGGTCGATAGCCGGCTGATCATCGATGAACACCGCCCATTTGCCATAATCTGGCCCCAGGCTGTAAGTCAGCCGGACGCGCTGTCCATAATAAGGCAATTCGTAGGCTGCCGACGGATCGCCGCTCACCTGGATTACCAGGTCCTGGTCGGCGCCTACTTGCTCGGCAGGTATGGTCACTTCCTGCCATTCGCCGTTGTAGCGCAGCGCATGCGATGTGGCCCCGTACAGACCTTCACCAACCGATTGAGCGGTGCTGGTGTAAGGCGCTGGTCGCGCCCCGCTCACCTCAGGCGGCAGCAGGCGGGATCCAGCGATGCCAACAATGGGTAGCAGGATGAGATTCAGGACGATGAAGGCCAAGAAGAACGGGCGGCGTTTCTGGTCAGAGCTGGGCAGGCGGCCAAAAATTAAACTGTAGGGGATGCCCACAAACTGAACGAGCAAAAGCGCCAGGATAAGCTCGGTCGCCCCAAATCCCAGCTCTGCCCCGTAGATCGCGGCCACACCGATGATCGTGCCGATACCGTCATTGTAGATCAAGAAAGCGATCAGGTATTTAAACAGCTCGCGATAGCGCCGGATGTGCCGGAGGGTATCTGCAATGCGCTTGAAGCTGGCAGAAACTACGTTTTCGCCTCCCTTGAGCGCCATTGTAGCTGCTGGAGGCTCTGGAATGCGCCGCAGCAAGGGAATTGTGAATACCGCCCACCAGATCGCCACGCTGAGGAAGGACAATCGCGCTCCCCAGGTGCCGGGCAGCAGCTGGATCATCACCACGTTGATGGCCAGCAGGATCCCACCCCCCAGGTATCCCATTGCGTAGCCCCGGGCAGAGACCGAATCTTGATCCTGCTCTTTGGCCACATGGGGTAACAGGGCGTCATAGAAAGTGTTCGCCCCGCTGAAGCCGATGCGCCCGATGATCCCCAGGATGGAAGCCAGGACCCAATCGCCGGTGCCGACCAGCACCAGCAAGGCAGTACTCACAATCCCGATACCAGCAAACAGAGATAAAAAGCGCTTCTTGCCGCGCATCAAATCGGAGACGGTGCCCAGGATGGGTGAGATCACCGCAATAATAAACAAAGACAGGCTCAACCCCGTGCTCCAATAGGTTGTGGCTACAGTTGCGCTGGGCAGGGTTGCGCCGGCCACCTGGCTAAAATAGATCGGCAGCACAGCAGCCAGGATGGTGGTGGCAAAAGCGGAATTGGCCCAGTCATACATCGTCCAGGCCCAGATACGGCGTTGATATTCCTTGGGGCTGAGAAGATCCAGGCGTTGAGCGGCGGTCATGTGCGGTCTCCTGAGTGGGAATGGAGGGGGATAAGAGCCTTGGGCATTGCCCCATTATAGTGGTTTTGCCAAAATTTTGGGCAAGACCCGTTTTGGGACGAGCCATAGCAGGCAAAAAACCGACTCTCGACAATATGTTGAATGATTAAACCAGGAATATGATATATAATATAAAAAGCAATTATTCCATCCATTTGGAGCTCAGGCCACCTATTATTTTCATTGAGATTATTCTTTGTTCTTGAGCTTGCTGCGCTTCCAGGTTTCATTGTAAATATCATTGCTCAATTTCCTGAGCCTTTCTGAGCAAGTGTATCGTTCGGAGGGCACCAGCCTTCAAAGCGCAGTGGTTTGCGAACATTGCAGACCGTCCAGCGCTATTTTTGTTCACTATCATTGGGAGCTATTATTTTGATTGGCGTCGAATTTGTTTTTCGCTTAATTGGCATGGTCGTCTGCGCAGTTCTGGGGGTATATCTGGGACGGAGCTTGGGGCAGACGATGGGCGCTTCTCCGGATCTTTATGCAGTAATCTTAGGCCTGGTGGGGGCATTGATTGGGTTGGTATTGACCCCGTTTGTGACAACCCGCCCAGTTCGTTACATTGTTTCGATTTTGTCCCGCGTTTCGACGCAGACACTGACCGCGGGATTAATTGGCCTGGTTTCGGGCCTGATCATTGCCGCATTGCTTTCTTTCCCCCTTTCGATGTTGCCCGAGCCCTTCAGCCAGATCCTGCCTTTTGTGGGTGTGGTGGTCTTTGGCTATTTAGGCGTCGCTGTTTTCGTGATCCGCCAGGCGGACATCACCGAAATGCTCTTCTCTCGCCGGCAGGCGCCTGGGGTAGAGACTGCTGGCGAGACCAGCAGCATGAGCGCCGGTATCTCCAACACCATGGTTGGGCGCAACGTGCTTCTGGATACCAGCGTGATCATTGACGGCCGGATTGCAGATATTGCCCGCACCGGCTTTTTGGCTGGCACCCTCCTGATCCCGCGGTTTGTTCTCAATGAACTGCAATACATTGCCGACTCGCCAGACGCGCTGCGCCGCCAGCGCGGCCGCCGCGGCATGGAGGTCCTCTCACAATTGCAGAAAGACTCGGCTGTGCCGGTGCGCATCAGCGACATCGACGTAGAAGGCGTGCGCGAGGTGGATGACAAGCTGGTTGTTTTGGCGCGCCAGTTGCGCTGTCCAATTTTGACCAATGATTACAACCTGAACCGGGTGGCGGAACTGCAGGGCGTTGCGGTGTTGAATGTCAACGAACTGGCCAACGCGGTCAAATCGGTGTTTTTGCCTGGCGAATCGATCACGGTGAACATCATCCAGGAAGGGCGTGAAATTGGGCAGGGGATTGCTTACCTGGACGATGGCACCATGGTGGTGGTGGAGGATGGCCGTCAGCGAATCAACACCAAAACTGCTGTCAACGTGACCAAGGTCTTGCAAACGGCCGCTGGCAGGATGATCTTTGCCCGCATTGATGAGAGCAAAGATTGATCCAGCATAGCGAGGCCTGATCCAGGGCAGGCGCCATGCGCGAATGGATTAGCGGGCGCAACCCCGTTTATGAAACTTTGCAGGCCGAGCGTCGCCAATGCTTTCGCCTGATGATTGCCCAGGGGATTCAAGAAAAGGGCCGCCTGGCGGAAACTCTCCTGCTCAGCCAAAAAAAGCGCATTCCCATTGAACATGTCCCGCGCTCGCGCCTGGATGCTATCGCGGATGGTCACCAGGGGATAGCGCTGGAAGTCAGCGCATATCCGTATTGCGCTGTGCAGGATATCCTGGCGCTCGCTCGGCAGCGTTCAGAGCCTCCCTTTCTCCTGATCCTGGATGCGCTGCAAGATCCTCAAAACCTGGGCACCTTGCTCCGCACAGCGGAGGGCGTGGGCGTGCACGGCGTGTTGCTGCCGCTTCGGCACACGGCTACCATCACACCGGCAGTCGTCCATGCGTCATCCGGGGCGTCTGAACACTTGTTGATTGCTCAAACGAACCTGGCCCAGGCAATTGAGTTGCTCAAGGAAGCCGGCCTATGGGTGGTGGGCCTGGAGAATGGGCCGCAGGCTGAGCGCGCCGACCAGGTCCGCCTGGATGGAGCGCTGGCCATGGTGGTGGGCAGCGAAGGCCAGGGCATGCGTCCATTAACCCGGTCATCCTGTGATGTGTTGATCCGCCTGCCAATGCGCGGCCGGGTTGCGTCCCTTAATGCGGCCGTTGCCGGGTCGATTGCACTCTACCTGGCCTGGCAGGCGCGAAAATTTTTTCCTGAGGGTTAATTTCATGGCTGATCAACTGAAGGCCGCCATCCTGGCGGATATTCACGGTAACAAGCTGGCGCTTGAGGCTGTCTTGCAGGATCTTGAGGCGCTAGGCGGTGTGGACGAATACTGGTTTCTGGGCGACCTGGCAGCCCTGGGGCCTGATCCGCTGGGCGTCCTGCAGCGGGTGACTGCTCTTCCAAAGGCTTACTTTATCCGGGGAAATACCGACCGCTATCTCATCAGCGGCGAGATCCCGGGACCCGACCTGGAGAAAATCCTCAATAACCTGAATGCGCTCAGCCTTAAGATCCGCCTGGCGAACAGTTTTTCCTGGACGGTTGGCGCTATCGCCCCAGCGGGCTGGCTGCCCTGGCTTGGCAAAAACCCGCTGGAGATGCGCCGGGTGCTGCCAGATGGCACTCGTGTGCTGGCGGTTCACGCTGCGCCGGGCACAGATGATGGCGATGGAATCCGGGTCCAATCTTCAGATGACGATCTGCGCAGCCTGTTATCCGGCGCCCAGGCTGACCTGGTGCTGGTGGGGCATACCCATATACCATTCGACCGGGTTGTGGACGGCGTGCGGCTGGTCAACCCCGGCAGCGTCAGCAACCCATTTCCTCCCGACCTGCGTGCCAGCTATGCAATCCTCTCTGGGGACTCACGGGGCTACTCCATCGAACATCGCCGGGTTGACTATGACCGGCAGGCCATTATTGATGCCATGCGGCGTGTGGCTCACCCTTCGGAAGCATATATCACTCGCTTCATGCGCGGCGAGAACAAACCACCCGATTAGCCCAGGCCAAACCCAGCTGATGAACCGGATCTTGCGCGGCATTGTTGATAACCGCAATGAAACCAGCCTTTCGGCAGCCTTCCGGCGCAAGCGCTTCAAACTCTTCCTTGAGTTGATAAAGCCATTTCCCAGGCCAGTCTCCATTCTTGACGTGGGGGGCGAGCCCCGCTTTTGGGAGGTGATGGGCCTGGCTGGCAATCCTGATTATCAAGTAGTCTTGTTGAATCAAGTTTGCTTTGCAGTGAACCAGCCCAATCTGCGCTCCGTGGTTGGAGATGCAGCCGACCTGGGCCAGTTCACCGCTCAAGAATTCCAGGCTGTCTTCTCTAACTCGGTGATCGAGCATCTGGAAACGTGCTCACAGCAACAACACATGGCAGCGGAGGTGCAGCGGGTGGGTGAAAGATATTTTGTCCAGACCCCCAACCGCCATTTCCCTCTGGAGCCCCATTTTCTCTTGCCCTTCTTTCAATACTACCCGTTGCGAATGCAAGTTGCCCTGATTCAGCGCTTCAACTTAGGTTGGTATAAGAAGGTTCCCGATCGAGAGCAGGCAACCCGTTTGATTCGTTCCCATCGCTTACTGGATGAACAGGAAATGCGCCTGCTGTTTCCCCACGGCCGGTTGTACAAAGAGAAAACCCTGGGTTTGGTGAAATCCTTGATCGCCTATGGGCCGGGTTGAAGAGGCATCCAGCTTGCGCCGATGGAGTCCTGGAGTTGATCCGTGATACAATCCTGCCTGATGCAGCCTGTGCCATCCATCCTGCTGGTCTGCTTTCTGGTTTATTTGACGGCTTGCTCGGCTATGCCCGCTGGGGAATCTTTCAAGGTGCCGTCAGCCGTTCCGCCCAGCCCGGAGCCTGTTTTGGCCACCGCGACGCCGACTGAGGTTGCATGGATTGGTCCAGAATTTCCCTCCTGTGAGCCGGAGCAGTTGCCTCCATTCCGCTCCAATCAGCCTGGCTTTTCCACCCCCACGCCAATACTGGGCGGCTCGGTTGATTTCCCAAGCCTGCGGTCTTTGGCCCAGGCGCGTGACTTTTATATTGGCGCGGCCACCGATCCGGCCTATCTCAGACGGCCAGATCATGCCGGACTCCTGGCACACCAGTTTAACATGCTGGCAGTTGAGAATGCGATGAAGTGGGAGGTGGTGCATCCAGAGCCGGACCGCTATGATTTCACCAATGGAGACGCGCTGGTCGCCTTTGCCCAGGCAAACGACATGCTTGTTTATGGCCATGTGCTGGTGTGGGATCTGCAGCAACCAGACTGGCTGACCCAGGGTGACCATACCCGTGACGAGTGGATCCAGATTCTGTGCAAGCACATTAAAACCGTTGTCGGTCACTATCGCGGCCAGATCTATGCCTGGGATGTGGTCAACGAGGCTTTTGAGAACGATGGCACACTCCGCAATACACACTGGCTGCGGCAGATCGGTCCAGAGTACATTCCCATGGCCTTCCATTGGGCCAGGCAAGCTGATCCGGAAGCGTTGCTGATTTACAACGAGCATGGGGCTGAGGGGCTGAACAAAAAATCGCAGGCGGTGTATGTCATGCTTCAAAGTTTGCTCAGGCTGGGTACGCCGATTGACGGTGTGGGCTTGCAAATGCATGTTTTTCTGGACGGCCCGCCTGCCCCGCAGGAACTGGCAGAGAACATGCGCCGCCTGGGGGATCTGGGCATGCAGGTTCACATTACCGAGATGGATGTGCGCACATACGCCAGCCAGGCCAGCCCGGCCGAGAAAAGCAACGCCCAGGCAGAAACATACCGGGCTGCGATGGCCGCCTGCCTGCAAGCCACGAACTGCAATGTTTTTGTAACCTGGGGGCTGACCGATCACTACTCCTGGATCCCTGGCTATTTTAAACAGCCGGATGCCCCCCTGCTCTTTGACGATGCTGGTCAACCCAAGCCGGCCTATCAGGCAGTCCTTGATGAGCTACGCAGGCCATGATTTGGTCAATGGAGGTTCACTGTGATCCAATCAGACGGGAGCGCCCTGCGGATCAACGAACGTCGTTTGCAGGGGGATTTTGATGAGCTCAGCCTGAAAGGCGCCACCGCTGACGGGGGCGTCAATCGCCCGGCGTTGAGCCCGGCGCACCTGGAGGCGCGAGACTGGTTTCGTCGGAAAGCCACCCAGGCTGGCCTGGAGTTTCACCAGGATGGCGCTGGCAATCACTCGGCCATTTTGCGCTGCGGTGTGCCGGACGCGCCAGCGCTTTTGCTCGGTTCTCACCTGGACAGCGTGCCGAATGGCGGCCGGTTTGACGGCGCGCTGGGTGTTTTGGCCGCCCTGGAGGCCTTGCGCTGCGTGCAAGAGGCAGGCTTGCGCCTGCCGGTCGACCTGGAAGCGATCGACTTCACCGACGAAGAAGGGACGCTGGCCAGTTTCCTGGGCAGCTTTGCGCTGGCAGGCCGCCTGACTCTGGATGAACTGATGGCCCCACGAGGCGGTCGCCAGGCTTTTGAAGCCGGGCTGGAGCGCGCCGGGTTGAGCCGGGAGAGCATCCTTGCGGCCCGCCGCGACCCGCGTTCTCTGGCAGGTTACCTAGAGCTGCACATTGAGCAGGGTAAGCGTCTGGAGCAGGCTGGCAGGCCAATTGGGATCGTCAGCGGCATCCCCGGCATCGCTTTCTACCACCTCATTTTCACAGGCCGGGCCGATCACGCCGGAACAGTCTCAATGCAAGAGCGGCTGGATGCCGCCCAAGGGGCCAGCGCTTTCACGCTGGCAGTGCGAGAAATATTGGTTGATCTGTTTTCGGATTGTTTTGCCAATGTGGGCCAGGTTCGCTACGAACCCGGGGCTTTTAATATTGTGCCAGAAAAGGCTATCCTCTCGCTCGAATTTCGCTCGTTGGAATCGGAGCGGTTCCAGAAGCTGGAACAGGCTCTGCTGCACCGTGCCAGGCTGGAAGCAGAGCGGTTTGGCCTGGGTTTGAACATCGAGTTCCTGGGCAAGCACGAGCCGGCTCCAATGAGCCGGCTGGCACAGGATGCCATTGCAGACGCCGCGGCGCAGCTCGGTCTTGAAACGCTGACGCTCCCCTCACGGGCCGGTCATGACGCCCAGATCATGGCAGGTTTGTGCCCGGCGGGGATGATCTTTATTCCCTCAGTGGGCGGTGCCAGTCATTCTGCCCAGGAGCTCACCCCCTGGCAGGATTGTGTGAACGGCGCAAATGTCCTGCTGCAGGCCGCCCTGCGCCTGGCGAATCCGCCCAGGGCCGGATCTTAATCTTCGTCCAGGAGCTCTGGCATGACGCTCCGGTCAATCTGGGCCTGGAGAGTTGCAATTTCCTTTTGCACCCTCTCAATGGCCTGGTTGAGCGGCACGACTTCACGCTCAGCCAGATCGCGGCGTTTCAGTTCCACGCCGCCCGCTTTCAGGGCTCGCTCGCTGACCGTCAATCGAATGGGCAGGCCAATCAGGTCTGCGTCATTAAACTTCACCCCAGGGCTTTCGGAGCGATCGTCATACAACGTTTCGATCCCGGCTGAATGAAGATCGGCATAAAGCTGCTCGGCGATGTTGAGCGTGTCAGCGCTGCCCTTGCCCGCCAGGGCAACCAGGTGCAGCGGGTATGGCGCCACTGAGACCGGCCAGATCAGCCCATATTCATCATGGTGTTCTTCTGCAATACAGGCCATCAAGCGGCCAATGCCGATACCATACGAGCCCATCACCACCGGATGAGACTGGCCACTTGCATCCAGGTAAGTGCACCCCATCACCTCACTGTAATGAGTCCCCAGCTTGAAGATGTTGCCAACTTCTACCCCTCGGACAGCCTGCAAGGGAAAGCCGCACGCCGGGCAGGCACCCCCTTCCTGAGCTGCAGCAATGTCAACCACTCGATCGGCCTGGTAATCGCGGCCAAAGTTGGTGTTCATCAAATGAAATCCATCCTCGTTTGCCCCAGCTACCAGGTTGGGGCTGAGCGGGATAGCGTCATCAACGATGACCAGAGCATTTTTCAGCCCCACCGGCGAGGCATAACCTGGCACCGCTCCCACGGCTCGGATTTCGGCTTCAGTCGCCGGGCGCAGGGATTGGGCATTAACGGCATGTGCCAGCTTGGTCTCATTGACTTCCATATCCCCTCGAACCACTGCAAAAATCAGGCGCTCGTATTTTTGTTCGCCATCCAGGATGGTGGCCATGAGAAAGACGGCTTTGGCAGTGCGCGCTTTGGGAACACCAAGAAAATTGGCCAGCTCTTCGATGCTCTTGCAGCCAGGCGTGGCTACCTTTTCTACCGGCAGGGGCGTTTCTTTTTCGGGCAGTGTCTTGCGGAAAGCCGCCACCTGCCGGTTGGCCGAAAACCCGCAATCTTTGCACAGAATCAGGGTGTCCTCGCCAATGTCTGTCAGGTACATGAACTCATGAGCCATGCTGCCGCCCATCATCCCTACATCCGCTTTTACCGCCATCACCGGCAGCCCGCACCGCCGAAAGATGTTGAAATAAGCCTGGTAATGGGCCCGGTACTGGCGGTCAAGCCCATCCCAATCTGCATCCAGGCTGTAGCTGTCTTTCATGGTGAACTCACGCACCCGAATCAACCCGGCGCGCGGGCGCGGGTCATCCCGGAACTTGGTCTGAATATGGAAAAGCATCTGGGGCAGCTGGCGATAAGAATGCACCTGGCGTCTCACCAGGTCGGCAACCACTTCTTCATGGGTCATTGCCAGCACCATATCCCGCCCGGAGCGATCCTGGAAACGGGCCATCTCAGCATCGATCTCGTACCAGCGGCGCGTTTCCTTCCAAATATCGGCGGGGTGCACAACCGGCATCGTGATTTCTTGCCCACCGATAACTTCCATTTCACTGCGGATAATGGCCTCAATCTTGTTCAATGTGCGCCGCGCCAGTGGCAAGTAGGTGAAAATCCCGGCTGCAAGCTGGCGGATAAAGCCGGCGCGCAGCAACAACTGGTGACTGGCGATCTCAGCTTCGGCAGGAGCCTCGCGGAGGGTTTGGCTGAAAAGCTGGCTCATTCGCATCATCGGCCTCCTCTTGTGGACTTGATTAAATAATTCGCCCTCTGGCTTTCAGTCCAGAGGGCGTTGATGGACGAGAAACGGGTTGTTGTGCCAACCACATCCTACCCTGAAAGACCGAAAGCGCGCTCCAACAGCCGCGGAGCAGGGGTAGGCAATGGGACAGGGTAAATCATCCTGATTTGCATGGGTAGAAGTTTACCATTCTTGGGTTGATTGTCAAGGAACTTTGTTGGATCAGCGGAGAACAAGATCGCCAATTTCAATCCAGGCCGAATCGGCGCATTCCAGAAAACCATAACGCAGGCGACCCTCTGGCCCAAACGACAGGTACTGGTTATCGATCCAGATCACCAATCCCAACGGACCCTCAGGAGACGTGTCGGTCTCCAGCATGGTCGCTTCATCGACCTGGAACCTGGCCTGCCCGGTTTTCCATTCCAGTTGATAGGTGTGCCACGTCGTTGGATCGACCGGCAGCCTGATCGCTGCCTGGTGAATGACCCGCTGCAAGAGGCGCCTGAGCAGGCGCGCTGCCGGCGGCAGGGCCAGAAGAGGCAACCCAAAGACACTCAACGGGAGCAACCCGGCTGTCCAGACCGGTGAGTGAAAGGTGGCTGCCAGGCTTCCCTGGGCGGGCAAATCATCGCGCAGCGAAAGATAATTGGGCGGCGAGGCAAAAAAGAACCAGGCCGTGTTGGGAAAGCTGGGCAGGCGAAGCAGACCGCTTTTGCTCAATATGCCCATGCTGTATGGATCGTTCCACAAGCCGAAGCCCCATGTGCCGGGCAGCGTCTGTGCAGATGCCCGCGCTCGAAGGCTCAGCGTAGTTGGAGCGCGGTGCAGGAAGTCCTTTCGCGATAGCCGGCTATAGTCATCGAGCTGCGCCAGGCGATAAGACTTTGCGTCCCCGTTGGGCAGCATGAAACGCCAGACCCCCGGGCTGACTTCGGAAATCGTCGCTCCAGCCGTCAGGGTGGGCTGTAAACTCCAGGGACAACCGCTCATGAGATGGTTATACCACGCACCCATTGAAGCGGCAATCTTGCGTGAGCAAACTCAGGTGCGTTCTGCAGGGCAAAGAATGATGTATAATCTAAATCGTTGTTGAGGAGTTTGAATGGAAATAACCTGGTATGGACTTTCTTGTTTTCGTTTGACGGAGCGGGGCATGGCGAGCGTGGTCACGGACCCATACGACCACCGGGTCACAGGCTATGAACCGTTGAAGTTAAAAGCGGACATTGTGACCATCAGCCACGACGCCCCAGGCCATAATTATGCGTCGGCGGTGAAGGGCAAGAGTCACGTGATCACCGGTCCGGGTGAATTTGAGATCGGCGGCGTATTTATCACAGGTGTTCAAACCAACGGTGTTGCCAGGCGCTCACCGGATGAGCCGCGCAACACGCTGTACACCCTGGACTTTGATGGTTTGACAGTGGCTCACCTGGGCGACCTGCGCCGGGTCCCCAGCCAGGCCGAGATTGAGGCGTTGGGCAACGTCCATGTAGCCTTGGTGCCGGTGGGCGGGGGCGGCGGCCTATCATCTGCCAAAGCGGTGGAAGTGATCAGCCTGCTAGAGCCAGGGATTGTGATCCCCATGCATTACAGCATTCCAGGGAGTGCGTTAAAGCTCAGCCCTCTGAGCAAGTTCCTTAAGGAAATGGGGGTCGCCAGTGCCGATCCGCAGCCTTCCCTTAAGTTGTCCATCAGCAATGTTCCAGAGGATACCCGAGTGGTCGTTCTGAATTGCGAGCGATCATAGCAGATCGTTTGGTAGGAGCGTAAAACGTGGCTGTAAAACTATTGATGACTTGGGATATTTTGCCTGGTAGGGAGCAGGAATATTTTGAGTTTGTGGTGCGGGATTTCATTCCAGGGGTGCAGCGGATGGGGATGGAGCCCAGCGACGCCTGGTACACCATGTATGGAAGTCAACCCCAGATATTAGCCGCCATGCAAATGCCCAGCATCAACTCGCTGCAGAAAATCCTGAACTCCTCGGAGTGGGGTGAGCTTACACAACGCCTGTTGGACTACGTCGAGAATTTTCAACTTAAGATTGTGCAGGCTCGCAGCGGATTCCAGATGTGAAGCCAGCCGAATTCACTGCCGACCTGCTCGCCTGGTATGCGCAGCATGCCCGCGTTCTGCCCTGGCGCGGGGACTCCAACCCCTACGCCATATGGGTGTCAGAAGTGATGTTGCAGCAGACCCGCGTCGAAACCGTCATCCCATACTTTGAACGCTGGATGAGCCGTTTTCCCAACCTGGCCTCGCTGGCTCAGGCATCGCAGCAGGATGTGCTTACCGCCTGGGAGGGCCTGGGCTATTACAGCCGCGCCCGCAACCTGCACAAAGCTGCTCAGATTGTTGTCCGGGAAATGAACGGCGAGTTGCCTCGCGATCCCAAAGCGCTTAGCCGCTTGCCCGGCGTGGGGCGTTACACCGCCGGGGCGATTGCGTCGCTGGCTTTCGGCCTGGATGCGCCTGTTCTGGATGGCAATATCCGCCGCGTGCTGGCGCGGGTTTTCAACCTGACTGAGCCAGCTCGCTCCCCGGCAGGCGAGCGACGCTTGTGGGAGCTGGCAGCCGAGCATCTCCCCCCTGGCCGGGCTGGCGATTACAACCAGGCTATGATGGATCTGGGGGCGACCATTTGCACGCCGCGCGCCCCCAATTGTCTGGGCTGCCCGGTGAGCCGGACTTGCCAGGCGTATGCTTTGGGTGTGCAAGAGGAACGCCCAGTCGCCCTGGAGAAGCCCGCCATACCCCATCACATTGTCACCGCCGCGGTGATCCATAACCAGGCGCAAGTCTTGATCGCTCAACGTCCACCGCAGGGATTGCTGGGCGGGCTGTGGGAATTTCCGGGCGGCAAGCTTCAGCCGGGGGAGGATCTGGCAGTTTGCTTGCAACGTGAAATCCGCGAAGAGCTGGGCGCTGGGATTGTTGTTCAGGATCAACTGGGCGTTTACCGGCATGCCTACACCCATTTTCGCGTTACCTTGCACGCTTTCCATTGCACATTGGCGAATGGAGATCAGCCGCGGCCTTTGCAGGTCAATGACCTGCGCTGGGTCGCTCCGTCAGAGTTGGCGGCTTTCCCAATGGGCAAGATTGATCGCCAGATCGCCCGAGATTTGATCCTTCGTGAGGCGGCATGTTGATCGTTGATGCACACCAGGACTTGGCCTGGAATATGATGGCTTTTGGCCGAGATTACACCCGTTCAGTGGTCGAAACCCGGCGCATCGAGGCTGGCGGCCCAACCCAGCAATTGAATGGCGAGGCTTTGCTGGGATGGCCAGAGTATCAGCGCGGGCGGGTGGCCCTGGTCTTTGCTTCTTTATTTGCGACCCCAGAGCGCCACTGCACGGACGTCTGGAAGAAGCTGTGCTATGCAGACGCTGCCCAGGCGGCCCGCATCTATCATCTTCAGATGGATCTATATGACCGGATGGCGGACGATCACCCGGATAAATTCCAGATTGTGAGGACGCGTGCCGACCTGGAGCAGGTGTTGACAGGGTGGGAACGCTTGCTGGCCTGGGAATCCACCGCTGGTCATCCTGAAGCAGAGCCGTCTTGCCCCGTGGGCCTGGTCGTCTCGATGGAGGGCGCGGATTGCATCCGGGATCCCGGCGAGCTGGAGGAATGGTGGCAGCGAGGGGTGCGCCTGATTGGACCGGCCTGGTGCGGCAACCGTTTCAGCGGCGGAACGCGCGAGCCTGGTCCCTTAACTGTCCAGGGGGTTGCGCTTTTGGAGCGCATGGCAGACCTGGGATTTGGCCTGGACCTGACCCACATGGATGAGCAGGCAGTTTTGCAAGCGCTGGAGGTGTACCCCGGAACACTGCTGGCCTCTCACAGCAACGCTCAGACGCTGCTGAGAGATCAGGCCGGAAACCGGCATCTCTCGGATCGGGTGATTGACGGCATTTTGGAACGGGGTGGTGTGATCGGTATTGTGCCGTTTAACCAATTCCTGAAACCCGGCTGGCGCCTTGGTGATCCGCGGCATGAAGTGGACATGGATTGGGTGATCGCTCAAATCGATTACATTTGCCAGAGAGCTGGCGATGCCCACCATGTCGGCCTGGGGACGGATTTCGATGGCGGTTTTGGCTTGCAATCTGTCCCGCTGGGCATCGATTCAATTGCCGACTTGCTTAAATTGGCACCGTTGCTGGCAGAAAAAGGCTATTCTCCAGGCGAGATTGCCGCGGTGTTGGGCGAAAACTGGATCAACCTGTTGCAATCCATCTTGCCTTGAATCAGTCAGGGAAGTGCTGCAATGAATGAAAAGAATTCTCAAAAAAACACCCTGGGTAAGCGATTGGTCCCGCGATTAAGCATTGCTGTGTTGGGTCTGTTCATCTTTATCCTGGGGGTCAACCCGGCCCTGTTCGGGATGGATCGAAGCCCGGTGGTTGGATTTGTGCAAATAGCTGTTTTGCTGGTTGGCCTGGCGGTGATCTGCCTGGGGGGTTTCTTTACCCTGACTGCACTTTGGGCCGGCCAGGAAAAATCGATTGCTGCGGATATCGGCTACCGGATCGTTGCAACCGGTTACGTGATCGCCGCTGCCTCGGGCATGGCGGATGTGTTTGGTTTTGGCAGCCAGCCTTTCCCATCCACGCCATACTTTGGACAATGGCAGGCCCTGGGGGTGATCGCCGGTGAGCTCTTCATCATTTTCGGTTTTTTGCTGATGATCCCGTATCCACGGATTAAGCCAGCATAACCGGGAAAGATGTGCTTAGAAGATGAAAGCGGCGCCAGTGGCGCCGCTGCTTGAGAGTCTTCTGAGATCTCTGGTCAACCCTTGCCAGGCTAACCGATCACGGCCAGCATTTCCTCATTCGTCTGGTACTTATACTCTTCCAAGCCGAGTTCTTGGGCCTTAGCCTGCTCGGCTTTTTCCAGCCGGGCGACATCTTCTTTCCAGACCAGCCGTTTCCCGCTTTGGGCAAGCTTCTGCTCCAGCCTTTCGAGAACCTTCGTCTCATCGACATTCGCGGGCAGATTCTTGAGATACTGCAGGATGGCACGGGCGCCATTTTCGCCGTCCTTGCGCGCCACCCCGACCAATCCGCTGCTGGCCTCGCGTGACCAACCCGCCACAAAAATGCCCTCCAACGGCCGGTTCTCCTGCGGATCATAAGCCTCGTAGGAGACGCCGTCGATCGGATAACAAGGGTTCGGGTTTTTGACAAATTCGTTCCATTGCACTGGCAGGCCAAAACTTTCATCCACCTTATCGCCGATGCAAAAGACAACGCTGTCCACGTCCAAAATGCGCCGCACGCCCAGTCCAACGGCTTTCGTGTCGTTGCCTTTTAGCACCAGCTTGGTGTTTTCCACTTCCAGACCAATCACCTGGCCACGTTCATCACCGATCATGCCGGTGGGAGATGCCAGGAATTCAAAGCGCAAGCGGGTTGCTGAGACGGCCCCGAGGGCCTTTGGCAGCCCAGAAAGCAGATACTCCCTGGCGGCCTGCACGTCCTGTCCGACCTCTTGCATAAAGGGGGCGCAGCGCGCCAGCTCAGCGTCCAGGGCCGGCACATCCAGGTTGGCGCTGACGTATTCTAGCTCCTTCTTTGTAAACTTGACCTCAGCCGGTCCACGCCGGGCTACAGCGATCACTTCGTCCACTTTAAGATCGCGGATTGCCCAATGGGCGATGTCCATCATCACATTTCCCACGCCCACCAGCGCCACTCGGCCTTGCACTCGGAATTCCTGCGTGCTGTAAGGTGGAAGTTTGTTGTAGTGATAAACGATATCTTTGGCATGATAAACGCCTTTTAAGTTTTCTCCAGGCAGCCCCAGCCATTTGGTGCCCTGCGCTCCAGCGGTCACCATGATGGCCTGGCAGCCCAGCTCGCGCAAGTCTGCCAGGGTGATATCCCCTTTTTGCCCAACGGTGACATTGCCGATGTAATGAATCCCAGGCATTGCCAGGATCTGGCGAAACTGCTTGCGCAATCCATCTTTCATTTTGTATTTATCGTAATAAATGCCGTACTCTGCCAAACCCCCGGGTTTGATATCCCGGTTGAGCAGGATTACCTGCACCCCCTCCGCCGCAAGCTGCCGGGCGGCATATATGCCCGCCGGCCCAGCCCCCACAACCACAACCAGATGATGGTTGGTTCCGCTCGTCATCGGGCCCTCCTTGTAATTGATTATTGATTGGTAGACGAACTGGCGTCTAAGCTCACTGGCGGTCATTATAGCCGTATGAAATGAATTTCACAAGTGATGATTGACCGATATTTGGCTGCCGTATAACCTGTCAGCCCCTTTCTGCAATTCATACACATCAGCGGCAATCCAACTTCAGCCCGGCTTCCGGCCAAACAGTAGCAAAATTTTGTATAGTGTGCTATAGTCAGGCATCAGAAGTTGTATTTTCGTGTCGACTGAGGAGAGGAGAACGCCGTGAACGAACTACCTGCTGCCCCAGAAGAACCTCCAGCGCCCGCTCCGCCGCCCCCAGCTTTTGACTCTGCTGAACCGCAAGAGACAAAGCCTTCAACTGTGCAACGTTTCTTCTGGCAGGGCAAATTCGGACCGGCGTTTTGGACCATCGCCAGCATTGTTTCCTTGACTTTTAACATCATCCTGTTCGTCATCCTGATCATCCTTGGGGCTCAGATCTTTGAAATCAAAACGGTTGTTGAGCACCAGTTGATCGGCGGGTTGTATGACTCGTTTGTACAGATGGACCAGGCAAACATTGTCACCACCATTTATGTCAGCGACACCATTCAGGTCAAGGACACCATCCCGGTAGTATTCACGCTGCCGGTGAAACAGGAGACCCAGGTTGTCCTGACCCGGGACGCTTCTATCAAGAAGGCCACCGTTTTTCTGAATGGCGCTCCTGTGCCGACAGACATCATCCTGCGAAAAGGGACAAAGCTGAACATCTTCCTGGATATGAACGTTCCGGTTGACCAGGTGATCCCAGTTGAGCTCACTGTGCCGGTGCAGCTCACCGTGCCGGTGGATATTCCGCTGGACCAGACCGAGCTTCACCAGCCGTTTGTGGGCCTGCAGGAGGTCCTGCTGCCATACAAGAAATTATTGGAACAGTTGCCCAACTCGTGGGGTGAGCTGCTCTGCAACCCGTTGCCTGACTCATGGTGCCCATAGTCCAAACCTCTCTTATGACTGTTAATTCGTCTCCCATCACTCGGATCACGCTTGCCAATGGCTTGCTGGTCCTGTTGAAAGAAGTTCATACCGCCCCGCTGATCAGCCATTGGATCTGGTATCGTGTCGGCTCGCGGGATGAGGTCGCCGGTTGCACAGGGATATCCCACTGGGTGGAACACATGCAATTCAAAGGCACGCCCCGCTTTCCTGCCGGGATGCTGGACCGGGCAATATCCCGCGAGGGTGGTTTTTGGAACGCTCTCACCCACCTGGACTGGACCACCTACTTTGAAACCTTGCCGGCAGATAAGGCAGAGCTGGCTTTGGTCCTGGAGGCTGATCGCATGGTGAACAGCCTGTTTAATCCGGACGAAGTGGCTTCCGAGCGCACCGTGATCATCTCCGAGCGGCAAGGCAACGAGAATGAGCCACTCTTCCGCCTGGGGGAGGAGGTGCAGGCGGTTGCCTTTCGCGTTCATAACTACCATCACGAGGTCATCGGAGACCTGGCTGATTTGCAGACCATGCAGCCTGAGGATCTGGTGGCTCATTATCGCGCCTATTATGTGCCCAACAACGCCGTGTTGGCGATTGCCGGGGATTTTGAAACGGATGGCATGCTGGAGCGCGTTCGCCAGATTTATGAGCCTATTCCCTCCGGCAATCATCCGTCCCATCGGACGCGGCCCGAGCCTATGCAATCCGGCGAGCGGCGAGTCACTGTAGAAGGGCCAGGCGAAACGGTCTTTGTCCAGGCATCCTATCACGCTCCGCCAGCCGCACATGAGGATTTTCTGCCCTTGATGGCGCTGGACAGCCTGCTCAGCGGGCCAGGCAATCTGAACCTGTTTGGTGAATCGATCTCGAATAAGACTTCGCGTCTGTATCGCTCCCTGGTGGAGTGTGAGCGGGCGGTCAGCGTCTTTGGCGGGCTGCAGGCTACGATCGATCCGTTTCTCTATAATCTGGATGCCATCGTTCATCCCAGAAGCAGCCCAGAGGCCGTCCTGGAGGCTCTAGATGAAGAGATAGACCGGTTGCAGCAGTCGCCGCCTGCGCCAGACGAGCTGGCCAGGGCCGTCAAGCAGGCGCGGGCGTTAATGGCTTATGGCAGTGAACGGATTACCAACCAGGCTTTCTGGCTGGGCTTTTCGGAGATGTTCGCGAGCTATGAATGGTACACCAGCTTTTTAGAGCGTCTGGAAGCTGTGACACCTGGTGATGTTCAGCGAGTTGCCCAAACTTACCTGCGGCCACAAAATCGCGTTCTGGGAGAGTATCTACCGGATGGCTCGAGCGCCGGAAAGGTCGAAGAGGAACCGAGTGATGGCAGTTAACCTGACCTCAAGCGTCGCCCTTCACTTGCCGGGACCGGAGGATATCACCCGCATTGAGCTTCCTAACGGCATTGTTGTCCTCAGCCGCGCCGATTACAACAGCGCTTCGGTAGCCATCAATGGTTTTTTGCATGCTGGGTCGCTGCTCGACCCAGACGAAAAACTGGGCCTGGCGGATTTTACCGCCTCGGCTCTCCTGCGCGGCACGCAGCAACACAGCTTTCAAGAGATTTACGACACACTTGAGTCGGTTGGCGCCAGCCTGAGCATCAGCGGGGGAACGCACACAACCACTTTTCACGGCAAATCTTTGCAAGAGGATCTCGGTACTGTGCTTGCCCTGCTGGCTCAGGCATTACGCCAGCCGCTCTTTCCAAATGAGCATGTCGAGCGTCTGCGCGCCCAATTACTCACCGGCTTGGCGATTCGGGCCCAGGATACTGCTGAGATGGCAAGCCTGACCTTTGACCAGATTGTTTATGCGGGCCATCCTTATTCTCGCCCGGATGAGGGCTATCCAGAAACCATCCAGGCGATTCAGCGCGAAGATCTGGTCGATTTCCATCGCCGCAACTATGGCCCACGAGGAATGGCCATTGCCATTGTGGGTGGCATCCAGCCCGAAAAAGCGGTCGAAATAGTTCAAGAAATCCTGGGGGACTGGGAAAACCCCGAACAACCGGGCATTGCGCCCTTGCCGCCGCTTGCGCCTCTGAGCCACACAACCTCCCGGCGGGTGGTCATCCTGGGCAAATCGCAGGCTGATGTGGTCATCGGCGCGGCAGGGCCGGCCCGCAGCGCGCCCGATTACCTGGCTGCCTCCCTGGGAAATAACATCCTGGGGCAATTTGCCATGATGGGGAGAATTGGAAAAGTTGTGCGGGAGGCCGCCGGCCTGGCCTATTACGCCGCCAGCAGCCTGGGTGGGGGGTTGGGGCCCGGGCCGTGGGATGTGTCTGCTGGCGTCGATCCCCAGGCAGTCGATCCTGCAATTGACTTGATTTTGCAGGAAATCCGGCGCTTCACCAGCGAGCCAGTGACCAGTGAAGAGCTGGCAGACAGCCAGGCAAATTACATTGGCCGCCTGCCGATCTCTTTGGAGTCCAACGTTGGCATTGCTTCGGCGCTGCTTGGCCTGGAGCGTTACCAGCTTGGCCTGGATTACTACCGCCGCTACCCGGACCTTGTGCGCGCAATCACCGCAGAGCAGGTGTTGCAGGCGGCACGCCATTACCTGGATCCGGACCGCCTGGCCATTGCCGTGGCTGGGCCCTGAAATTTCAGAGATCTTATAGAGCCTGGATTGTGAAAATCGCTTCTGGAATTGACTTGGTGGAAATTGAGCGCTTTCAAGCCACGCTCGACCGGCACGGCAACCGCTTTCTTGAGCGGGTGTTTACCGAAGCCGAGAGGAAAGAAGCTGGCGACCAGACAGCATCTTTGGCGGCGCGCTTTGCTGCCAAAGAAGCCGTCGCTAAAGCCCTGGGCACCGGCATCGGCCCAGTAAGCTGGCATGATATCGAGATCCGCCGCGGGGCTGCTCGTCAACCCTTGCTGATGCTCCACGGCGCAGCTGCCCGGCTTGCAGCAGAGTTGGGGCTGATCGAATGGTCAATCAGCTTGAGCCATACCCATGAAATGGCGGTGGCGGTGGCTTTTGCCGCCGGCGATTAAGCCTGAGCCTTTTTGGCTGAGCGAGTGCGCTCTTTGATCACTTCGTACACGGCCGGCAAGACCGAGATTAATATGATGGCAACCACCACAAAGGTGAAATTTTCCTGCACAAAGGGCAGGTTGCCGAAGAAGTAACCGAACCAGGTGAAGATCGTCACCCACAGCACCCCTCCAATGATATTGTAAGAGAGAAAGTGGCTGTAGGTCATCGCCCCAACGCCAGCTACGAAAGGCGCAAAGGTGCGGATGATCGGCACGAAGCGGGCCAGCACGATTGTTTTGCCGCCATAGCGCTCATAGAATTCGTGCGTGCGGTCCAGATACTCTTTCTTGAGAAAACGGACTTCCCCGCTAAAGGCGCGTGGACCAATATAGTGACCAATCCAGTAATTGACCGTATCACCCAGAACTGCAGCGATCATCAGCAAGATCCACAGCACCCAGATGTTCAATGGGGGATCCTGGCCTGGTTGGGCCAGCGCTGGCGAGGCAAAGGTGCCAGCGGCAAACAGCAGCGAGTCTCCAGGCAGGAAGGGCGTCACCACCAGGCCTGTCTCCATGAAAATGACTGCAAACAACAAGAGATAGGTCCAGGTGCCATAGGTCTGGATAATTGCACTCAGATGCTCATCCAGGTGCAAAAACAGGTCAACCAAATATTGGATCCACTCAAGCATAGAAACTCTCTCTATCCACGGATAATTGCTCGCCTCGCCCAACGGATAACCGGGACAAAACAAGGCGCATTATAGCACGCTTTCTCCAGGCGAACCTGGCTGGGCGGTGTAATCTGGCTTCAATGCAGCCGTTTCTTGCCTGGCAACCAGTCTTCGGTTGATCAGGATCAAACCCGCTAAAGATGCCATACCCATCAGCAGCAAGCCTGCTGGGGCAACTATGGCCAGGTTGGTCATCGATGGGATTTGGATTGGCAAGCCTTGCATCTCTGCCAGGGATGCAAAAGCAGACGCAATGGTCAGCCCATTCCAAAGCCCGTGAATGGCAACCGCAGTCAGGTAAGTGATCCCAAGAAGCAAATAGCGTCGGCGCGTCCAGGCCTGCACCAACGCCCACCCCGTGATTGCAGTGGTCAGAATATGCACCCCGGCTGTGCCAATGCGGGCGATCATCAATGCTGGCCATTCCTGGCCGCCGCTGGTCAAGGCCAGGCTCTCAAAGAGGGCGTACCCCGCGCCGCTTAACGCCCCAGCGGCAAAACCCGCAGCCGGGCGTAACCGGCGTTTGGCCAACAACCAGACCCCAATGGGCTTGAGCAATTCCTCGATCAAGGGCACAATTACAGCTCCAAAAACCAGCACAGCAAAAAGAACCGAAGGGCGCGTCAGATAGGGTCCAAATTCTTCCAGCAGGACTTCTGGAGAAGGGGGCGCCTCTTGCATTGTGGCTGCCAGAGACATGATCTTGTTTAGCAACTCTGGCTGGCTGGCGATATAGAACGAAGCCAGCACCATGAAGCCAATCGCTGCCACCAGTTCAAAGATAGTGATGAGTGCTGGCGCCAGGATCAGGCCGCTGTCAAATATGCCCCACAATCGCTGTGAGCTGCCCAGCGGCAATTCGCGCACAGCCAGGAACAGCATCCAGCCCACTGGAATGCCAACCGCCAATAAGTGCAACGGGGGCAAAAGAAGCCAGGACAAAATCTGATTTTGATAAACAAGCGCCCCCATTGCAATGATGATGGGCAGGGCAAAAATCCACAACGCCGGGCGGGTGCGGCGCAGCCAAGGCAGCGAGTCAATCGTCGGGCGGCCTGTAGCCCGGTACAGGCCGTAGTAGACCGAGGGCACCATTAAGAGGCCGCTGCCAAACAGCAACGCCGACATCAAAAACAAAGACAGGGGATCGCCCATGGCGGGGTCTTTCACCGCTGCGTTGATCATCCCAACAAACATTGTGATCAGCGCTCCACCCCACAGCAAAATCAGCGCCAGGGCGCTCAAAACTCCCTGGAGCAGCGAGGGTATGTGGATCGTTGAGCGAGGGATTGCCCCACCGGTAGGTTCTGAAGAGTTCATGATGTTCACTTTTCGATGATGGTCACATGGGTGATCTGATCGCCAGGTGGTAACTCGACTGGCTGGGATGGGTCACGTGGGGTCAACTTTTGCAGCACATCAAACCCAGAAACCAGGCGGCCAAATATGGTAAAACCCCCATCGAGATGGGGGGCGGCAGCATAGGTAATAAAAAACTGGCTGCCATTGGAACCGGGTCCAGCGTTTGCCATGCCCAATATGCCCGGGCTATCAAACCTCAGATCGCTGATTTCATTGTCAAAAGCATAGCCAGGACCACCGTAGCCGGTACCCGTCGGATCGCCAGCCTGGGCCATGAATCCCGGGATTACGCGATGAAATGTGACTCCGTCGTACCAGCCCTGGCGGGCCAGGAAGACAAAGTTGTTCACCGCCAGCGGGGCCTTATCAGCAAACAGGTCCAGGGTGATATCGCCCTTTTCAGTATGCAGCACCGCCAGGTACTGCTTGCCCGGGTTGATTGTGAAGGGCGGGCAATCGGTGAACTGCCGCTCTTCGAGCAAGATCAACCCCACCACAGCATCCAGGTCGCCAAAGCTGAGCGGGCCGTTGTATGGCTCGCCATTGATCAGAAGATACGGCGCGCCCGGCATCCGCAGCGCGTAGTTTTGATCATAGGCCTGTTTGGCTTGATCGACCAGCGCCTGGCTGGTCAGATCCTTCTCGAATTGGTCTGCATCCAGCTCCAGGGTTTTCGCCTGTTGCACCAGCCAGGTCTGGAACTCTTCCAACGACATTTCCGCCCATTCTTGCTGGCGGGAGAAAAGCAGGTCATGCATCTCCCAGAAGCGAGCCTGCAGGCCAGCGGCTTCAGCCGCCTGGGTCGCCAGGGCAGATTTGTCGTAAACAACGATGAGGGGATAGTGGCGGAAGACCAGGCGCACCTTTTGGGGATATTTTTCTTGCAACCGCACGAGCAAGGGCGCAACATAGGCACAGCCAGGGCACTGGAAATCGCTGTACTCGACGATCGTCAGAGGCGCGTCCGATGGGCCTTTGATCCAATCCTCAGTTCCGATCTCTGGGATGGGGGATTGCTGCGTTGGATCCAAGCCGGATGGGCGGGTGACGACTGTACAGCCTGGCTGGCGAGAAGCCGCCGCGGCTGCCGGCATCGTAGTGGGCGTTAGCCGAACTTCCGTCGCTGGGGCGGGCGTTGCCGGCTTGCAAGCTCCCAGCACCAGGATCAGCGGGATAAGCCAGATAAGGTGAAAGAAGGGTGTTTTGGTCGACATAGGCAGGTCTGATTATTGTATCAAATGGACGAGTCCGCCCAACCGGGTGGTCCAGGGCGGCAAGATGCCCTTTAGTCGGCTGCCTCAACAGCCTGCTTTAGCTGCTCAAAAGAAGTCATCCAGGAAATCTGGTTAATGAAATGTGCCAGCGAAGGGCTTTGGGCGCGCAAGGCGCGCACTGCAGCTCCCACAGGGTCTTCGCCCGCTGGCCCCAGGGGTTCATCGGCATAGGCGCCATAGAAAGCAAAATAGGCCTGGTTAAGCTTGCGGATGCCATAGCCGTTTTCCCAGAAAAGCTGGCGGCGCTGCTCCATGTAGGCTTCAGCTTCTTCAACTTTGCCTTCGGCCAGGAGCTGATCTACCTTAATGCGAGTGGTGTGCATTTCTTTGTTAAAGTTAAAAGCGTTTGGGTCTGGGGCTGGTGTAGAGCCTGGTGAACTGGAAGCAGCAGGCGGAGGAATCAGCTCGGGGTAGTACCGCTCCAGCAATGCACGGCCAATCTCAACTCCGGCAATTGAGGCGGCGGTTTCATTCATTGTGCGAAGTTCAGGACTTTCCATATAAAGCATGCCCAATGGACGTATCGTCAGATAATTGTGGATCCATTCATGGGCGATGACTTCCGATAACCACCTGAGATTGCTGGTCTGGTCCACCATGGTCGGATAGACACCGATCCCGCCGATCCGGACCACCAAAGAGGAGACATCCAGAGCCTTATCGACTCGCTCTTCCAGTTCCACCTGTTGGTCCAGCGACAATTCCGGCCTGAGCGAGATGTCTGCCTCCCGCCGGATGATGTTGCGGGGGCTGATGGTCAGTTGTAGAGGCAGGGGTGTGCTGTGGAACATCACAGGCGGGATGGCCTGGCCCCCAACAACCAGCCCAAGGTCACTTACCACGGTGTTGAGCTGGCCCTGGAGGATGCTCTCGGCAAGGGGGGCAATCTGATCGCGCTGAGCATACAACGCTTCCAGGCGCTTGCGCGTAGCAGCGGTTGAAGTCTCGGGGTCGGTGATATTGGGGTCTGCGTAGGCGATCCGGATTTCTCTCTCTGCCTGCTGGATTTGTTGCACAAGCCCCATGTAGTCCAAGACCAGGCGGTTTCGTCCCTCTGACGTCATGTAGGCGCTGGCGCCCAAGGCGACATCAAACAGCTTCAAGCGTAAGGCATCCAGAGTCCAGCCGATGAAATCAAAGCCAATTCCCTGGGCATACACTTGCGCTTTCTGGCTGATGGTTTGCGGTTGCTGAGGGATGCTGCCACCCAGGATGGTAACGATTAAGAGGCAAATCGCCGCCAAAACGAACAGGCGGCGAATAAATAAGCCACTCCGGTAGAGTAAATCCCGCATCGCTGAAAATTGTACCATAAGCCGGGTCTACATTTGCCCGCCTGACGGCCTGTATTATGAGTATTGTTTTAACATCCTTCCATCGCATGCTATAATTTCCAACGAAAGCTTGCGCCTTGGACGCGCATATCCTGGTCGAGGTTACTCTAAATGAACTTTTTAATCACGGGTGCGGCTGGATTCCTGGGTTCGAGCCTGGCAAATTTCCTGGTCCGTGAAGGTCATCAGGTGCGTGGCCTGGATGATCTTTCCGCGGGTAACCCGGATGCGCTTTCCCCGCATGTGTTATTCACTCGCGGGGATGTCAACGATCGCCCAAAGTTGTGGACTTTGCTTCAAGATGTGGATTGTGTTTATCATCTGGCGGCCCGTGTCTCGGTGTCCGAATCGGTGCTTTACCCCCGGGAATACAATGCAACCAATGTGGGTGGTACGGTGAGCCTGATGGAAGCGATGCGCGATGTGGGTGTGCGGCGGGTGGTGTTCATCTCTTCGGGGGCAGTGTATGGAGATCAAGGCAAGCAGCCGCTTCAGGAAAGCGCCCCGCCAAACCCGCGCTCCCCGTATGCGGTGTCTAAACTGGCGGCGGAGTATTATGTGCGCACCATTGGCGACCTTTGGGGCATCGAGACCGTTATTCTGCGGGTGTTCAACGCCTATGGACCAGGGCAGCACCTTCCACCTTCCCATCCACCCGTTATCCCGCATTACCTGCGCCTGGCGTTGCGTGGCAGCACGCTGGTGATGCATGGGGATGGCTCGCAAACGCGCGATTACGTTTATGTGGATGACGTGGTCAGCGCCATGATCTCGGCGGCAACGGCTCCGGGCATTAACCATATGGTGATCAACGTGGGCAGCGGGACCGAAACCGGCATTCGTGATCTGATCCGCCTGGTGATGGAGGTCACCGGTGTGAAGGTGGAAGCAATTGCCAACCCGCGCAATGACCCCGGCGTATCGCGCATGTGCGCTGACCTGACCCTGGCTCGTGAGAAGCTCGGTTACCAGCCACGGATTGCCCTCGATCAGGGTCTGCGCCTGACTCTGGAGCGCGACCCGCGGCTGGCGTCGGACCTGACGGGTCGAAAACCGGCTGCCGGGGGGTGAACAAAAAATTATATTAGAAAGCGAAGGAACTTCCTATGACTGTGACTGCAGTGATTGGATTGCAATGGGGGGATGAAGCTAAGGGCAAGATTGTTGATATGCTCTCCCCCGGGGTGGATGTTGTGGCAAGATTTAATGGAGGCGACAATGCCGGGCACACGGTTGTTAACTCCTATGGCACGTTCAAGGTGCGCCTGACACCCAATGGCTTCTCCAGTCCTGGAACACTGTGCGTTATCGGTCCGGGTGTGGTGGTCAACCTGGCAACATTGATCAGTGAAATCGAACAGATCCAGCAGAGCGGCATTGACCTGCGCAGTCGCCTGTGGGTCTCGCCGCGCTGTCACCTGGTCATGCCCTATCACCCGATGATTGAATCGATCTATGAGCAGGCCAAAGGCCTGGCTCGCACCGGCACCACCAAACGCGGAATGGGGCCAGTTTTTGCCGATAAAGTCAGCTACAACGGCATTCGGCTCTTTGACCTGGCAGACAGGTCCATCTTTGCTGAAAAATTACGCCTGCAGCTCTCGATCAAGAACACCCTATTTGAAGCGTTTGGCCTGTCGCAATTGGACTTTGATCAGGTCTATCAGCAGACATTACAGCTTTACACCCAGGTTCAGGAATGCGTGCGCGAGCCTTTTGGGTTGATCCAGGAGACCCTGGCGCGGGGTGGAAGCATTCTCCTGGAGGGCGCGCAGGGGGCTTTGTTGGACAACAACTGGGGCACCTACCCCTACTGCACAGCCTCGATCACCCTGTCGGGCGGCGCCAGCGCTGGGCTGGGTATCGCCCCGCAACGGATTGAACAGGTGGTCGGCGTTGCCAAAGCTTACACTACCCGAGTTGGGGCTGGCCCCATGCCAACTGAGCTGAACGACAGCATTGGCCAGGCGATCCAGAATGCCGGCCAGGAGTTTGGCACAGTTACCGGCCGGCCGAGGCGCTGCGGCTGGCTGGATGCAGAGCTTTTGCGCTTCACCTCACAGTTGAATGGCGCCACCAGGCTGGCCTTGACCAAACTGGATGTGCTCGATGGCCTGGAGACGGTCAAGATCTGCGTTGGTTATCGTCACCCACAGAACAGCGACCGTCTATGGCGGTACTGGGAGGTGGATGCTCATGGGCTTGAAGCGTGCCAGCCCATTTATATTGAGATGCCAGGCTGGCTAAGGCCCACAACCGGCGTGCGAGATTTTGCTGCCCTGCCGTCTGAAGCCCAGGCCTATGTGCGCAAGGTCGAAGAGCTGGTGGGTGTGCCGGTGGGTTATGTTTCTGTGGGTCCGCAGCGCGAAGCCACTATCCAGATTGGTTAGCGCCATTCACAGACGATCTGAGAGCAATCGAAGGCCGCCAGAATCTTAACCGGCGGCGATTTGTTCGCGAATACTCCCCGCCAGTTCCCGGGCGCGTTGGGAGGCGTTGCCCAGGTGGGAGGTGGCGTCCATCAGCCCGTTGATCTCCTCATCCCCCAGGTAACGGCGGATCTCGGCGTCCTGCGCCAAATCCGCCGCCAGCGGATTGGGTCTGCCTTGTTGGACGGCTTCCCAGGCCTGCATCGAGTGCCGCCGCAGGCGCTCGTGCATAACCTGGCGGTCGGCGCCGGCCTTGCTCAAAGTCATCAGCACCCGCTCAATGGCGGCGAAGGGCCCATAAATTTCCAGGTTGCGCCGGATGGCTGCCTGATTGACTTGTAAACCCGCCAGTATAAAACCTGCAACCCGGAGCAACTCATCTGTGATCAGGAAGGCCTCGGGCAGCTGGCTGCGCCGGTTGGCTGAATCATCCAGAGTGCGCTCCAGCAGCGAGTGGGCAGCGTTATCCCAGGCCAGACGCGGCATCTGCGCCAGCGCCCGCGCCAGCGAGTCGATCTTTTCGGCATTGATTGGGTTGCGCTTGAAGGGCATAGCCGAGGAGCCAACCTGCTGCCTGCCGAATGGCTCGCTCAATTCGCCCACCGGCGGCGATTGGAGCAACCGCAGGTCAAAGGCAAACTTGTAAAGCGAGCCCCCCAGCCCAGCCAGGGCCGAGACGACCTGGTAATCCTGTTTGCGGGGGTACACCTGGGTAACAATCGGGAAGAAGGGCAACCCCAGTCGCGTTGATAGCTTGCCTTCAAACTCCTCCAGGCGTTCCACGCCCACCAGCTCAGCGTAAGCCGCTCCACTGCCCACTGCGCCCTTGAAGCCCTTGCCACGCAGGTTTGCCCGCGCATCTTGCAGCGCTGCCCAATCCATGAGCAAGTCCTGGGCGTACTGCGCCAGGCGGTAGCCCAGCGTGGATGGCTCGGCGGGCTGCAGGTGAGTGAAGGCAATCAGCGGCAGGTCGGCGTAAGCTTCGATCTTCTCAGCGAAACGCAGCAGCAGCGCCCTAAGCCGGTCCAGCGTCAGGTCAAGCGACTGGCTCAGGCGAAGCGCGTCGGCGTTGTCCTCAATATCGGTTGAAGTCGCGCCCAGGTGCAGGACGCCTCCTCCCAACGGCGCCTGTTCGGCAAAGAGGCGCAGCTCGGCCATCAGATCGTGGCGGATTTGCGCCTCAATTTCCAGGGCGCGTGGGACATCGATTTGTTCAGCGTGGGCTTTTAGATCGGCGGCCTGCTCCGGCGTCACCAGGCCATACTCAGTCTGCGTCTCCGCCAGGGCCACCCAGATTTGGCGCCACAGCCGGCGCTTGTGCGCCTCGCTCCAGATGCGGCGCATCTCCGGGCTGCCGTAGCGCCAGGTGAAGGGGGAGAGATAGGTTTCGTAATCGAAGGTCATTCTGAGGCGCCCCAGGCGGGAGTCGAACCCACAACCTCGGCCTTCTGGTTTGTGCCAGTTTCCCGGCTCCCTGGACCATCCCTTCGCCATAGCATGATCCTCGATCATGCAACAGGCGGCAACCGTCTGGTCTCTACACCTTCTCGATTCGAAATCTTCACGATGTCATCGTTTGTATCAAAGATTTCGCATCAAGCTTGGCTCGGGATTACCCTGGGGACAACCTGAAGTGCTTGGACTGCGGTTTAGAATGGAACGCTTGGATCGTGCAAGCTTGGGCGAAGGACCTGCGACGCTTCCGATAAACCGCTATGCCGTTGTAAATGGGATTACTCAAAGCACTTCGAAATTTGCCATGTTCACTCAATCCAGGAATTCCCGCCGGACGCACCGGTGTCGGTGGTCAATTCTTTGGAAAACCTGGTGGCCCTGTGTCCCAATTGTCGTTGGGAACTCGACCATGGCCTGTTGTCCCTTTAGGCTTCCCCGAATTTGATCGCTTTCATTCACGGGATTTCTCCCGTGAAGCCCAAATTTCAGGAGAGCCTCGCTCTATCCTTTGAGCTACTGGGGCGAGTAATAGAATTATATCACGCTGATAATTGCTCCCAATGGAATTATCAACGTTGTTGCTAAAGGCATCGAACCCAGGATCAACGCTTTCGGATATCGGCCAACGGCGGGCGTTAATCCTGAAACGCGCATCGATAACCGTCTGAGATGGTTGCTTAAAAATCGACCGCGCTGCAGTGACTTTGCAGCGCGGTCGGTTTGGGATCCTATTCAATCTTCCCTGTGGCGATCGCTCGTTTCACCTCCCCAATCGCCCGCGTCACCTGGATCTCGCGCGGGCAGGCGTCGGTGCAGTTGAAGATGGTGTGGCAGCGGTAGACACCGAATTGCTCGTTCAGGATGGCCAGCCGCTCGGCGCCGGCCCGGTCGCGGCTGTCAAAAATGAAGCGGTGGGCAGCCACAATCGCCGCCGGGCCGACGTATTCATCGTTGGCCCAGAACGACGGGCAGGAGGTGGTGCAGCAGGCGCACAGGATGCACTTGGTGGTGTCGTCGAAGCGCTCGCGGTCTTCTGAGCTTTGCAGCCGCTCCTGCTTTGGCGCCGGCTCGTCATTGACAAAGTAGGGCATCACCGAGCGATAGTTTTTGAAAAACGGCTCCATATCGACGATCAGGTCTTTGAGGATCGGCAGGCCGAGGATCGGCTCGACCGTGATCTTGCTCGAGTGCAGCTCTTGCACCAGCGCCTTGCACGCCAGGCGGTTGCGCCCGTTGATCCGCATGGCGTCGGAGCCGCAGATGCCGTGCGCGCACGAGCGGCGGAAGGAAAGCGTACCATCGAAATTGCCTTTGACATATTCCAGTAAATCCAGCACACGGTCGGTAGGCTCGGCTTCGAGCTTATAGCGCTCGTAGTGCGGTTTTTTATCGGTTTCGGGATTGTAGCGAAAGATTTTCAGTGTAACCTGCATGGCGGCCTCCGGATCAATATACCCGTTCTTTAGGCTGGTACTTGGTAATTGTCACCGGCTTGTAGCCCAGGGAAATTGCGCCATCCTTGTACCAGGCCAGGGTGTGCTTTAACCAGTTAGCATCATCCCGTTTTGGGTAATCCTCCCTGGCGTGACCACCGCGGCTTTCGGTTCGGGCCAGCGCCGAGACAGTGGTGATCTCCGCCAGGTCAAGCAGATTGCCCAGCTCCCAGATGTTGAGCAGCTCCGTGTTGAAGGTCTTGCCCTGGTCTGGGCGGCGGACACGCTTGAGGCGTTCTTGTAGCTCGCGCACTTTTTCCAGCGCATGCTGCATGCCCTCCTGCGTGCGGAACACACCTACATCGTCGAACATGACTGCCTTCATCTCATTGGCAATGGTGTAGGCTTTCTCCTCACCCTGGCTGCTGCGGATGGCGTCCAATTGCTGGCGGATGAAGCCGGTTGGGTCAGCTGGCAAGGTCTGGAAAGAGGCGCCCTGGGAGAATTCCGCCGCCCGCAGCCCGGCGTACTTGCCAAAAACGATCAGGTCCAGCAGCGAGTTGGTCCCCAGGCGGTTAGCCCCATGCACCGAGACACAGGCGCATTCGCCGGCCGCGTATAAGCCGGGGAACACCGTGTTTTGCTCATCGATCACCACCTCGCCGAACTTGTTGGTCGGGATGCCGCCCATGGCGTAGTGGGCAGTCGGCTGCACCGGCATGGGCTGGGCCACTGGGTCAACACCCAGGTAAGTGCGGGCAAAATCGACGATGTCTGGCAGCTTGGAGAGCAGCTCCTCTCCGGTGACATTGTAAGGTGATCCATCTGGGCGCTTGCGACCATCCAGGGCCGCGTACTTGTTCACCGTCTCAGGGCGCATGTCCAGGTACAGATAGCGCTTGCCGCCGATGCCGCGACCTTCGCGCATCTCCAGGTACATCGCCCGGCTGACCACATCGCGAGAGGCCAGGTCCTTGACTTTGGGCGCATACTTTTCCATGAAGCGCTCGCCCAGATCATTGACCAGGATGCCTCCTTCGCCACGCACGCCCTCGGTAATCAGGATCCCAAGCCGGTAGATACCAGTCGGGTGGAACTGGAAGAATTCCATGTCTTCCAGTGGGATGCCGCGCCGCATGGCGATGGCCGGCCCATCACCGGTGAAGGTGTAGGCATTGGAGGTGATCTCCCAGATTCGACCATGCCCGCCGGTGGCGAAGACGACCGACTTGGCATGGAAGACATGCAGCTCGCCAGTCAAAAGCTCCAGGGCCACCACGCCAGCCGCCGCGCCGTTCTCGATCAGCAAATCCAGCACCTGGAATTCGTCATAGAAATTGACGTGGTTCTTGATGCATTGCTGGTAGAGAGTCTGCAAGATCATGTGGCCGGTGCGGTCGGCGGCATAGCAGGCCCTCGGCACCGGTTTGCCGGTGACATTGTTGGTATGGCCGCCAAAAGGCCGCTGGGCAATGCGCCCGTCGGCAGTGCGCGAGAATGGCAGGCCATAATGCTCCAGCTCATAAACCGCCTGCACTGCCTCAAAGCACATAAACTCGATGGCATCCTGGTCGCCCAGGTAGTCGCTCCCTTTCACAGTGTCGAAGGTGTGCCATTCAGGGTGGTCTTCGCCCTCGTTCCCCAAAGCGGCGCCAACGCCGCCCTGGGCAGTGCCGGTGTGTGAGCGAGTGGGATACAGCTTGCTGAGCACAGCGGTGCTGGCTGTCTTGGAGGCGTAAAGCGCTGCCATCAGCCCTGCGCCGCCTGCTCCAACCACTACAACGTCAAATTGATGGTAGTTGCCCATAATTTCTCCTGTGATTTATCCCCTGGCTCAGATGATGATGTTACCCTGGATCAACTGCCAGCCAACCAGCAGGAAGAACATCCAAAGCAGGAAGAGCGACCCACGCAGCAAAACCCGCAGCCAGGTGCCTCCCACATAATCTTCAATCACCTGCCGCACACCGTTTAAGCCATGGGTCACAGCGAAGAACAACATCAGATACTGCATAATCTGCCACCAGGCATGCGACCAGGCGGCTGCATCCGGCACCATTGAGCTGACGTGGGTGGAGATGGGGAAAAAGGCCCAGCGGGCCAGGGTGCCTATATCGACAAATTCGCCGGTTTGAAAGTACAGCCGCGCTTCCATCCAGAATGCGCCTGCAATTCCTATGAGCGCAAACAGGATCATGAACAGGCCAGAGATGCGGATGAAAATCCACATGATATATTCCAGGCTGAAGCCAAGGCGTGGAGTTGGGCGGGCGCTCATGGTTTTGTCACTCCTTTCATCTGGTTTGGCTTAACTGCCGCTGAAATGGATCATCAGCATGATCAGCGCGGTCAGGCCGAACAACGGGATGAAAATCAGCCATTGAGCCCAGGTGATTTCTTTCTGATATTCCAGGAACTTGGGCCAGAAGTCCAGCAGGATGACGCGCAACCCGTGCAGGGCGTGGAAGTACACAATGAACATCACCAGGATTTGGAAGTAAACCGACATGTAGATGCTGTTGATTGTGTCTGCCAGCGCGGAGCTCCCAAAGACCTGCGTAGAGAGCGATGCCAGCATGTGCAAAGCAACGAACAAAACCATTCCGATGCCGCTCCAACGATGGAGCCGCCAGGACAGCATGTTGATTCCCCCTTTATAGCGCATGCCATCCAGGCCAATTGACCGTTTTAGAGCCATGAACGCCTCCTTGAAATGGTAGTAATGTTTCTAAGCCAGCGTATTGAAAATGAAGTCAGGCAGGGCGTGCATTTTGGGGATTACGTTGCGATGCAGGGGTTATTATCCCATCAACCGTTTGCTCCAGAACAGTGACAATACTCATGGTTTGGCGGTTTCAGAAATCATACCGGAGTAACCCGAATGTAATTATTTTACCCCGTATTCATCGTTTGGGCTTGAATTTCGTCTCTATCGCGAGTAAAATCGTTGTGAAAGAAATAACGAAGTTTACCGTGACAGAATTTTATTGGTTGCTGGCTTATGAAATTTTGCCCCATTTTTGCCATAAATGAACAACCCGAATAAGGAGGAATTGCATGGCCAAATCTCCCCATCTCAGCCGCAATGATTTCGTCAAGGCGATGGTGGGCGTATTGGGCTCGATTATGGGCGTGATGGTGGGTTTGCCCGCAATTGGCTATCTGGTTGGCCCCTTCCTTAAAATCAGGTCGGCCGATGTGTGGATTCCATTGGGCCCGCTGGACAGCTATCCGGTGGGCACACCCACGCTCTTCAGCTTCACGCGCACCAAGGTCAATGGGTGGGAACGCAGCACCAACAGCTACGGGGTCTATGTCTATCGACAAACAGAAACAGAAACCCTGGTGCTTTCCAATATTTGCACGCACCTTGCCTGTCGGGTGAAGTGGCAAGATGATAACCGGGTTTATCATTGCCCCTGCCACGACGCCGAGTTTGACCCTGAAGGCGAGATCATCCAGGGCCCGCAAAATCGCCCAATGGACCGCTATGAAAACAAAGTCGAAGACGGCACTCTGATGATCCATATCCTGGAAGGCTAGCCTATGACTGCAAAATTGATCGATTGGTTAGATGAGCGCCTGGGCTTGAATGGGATTTATTCCACCGTGCTGGACCGCAAGGTGCCCAAGGTGAACTGGTGGTTTACCCTGGGAAGCGCCAGCTTATTCTTGTTTGTCATGCAGGGCCTGACGGGCATTTTCCTCACGATCTACTATGTCCCGTCGCCGGACCACGCCTACGACAGCATCCAGTTCATCATGAACGGCGTCCCCTTTGGCTGGCTGATCCGCGGCATCCACCATTGGGGCGCTTCCCTGATGGTGATTTTTGTCTTTGCCCACATGCTGCGCACCTATTTCTTTGGCGCCTACAAATACCCTCGTGAGCTGACCTGGATGACCGGGGCAGTTTTACTGCTGGCCACACTTGGTATGGGCTTTACTGGCTACCTGTTACCCTGGAACCAGCGGGCTTACTGGGCCACCACGGTCGGCACCCAGATCGCAGGGCAGGTGCCGCTGATTGGCCCCTATATCACCCAGGTGATGCGCGGTGGAACAGACCTGAGCGCTGTCACCCTGGCTCGATTCTTCTCGATCCATATCTGGTTTTTGCCGGTGGTGATTGCTGCGGTAATCGGCATCCATATGTACCTGATCATTCGCCTGGGCATTGCGGGCGTGCCAGGTAAAGAGGATTGAAAGCGAGGTCAGCATGGGTGTATCCGAAGAGTTTAAGAAAAAATATCACGAACGTTACCAGCAGGCCAAGCAGAAGGGCGTCAAATTTTGGCCAGATGTGATTTACAAAGACTTACTGGTCTCCTTTGCCCTGTTCATTGTGCTGATCCTTCTAGCGACTTTTGTTGGTGTTGCGAATGAGCCAAAAGCAGACCCCAGCGACTCGAGCTACATCCCCCGGCCAGAATGGTATTTCCTGTTCCTCTATGAGATGCTGAAGTTCTTCCCAGGCGCCCTGGAAGTGGTTGGCACTTTCATCATCCCCACGCTCGCGGTGCTGGCCCTGGTCCTGCTGCCCTTTATCGACCGTAATCCGAACCGTTATTTTGGTAAGCGCAAGGTGGCGATCTCGGTGATGGTCCTGATTGTCCTGGCAATGGTCGGCCTGACCATTCGCTCTGTGGCAACTGCTCACCCAGAGGAAGAGACCGCAACCGTCGCTGCCACCCTGCCGGAGATGATTATCGCTGGGCAAGACCTTTACTCTGTTCATTGTGTTGAGTGCCACGGCGCTGAAGGCGAAGGTGGTGAGATCCAGGGTGTGGAAGGCCTGGAGGGCTTCATCATGAAGCCAATCAACAGCCAGGATGAAATGTACACCCGCTCCGATGAAACCCTGTTCAATATCATCTCTTATGGTCAGCCGGACCTGGGCATGCCGCCCTATGGCAAGGCTTTTGGCGGCGAGTTGAGCGTGAGCGATATCGACGCAATTGTGAACTTCATGCGCTACACCTGGGATGACCGCGCCGAGCTGCCCCAAGAAGCCTCAACCGCCTTTGCTGCTCCGCCGCTTGGGCCCGAGGAAGTGCCCTCCTACGAAGTGCACATTTCCTGGCTATCCAAACGCTACTGCATCTCCTGTCATCGCTCCAGCGCCACCAAGGAAAACCAGAATTACTACATGGAGAGCTATGAGGAGATCATGACCAGCGGCGATCACGCCCCCAATGTAATCCCAGGCGACCTGAACAGCAACCTGTATCTGATGGTGCTGCGCCAGGATATTGAGGCCGGCGGCCCAATGCCTCCCAGCCAGGAGCTTAAGCCGGAGTACGTGGAATGGTGGCGCCGCTGGATCGAGGCTGGCGCGCCAAACACCGCCGCAGACGCCGCTGCAGCCTCAGGCGTGGCCGCCCCAACGAGCGTTTTGACCACAACGGTTACGGTGCCCGTGACGACCACCACAACTACGCCGACGCCGTAATCATCGATTTGACAACGAAGCATGCCCCTTCCCCCAATGTGGGGAAGGGGCATGTTTATCGTTTGGCAGCGCATGGGTGGTCACGATAAAGCTTCTGGAAGGATTTTTATCCAGGCCTTATCTCCGTCCTCCAGGCAGTCGATTTCGCCCTCAAGGACGAGCTTGGGATCGCTCGTTAAATCGATCCGGCCTCCCGGGTGAAACGCCCATTTTAATGGGGAGCAACAACGGTCTTAACTTGATTTACGCAAGCCGATAATCAGTTCCTCGCCGTCAAAGGCCGCAGAAGTGGTCGCCATACCCTGGGGTGGAGCACCTTCCACCAGCTCGACAGCCAGAGTCTCGTTCATGATATAGCGGCGATGCGCACGGAGCGCCGGTTCCAGCCCAGCGGAGCCTGACAGATAAAGGCAGATACGGTCGGCAATGTCCAGCCCGCTCTGTTTACGGAAATCCTGCACCCGGCGAACAATCTCACGTGCCAGTCCCTCGGCGCGCAGCTCGGGGGTTATGTTGGCGTCCACTGCTACCGTGGCGGTCTTATCTGCCGCGACCGCCAAACCCTCCGCTGGATGAGTTTGAACAAGGATCTCTTCGGGCTTCAAGTCCACAGGCTGGCCGTCTACTTGCAGCGCCACAGGCAAACCCGCCTGGACGTTGGCCGCCACCGCAGCCGGGTCGGCCGCAGACAGGGCAGCGCGCAAACGGGGGAATTGGGCGCCAAAGCGCGGCCCGAGCAACTTGTTATCCGGCAAGACCTGGTAGCGCACCAACTGGCTGGCCTGTTCGACAAACACAAAGGACTTGACGTTGAGCTCATCGGTGATGATTTCTACAAACTCCGGATCCAGGCTGCGCCGCCCGCCGGCATAGGCCAGGGCGCGTTCCAGCGGCTGGCGAACCTTCAACCCGGCGCTGTTGCGCGCCGCCAGGCCCAGGCTGGCCACCTGGCGAGCCAGATCCATCTGTTCCAGCAACGACTGGTCAACCACAGCAGGATCATACCTGGGCCAGGTGGTGTGATGCACGCTCTCATAAGCCTGCGGGTAAACTGAGCGCACCAGATTCTGATAAATCGCCTCGGTGACAAACGGCGTGAACGGGGCCAGCAAGCGGGCGAACTTGACCAGCACGTGGTAGAGTGTGGCATAGGCAGCGTTCTTGTCGGCGTCGTGCTCGCTTTTCCAAAAGCGGCGTCGGCTACGGCGCACGTACCAGTTGCTCAGGTCGTCCAGAAATCCGCCCAGGGCAAGCGTGGCGGTGAGCGAATCGGAGTTCTCCAACGCCTCGGTCACCTGCGGGATAATCTGGTTCAAGCGGGCCAGAACCCAACGGTCGAGCAGATTGTTGCTGGATGGGGTTGGTCCCTCAGGATGAGCCAGGTCAAAACTGTCCCCAACCGGCGACCAGCCATCAAGATTGGCATAAGTGACCAGGAAACTGTAAACGTTCCACAGCGGGATCAGGTAGGCGCGTCGAGCCTCGTCGCCACGATGGTAACCAAAAAGCAGGTCATTCTCCGGCTTGTGGTTGCAGTACAGCCAGCGCATCACATCCACGCCCATCCTGTCAGCGGCTTCATTGAACTCGATCATGTTGCCCCAGCTTTTGTGCATCGGGCGTCCGTCCTCGGCCAGCAGGGTGGCATAGCCAAAATTCTGCAGGAACGGCGGGCTGTTGTCCACCACGGTTGCCATTGCCAGCAGGCTATAGAACCAGTTGCGAAACTGGCCCGGAAAAGATTCGCTGATCCAGTGGGCCGGGTACCAGGCGCGCCAGTATTCCGGGTCGCTGCGGTAGCGCAGCGTGCTAAAAGGTACAATGCCGGCGTCCAGCCAGGGGTTGCCCACGTCCTGGATGCGGCTCATGGGATTCTGGCACTCGGGGCACTCAATCTTGACCGCGTCAATAAACGGACGGTGTGGCGTGTGACCTTCAAAAACGTCCCACCCTTCCACCGCGCGCTGTTTAAGCTCGACCTCATCGCCAATCACTTCATAGTGGGCGCACTTCTCGCACATCCAGATCGGCAATGCCAGGCCCCAATAGCGCTTTTTGCTGATCATCCAGTCGTGCATATTGCGCAGCCAATCCATCTCGCGGGCGTGGCCAAACTCGGGAATCCAGCGGATCTGGTCAACCACATCCATAATCTGGTAGCGCAGGCTGCGCTCTTTTTCTTCCCTGGTCAGCAACTCGCGCGGCTTATCATAAGTTTCGCCCATGCTGATGAACCACTCATCCACCAGACGAAATATCAGCTCGGCTTTACAGCGCCAACAAGTGGGATAGCGGTGCGTGTAAGGCTCAACATGATAAAGCAGCCCTTTGCGTTGGAGATCATCAAAGATTGGCGTGGCCACTTCACTGACCTGTTTGCCGGTCAACCAGCCAAAGCCTTCCACAAAGACGCCCTCATCATCCAGAGGCGCCACCAGCGGGAAGTTATGCTCCCGGCCCAACAGGAAATCTTCCGCGCCGCAGCCGGGTGCAATGTGGACAATGCCGGTGCCCTCTGTCTCGCCGACTTCATCCCAGGCAATCACTTGGTGCACCTCAACGGCGCTGCCTTCCACGCCGCGAACCAGGTCTTTCAAATGGGTATGCCCGCCAGGCTGCTGTTCCGCCGGCAGGTCATCAAACGGCCCGTCATAAGTCCAGCCGACCATCTGGCTGCCTGGCAGCTCGCCCAGCACCTGGTATTCGCCGCGCAGCATGTGCAGCGTGCCTTTAGAAAGATAGAACACCTCATCACCCTGGCGAACCCTGGCATACATCAGGTCTGGCCCCACCGCGGCGGCCACGTTGCTGGACAGTGTCCAGGGGGTGGTGGTCCAGACCAGCAAAGATTCTTTTTCGCGGCCACGCAGCGGGAATCGCAGGGTGACGCTGCGATGGGTCAACTCAGCGTAGCCATCGGTGACGATCTCATGCTGGCTGATGCCGGTGGCGCAACGCGGGCACCAGGGCATCACGTCCACGCCACGGTACAACCAGCCTTTCTGCCAACACTTCTTCAACATGGTCCAGATCATGTAATTGTTTTCGTTGGAAAAGGTGAAATAACTGCCACCCAACTCTTCCAGGCCCAGCTTACCGACAATCTGCTCCACCGTGTCCGTCACCGGTCCGTTCACGCCAGGGACTGTGATCACCTGCATGGGATTTTCTTCCAGCAAGTCCGCCAGCTTGCGTAGCAGCTCGGTGTCGTTCCAATCCATCCAGTAACCCAGGCGGATGGATTGCTCGGTCTGCACTGCTGCATAGCGCAGGACACGCGCCTTGCACTTGCGCACAAAGCGCTCCAGGCCATAGTCTTCAATGTCCTTCTTGGACTTGAATCCCATTTCTTTCTCAACTTCCACTTCAACCCACAGGCCCTGGCAGTCAAAGCCGTTCTGGTAACGCGTCTTGCGCCCGCGCATGGTCCAGAAACGGTGGTAAAGATCTTTGTAGGTGCGCCCCCAGCCGTGGTGCGCCCCCATCGGGTTGTTGGCCGTGATTGGCCCGTCAATGAACGACCAGTGTGGGTCATGAGCATGGAGCTGGGTCAGCTTGCGAAACGCCTGGCTATCCTGCCAGAATCGCAGCAGATCGCGCTCTTGAGCCGGGAAATCCACTTTAGTGGGAACTTCTTTGAATGGCATACTACCTCCACAAGTATTAACAAAAAACCCTCGTCCCAACCCAGGGACGAGAGAGACATAGGCACTCCCGCGGTACCACCCTGATTCCCACCCTCAGGTGGGCAACTCAGCCAGGTACAGCCCAAATGGACGATACCTGCGTCCTGGATAACGGGTGACGGTCCCGGCGGCGCTTACTCTAGTATTTAGCTGTTGGCGATTGGCTTTTAGCTGTGCAGATCAAGCGCTGCAGGTTGATGGCTAAAAGCGGATCGCTAAACACTATTTCGGCTTGCAGCTCCGGAAGGATTTTCGACTGGCGAGCCCGCCCCGGCTTGCACCATGACCGTGTTTCCACGATCCCCGGGGTCGCTGGCAAGCTGGCCCAGCCTACTCGTTTCCATCATCGCCTTTGGTGATTGCGAACAGGTGGCATTATGCCATAAAAATCCCACCGGGTCAATCATCGAATCGGTGCACCGGGCCGCGGTCTCATCTGGCAGGTGAACAGTTTGTGCTAAAATCATTTTAAACCAAATCACGCAGGATAACATACACAAGGCAAACCTGGACTCTCTAAGGAGTGTGATCTAAGAATCTGAGAGAGAAGGAAGGGAACGATGAGCAAGACGATGGAAGTTCGTCCCTCGCCAATTGCTGGGCAATGGTACCCGGCGGACCCGCGCCGCCTGGCGGCCCAGGTGGACCAGTATATGGACGCCGCTCACTTGCCCGAGCTGAGCGGCGAGGTTGTGGCGGTGATGGCGCCGCACGCCGGGCACCTGTACTCCGGGCCCGTGGCGGGCTATGCCTTTGCTGCTTTGCGCGGCCTAAGCCCCGACCTGGTAGTGGTGGTCTCTCCAATGCACTACCCGTACGATGAGCCAATGCTCACAACCGCTCATGCTGCTTACGCCACACCATTGGGGACCATCCCAGTGCAAAGCCAGGCGCTGCAATCCCTGGATGGCTACTTGCGCCAATCGCTGGGGGTCGGCCTGGCTGCTGTTGCCCATGACCCCGAGCACTCGCTAGAAATCGAGCTGCCTTTCCTGCAAAGGGCGCTGGCAGGGCCCTTTGCATTGTTGCCGATCATGATGCGCGAGCAAAGCGAAAGGACGGCCAGGGCGTTGGGCCAGGCGCTGGCGCGGTTGATCGTTGAAGATCCAGTGATGGCCGGAAAGAGCGCTTTGCTGGTGGCCAGCACCGATCTGTCTCATTTCTATCCTCAATCGGTGGCAAACCAGTTAGACCGTGAGGTGCTGCGCAAGGTGGAGGCGTTTGACCCCGCCGGAGTGATCCGGGTGGAAGAGGAAGGCAAAGGCTTTGCTTGCGGAAGGGGGGCGCTGGCGGCAGTGCTGTGGGCTGCCAGGGAATTGGGCGCTGACCGCGCCCAGGTGCTGCGCCATGCTACCTCGGGAGACGTGACCGGGGATTATGACCGGGTGGTCGGGTATGGCGCCGCCGTGTTCACTCGCCAGAGGCACAATTGAGGCATGGAAAATTCGCTGTTCGCTGATCTTATCGGTATCTTGGCCATTGGGTTGTTCGTTCTTTCAAATGGTTTTTTTGTGGCGGCGGAGTTCTCGCTGGTCAGCGTGCGCCGCACGCGCATTGCTGAACTGGTGGCACGCGGCCAGGCCGGGGCCGATTCGGTTCAAAAAGCGATCGAAAACCCCGACCGGGTCATCGCTGCCACTCAGCTGGGCATTACGCTCTCCAGCCTGGCCCTGGGCTGGATTGGAGAGCCAGCGCTCTCGCATCTGCTGGCGCCGGTGGTTTCGCTCTTCCCCAGGGTTGTCCAATCTGGAATCTCACACAGTCTCTCGGCGGTTCTGGCCTTCGCCTTGATCACCTTCCTGCATGTAGTGGTCGGCGAGCTGGCGCCAAAATCGATCGCCTTGCAAGATCCAGAGCGCACATCCCTGCTGGTGGCCGGGCCTACCCTGCTCACTGAGCGCCTGTTCAAACCTGCAATCTGGGCGTTAAATGGGGCCGGCAATTTACTGCTGCGCATGGTCGGCGTCCAGCCGGTTTCCGGGCATCAATTGGTGCATTCCGTGGAAGAGTTGAAGATGCTTGTTGACGCCAGCACCATAGGCGGCGTGGTGCAGGAGGCTGAAAGCGAGATGTTGCACGCCGTCTTTGACTTCCGGGAGATGATCGTGCGCCAGGTGATGGTGCCACGGACCGAAGTCACCGCAGTTGAAGCCGAAACGCCTTTGGAGGAAATCATCCGGTTAGCCACCGAGTCGACTTACACAAAATTCCCGGTGTACGAGGAAAGTTTGGATCAAGTGATCGGCATTGTGCATGTGAAAGATCTGCTCAAAGCCATGCAGGAGCCAGAATGTCAGGGCTGCACCGCCCGAAAGCTGATGCGCGAGCCAATTTTTGTCCCCGAGACCCTGGCCGTCAGCGCGTTGCTGCGCCGCTTTCGCGATCACCGTCAGCACAGCGCAATTGTCATGGATGAGTTTGGCGGCACGGCGGGCATGGTGACGCTGGAAGACTTGCTGGAAGAAATTGTTGGCGAAGTCAGCGATATGTTTGATGTGGCCGCACCCGGGTTTGAAACTTTACCCGATGGATCGGTTTTGATCGATGGGCTGACCTTGATCGAAGAGGTGAACGAGCAACTGGGCCTGGAGCTGGTTGAGGATTACTACGACACCATCGCCGGGTATGTGATGGGTAAACTGGGCCGGATTCCCCGCTTACACGATACGGTTGAAGGGGAAGGAGCGCGGATACGCGTTGAGGAGATGGACCGCCTGCGCGTGGCACGCGTAAAGCTCACCCCCCTGGAGCCTGCCGCTCGCCGACCGGCTGCGGATGCGCCCACCGAAACAAAAGCTGATGAATGAGTAAACCCTCCCCCCATCCATCCTTGAGCGTTGAGCCAACTGCTACCTTTGTCGCTGTTGCGGTCAATGTCCCCCAGGTTTCGGGCGTCTTTGACTACCACCTGCCGCCGGAGCTGGTAGGCCAGGTGCGCCTGGGGCATCTCCTGCTGGTCCCTTTTGGCCGCCAAACGGTTCAGGGGGTGGTGGTCGACTTTCCGGACCAGCCAGGCGTGCAGGAAACGCGGCCGGTCCTGGAAATCGTTGATCCAGCCGCGGCCGTCACCACCCTGCAAATTGCCCTGGCGCGCCAGATGGCCCACGACTGCCTGGCGCCACTGGCAGCCTGCATCAGCCTGATGCTGCCTCCGGGGGTGGAGCAGCAGGCTGATGTTTTGTACACCCTGCAAGGCGCTGCCCCTGCAGGCCTGAGCAAAACTCAGCTCCGCCTGGTGAAATTGCTCTCGGAACGCGGGCCGCTGCGCGGCCAGCAGATCGACCGCGCCATCTCGCGAATCGACTGGCGCTCCGCCGCCCGCAGCCTGAGCCGGCGAGGGATCATTGCCACTCAGCCGGTTCTGCCGGCCCCAAAGGTAAGACCTAAACTGGGCCGGACGGTGCAGCTGGCCTGCCCGCCTGAAAAAGCGCAGGCCGCCCTGCCCCACCTGGCCCGGCCAGGCACCCAGGCCCTGGAGCGCCGCCAGGCAATTCTGCGTTTCCTGCTCCGCGAGCCAGGCCCTGTGGATGTTTCCTGGGTGTATGCCGAGAGCGGTGGCGGCCTGGAAGACCTGCGTGCCTTGAGCGAACGCGGATTGGTGCGCCTGGGGGAAAGCGAAGTCTGGCGCGATCCTTTGCAGCAATACGATTTTCAGCCCAGCCAGCCGCCCATCTTGACCCGCGACCAGCAAGCTGCCTGGGTGGAAGTGGAAAAGCATCTGGAAGAGGCGACCGCCGGGAAGTCACCGCCCCCGGTGCTGCTGCATGGAGTGACCGGCTCAGGTAAGACGGAGATCTATCTGCACGCGGTGCAAAAAGCCCTGGCGCTGGGCAGGCAAGTGATTGTCCTGGTGCCTGAAATTGCCCTGACGCCCCAGACCCTGCGGCGATTTGCCGGGCGTTTCCCCGGACAGGCTGGCATCATTCACTCCCGGCTTTCAGCGGGCGAACGGTACGACACCTGGCGGCGGGCGCGCGCCGGCGAATTGGGGCTGGTCGTTGGGCCGCGCAGCGCATTGTTCACACCTTTCGACCGCTTAGGATTGATTGTTGTCGATGAGTGCCATGATGACTCCTACTATCAATCCGAAGCCGCGCCGCATTTCCATGCCCGCGAAGCCGCCATAAAATATGCCCGCCTGGCAGGCGCAGTTTGCCTGATGGGCTCCGCCACCCCAGATGTCGCCAGCGTTTACCAGGCGCACAAGGGCGACTGGCAATATCTCCGCCTGCCGGCGCGCATCCTTGCGCACCATGAGGCGGTCCAATCGCAAATCGCCCGCCTGGAATTGCAGGGTGGACGCATCCGGCGCGTGGCTGACCGGTACCGCCCTCTGGAGGCCCAAGCGGAAGCAACCGATTTGCCTCCCGTGAAAGTCATCGATATGCGCCAGGAGCTCAAGGACGGCAATCGTTCGATCTTTAGCCGATCTCTGCAGGCGGCCCTGGCCCAGGTGTTGGAGCAAGGTTTACAGGCGATCCTGTTCTTAAACCGGCGCGGCACCGCAACGTATGTCTTCTGTCGTGACTGCGGACACACCTTGAGGTGCCCGCATTGCGAACTTCCCCTCACCTATCACGAGGCGCTGGATCACCTGCTTTGCCACTACTGCGGCTACCAACGCCGCATGCCGGGGAAATGCCCGGCCTGCGGCGGGACGCGCATTCGCCAGTTTGGCACTGGCACGCAACGGGTGGAGGCAGATGTACAGGCCATGTTCCCCGGCGTGCGAACCTTGCGTTGGGACCATGAAACAACTCAGCACAAGGGCGCTCACGACGCCATCCTGAGCCATTTCGTCGCCCACGACGCAGACATCCTGATTGGCACGCAAATGCTGGCCAAAGGCCTGGATTTGCCGCTTGTCACCCTGGTGGGTGTGGTTCTGGCGGATGTTGGGCTGGGCTTGCCGGATTTTCGCGCCGGAGAGCGCACATTCCAGGTCTTGACCCAGGTTGCCGGGCGGGCAGGGCGCAGCCCGTTGGGGGGCCAGGTGATCCTGCAAACCTTCCAGCCAGAGCATTACGTCATCCAGGCTGCTGCCCGCCACGACTATGCTGCATTCTATCAGCATGAAATCCAACACCGACAGAACCTGGTTTATCCGCCTTTCTCTAACCTGGCGCGCCTGGAATACCGCCACTACGATCCGCAACGCGCCGGACAGGCTGCACAAGAGATGGCGACCCGGCTGAAGAACTGGTTGGAAGAAGAAGGCCGCCGTTCCACCCGAATAATCGGCCCGGCGCCTTGCTTCTTTGCTCGCATCGCCGGTCAGTATCGCTGGCAGATCGTCTTGAGCGGCCCCGACCCCGCTGCGCTGCTGCGCGGGCGCGAACTGGGCGAATGGCGGGTCGAAGTCAATCCACCCGCCTTGCTATAAGCGGCTATCAATAAGCTATAATATGGGATAGGCGCCCGCCTGATATCACGATTGAGGAGACCGGTATGCAGCCGCTGCGAAGAGAAATGTTGACCTGGGAGGATGTCGATCGCCTGATTGACCACCTGCTGCCACAATTCGAAGTCGAGTTTGAAGCCATGGTGATGATCACCCGGGGCGGCGTCATCCCGGGTGGCTTGCTGGCAGAGGCTATGGGGATCTCTCACATATTAACTGCAGCGGTGGATTTCCCGGCCCAGATGGAAATGGAAAGAGCCAAGTTGATGGCCTGGCCTCAGTTCATCCAATTTCCGGATGAAAAGGCCTTGCGTGGGCGGCGGACTCTGGTGGTAGATGACGTGTGGGGTTCCGGCAGGACGATCACCTCGGTCAAAATCCGCATCGCCGCCGCGGGGGGGCTGCCATCCACCTGCGTCTTACACTTCAACCCTTATCGGAACCTGTTTGGCGCTACCCGCCCGGATTACTACGCCGCAATCACGGATGCCCACATCATCTATCCCTGGGAAGTCGACCGCGGCCCAGATCGGGTGTTGATGGGAGATGTCTGAGGCATACCCTGTTGCGCATGTTTTGATCCAACATGTCTGCTTCCTGGAAATATCCCAATGGGCGCGTGGTTGCCTTCCTGGATATTGGCACAAACTCGCTGCGTTTACTCCTGGTGCGAATTAATCCCCAGCATTCCTATACCGTTCTATCCGATCAAAAAGAGATGATTCGCCTGGGCGAGGGGGAGTTTGTTGACCAGCGCCTGCACCCAGACGCAATCCAGCGAGCCGTTCTGGTGGCGCGCAAGTTTGCCGAGATGGCGCGCTCATACAACGCTGAGGAGATTATCGCCGTTGCAACCTCAGCCACCCGCGAGGCCGATAACCGGGAAGAATTCCTGCGCCGCCTGAAGCGCGAGGCTCGCCTGGATGTGCACACCATCTCAGGCCCGGAAGAAGCCCGCCTGATCTACCTGGGCGTCTCAAGCGGTTTTCACATCACGAATCAGCAAGCGTTGTTCATTGACATCGGCGGCGGCAGCACAGAGATCATCCTGGGCAACCAGAAGGATTATCTTTTCCTGGACTCGCTCAAGCTGGGATCGATTCGCCTGACCTCGTTGTTCTTCCTGCCGAATGAGGTGGAGCCGGTCAACCAGGCGCGCTACGCCCTGTTGCAACAATATGTGCGCAACGTGGCGGTGCGCGCAGTTCAGGAATTGAAAAGCAAAACCATTGATTTGGTCATCGGCAGTTCTGGCACGCTGGAAAACCTGGCTGACATTGCCATCTATTCCGAGTACAGGCGTCGCCGGCAGAGAGACGATGTTATCACCTACCCGCAGCTCAAGCACACCATTGATATGTTGTGCTCCTTGTCCCTGGAGGAACGCCGCAGAGTCCCAGGCATCAACCCCGGTCGGGCAGATATCATTGTTGCCGGCGCTGCCATCATAGATACCTTGATGGCAGATCTGGGGCTGCGCGAGCTGCACATTACCGATCGCGGTCTACGAGATGGCCTGTTAATGGATTACCTGTCGCGCAGCGAGCAAGACCAACTGCTCGCCGGCGCCTCAGTGCGCGAGCGCAGCATCTATCAGCTCGGGCGCGCCTGCGGTTTTGATGAAAAGCATTCCCAAGAGGTCTCCCGCCTTGCGCTGGAGCTATTCGATAGCGCCTTTGATTTACACCTGCACAAATTCGGCGATAAGGAGCGAGAGCTGCTCCATTACACCGCATTGGTCCATGACGTGGGCACCTTTCTCTCCTACAGCAGCCACCAACAACACTCCTATTACCTGATCCGCAACTACGACTTGCTCGGTTTTGACCAGTCGGAGATTGCTGTGATGGCTGCCGCTGCGTTGTTCCACCGCAAAGCAATGCCCAGCAAGAAGAAGCATCCCGAGTTTGCCGCATTGGATAAACCCGCTCAGCGAATCGTTCGACTGTTTGCCTTATTGCTCCGGCTGGCTGAGAGCCTGGACCGCAGCCACCAGGGCGTGGTGCGCCATGCTTACCTGTGCCAGGGCAAGCCGGGCGAAATCATCCTGGAAGTGCACAGCGATCAAGAAATTGAGCTGGAATTATGGGGGGTGCAGACCCATCGCCAGGCTTTCGAGAAACTTTTCAGGCAAAAGATGTGCCTTAAACACATTCAAGCCAATAAAAGATAAAGCTGGGGTCAAAAAAGGGCGGCCCCTTCCACAGGGCCGCCCAAGCCAAGCAATCTTGACAGCTAGAGAACAGCCACCGCTTCGGCCAGATAATGCCGGAAGGCCGGTTTCCAGAAGTGCTTGTGCCATTCTTCCTGGAAAGTCTCCATCAGGTGCTGGCGCTCTTCCTGTCGGTAAGCCAGATAATGATGAACCTCTTCGATGGTCTGGCGCTCCTCAGCAGGCAGCTCTGCCTGGCACGCTTCCCATTCCTCAATGAACTGGCTTAAGATCTGGGATGCCACCTGCGCATCATTGAGGTCGCCCAGGTGGTCTTGCATCTGCTTGAGCAGATCAATCACATCTTTTGCTCGCTTACCCAGAGGTTCCTGGAAGTACTCCACAGTATAACGAAACTTCTTGAACTCAATCCGCAGGGCATGCAACAGTTCCACCGGGGCATCATCCAGGTAGGGAGCATAAGCCCGCACAGCCGCCAGGCGAGTATAGATCAACACCGGCGCCAGCTCTCGCACTTTGGTTGGCACAGGCGTGCTGAGGAGCGCGGCACGAGCTCCTGCACCGGGCGTGTTCAGGAAGAGGTTAAACTTTCGCTTGAAATCCAAATACTCTTTGCTGTCCAACCAGGCCAGCATTTCGATGCGAGCCGTATCGCGCTGCTCCTTCCACTTCGCAAGCAGCATATCCAGGCCCACATGGCGATCTTCATGAATGGTTTCCAGATAATGCTGTGCCTTTTCCATGAACACATCCAGGTCGCGCACCTTGCCCAGGGCGCGCCCGGTGGCGCGCAATCCCTTAAGGTAGGGCTTCAGAGCGCCAGGTTCAAAACCGTCTTGAAAAACCTCAAACGCAGCGCGCAAACGCCGGGTAGCCACCCGCATGTCGTGCAAAGCTTCGATATCCTCGCCCAGACGGGTGCCCTCTTCGTAAGCCAACATCCGGGCAAAATGATAGCGCATCACCTTCCGCCCGGCTTCAGAGAGCAAATCGTCTCGATGCATTCCAATGCTTTCCATTGGCTCCGGGAAGGGCATCAGACGAATGGCAGCCTCAGCAGATTCAAGCACCTCGACATTGGGGTAGCCAATCTTTGTCCATAGACGAGCATTTTGCTGCGCCGCGGCCGCATCCGAAGCAGCCTCCGGGCCATCAACGACAATCCACATGCCATTTTCAGTTGGCGTAACACTTTGGATGCGCGTTCGACCACTGCCTGAAGCGTCCAGGCCCACGGCAATCTGGAGCAACGCTGCGATTGTCAACACCTGGCGCACCTGGATTGGAGCCAGCTTCAGGCGATCAATCTGCTTGCGTTTGATTTTCCTTTGGTTAAAAGCCAGCACTGCTGCAACAACCCGCTCATCATCTTCGCTCAAACTGACGGTTTGCTGCGACTTGACAAAAGCGAGCGCTGCTTTGTAGGGCTTATTACGTGCATGCGGAATGGGCTGGTTTTGCAGCCTGGCTGCCGCCTCCAAAATGGCCCGGCTATCATCCCCCAGGTCGTGCAATGGGCGCGTGCGATCAAACAGGAGCAAGGCATGTTGGCAAATATTTTCGACGTGATCGAGCTCCGATGGGTGAACTTGCAATCCAGAAGAAGGAAGCGCGGCTTCCTCAGGAGTCTTTCCAGAGGAGATCGGTGAACGAGTTTTACTTGGATTGGACATAGATGATCTTCCTTTACAATCACATACTCCGTCAAATTTTCAATCGTTGGTGATACTGGATCAGCCATTCCTGGGGGTTGAGAGCCTGTTCACCCGGCTCAGGCTTGAGATGTTGGTAAGTGCCATCTGGCCTGAGAATACGCGTCTTGGCGTTTGCCGCCAGATATGTTTTCAGTACATCATCGGTCAGATAACGAACAAGGCGCCTGTCCTGGACTGGAAAAAGCACCTCCACTCGCCAGTTGATGTTGCGCGGCATCAGGTCAGCGCTGCCCAAATAGATCTCTTCGTTTCCGCCATTGCAGAAATAGTAAATCCGGCTGTGCTCCAGGAATCGCCCCACCACGCTGATTACCCGGATGTTGTCGCTGGTCCCTGGCAGACCGGGACGCAGACAACAGATGCCACGCACAATAAGATCGACCTTAACGCCTGCCTGGGAAGCCTGATATAGCTTGCGGATCATCCGCGGGTCGACCAGGGCATTCATCTTGAAGATCAAATGACCACAACCACCGCGTTGCACGTGGGCAATCTCGCGCTCAATCAGTGCTTCCATCCGGCTGCGCAAGTTTACTGGGGCGACCAGCAGCTTTCGGTAGTCCTTCTTGGCAGAATACCCGGTCAGGTAATTGAACAGGTCAGTTGCATCGGCGCCAATATCCTCATCGCAAGTGAACATACCAATATCTTCATAGAGTTGCGCGGTGACAGCATTGTAATTACCGGTGGCCAGATGGATATACCTGCGGATGTGTTCACCCTCCCTGCGCACCACCAAGGCAATCTTGGAATGCGTCTTCAGGCCAAGCAGGCCATAAATCACATGCACGCCCTCCTTTTCCAGGGTGCGGGCCCAACCGATATTGCTCTCCTCGTCAAAGCGGGCTTTGAGCTCCACCAGAACCGCGACCTCCTTGCCATTCTCACGCGCCTCCAAAAGCGCCTGAACCACCGGCGAGTTGCGCCCAACCCGGTACAGAGTCTGCTTGATTGCCAGGACATCCGGATCGGCGGCTGCCAGGCGCAGAAAATCCACCACCGGCCGAAACGAGTCATAAGGGTGGTGCACCAACAGATCCTGTTTGCGGATGGCGTTGAACAGCTCGCTTTCGCGCTGATCGGTTTTTAGCTCTGGTGGAATGGTTGGGCGCAGGGGCGGATCCTTGAGGTCTGGGCGATCCAGGCTGTGCAGGCTGATCAAATCGCTCAGCCCCAGGGGGCCAGTCACCGTGTAAACATCCCGGCGATCCATCTCCAGATTTTCGATCAAGATATCACGGATGCGAGTCGGCATGGCATCGTTCACTGTGAGCCGTGTAACCGAGCCAAAGCGCCGTTGGCGGACGCTCTGCTCAATCGTCTCCAGCAGGTCGGCGGCCTCCAATTCCTGAATGACCATGTCAGCGTCACGAGTGACCCGAAAAGGATGCGATTCTACAATTTCCATACCTGGGAATAGCTTATGCAGGTTAGCAGCGATGAGCTGCTCCACCCAGACGAAGTAATGGTTTTGGGGCGGCGTGCCATCCTTGCGCAACCCGCCTGATGAGCGCTTGATGGGCACCAAACGCATCAGCGGTTTGGGAACCTTGACGCGAGCAAAGCGTTCTCGGCCTTCCTCATCGCGAATCACCACCGCAAGGTTAAGGCTGAGGTTCGAAATGTGGGGAAAGGGATGTCCGGGATCAAACGCCAGGGGGGTGATAACCTTGGATATGACCTCATCAAAATAAGAATCGACCCCGGCTTTTTGGCGGTCGGTGAGCGCCTGATAGTCCATCACGTGAATGCCAGCCCGGCGAAGCTGCGGCATCAAATCGTCGTTCAAGCAATCACGCGCCTGGGTCATCAGTTGCAAGGCCACTTTACGGATCTCCGCCAGGACACGCATGGGGGGCAAGCCATCCGCCGAAACATCGATCACCCCGGCATCCACTTGCTTGCGCAGGCCAGTTACCCGAACCATGAAGAATTCATCCAGGTTTGAGCCAACGATGGAAAGAAACTTCACCCGCTCCAGCAGTGGATTGGCCTCATCTTGAGCTTCCTCCAGCACCCGGCGGTGAAACTCCAGCAGACTCAGCTCCCGATTAATATACAGTTGGGGGTCATGAAGGTCAAGCTTTAAATCACCGGTTGTTGCTTGCTGTTCAAGGGGTGTCTCTACCAGGTCGGTCATACCAATCTCCACACAGCTTCCAAACCTTACTTAGATTTCTTTTTGTTATTGTCTTTATCCTTCTTCTTGGTTGCAGTTTCAACTCCATAAGGATCATATTTTAATTCCTGGGTCAACTTTTCTACCAGGGTGCGCAAGATCTTGATGCGGGCATAAGCTTTGGAGTTGCCCTCCACCACGGTCCAGGGCGCTGAAAGAGTGCTGGTTTTCAGCAGCATTTCATTAACAGCAGCCTCATAAAGGGGCCATTTTTCCCGGTTGCGCCAGTCTTCATCGGTCAGCTTCCAGGAGCGGCGCTTATCCCCATCTCGCGACTCAAAACGGCGCAACTGCTCTTCTGGGCTGATGTGCAGCCAGAACTTGAACAGAATTGTACCAAAATCAACCAACTGGCGCTCAAAGTAGTTAATCTCCCGGTAAGCGCGCTTCCATTCGGCTTCGCTGCAGAAGCCTTCAATACGCTCGACCATCACGCGACCATACCAGCTCCGGTCAAAGATAGCAATCTGACCGGCCTCAGGCAGTTTATTCCAGAAACGCCATAAGTAATGGTGAGTGGCCTCGTCACCCTTGGGTGCAGCAATGGAATAGACCACAAACCCGCGCGGATCCAGTTTCTCCGTTACCCGCCGGATGGCGCCGCCCTTGCCGGCAGCATCCCAGCCTTCAAAGACAATGATCACCGGCCGCTGTTGTACATACACCTGGTAAGCCAGCCGGAAAAGGCCAACCTGATAATAGATCAGTTGCTTTTCATACTCTTGGGGATCCAAATCCAGGGAAAGATTGACTGTGCTGAGCATAGCGCGCTCCTGATTTACTCCTGATCTTCCTCGCCTGCCTGGCTGATAATTTCCAATTCTCCCGCCTGAAGATCCATGATAGCCGGTTCTTCGGTTTCGGCCTCTTCGGCTGTTGCCTCTTCCTGTGGCCCATCTTCTTCTTCATCTTCCGTGGGCAGGACCAAGTGGGGCCAGCCCAGGCGCTCCTCCAGGCAGGTGATCACCGTCTGGTAGATTTTTACCCAGGTGAAGCGGCGGTCGGTTGCTTCGACAATCGTCCATGGCCCCCACTCAGTTTCGGTGCGCTCAAAGGCTTCTTCGTAAGCCAGCAACCAATCGTCATAGCGGTAATGATGTTCCCAGTCCTCCGGAGTGACATGCCAGGCGGACAGGGGATCTTTGGTGAGTTTATTGAACCGGCGTTTCTGTTCCTGCTTGCTAATATGCAGGAAATATTTAATGATCAAGGTGCCATCATCTGCCAGCGTGCGCTCAAAATCCACAATGTCACGGTAGGCGCGCCGCCACTCGCTCTCTGGAACCAGGTTTTCAACCCGCTCCACAAGCACTCGCCCATACCATGAACGATCAAAAATGGCCCACTCGCCGCGAGCGGGTATCTTAAGCCAAAAACGCCACAACCAGGGATGTTTCTTCTCGTATGTGCGGGCAGCGCGAATCGGATAGAGCTTATATCCCCGCGGGTCGATGGGGCTGGTGAGCTTCTGAATAGAGGTGCCTTTGCCAGCTGCATCCCAGCCCTCAAAGAGGATGACAACAGGAATGCGCGCATCCCAGGATGCTTTTTGCACATCAAAGAGCCGATTTTCCAAGACCGGCATGATACGCTGATAGGTCTTTTTATCAAGTTTTTGATTAAGATCAATTTTATCGAGCATAGTAAAATTGCTCCTTATCACTACGCTTCCATAGGTTCTTTCGCTTGTTTTGCCCCCTTAATACTCTATATTATAATACGGGGTATGCAAAACCTAACAGTCAACATTCAGGAAAAGCTGGCTGCTTTGCGCGCCAACAGTTATTTTTCAAGCCTTAGTGATAAGCTGCTGAACAGCCTGGCGCAAGGCACCAACCTGCGGTCTTATGAGGCTGGCGAAATCATTTGCTGGCAAGGGGATGTGTGCACGGCTTTATATATCATTAAGCAGGGCAGCGTAAAACTGTTCAAGCTTTCGCCAAAGGGTCGCGAGTTGATCATCCGTGTGTTTAGCGAAGGAGCGACCTTCAACGAAGTGCCAATTTTTGATTACGATCTAAACCCGGTCAATGTAGCTGCGCTGGAAGAATGCCACCTCTGGACTGTGGATGCTGAAGTGATCCGCTCGTGCATTCGCCAGCACCCTGAAATGGCTCAGGCGGTCATCCTGAACCTGACACGCAACCTGCGCATGCTGGTTGGCGCAGTGGAAGAGCTTTCATTCTACCAGGTGACCAATCGGCTGGCGCGCCTGCTCTACCGGCTACCGCCCGGGCAACTCGAAGACCAACATATCACCCAAGACCAGCTGGCTGCTCGGCTGGGGACGGTGCGCGAAGTGGTGGCGCGCAGCCTGCGCGACCTGGAACGCAGCGGGGCCATCCGCGTCGAGCGGCGACAGATCCGGGTGATTGACGCGAATCTGCTGCGCGACTGGGCGCAAGAACCATATTCAGAACCCCAAAATTAAAAATCGGGCGGCTTCACCGCCCGATTTCAATTTCTCCTTCAAGGATTACTGGCTGCCGCCTTGCAAGATATCCGGCGTGCCCGCAGCCTGGATGGCTAACAGTTGCGCCTGGCGGGCCAGATCGGCGGACTTTGCCAGGATGCGCAATGCCTCCTGAGAGTTATGGAAGCCCATGCTGTTCTCGGCGGCGATGAAGTCCCACATCATCTGCGATTGCCGGTGCAGGGCCCGGGCTTCGGTCAGAAGTTCCTGGTCAACGTTGGGGATCTCACCCGCGGCTCCAATGGCATTAATCGCCGCGATCAATGCGTCCTCGGTGGTGTCCATCGTGACGCGCACGCTGTCCTGGATGATCTTCACCCGCTCAACGACAAAATTCACATCGGTGTGGCATTGACCACAAGCCGCTTCTGGGTTGAGCAGCGGGCTCTGAACATTGTGATTGGAGAATTTGGCCGCCCCATCCCGGGTGTAGGGCATGTGGCAGTCGGCGCAGGCAACGCCGGCCTTAAAGTGCGTGCTATCGGCGGTGTAGAATTCATACTCTGGATGTTGCGCCTTGAGCATCGGGGCCTTGGAGACAGGGTGTTCCCAATCCTTGAATCCATACTCTTCATAATGGGCAATGATCTCCTCGATTTTGGTGCCATTTGACCAGGGGAAGGTAAGATATTTATCATCGCCTAAGAAGTAGTACTCCACATGGCAGTTGGCGCAGACCACCGTGCGCATCTCCTGGCGAGTGAAGGTTTTCCAATCTTTTCCCTGGGCAATGAGCGCCTCTTCCAGCGCCGGGTTTGTGACCACCAATTTCATCGTGTCGGCGTCATGGCAGTTGGCGCAACCGATTGGCTGGGTGATCTGTTTGCCCAATTCGGCAAAGGGCGTCTTGTCATATTCGAGCATGCCCATCTTACTCCACAACTCAGGATTATTAGCCGATTTGCACGAGTAACAGGTGCCCGGGGTCGTCTCGTTTACTCGCTTTGTTGCCCGCACATCCGTCAAAGCGTTCATATGACCGCGTTCCTCGTTGTAATCTTTGCTGAATCCATAGCCAGCAAAAAGCTCTACTAGGCGCGGGTCATCTTCCAGCTTGGAATACGGATCGGAGCCGCCATAGGTGGTGCGGGCATTATTCGTTTCGGTCTTTTGCAAAGTGGACCATTGGTTGGGGAAATTGACCCCCCAGTTTTCCGAGTTGGGATCCAGGGGAGCAATTTCTTTGATCGGCGCCACGCCGCGCGTTGGCTGCGGCTGGTTTTTGAGGTAAAGCATCACGCCGATTAATGCTGCGGCCAGGATGACGATGATCCCCGTCAGCAGCCAGGTAGTCCTGGAACCTTTTTTGGGGGGTTTCTCGCTCAACTTCTTCTCTTCCTCGGTCATTTGTTTTCCTCCGTGTGCTGGTACGGTAAGATGGAGACGCCGCGTTCGCCATGCGCCGCGCTGCGGTGACACTCAAAACAAAAACGCTGGGGATCGTGACTGGTGTAACCGATTTCCCAATCCAGGTTTGAGATGGTTTCGGTGTGGCAGCGGATACAGTTCTCTTGCACCACCTCGCGGGAGGCTTCTTTGGCGCGGATGGCATCTGGGATATCTCCCAGGATGAACGCAGAGACATGATGATAGCCAGACTGTGCTTTTACCAGATACTTGGGGATCAAAGCATGAGGAGTGTGGCAATCGTTGCAGGTGGTCCACTCCTTATGCCCGCCGTGATACCAACCTTCATAGACATAGTCCATGACATGACAGTTGTTGCAGGTAGAGGGGTTGTTGCCCAGGTAGGCAGTGAAGTCGGTGACATAGAGGCCCACAGCCGCCACAGCGACCAACACAGCCAGGCCAATGAGAATGGGGATTTTCATACACTCACCTACTGAAAATCTGTAAGCAACACGATCTTGCGGGGTAAGATGCAAAAAAGCCAGAACTGGGTGTTCTCATCTGGCGTCAATTTTAACATGAACTGGCTGGCACTATGTGATAAAAGTCACACTTGGTGAGCGAATGTTTCGCTCACTCATGTTTGATCGCTTCAACAATATTTACCCTCGCAGCCCGCCGGGCGGGATAAATTGCCGCTAGCTGCACAAATATCAGGGCCATGAATGCGCCAATCAGGTAAGGGTTGGGTGTGAATTGGTAAACCAGATCATATCCTGCCATCATATTGGTGCCCAGGATAACCACCTGTGCAATGAAATAACCGATCAAAAAGCCATACACCCCGCCCATCACCCCCAAAGCCAGCGCCTCCGCCAGCACCATGCGCAGTACCTGCCGGCGCGTCATGCCCAGCGAGCGCAGCCCGCCAATCTCGCGCTGCCGCTCAATAACATTCATGGTCAGGGTGTTGATCACGCTCAGAGCGCCGATGATCACCCCGATCAGGTTGAGCACATCAAACAACCGAAACGACTGGTCCACCATATCCAGGATGGTTTTTTTAAAGGCTTCGGTGGTTTGCAGGCTGATATTCTGGCTGTCTTTAAAGCGGGCTTCGATTTCTTGCATCACCGCTTCAACCGAGTAACCAGGGGCAACCTTCACAGTAAAACGATCCACGCCTTGTTCGTTAAACCAGCGGCTCATGTCCTCATATGTGCCGTAGATCAATTGCCCTTGCCCGCCAAAATCGGTGACTTCGGCTGCAATATAAAAGGGCTGCTCGCCACGGCGGGTGAGCAAGATCAGCTCGTCCCCTTGGTGCAGATTGTAGCGGTCGGCAACCATATTGGAGATAAAGACCGCCCTGCCCTGAAGCAGGCGAGCCCAGTTTGCTTCTGGATCGCCCTGGTTAGCGGCAAACTCCATGTCGCCGATCTGGCGGAAACTGTCCGGTTCAAGCGCTTCGAACAAAAACTGGTTGTCGGTTTCGACGTCGGGCGGCAAACTGCCCGGTGCAGCCTTAATCGTCAGGACGCGCGCCGGCGATACCGTCTGGACGCCCGGCACACTCTCCAACTGGCTGGCAAAGGACTCGCGCATGGGCAGCGGGGCGCGCACATACAGGTCACCCCCCAGGGCATTATCGATCCAGCTTTGCAGGTCGCTCTCAAAGGAGTAAGCCAGGGATTCAATGCTGATGATCATGGTCAAAGCCACCATCAACGAAGCCACGGTCAGGGTGGTCCTGCCCACTGCGCGGCGCACATTCGCTGAGCCAAGAGCGCCTTCGCTGCGATATAGCCACAAGGCCAACGGGCGGCTGAGGCGCTCCAGCCAGCCCACCGCCATGCCCACAGTGAGGGTTGCTCCCAGGAAAAAGCACACCAGGGCCAGATTTCCACCATAAAAGAGCAAGTCTCTGGGCCATGGGAAACGAAAAGATGCATACCAGCCGAACAGCATGAGCGCGATCCCGGTCAATCCATACACCGGCTTCGGATGGGAAACGCTGCGGCCGCGGGCGCGCAGCGCCTCCAGCGGCGAGACGCTCGCTGCCTGCAACGCCGGCAACAATGCAGCCACCAGGGTGACTCCCACCCCAACAGCAATGCTCTGCAACACGCCTTGCCAGGTCAGGCTGAGGATGCCCTCCTCGGCAGTGACCAGGTCGCCCAGCAGGCGAATCAGGCCAAACGCCAGCCCATAGCCCAACGCCAGCCCCAACGCTGAACCGATCAGTGAGAGCAATCCTGCTTCTGCCAGCACCATGCCCAACACCTGGCGGCGGTTCATCCCCACCGCTCGCAGCATGCCGGTATCGCGGGTGCGCTCGACCACCGTCATCGAGAAAGCGTTGTAGATCAAGAATGCACCAACAAAGATGGCGATCAACGAGAAGAAAGTCAGGCCCATCTGGTAAGTGGCCAGCATCTGGCTGATCAACTGGCCCCGCGAAGCCGGGTAGGCCACCTGGCTGTCCTCACCAACTCGCCGGCCAAGGTCTTCTTTCAGCCCTTCCAGCGCATCCGGCCGCTCTGCAATGGATGGCTCGACCTGCAGGGCAATCTCGTCGTATTCGCCGCCACGCCCAAATAAATCTTGCACCACGCTTAAAGGTGCAAATCCTACCGTTCCATCATTGAGCAGTCCAACCCCTTCAGCGGCCAAAAGCCCAACAATCTCCAGCCGGGCTGCACCCTCCGACGCCAGCAGATCCAAATCCTGGCCGATCTGCAGGTCTTTCTCTTGGGCAAACTTTTCAGGGATGACCACCTCATATTTTTCAGGCCTGGGCATCCGGCCGGCGCTGAGGGCGTACACGCGTACCTGAGGATCCAGCTCGGGGTTAATGCCATAGAGCTGGAAGAAGTTGCCCGCGGCAATCCCCGACATGTTGAAGGCGATCTGCCAGGAACTGGCGTCGCTGGTCAACAAAGTGCGCACTTGCAGCGAAGGCACAGCGGTTTGAACGCCTGGTTCGCGCTTGACCTTATCCAGCACGTCATCGCCCAGGGGCTGGCGAGTTTCATTAACCGGGATGACCACCAGGCTTGCCTTGCCGGTGGTGCGGTCAAAGACTCGCCTCAGCGAGTCCAGGGTGGTTTGATTGGTGATCTGGATCGCCAGGACCACCGCTACGCCCAGGATGATGCCCAGCAAAGTGAGCAGCGTGCGCCAGCGCCGGGCGCGCATATTGCGCCGGGCCAGGAAGATCGCCGAGTACATTACAGCTCCAACTGGGTCATCACGTCGGCGATTTGCTGGACGGGAACGCCATCCCCGCCATTGGCCAGCTCGTGGACGATGCGCCCATCCTTTAAGAACACCACCCGGTCGGCAAAGGAGGCAGCACGCGGGTCGTGGGTGACCATGACGATGGTAGCGCACATCTCGCGGCAGGTTTTGCGCAGCAGCTCCAGCACGGCCGAGCCGGAGCGTGAGTCCAGGTTGCCGGTCGGCTCGTCGGCCAGCACAATCTCGGGCTGGTTGACAAAGGCGCGGGCAATGGCCACGCGCTGCTGCTGACCGCCAGAAAGCTGATCGGGGCGGTGATCGGCGCGCTCAACCAGGCCGACAAGCTTGAGCAAATCTTCCAGGCGCGAGCGGTGGCGGGCTACCGGCTGGTTATCGATGATCAGCGGCAGGCCAACGTTCTCAGCAGCGGTGAGGGTGGGCAGCAGGTTGTAAAACTGAAAGATAAAGCCAACCTTGTGCCTGCGGATCTCGGTGATCTCGTCATCGCTCAACCCAGAGAGCGGCTGTTCTTTCAGATAGACCTCGCCAGCGGTGGGGTAATCCAGCCCGCCCAGCAGGTGCAGCAAGGTGGATTTGCCCGAGCCCGATGGACCCATAATGGCAACAAACTCGCCGCGCTGCACGCTGAAATCGACGCCGTCCAGGGCGGTCACAGTGACCTCCCCCATCTGGTAAGTCTTGGTTAAAGCATGAGTTTCCAGGATTATCATGGGCGCAACTATAACCTAAAACCTGCCCTTACGCACCCCTTTGGTGAGTAATTTTTCAGATATCAAACGGAACAGGCCCGGCCAAAGCTGGTCCAAACAGACCGGCTAAGCCTGAGCCTGTTCAGAAGATCTTACCTAATAAATTGGCAGGCTCCGATCCACTTCTTGCGCCCAGGCGTTGATCCCACCCTGCAGGTTTTTCACCTTGCGGAAGCCGGCGCTGAGCAGGAGCTCCAGGGCGCGTGCCGAGCGGGTACCCGACTTGCAGAAAACCACCATTTCCTCGGCGCTGTCCAACTCGGAAAGGCGCGAAGCCAGCTGCCCCAACGGGATCAGCGTGGCGCCTTCAAGGCGCGAGATCTGCAGCTCGTGCGGCTCGCGCACGTCCAACAGGCGCAGGTGATTGCCAAGTTGGATGCGCTCTGCCAGCTCAGAGGCAGTGATATCCCAGCCGCCGCCCACTGAGCCGGCATCGTGATCGTGCCCCGGCACGCCACAGAAGGCCTCGTAATCGATCAGTTCGGTGACTTCAGGGTTTGGGCCGCAAACCTTGCAGTTGGGGTTCTTGCGCAGCTTGACGAACTCGAAGGACATATCCAGGGCGTTGTAGAGCATCAGCTTGCCAATCAGCGAATCACCAATGCCCAGGATTAGCTTGATCGCCTCGGTGGCCTGCAGTGTGCCGATGGTGCCAGGCAAGACGCCCAGCACGCCGCCTTCGGCGCAGGAGGGCACCAGCCCGGGCGGCGGCGGCTCGGGGAACAAGCAACGGTAGCATGGACCACGCCTGGCATCGAACACGCTCACCTGCCCGTCAAAGCGAAAGATCGAGCCGTACACGTTGGGCTTACCGGTCAGCACGCACAGGTCATTGGTCAGGTAGCGGGTGGGGAAGTTATCCGTCCCATCAACGATCAGGTCGTAGCTCTCGGCAATCTGCATGGCGTTGGCAGATGTAAACGGCTCATTGTAAACTTCCACCTGAATATCCGGGTTGAGGTCCAGCATGCGCCGGCGGGCCGATTCGACTTTGAGATCGCCGATGCCGGAGGTGCCATGGATCACCTGGCGCTGCAAGTTGGAGTAATCCACCACGTCATAGTCTACCAGGCCAATGCGCCCAACCCCCGCTGCAGCCAGGTACAGCGCCACCGGTGAGCCCAGACCCCCGGTGCCAATCACCAGCACCGAGGCGGCTTTGAGCTTGCGCTGCCCCTCCAGCCCCACTTCGGGGATCAGCAGATGGCGCGAATAGCGCAGGATTTCTTCGTGCGAGAGGGCGGGTAGCATATCTGTCATTGTTTCCTCAACGATCCAGCCCGTAGGGGCGGGTCTGTTTGCAGGATCGAGTTTCAACCTTTTGACCCACAGACCCACCCCCGCAGCCCCCGGCAATGCTGGGGATCAGCAGCAGCCGGTCGTCCGCCTTGAGCGGCGTCTCCAGTCCATTCAGGTCTTTGATATTGTTCTCGCCAATGAAGAGGTTGACAAATGGACGCAAGGCGCCGTTGCCGTTGTACAGGTGCGGCTGCAGCGAAGGGAATTGCCCAATCAAGTCCTGCATGGCTTCGGCAACGGTGGCGCCCTGGACAGGGATTTCACTCTGCCCGGCAGTGTAGCTGCGCAGAGGAGTTGGAATACGTAAAACCGGCATACAAGAAACTCCTGAGATTAAGAAATGATTTCGGCGTATTGCCGCTGAAGCTTTTCCAGCGGTGCAACACCGTGATTAACATAGCGCGGATTGCCCTGGGCGTCAATGAGGAATGTCGTTGGCACGCTCATCACGCCCCACTGACTGGCAATTTCGGGCTGGCTGGCGGCATCCACCTCGACCACTTCCAGCCGTTCGCCGCTTTGCTCAAGCAGGCGCTGAATGGCCGGGCGCTGGATCGTTTTGCATGGAGCGCAGGTGAGTGTGGTGAAGTAAAGCAGCACCGGTACAGCCTTGCGCTCCCGTTTCAATCCAGGAGCGCGGGCACGGACGCGCCTCAGAGCGGCGCTGTTAACGTAGCGATAGAATAAAATGCCCGCCAGCACAATCCCCACGGCAATCAGCAGGCGATAGACTGTCTCCAGAGCAAAGCTGTTAACGGTCATAGCGCACCTCCTGGGGGCGGGGTCGCATGCCAGGGAAAGTGCCCGAAGGTGGCGACTTTTGGAAACCGGGCACGCTCAACCGGCTTAGCCAGTAATACACCGCGCAGCCAACGCAGAAGCCGCCAAAGGCATTCAGCGCGGCCAGGGCGGTCACCAGCCAGATCACTCCCCAGCCCAGGGCGGCATAACCGGCCCAAAGCGCCAGGCTGCCGACGACCATGAAAGCCCCGCCCAACCCCTGGGCAAAACGGTGCGGCTCGGGGTTGTCCAGAAGCACGTCTGGCTTGATCAGACCAGCAGGCTTGAGGACATAACGGTAAATGAAGCCAAAGCCAGGGGTCTTCAGCAGCGTTCCCAGAACCATAACCAGGGCGACCAGCGCCGCCAGCCAGGGCAGGTTGAGCACAAAGGCCAGGATATTCAAGGTAATGATCGTAAACTGGTTGACCCGCAATCCAGCGTGGTCGACCTTGTGTAAATTTTCAGACATTGCGCACCTCTAAATCGTCTCGACAACAACAATGGTTTCATTGGTAAAACCCGAGCGATCCTCGCTGAGCAGCCAGGAGCGGCTCTCCACCGCTTCGCCCGACTGCACGCTGGTGATCACATAGGATAGAAAAGGCATTGCCCACTCCCGGTCGAACTCGGATGGCCGGTTGGGGTGGTCGGGATGCGAGTGGAACACGCCAATCACTTCCAATCCCAGGCGGGCAGCTTCCATCTCGCCGCGCAGCACATCTTGAGCCGTGAGCAGGTAGCGGTTGTGGCGGGCGGACTGCTCACGCGCATTGGTAAATTCCATCAGCCGCTCCACCAGTTTGTCGCCACCTTCGACCTGACCCAGCATCAACCCGGCCCCTTCCTCGGGATAAGCTGCCTCTCCGTTGGCGTGAATGCGCTGCAATAATTCGCTTGAAATCAGTAAAGCCATCCGATCTCACTCCAGGTCCTAAAGCCACAATTCTTTATCGCTCAGGTATTTATAACCTGCGTCGGGGAAAACGCAGACCACCACACCCTGCGCCAGTTCTTCGGCCACCTTTAAGGCTGCCGCAGCCGCCGCTCCGGAGGAAACTCCCACAAACAGCCCTTCCTGGCGGGCCAGCGTCCGCACCATTTCATAAGCCGCCTCGGTGGGAAGCTCCACCGTGCGATCGGGAAAAGCTGCGTCAAAGATGCCCGGCTTGATGGCAGAGGGCATGTGCTTTAGCCCCTCCAGCCCGTGAAAAGGCGAATCGGGCTGCACGGCAATGAGCTGGATGGCGGGATTGTACGAACGCAGGTAACGCCCTACGCCGGTCAGCGTACCCGAGGTGCCCAGCCCAGCAATGAAATGGGTGATCTGCCCGCCGGTCTGCTGGACGATCTCCGGGCCGGTAGAATAAAAGTGCGCTTCCCAATTGGCCGGGTTATCGTATTGGTTGGCGTAGAAGTAGCGCTCCGGCTGCTCGGCTGCCATCTGGCGCGCCACACGCAGCGCCCCATCGGAACCCTCCAACGGGTCGGTCAGCACCAATTCAGCGCCCAGGGCACGCAGGATAGCAATGCGCTCTGGGCTGGCGTTGGCGGGCAGCGCCAGGGTCACGGGTAAGCCCAGCGCTGCCCCAAAGGTGGCATAGGCAATGCCCATGTTACCGGAGGTCGAATCGAGCAGGCTCTTGCCCCCATCCAGCGAGCCATCGCAGATTGCGGTGCGAATAATATTGAGCGCTGGGCGATCTTTGACCGAGCCACCAGGGTTGAACCATTCTGCCTTGGCAAAGATCTGCACGTCAGCCGGCAGGTGCGCGCCAATCCGGCGCAGCGGTAGCAGCGGCGTGTTGCCCACTGCGGTTTCTAACCCGCCCACCCTGGGCGCTGTGACCTGTAATTCAGTGAAGGTTGTCAGTTGGTTCATCATTCTCCAATACTTAACCCAAAACGGCTAACAGTTCTTAAAATAAAAATCGGGGGTGCGCAAGCATCAGCGATGCTCTCACGCTCTGCGAAATCGCTTTCGCCAGCGGGGCCGCAACCACCCGACCTCAGTCTGTTAGCCGTTCCGTAATTTTCAGCAACGAGGCGGTGGTTACTGACCCCGCCCCAGACACATGCAAGTGAACATGATTAAAAAAGACTCCCGAATTTTTATGATAATCTTGATAATAATTGTATGCAAGACAGGGGATTTGTCAAGGGTGAGATCACGATCCTCTACAATCCCAAGCCCCTGGCCTTCTCCATCTTCCAAAAGCCAATTCGCCAAGTTGAAGTGGTGGGGATCGGCACACACTTCACCGCGACGCTGCCGCTTGCTGAACGAGTTGCAGGCTGGCCTGCAGCAGCGCCTCCCAGGCCCACAAACCATTTTTTTTACGATAGCCAATCATCCAGCAGCAGATCCGATCTTCCCAAACGGCCCGTGCAACCCTGGCTGCGTGTTACCCGGGGCGCCTGGATTTGCACCTCTGCCTGACACAATTTCTGCTGTCAGGATTAGAGAAAGGTGATAGTCCATCTATCCTGCTTTACATCTTGGGTTCAGGCTGGTAAGATCGCATCTATTCTGCTGGGCTAAGTAGTTCGTCAACTTGATTTCGATGGGCTGTAGTAACGACTT
>CAZDAU010000013.1:0-65288 GCA_964503625.1 uncultured Anaerolinea sp.
GCCAGTACCTGCATCGCCGTCTCAACGACAGCCCCTTCGACACAGCCGCCGCTCACCGAACCGGCGATCTCCCCCGCCTGTGTGACGGCCATCTTGGCACCCACAGGGCGAGGCGATGAACCCCAGGTTTGGATCACCGTCGCCAGGGCAACCGCTTTGCCTGCGCTCAACCAGCGGTCAAGGTCTTGGAGGATATCTCGCATGATCCATCCCTCGTTAGAATACCACCGACGCCCGTAAGGGCGATGGCCGTGGCCGGAATCGCGGGCTAAGGCAGGCTTGAGGGCGCCTGGAAGATCTGCCAGGCAGCCTGGCGGGCCGCCGCCAGCACGTTCTTAAGCGGCAGGTCCAGCTTACGGGCCAGATCACGGCAGTCTTCATATTCCGGCTTGAGGTTGACGATCCGACCGCCCAGGCGGGCCAGCTTGACGCGCACCGGACCATAAGGCGTCTGCACCTCGGCTACTTCGCGCTGCAACATGCGCTTGGTCACTTCGTAGGTGCGCACACCAATCGATGTCGATTCGGTGAAAATGATGCGCAGCAACTCCTCCAATGAAGTTGGATAGGCCAGCACATGCAAGATCAGGCCAGGTCGGCTTTTTTTCATCTGGACCGGTATCAAAAGCACATCCAGGGCGCCAGCCTGGAGCAGCTTGTCGGTTAAAGCCTCGAACAATTCTGGCTCCATATCGTCAATGGTCGTCTCCAGCACCAGGGCCGGGCCTTCATGATAACCTGCCGATCCCATGGGGGACTGGTGCTGCTCGGGAAAAGGATCCCGCACCGCACCTGCGCTGGATGCTATGCCCGGCCGGGGCGGCTGGATGGGCGGCTCGCCTGGTGCGGCCAGCGGCGCTTCGCCCAGGAAGAGGCGCAAAGCATTGGGAAAATCGCGCTCGCGTTTGCCAGCCCCGTAGCCCACCGCCTGGACGGTCATCAGCGGCAGCGGGCCAAAGCTGCTGGCCAGGCTGGTGATGATTGCAGCGCCGGTGGGAGTGACCAGCTCGCCGCGGGCCTGGCCGCTGTAGACCGGGATGCCTGCAATTAACGCAGCCGTCGCCGGGGCTGGGACGGGCAGCAGACCATGCTGGCTGTGCACAAAGCCCGAACCCAGGTGCAGCGGCGAGGCGTAGATCGCCTGAACCCCCAGCCGCTCCAGGGCAATGGCTGAGCCCACAATATCGATGATCGCATCGATGCCTCCCACCTCGTGGAAGTGGACTTGCTCCAGCGGAACGCCGTGGACTTTGCTCTCGGCCTGGCCCAGACGGGTGAAGATGCGCGATGCGGCATCTTTCACCCAGCCAGAAAGCGAGCTGCGCTGAATCAGAGCAATGATTTCATCCAGGCTGCGATGGCTGTGGGCGGAGTCGCCTGGCTGGATGGAGGCAACGCCGGCAGGCAGGCTTTGCGGCGGCTGGTCGACCTCGACAAATTCCGAATCGGCCAGGCGCGAGCCAGCAGCGCCTTCAAGGATCACGCTAAATTGGACCGCCTGGAGGCCGCGCTTATCTACCCGCTGGACATCCAACCGGTAACCTTCCAGGGGCAGTTTGCCCAACTCAACGGCCAGCCAATCCGGATCAACGCCCAGATCAATGAGCGCGCCAACTGTCATATCGCCGCTGAGACCGGCAAAGCAGTCAAAATAGATGATTTTCATGGCCTGACTATGAAACCCAAATCACAACTCAACTTTCAAGGGCCGCCAGAGGGATCAAGCCTGCCGATTGGGCGGGCTCGTTCAGGCTGCCGCGCCGGTATCCGGCCAGATCCATGGCGATGTAGGTGAAACCAAGCTGGCGAAAGCGCGCCACAACAACCGAAGCCTGGGCCAGAAGACGGCTCATCTCTGCCTCGGCCACTTCAATGCGGGCAATCTCGCCGTGATGGCGGACACGGTATTGCTGGAAACCCAGCTCCCAAAGAAAATCTTCGGCCTGTTCCACTTGAGCCAATTTTTCCACGGTGATTGGGGAGCCGTAAGGGAAACGCGAAGACAGGCAGGCAGCCGCAGGCTTATCCCACACCGGCAGGCCAAAATGGCGGGCCAGATGACGAATTTCCGCCTTGGTCAACCCGGCCTCTTTTAACGGAGAGCGCACGCCATACTCTCGGGCAGCGCCCGCCCCAGGCCGATGGTCAGCGTTGTCATCCAGATTTTCGCCGTAACAGATGATGTGGTAACCCAGTTGCCGGGCCGCCCGCTCCATCTCAGAGAAGGTTTCCAGCTTGCAGAAGAAGCAGCGGTCCACCGGATTGGCCGTGTAGCGCGGGTCCTCCAATTCGTGGCTCTGAAAGACCAGGTGCCGGATGCCAATCTGCTGCGCCAGCCGTTGGGCTTCTGCCAGCTCACGGCGGGGCAATGAAGGCGAGTCGGCGGTCATCGCAATGGCCCGATCGCCGAGAGCCTGGTGGGCCGCGTGAGCCAGCAAGGCGCTGTCCACACCGCCAGAGAGGGCAATCACCGCCTCGCCCATCCCGGTAAAGATCTGCAAGAGGCGCAAATATTTTTCTTCCAACATTTCATCTAAATCTGACATGTGTGTTGACCTTTCATACCATTACAAACCATTATAAAGCCTTCAAAACGGGCCTGGGTTGGGCGCCTTCCACAATTTGATCATGAATAGGCAAATCAGGGACGTCTATAGCAGCAGCAAGAGATGTCATTTGTGGCCTGAGGATCGTCACCTGGTTCCAATGTTGAAGCCAGCGGCGGTGATCTCGTCTTAGGCCTGGGTGGGACCAGGATCTATGTCCGGGACCCCAAACTCCAACGCCTGCTGGCCAAGGCCCGTGGTTTCGGCTATTGCATATCTGCAACCTTCTTCGTACAACTGGTTGATCAGGCTGGCAGCGTAGCCCGCGCCAAAGCCGTTGTCGATATTGACCACCGTGACGCCGGAGGCGCAGGTATTCAGCATCCCCAGCAACGCCGCCAGGCCGCCAAAGCTGGCGCCATAGCCGACGCTGGTAGGGACGGCGATCACCGGGCGCTTCACCAGCCCGCCCACCACACTGGGTAAAGCGCCTTCCATCCCAGCCACGACGATTAACACGGTAGCGTTCTGGATGCGCTCGATGTGGGCCAGCAGACGGTGCAGCCCAGCAACACCCACATCGTACAGGCGCTCCACGATGTTGCCCATTACCTCAGCGGTGATGGCGGCTTCTTCAGCCACCGGCAGATCAGAAGTCCCAGCGCTGATCACCAGAATGGCGCCGCGGTGCCTGGGCAACGGTTGGGGTTCGTACACCAGCACCCGGGCCAGCTCATGATAGCGCATTTCGGGCACTGCAGCCTGCACCGCCGCAGCAACCGCCGGCGAGGCGCGGGTCGCCAGCACCGGGCCAGACCCCTGGGCCAGGCGCTGTAAAATGGCCACTACCTGCTCAACCTGCTTGCCCTCGCAGTACACCACTTCGGGGAAACCTTTGCGCAAGGAACGGTGTGTGTCGATCTTGGCGAAGCCCAGGTCGACAAAGGGCAGCTTTTGCAGCGATTCGAGGGCATCTTCAATGCCGATGCGGCCTTCCTGTACACTATTAAGCAATTCACGTAAAAAGCTCTCATCCATACAATTCGTTCTCAACGCTTGAGGATGTGCTCATTATAGAGCCTTTTGAAAAAATGGATAAGCCTAAATGTTGTTTTTTAGGTCCTGTTGAATGTCAGCTCAAAGCTGGCCTGCGGCAGGTATGACGCCGGAAGCAAAGCCGCCTTTACGCCCTGGCTCGACCAGGAGCCAGCCACTCATTGCCCAGACGGAGGCTCCGTCTGAAGCTGAGGCCGCATCCACTTTCCAACCGACCATTAACCGGCCGCCGGCACCCGATGTGACCTTTGCTGACGCACATGGCTGCATGGTAGAACTGCCGGGCACGGCCAATGCTGCAGCCTGGATCGATGGGTTGGAGATTGGCCAGCCAGGGCCTACGACCCCAGCTACAGTTTGGAGTTAAATTTACCCTAATTTGTCGAATTGTGCGAGCATGCTCTCCACCGAAAGCGTTCCGGGGTCAAAGCCCAGATGGGCCGCGGCCTGGGCCAGTTGAGTGATCTGCGGGGGCTCAAGGAAAGTCTCTCGGAGCAAGTCGGAACGGGTGAAGACTTCGCTGGTGGGGCCGTCCGCCAGGATGCGCCCCTGGCTCATTGCCACCACCCGATGGGCGTACTGGGCCACGATGGGCATGTCGTGGGTGATGATGACAATGATGTGATCGTGGTTCTCGTTCAGGTCGCGCAGGAAATCCATGATCTCAAAAGATTGGCGGGAGTCCTGGCCGGTGGTCGGCTCATCGACAATAATCAGCTTGGGGCGCAAGGCGAGGATGGAGGCGATGGCCACCCGCTGGCGCAATCCTTTGGAGAGGAAGAATGGATGTTCGGTGAAGTACTTTTCCGGCAGGCCAACCACCTGGGCCGCTTCTGCCACACGCTCCTTAACCTGGTCTTCTGGCAGCTGAATGTTGCGGGGCCCATAAGCGATCTCATCCCAGCAATTGCTATTGAAAAGCTGGTGGTCAGGGTTCTGAAATACATAGCCCACCCGGCGGACCATCTGCACAATGGGGGTGCTCTTGGAGTTCAGCCCATCCACAATTACATCGCCCCTGGTCGGCTTGAAAAGCCCGTTCAGGCATTTGGAAAGGGTCGTTTTGCCTGAGCCATTCTGCCCAATGAAGGCCAGGAACTCACCCTCATGGATGTCCAGGTTGATCTCCTTGAGAGCCTCGGTGCCGTCGGGGTAACTGTAGTCCAGATTGAGAACCTGGACGAAGGGGGATTGATCACTCATGCAAGGCCTCCTTTCGCCGTGCTCCGGGAAGCCATGAGTGTTTCCAGATATGCCAGGGCTTCGTCCAGGCTGAGCGGCAACTCGCCAGCATAATGCCCCGACCTGGCCAGTTCGTGAAAGAAGCGCATCGCCCCCGGCGGAGAGATGCCCTTCTCAAGGAGCAGGTCAATGTGCTGAAAGAACGCTCGCGTCTCGGCATCCAGCAGCAACTCGCCCTCCGAGAGGAGCAGCATGCGATCGGCCAGCGGGATCAAGTTCTCCAGGCTATGCTCAATGACGATGACCGTATTCTTGCTTTGCTTAAGCCGGGCAAGCACGTCAAAGACACGCTTGCGGCTGACCGGGTCGAGCATTGAAGTGGGCTCGTCGAGGATGAGCACTTCGGGGGTCATGGCCAGCACTGCTGCCAGCGCCACTCGTTGCTTTTGGCCGCCGGAGATCTCGTAGGGGGGCTTGAGAAGGAGCGGCTTGAGCCCGGTCAGCTCGGTCACCCACTCCAGGCGCTCGCGGATTTCAGGAATTGTCATGCCAAGGTTTTCCATCCCAAAGGCCAGCTCGTCTTCCACCGTCATCGCGGTGAACTGAGCTTCGGGGTCCGAAAAGACCAACCCCACCTTTTGCTGGAGCTGGCCGCGAGGATATTCTTCGACTTCTTTGCCACGGATCTTGACCGTGCCAAACTTGATCCCGTGATACTGGCCGGGGATCAGGCCATCGAGCGAATAGGCCAGGCTGGTCTTGCCAGCGCCATTGGGACCAATGACTCCGACAAAGGCGCCTTGTTCAATGGTCAGGTTAATCCCTTTGAGCGCCTCCTGAGGAGCGTTCAGGTATTTCCAGGTGTAGTTTTCGATTTCAATCAAAGCAGCCATACCAGATCTCCAACGCACCTAGGTCAAAACCTGATACAGCCAGCCCAGCAGCCAGGAGGCTTCCACGCTGAACAGCGTCGTTGCGTAGCGTATCATCAGCAAGACAACAAACAAACCGCTAATGATTGCCACAAGCAAGCCATCCGTAAACCGGAAGTGGTAATGGGTCAGGATGTAATCGGCCCGCTTGACCCGGGCTGCCTCACCGGTAAAGGCGTAACCACGGGCCACCAGGGCATTGGTGAATTCCTCGGTCCGGCGCAGGGAGAGGGCAAAGAGTGGGATCATGTACATGATGTACTTGCGGATCTTATAGGCCAGCGATTTGCCGGTGGTGTCGAAGCCGCGCGCCTGCTCTGCCTGGCGCACGATCTGGAAATCTTCCAGGACCATGCCGGAAGCCCGAAGAGCCATGGCGAAGACATAGGTGACCACAAAGGGGGCGCGCATGGTGCGCATGGCGACAATCACATCCCGCTCGCGGGATGTGGTCAGGAAGAAAACCATGGTGGCGATCATTGGCAGGATGCGGCAATAAACCACCACAGCATCGCGGATGCGCTCCCAATAGAAGTTGACCCCCAATACCTGATACAGCAGCTCATATTCCAGATGCGTGCCGCCCAGAACGGTGTAGGAAAGCAAGATGACCCAGCCCATCGAGATGGCGACTGGGATGTAGATGCGCAAGATTCGCAAATCCACCTTGCTATAAGCCATCAAAGCCAGAACGATCCCCGTGATCAACAGGTTGATCTCTGGCGAGGAGATGAACATAGGAAAGAGGCTCACCACAAGCAGGAAGTACAGCTTTACAAAGGGGTGAACCGCATAGATTGGCGACTCGGCCGGGACATAGCCCAACAGGGTTTTATTCATAAAGCGATTCTCAATTTACACGCTGCACGATTCATCCAGCGTGGCTCGCCAGGGTTTAACCCGAGCATCCCAGTCGACGCCGGGTCATGTCTCCAGACGAGCCACGCAATCATTGGCCAGATATGTTCAGTTTGAGCTGGACCTTTCGATTACGCCCACCAGCGCTTAACAAACGCTGAAGTGCGGATAACGACGCCAGAAAGCGCTTTCAACAGGATGAAATTGAAAACGATACCGGCAATCATGTTACCGCCGAACCAACCCCAGATGAACAGCGGGACGGAGTCGGTGTTCAGCAGGCCGAAACCCCGCAGCACCACTAGGGTGGACCAGAGGGCGCCAAAGGCGCTGGAAACCAGCATTGCCAGGAACAGGATCAGGTAATCGCGGCCCTTCTTCAGGCGCGGGTCGGCTTTGAAATAGCGGAAGGCCCAGGCGGGCAGGAAGCCCTGGACAAAGTTGGCAGGGACGTAAGCCAGCGAGACATAGAGCGGCGTGCCGGCAATGCCATTGGAGAAGAAGGGGAAAATTGCCCCGGCCAGCACGCCCCACATGCCAAACCAGATCGAGCCAACCTGCTGGACGGCGATGCCGGTCCAGAAGAAGTTGACCCCAAAGCCCAGTGGGAAGCTGATGCTGCCAAAAGCGCCGACAACAAAGCCGATGCCGATTAAGAGAGCCAGGGTGACAATGTGAATCACGCCGACCGAGCGTTTTTCACCGGGTTGGACGGTCCAGATTTGCTCGGCGGTCAATTCAGCGGTGTTGGTGGTCATTTTGATCTCCTTGCCAGGTTTTGGATGAAATGGGTATACGGGCGGGAATGAATTGGTGAGAGAAAAAGCTTATCTTCTATGGGACGAACACCTCCTGAACCAATTAATTAGTTGTTTAGACAAGATTTGGCTCAATTTTCACTATATTTTATCATTGCATCTAACACTCATTGTCATCAAAAGTTACGACGAAGCGCACAAATTCTAGCAGCTCGCTTGCGGTATAATTCGCCCTATGCTTGAAATTGAACTGCTCCAACCTGTAGATTATTTGCTGATTGGGCACTTGACTGTGGACGAGACGCCCAGTGGGCCGCGCCTGGGCGGCACGGTCACCTATTCAGCCCGGATGGCCCAGGCGCTTGGCTTGCGGGTTGGCATCGTTACATCCTGGGGCGCTGAGCTTTCGCTTGAGCCGCTCACCGGCATCCCGGTATCCAGCTTCCCCACCGAGCGCAGCACCACTTTTGAGAATATTTACACTTCAAAGGGGCGTGTCCAGTACCTGCGCCACACAGCTCCTGCCCTGGATTTCTACCAGGTGCCGGAACCGTGGCGCCAGGCAAGCATCGTTCACCTGGGGCCAGTGGCCCAGGAGGTGGAGCCTGGTCTGGTGCGCAATTTTCCATCCGCCCTCATCGGCATCACACCGCAAGGCTGGCTGCGCAGTTGGGGCAAGGATGGCCGGGTTTTTATGTCGGAGTGGCCTGAAGCCTCCTTCGTCTTGCCGCGGGTGGGGGCAGCCGTGTTGAGCGTTGAAGACCTGGAAAAAGACGAGCAACGCATTGACGAGATGGCAGCGCTGTGCCGGGTGCTGGTGGTCACCGAGGGCAACCTGGGTGCCCGGCTGTACTGGAACGGCGATGTGCGCCGCTTCCGCCCCCCACAAACCGAGGTGGTCGACGAGACCGGAGCAGGCGATATCTTTGCCACCTGCTTCTTTGCCCGCCTGTTCACCACCCGCGACCCCTGGGAGGCAGCCCGTTTCGCCACCCAATTGAGCGCCATCTCAGTCTCCCGCCCCGGCCTGGCGGGCATTCCCACCCCTGAAGAAATTGAAGCCTGCATGGTGGAGGTAACTTAATCTTTCATGGCACGCATCTACACCCTGGCTAACCAGAAGGGCGGCGTTGGCAAGACCACCACGGCGATCAACCTGGGCGCTTACCTGGCGTACTATGGGCAGAAGGTGCTGCTGGTTGACCTGGATCCGCAGGCCAATGCCACCTCGTGCTTGAAGATCGATAAACAAACGGTCAAAGGCGGTACATACGAGGCGCTGATCGGCTTGCATTCTACGGGGAGCTATATCCTGCACAACCCGCGGTTGAAACTCTCGCTGCTGCCAGCCTCGCCCGCTCTGGCCGGCGGAGAGGTGGAACTGGTCAACGAGCTGGCGCGGGAAAGCCGCCTGAAACGAGCTCTGGATACAATCGCCGAGCGTTACGATTACATTCTGATCGATTGCCCGCCATCGCTGGGACTGCTGACGTTGAACGGGCTGGTTGCCGGACGGGATGGAGTGATCATCCCGGTGCAATGCGAATATCTCTCACTGGAGGGCCTGGGGCAACTGACTTACACCATTGACCGGGTCCGCCAGGCGCTGTTCCCCGAGCTGACCCTGCGCGGCGTGGTGCTGACCATGTACGACGGGCGCACGAATCTTTCAAACGACGTGGTCAAGGAAGTAAGGCGCTACTTCGGCGAGAAGGTCTTCAACACCCTGGTGCCGCGCAGTGTGCGTCTGGCCGAAGCGCCGTCCTACGGGCAGCCGATCTCCGTGTACGCGCCTTCCTCCGGCGGAGCGCATGCGTACGCGGCCCTGGCCCAGGAGGTGTTGGCGGGCGACGGCTTTCCGATCCGAGATGGGACAGTGGCCACATCCGGAGGCATGGGTTCATGAGCCGACGAGCGGGCCTGGGGCGCGGATTGGAATCGCTGATCCCAAGCGGTGAGCCGCAAACGGGGGGCATCAGCCAACTGCCGGTTGAATCCATCCTGCCCAACCCGCGCCAGCCGCGAACGCGTTTTGATCCCGAGGAGCTGGCCGAGCTGGCGGCTTCGATCCAGGAACATGGCGTGCTCCAGCCGCTGATCGTCACGCAAGGGCAGGAAGCCGGGCGCTACGTCCTGGTGGCAGGCGAGCGGCGCTGGCTGGCAGCCCGCCAGGCTGGGCTGACTCACGTGCCAGCAATCCTGCGCGAAGCGAGCGACCAGGAACGTCTGGAACTGGCCTTGATCGAGAACGTCCAGCGGGCCGACCTGGCCCCGTTGGAAACTGCAGACGCTTATCGCCAACTGGCTGAGGATTTCAATCTGTCCCATGAAGAGATCGCGGCCCGTGTGGGTAAGAGCCGGACAGCGGTGACCAACACGCTGCGCCTGCTCAAGCTGCCCGAGGCGGTGCGCCAGGCGCTGGCGGAGGGCAGGATCACGGAAGGGCATGCCAGGGCTTTGTTGACCCTGCCCACTGCCCAGGCACAGGCAGCAGCATTGGTCACCATCCTGTCGCATGAACTGAACGTGCGCCAGACAGAGGCACTGGTGCGCCGGTTGAGCGGCGAGCGCCCGGCCCTGGCTGAAAAGCCTGCCCCACCGCCCGAAGTGGCCGACCTGGAGCGCCGGCTGGAAGATTCGCTGGGCACGCGAGTCGATCTGAAGCGAGGCAGCCGGGGGCGCGGCACGGTGGTGATTCACTTTTATTCGGACGAAGAGCTGGATGCGTTGCTCGAGCGCCTGCTCGGTTGAGGCTTTCTCAGTCCAGAGCGATTTTCAACCAGATTACCCAGAATTCTCCTGCTTTTCCCAATTTAAGTTTATTGCTGAATTAGATCAAAAATCGGGTAAGATTCAGGTCGCCGCGACCCGGCAATTATCCCTGTTCATTGGTGAGCCATGTATCTCTACAACGCAAAAATTTACAGCCTTGACCCAGCCCACCCGCAAGCCAGCGCCCTGGCTATCCGGGATGGACGCATTGCCGCCATCGGCGCCGAAAAAGATATTCCAGCCGAGCTTAAACGCCAACCGTTGAACCTGGAAGGCAGAACGGTGCTGCCCGGCTTGACCGATGCCCACATCCACCTGGAACACTATGCCCTGGGATTGCAGAAGATCGATTGTGAAACCAGCACCCGCCAGGAATGCCTGGAACGGGTGGCTGAGCGCGCTCGCCGCACGCCGCCCGGCGAGTGGATCCTGGGCCATGGCTGGAATCAAAACCGGTGGCCCGAAGGCTTCGGCTCCGCCGCCGACCTGGACGCCGTTGCCCCGGAGCACCCGGTTTATCTGACCGCCAAATCGCTCCACGCTGGCTGGGCCAACACCGCCGCCCTGCGCCGGGCAGGCATCCATGAAACCACCCCCGACCCGGCGGGTGGGCGCTTTGGACGGGATGCAGACGGCAGCCCAGATGGCATCCTGTTTGAGAGCGCCATGGAGTTGATGGAGGCTGCCATTCCGGCACCCAGCGAGGAGCAGGCGGCCCAGGCCATCCTGGCTGCCCAGCCCACGCTCTGGCAGATGGGGGTCACTGGGGCGCATGATTTTGACCGCCGGTTGTGCTTCACCGCTCTGCAAATTTTACACCAGCGAGGCAAGCTTCGTTTGCGGGTGCTTAAGAGCATTCCCCTGGAAGATCTGCCCCACGCTGCTGCTTTGGGCCTGCGCAGTGGGCTGGGTGACGACTGGCTGCGGATTGGTGGGGTCAAGCTGTTTGCCGATGGAGCGCTTGGCCCGCAAACCGCTGCCATGCTCCAGCCATACGAGGGCGATCCGCAAAACCGGGGCATGCTTTTAATGGACGCCGAAGAGATTTTCGAGCACGGCCGGCTGGCAGTGGAAAACGGCCTGCCGCTGGCGGTGCATGCAATCGGCGACCGGGCCAACCACGAGGTGTTGGACGCGCTGAGCCAGCTTCGCCGGCTGGAGAGCGACCTGCGCCAGGCCAGCGGCGCGCCGGAGCGCCCATTGCGCCATCGCATTGAGCATGTCCAGGTGATTCACGCAAAAGACGCAAGCCGGCTGGCCCAACTGGGTGTGGCAGCCTCGATGCAGCCAATCCATGCCACCTCGGATATGTTGATGGCCGACCGCTTCTGGGGAGAGCGCGCAGCCCTGTCTTACGCCTGGCAGACGCAATTGAAGTCTGGGGCATTGCTGGCTTTTGGCTCGGACGCGCCGGTTGAATCGCCCAACCCCTTTTGGGGGCTGCACGCCGCCGTCACCCGCCAGCGTCCGGACGGCAGCCCCCGTCCGCAGGGCTGGTACCCGGAGCAGCGCCTGAGCCTGGAGCAGGCGTTGCAGGGGTATACTCGCGGCCCAGCAACCGTGGCCGGCTGGGAAGACCGGCTGGGATGCCTGGCTGCTGGTTACCTTGCCGATCTCATTGTGCTGGAACGCGACCCCTTCGTATGCCCGCCGGCAGAGCTGCACACCCTGGAGCCGTTGGCCACGATGATCGGTGGGGAATGGGTGTATGAAAGGTAGCTGGGGCGATCTCAGGCGCAGATACGGGCAGCGCGGCCTGTAAAGCAACAAGATTGGATGCCGCTGCCTACGACCAGGTAACCACCATCCCAGGCGATATCGCCCAGGCAATAATGCCCGCCCAATGCAGACAATTAAAATCCAGGTGCGGGTCATATAACCCGCACCTGAACAGCATATTGAATATAAACTACTGCGCCTGCGCCTGCACCTGGACCAGCTCAGCAAAAACGACCAATCGCTGCAGGTAAGTGCGCAACTCGCTGGACCAGTTGGTGCAAGTGATCAGGGTGATCTGCGGGTTGGACGTAGCGGCAATCACACTCAGGTCGGTGTCGGGCACCACCCGCTGCTCGCGCACCCGGTAAGTATAGACCTTGGACTGGGTGTACACAATCACCTGGTCGCCAGGCTGAAGCTGTTTGAGATCCCAGAAAGGCCCGGCGCTGCCGTCCACCAGGTCCACATGGCCCGCCAATCCGGTGTTGCCGCCCAGGCCAGGCCAGGAGGTGTCACCCATCCAGGCCACTTCTTGCTTCAAGCCGCTGATCAACCAGGTGCTGCCGTTGAACGGCACATACTTGACCATTGTGTCCAGATTGATCGCCGGGATGAGGATGCGGGTCACTGCGCTGGGATCCGGAGGACCGCCATCCGGGCCAACAGCCGGCATCGCGGTCGGCGTGGGGATCGGGTAATCCGGTAACACCGAAGGGGTGGGGGTTGGGATCAGATGAGCGATCTCGGTAGGCAGCGGCTCGATGGTGGGTACAGAATGGACCTCGGCTGGCTGGTTTTCCGGGGCAACGGTCTCTGCAGGCTGTTCCTGGGCCGGGCCAGGCAGCCGCGGGGTAGCCGTGGGAGCCGGTATTTTCGTCGGGGCATGGGTCGCCAAGGGCGGCTTGTTTCCAGCCAGAGAGGCCAGTTGGGCAGTGGGCGCGTCAATGGGACGCAGCAACACCGCGCCCAGACCGAAGATCAACGCCAGGAGCACCATCGCCAGGCCGCTGCGGGCTGCCTTACCGGCATAAAGCGGGCGATTGGCGCGCGCCCACAAGCTATAGCCCAAGAGCAAAATCGCCAGGAGCCCCAGCCCCACTGCCAGCAATCCCAAACCCCCAGACACAAGTGCGCCGGCGGGCGGCTGAGCCTGTTCCCCACCCAGCGGGATGTTCGTGTTCATCCCTAACGTCCCAAGAACCGGCCTTCCCGGCCATGCAAAGACCAGTCCGGTGCCCGGCAAGGCGGAGGATGGCAGAACGCGGAATGGCACACTGGGCGAGCGCAGGGATTGTCCGCCAGGAGACCAGATCACATCGGCAAAATTGCGGTAGATCCGATCCACGGTCACAGTGCTGTTGACTCGGGCGGTAACCACGACAGTGACCCGCTGGCCAGCGTCAAGAGTGGAGACGATCACATCCACGGTGCGCGCGCCGGTGTTGAGGGTGGCAACGCCGCGGGTGGTGGTGGCGCTGACCAAATCCAGCACAGGCTCAAACTCGTCCGTGATCCGGACATTGCTCACCGCCACGCTGCCAGTGTTGCGGACATCGATCACAAAAGTGAAGGTTTCGCCCACCTTGGCCTGCACCGGAGTGACTTCTTTGAGAATGCGCAGACTGGTGCTTGGCGATTGAAGGACCAGATTACTGTCGGTGTAGGTTGAAAACACCTGGGCATTGGTTTCGTTATCCAGGCCGCTGGCGTCCACCCGGTTCACCACGGAGGTGCCAGGAACAGCATTCGGTGAGACACGCGCCCCCAGCCGGAATGTCACCTTTTGCCCAGGTCCAAGAGGATTATTAAGGGTGATCCGGCAGTAACTGACATTGGGGCAGCTCCCCACAGCAACGCTGCCCAAATTAAGCCCCGTGGCTGCCAGCTGGCTACCCAGCGTATCGGTCAGGACCACCTGGTTGACCTGCACATTGCCGGTGTTGGTCACGGCAATGGTGTAAGAGATGGTATCCCCAGCGTACACCTGGGTGAGGTTATCGGTCTTGGTCACATGCAGGGCCCCGCCGGGAAAGACGGTGAAGTTCACCTCGTTGGAATCCACCGAGTTAGGCGGGCTGCCCCAGGTGACCGTGGCCACGTTGGTGAACTCCTGCTGGAAGTTGATGCTCGAGCTGCCGATCAGGGTGATGCTGAACGCAAACGACTGCCCCGCGGCCAGAGTGGTGGCCCGCCGGAAGGTGTAAATCCGCGTGGTGGGATCCCAACGGCTGCCGGTGGGCAACGGGAAGCGCAGGTCCAGCCCCTCTGGGATCTGCTCGGTGACGGTGAAACCGTTCGTGACGTCGATGGTTGTGGGGTTTGTGACGTTGATGGTCACCAGGATCGGCTCGCCCACTGTGGCGGTGATCGGATCTGTCGAGCCGTTGGGGACGGTGATGGTTTTAAAAATCTCCAGGCCGCCAACGACGATGGATGCGGTGTCGACGTTGTTGGCGACATTCCAATCGGATCTGGCTATGCCGCCCGGTCCAAAGGCGCTGTTGATCCGAGCAGTATTATTGATTTGCCCAGCAACCTCGGTGCCGACTAAGAAAACCAATTGTTTTCTGACCTCACCATCAACCAGTATTGGCGTCGGAGAGGTGAAGCTCCATAGTCCGGTATCGTCGTTATAGCTTAAGTCATTGGGTAATTGGCCGACGAAAGTTAACCCGCTGCTGGGTAGATTTAAATCTTGGACGACAAAACTGTTGACCGTGTTGGGTCCATTATTGGTGATTGCCAGGGTATAGGTAATAATGTCCCCGACGTCAGCAGTCGCTGGGAAGACAGTTTTAGATAACTCCAGATCTGCACTGTTAATTTCGACGGTATCCGTTGATTGATTGGGGTAAGTCGGATTAGTAGGATCAGCTTCTGGTGGGTCAACCGTCAGCCTGGCGGTGTTGGGTATAGCATTGATATCCGGTGCAGTGATATCGGATGCTACTGTCACGTTAACAAATAGTGGGTCAAAGGAATAAGCCCCTAATACGGAATAAATGCAGTTAACCTGTGTGGTCGTACTGTTTTGGCAGTTCCACAGACCTGAAGTCGGGGGCGTCCAAGTCATTCCGGAGGGCAGGTCGTCTTGAATGGTAACAATGTGGGCGTAACCAGGTACAGTGATCGGGTTCGTGACACGAATGATATAGCTGTTGCTTGAGCCAACGGTAAACCGGTCAGGAAAAGCAGTTTTGGATATCGCAAACTGGTAAGGGACCGTCACCTGCTGCAGCGGCGCGCTGCGACCACTCTCCTGCGGCGCGGCCCGGTCGGCGGCCTGGGCTGCCAGGGCGCTCAGCCCGGTGAACAACAGCACACCGCTCAGGAGCAGCGCCCCCAACGGCAATAAGATTCTGCGCCATGCTGCGCTTGGCCTGTCCGTCTTCATGCCACACCCTCCAGGGAGTTGGTCGGTGGATTCATTCCAGCTTAATTATATCATTGATCGGAAAGGTAATTTCCCATTGACAACTCGTCCTTGCCATGATAATATGATAACGATACCATATGGTATCGTTATCATCTCATGACTACCCTCTACGATGTCGCCAAACGCGCCGGGGTTGCCCCCATCACCGTCTCTCGGGTAATCAACAACAGCGGTTATATCAGCCAGGAAACCCGCCAGAGAGTGCTGGCCGCGGTTGAAGAATTGGGCTATGTTCCAAATCGCCTGGCCAGGGGGCTGCGCTCCCGGAGGAGCAACGTGCTGGCGCTGGTGCTGGCCGACATTTCCAACCCCTTCTTCACCCTGATAGCCCGCGGCGTCGAAGACACCGCCAGCAAGCAGGGCTACATGGTCATCTACTGTAACACGGATGAATCCGAAGAGGAAGAACAAAAATACATCGACCTGCTGCTGCAAAACCGGGTGGATGGCATCCTGCTTGTCCCGGCGGGGAATGGGATGGCTGCGCTCCAGGCCACTCAGCGCAACAACACCCCCGTGGTGGTGATCGACCGGCGCATTCCCGGGGCAGAGGCAGACTCGGTGCGCGGGGATTCCTTTGGCGGGGCCTATCACCTGGGGCGGCTGCTGCTGGAGCTGGGCCACCGGCGCATCGCCCTGCTCAATGGACCAGCGGGTGTTTCCACCGCCGACGAACGCCGGGATGGATTCTACTCCGCTCTAAGCGAGGCTGGCATTTCGCTTGAGGAGCAACTGCTTTTCAGCGGGCGATTCACGACCGAAAGCGGGCGCCAGATGGCGCTCCAGGCGCTGGCAGCCACCCCGCGCCCAACCGCACTGCTGGCGGCCAACAATTTCATTGCCCTGGGCGCATTGCAGGCTGTGCAGGAGTGCGGCCTGGTCGTTCCCCAGGATATTGCCCTGGTTGGCTTCGATGATCTGCCTGACTCGTTGGTAGCCTTTCCTTTCTTGACCGTGGCGGTCCAGCCGGCCTACGAGATGGCCCAGAAAGCGACCGAACTGCTGCTGGCCCGCCTGGCTGGGGCCGGCCCGGCGGGGCTGCAGGAGATTATCCTACCCACCCGGCTGGCTGTGCGCCAATCCTCGGGCGGTCCACTGGCCATCGGAGTGAAAGCAAAGGACAATGCACGGATCGACGTGGATTTCACGGATCAGATCTGATCTCGATCTAATCCGCCTGTTCCGTGGTTAGAAACTTTTATCCACAACAACCCAAGCACAAGATCAATTGGAGGTTTTGAACATGAAACGCAATCTGACCGCTGCCACCGACCCCGAGCTGCGCAAAGACGACCTGATCGTCATCACCGGCGCGGGCGGGTTCATCGCGGGCGCGCTGACTCGTTATTTCCACGACCAGGGCTTCACCCGCATTCGGGCAATAGACAAGAAGCCCCTGCCGCAATGGTACCAACGTGTGGAGGGCGTGGAAAGCCTGTGCCTGGACCTGAGTGAGAAAGAAAACGCCATCCGCGCCGTGGAAGGCGCAGTGGAGGTGTACAACCTGGCTGCGGACATGGGCGGCATGGGTTTCATCGAGCGCTTCCGGGTTGAGTGCCTGCGCAGCATCCTGATAAACACCCACCTGCTGGAGGCGGCTTATCGCGCCGGGGCGCGGCGCTACTTTTTTTCCTCTTCCGCCTGCGCTTACAATACCGCCCTGCAGCAAGACCCAAATGTGCGCGCGTTGAAAGAATCCGATGCTTACCCGGCCATGGCTGAGCGCGGCTACGGCTGGGAAAAGTTGATGTCTGAGATGTTCTGTCAGGAGTACTGGGCCGAGCGCGGGATGAAGACCGCCATCGCCCGTTTCCACAACGTCTACGGCCCGCACGGAACCTGGTTCGGCGGGCGCGAGAAAGCGCCTGCCGCCCTGAGCCGCAAGGTGATCGAAGCCAAAGACACCGGCGTGCACGAGATTGAGATTTGGGGTGACGGCACGCAGACGCGCAGCTTCATGTACATAGACGACTGCGTGCTGGGCGTGGATATGATCATGCACAGCGACGACCTGATTGCCACCCCGATCAACCTGGGCTCCAGCGAGCTGATCTCAATCAACGACCTGGTCAGCATGATCGAGGACATCGCCGGAGTGCGCCTGAACCGCAAATACGATCTGGACGCCCCGCGCGGCGTTGCTGGTCGCAACAGCGACAACACCTTTATCACCTCTGTGCTGGGCTGGGAGCCGGGCACCCCGTTGCGCCAGGGCATGGAAAAAACCTACGCCTGGATCGAGCAGCAGTACTATGCCCGCAAAGCCGGCCAGCGCGTGGTCGAAGAAGTGGTGAGTCTTGCTTAATCACGAGCGGGTTTAACCGCGAAGCACACCAAGAATTTAACAAAACAAATCTGTGACTTGTGCGTCTCGATGGTTAATCCTCATTTCTTCACTCACCGGAGCAAATAGGATGGACACCGAAGCAAACATCACCCCCATAATTGGAACCATCCCCTACCGCATGGCGCTTGCGGGCGGCTGGATCGACCAGCCATTTGTCTCGCAGCACAATCCCACCCCACCGGGATCGATGGTGGTCGTATCGCTAGAGCCACAGTACTATTTTATGGATCGCTGCGGGATGGGCACCAGCACCCGAAAGGCGGCTATGCGTCTGTGGGGCGACCGCCTGCCCCAGGGCGACCCAAAGGTGCTGGTGCAACAACTCTATGCCGCCGAAAACTGTGGCCAACCCGAGCCATCGGGGTCGCAAGACATGGCTGGCCTGATCTACCCCGGGATCAACCGCCTGGATTACGATGCCGATTACGAGGGCGGTTACTTCCCGGTGCATGTCGAATCGTGCAACGACGCCCAAATTGCGCAATGGTTGGGCGAAGTGATCCAGATTTTGCCTGTTGCACCGCGCCCGGCGGGGTATAATCCCCTGGGTATGAAGAACCTGGATCCTGACTGGGTGCGCCGCCTTGGACAGAGCGGAAAAGATTGCTACAACGCCATTTTGAACCAGGATGCAATAGGCCTGGGCCAATCAATGAATGAGTGCATGCGCTGCTGGGAGAAAATCTTGCCGCACACCGTGCGCCATGCCAGCCTGACGGTGGACCTGATCGGCTTGTTGGAATTTTACCAGGAGCATTATGCCGGAGCAATGTACTCTGGCTGCGGCGGTGGATATCTGTTCGTTGTTTCCGAGAAGCCAGTGCCTGGGGCCTTCCGCGCCTGCGTGCGTGTGGCCGAGACCGCAAGAGGCGCAAGATGAGACAAGTGGTTGTTTCGGGCGCCTTCGATAACTTGAGCGCCCGCCAGGTGCGTTTCTTACACGAAGCGTCCCTGCTGGGCAAGGTGCAGGCCATCCTATGGGCGGATGAAACGGTGCAGGCGCAGACCGGCGCGCCACCCAGGTTTCCCCTGGATGAGCGCCTGTACTTGCTGGAATCGCTGCGTTTCATTGACCGGGTGGAGGTTGCCTGGCTCCAGGACACAAATGCGCTGCCCTACCTGGACGAAGACGACCCGCCCATCTGGGCAGTGGACGAGGTGGAACACAATCCAAGCAAGCGCATGTTTGCCATATCGTACGGGCTGGGCTATCATGTGGTTAAGGAGGCCGATCTCGCCGGTTGGCCCAAAGCGCCCCTGGCCCCGGCCACGGGGCGCAAGAAAGTGATTGTCACCGGCTGCTACGACTGGCTACATTCCGGTCATGTGCGCTTCTTCGAGCAAGCGGCGCAGCTTGGCGAGCTGTACGTGGCCGTCGGGCATGACGCCAATATCCGCCTGCTCAAGGGCGAAGGCCATCCCATGTTTGGGCAGGAGCAACGCCAGTACATGGTGCAGGCAGTGCGTTTCGTCCACCAGGCGCTAATCACCAGCGGGGAGGGCTGGATGGATGCCGCGCCGGAGATCGCCGCGCTGAAGCCTGATATTTACGTGGTCAATGAAGACGGCGACCAACCCGAAAAGCGCCAGTTCTGCCAGGAGCATGGGCTGGAATACGTGGTGTTGAAGCGGTTGCCCAAAGAGGGCCTGCCAAGGCGCGAGAGCACCGTCTTGCGCGGTTTCTAGGATGAGGTGAGGCATGGATTACGCAATAATTATGGCTGGAGGATCGGGGACCCGGCTGTGGCCTTTGAGCCGTGAAAGCCGCCCTAAGCAGTCGTTGCAACTTGTGGGTGAGCGCAGCATGTTCCAGCACGCCGTGGACCGCCTGGCGCCGCTCTTCCCGCCAGAGCGGATCTGGGTGGTGACCCGGGCCGAACATGCAAAATTGCTGCACTCCCAAACGCCGGAGTTGCCGGCAGGCAACCTGATCCTGGAGCCGGAAGGGCGCGGCACCGCACCTGCCATCGGCCTGGCGGCCATTCACCTGCGCCGCGCCGATCCTCAGGCGGTAATGGCGGTATTAACCGCCGATCATTACATCGCCGACACCGTTCGCTTTCGCCAGGTTCTGAGCGCAGCCTTGCAGGTCGCCCGCCAGGGTCGCCTGGTCACCCTGGGGATCAAACCTACCGGCCCAGCCACCGGATATGGTTACATTGAGCAAGGACCTTCCCTGGGTGAGGTGGAGGGCTTTCCAGTCTTCCAGGTGCGCCGCTTCACCGAGAAGCCCAACCGCGAGACCGCCGTGCGCATGGTTGCCGGCGGAATCTATTCCTGGAACAGCGGGATGTTCATCTGGCAGGTGAAGCGGATCCTGGCGGAGTTTGAGCGCCAGATGCCAGAGTTTTACGCCAGGTTGATGGCGGTGAACGATGCATTGGGCACGCCCAATTATGACGCCGTGCTGCAAGGTGTCTGGCCGCGGATCGCCAAGCAGACCATCGACTACGGCGTGATGGAAGAAGCACAGGATGTGGCGGTCATCCCGGTGGAGATGGGCTGGAGTGATATCGGCAGTTGGGGCAGCCTGGTGGAGCTGCTTGGCCGCGACGCACAGGGCAACATTCTGCGCGGCGACCACCTGGCCATCGACACACATGACACGATGGTGATCGGCAATGATCGTTTGATCGCCACCGTGGGGGTGCGAGACCTGGTGGTTGTTGATTCGGGCGATGCATTGCTGGTCTGTCACAAAGACCACGAGCAACGCGTGCGCGAACTGGTTGAACTGCTCCGGCAACAGGGCCGGGAGGAGCTGACGTAATCTGCTATGGCAAAATACCTCTGCCTGGCCTGCGAGGTGCTGGCCCGCCCATTGTACCTGTGTGCGGCGCGCTCTCCGCATATTATTGATATCCAGCTTGTCCAGAAAGGCTTGCACAACACACCGGCCAGCCTGCGCCAGAAACTGCAAGAAATGGTGGATGGCGCGCAGGGTTACGAAGCCATCCTGTTGGGCTATGGGCTGTGCGGCCAGGCGACCGCCGGGTTGATTGCCCGGACAGCGCCGCTGGTAATTCCACGGGCCCACGATTGCATAACGCTGTTCCTGGGCAGCCGGGAACGCTACCAGCAGCAATTCACTGATTTTCCCGGCACCTATTGGTATGCTCAGGATTACATTGAGCGAGAGGACGGCTCCGGTTCTGCTCTTTCAATGGGAGCCGGGTCGGATACTGACCTGGCTGCAGTGTACGACGAATACGTCCAGAAATACGGCAAGGATAACGCCGATTATTTGATGGAGGTGATGGGCGCCTGGCAGCAGCACTACCGCCGGGCGGCATTTATCGATATGGGCGTGGCCGACGGCGATGTGGTGGAAGCCCGCGCCCGGGCTGAAGCCGCCCGCCGTGGCTGGACCTTTGACCGGTTGCCCGGGGACCTGGTACTCATCCGCCGCCTGCTGGAAGGAGAGTGGGAAGAGGACTTCCTGATCGTCCCACCCGGCGGCCAGGTGGTCATGACTTACGATGAAGGCGTGATCGGCTGCCAGTCTCAATAATTCTGTGTTCATCCGTGCGAACCGAGTCTGCATATATTGCGCTGGATCCAGTCAAATTTGTAATGGGTATGAAGGGTGAATGATGAATGTAAACCCATCGATCTTCAAAGCATACGACATCCGCGGGATTTACCCCACTGACCTGGATGAGCAAATCGCCTACCGGGTGGGGCGCGCTTTTGCTGTGCTGCTTGGAGCCCGCCGGGTTGTCGTCGGGCGGGATATGCGGCTGTCCGGGCCGTCGCTGATGGCCGCGGCGGTGCGCGGCTTAACCGAGCAGGGCGCTGACGTACTGGATATTGGCCAGGTGAGCACGGATCAATACTATTTCGCCTGCGCGACACTCGGCCTGCCAGGAATGATGGTCACCGCATCTCACAATCCGAAGGCTTACAACGGTTTCAAGATGGTTCGCCGCATGCCCTACCTGCTCAGCGGCGACGCCGGGATCCAGGATATTCGCCGGCTGGTTGAAGCAGACGATTTCCCCAGGCCGGAGCAACCCGGCCAGGTGACCCGACAGGATTTTCAGGATGATTTTTTGGCCAAGGTGCTTTCAATCATTGATGTATCAGCCATCCGCCCACTCAAGGTGGTGGTGGACACCGGCAACGGGATGGTCGGCCCAATCCTGACGGAAGTCTTCCGCCGCCTGCCGGTTGAGCTGATCGGCTTATATCTGGAGCCTGATGGCAACCTGCCCAACCACGGCCTGGATCCCTTGCAGCCAGAGAACCGGGCTGAATTGCAGCGCCGGGTGGTCGAAGAAGGCGCGAACATTGGCTTTGCCTTCGACGGCGACGGCGACCGTTTTTTCACGATCGATGACCGGGGTGAGTTCGTCTCAGGCGATTTTTTGACCGCAATCTTGGGCAATTATTTGCTGGAAAAATATCCCGGCGCCAAAATTATCTACGATGTGCGCGCTTCCTGGGCAGTGCCCGAGATGATCGCTGCGGCTGGCGGCGCGCCGCTCATGGAAAGGGTTGGTCACGCTTTTATCAAGCGGCGCATGGCCGACGAGCAGGCGGTATTCGCTGGCGAGGTGACCGGGCATTATTACTTCAAGGATTTCTTTTTTGCCGATTCTGGCATTGTGCCGGCCCTTGTGCTTTTGGAGTTGCTCTCCCGCCGTGGAACCAGCCTGTCGGAATTGCTCGCTCCGCTGGAGGCAAAATACTTCATCTCAGGCGAGATCAATTCCACCGTCGCCGACCCGCAGGCCAAGATGAAAGAGCTGGCAGAACGCTACGCAGATGGTGAGCTGCATGAGCTGGATGGGATCTCGGTTCTTTTCCCGGATTGGCACTTCAATGTCCGGCCGTCAAACACTGAGCCGCTGCTGCGCCTGAACCTGGAGGCCAAGACCCGCCTTGAAATGGAACGCCGCCGAGACGAAGTGCTTGCGATCATCCGCGGCTGAAGCTGCCCGCGCTGTAGCCTGCATCCGCGGGAGATAATCTCAATCGCCGGCCAGAGATCCTGGCTAAGAAGTGATCATCAGGTACAGCATCAACCCGAGCACAACCAGAGTAACCAATACCCACTCCACACAAGTCAGGCCTCGGTTGGGGGCTTCTTCATAGTAAACAGACTGGTTGCCATAAGGAAGCCAGATACCGGAATTTCGATCACTCCCTGTTTCGCTTGGCTCAATAACCAGCTCCTGGATGGCGTCAACGCCACGATTCTGTTTAAGCGGCGGAATGTATGGCTGACTGTGTAAGCCACTTATGGAGTCGCCTGCATCGGCTATGCGCAAATTGCGCTGCCTAATGACCTCTTCATATACACGCTCCACAAGCCACCCAATGCGTTCGTCGGCCCATGCGTCTTCCAATACGTCGCCGGACAAAACCTCGTCGCTGGCCGCTGAGGAATTTTGTCTGAAATGTTGATCGACAAACTGGTCGACTTCATCATATTCCATGAAAACCCTTCCCTTGAATGGTAAATCTGATGCCTGAGGATGTTGATCAGGCGGGTGGAAAATATAAGAAATTTCAGCCGTTTATGGATTGACAGCGCACATCCGGCGATTTGTTCAGTTGTTATTGGCTGAGACTGAGGAATATAGCACTTATGTTCTATGATTGCAAGAGTTGACTTAATAGAACATTTGTGCTATTATTATAAGATTTCACTTTTTGGTATCTGTAGCAAAACAGGAAATGCGAAATCTATCTCAACGATCCAAAAGACCCCCCCGGAAGCAGCGGAAACCCTGGTCTCTTTCCCTCTCATCCCCAGACTTCAACGCAATCGGCCAAGCACAAGACTTTAACCGCCGAGACACAGAATCACAGCATTTGGGCACCGATTTTCTGTGGCTCAGTGGCTTTTTTTTTACTGGTTTAGCCAGCGACGGGTCGCCTTGGCCAACTCGGCCAGCGGCCCGGCCTGGACGGTGCATGGGGGCAGCGAGTCCAGGAAGAGCCGCCCGTATTTCTTGCTGAGCACTCGGCGGTCGAGAACCGCAACCACGCCGTGATCAAACTGAGTGCGTATCAAGCGGCCGAAACCCTGGCGAAAGCGCAGGATGGCTTCCGGCAGCGAGTACTGCGAGAACGGGTCGTCAAAGGTCTCTGAGCGGGCGGCAACAATCGGGTCGGAGGGCACATCAAAGGGCAGTTTGGCGATCACCAACACCGAGAGCGCCTCGCCAGGGATATCCACCCCCTCCCAAAAAGCACGCGTCCCCAGCAGCACAGCTCGCTCGGTGGTGCGAAAGGTTTCCAGCAAGGTGTGCGGAGAAGCGCCGTCGCCCTGTTCGTACACCAAGATATCCTCCCGGGCCAGCACCGGGGCAATTGCCTGCGAGGTGCGCTTGAGTTGGTCGTAGGATGTAAACAGGGCCAGGGTGCGCCCACCAGCGGCTTTGCCCAACTGGATCAGCCCAGTTTCAACCGCGCGCTGGTGACCGTTGCGGTCGCTGGGTTCCGGGATATCATTGACCAGATAGAGCAGCGTCGCAGTCTCATAGTCAAAAGGCGAGCCCAGAGCCAGCTCGTCAGCATCCTCGGCGGACAACCGGCCACGCAAGTAATCAAACTCGCCAGCGGCTGTGAGCGTGGCGGAGGTCAGGATCACCGAGGTCTTTTCGTGCCACAGGTAGCGCTGCATGAGGGGACCGATGTGCAGCGGTGCAGCGTGCAGGGAGGGCTGTAAACCGTTGTTGGCCACTTCCGCCCAGTAGATCTGGTCCTGTTGCGGCTTGAACACCAGGGCATCCACATTGACCCGGAATTCGTCCAGCCGACGGAAGACATTCACCAGGCTGCTGAAAAGCTCCTGGTCTTCTTCTGCCAGGCTATCCTGGATCTCCGCCAACCCCTGGGCCAATTTCTCAATCATCTCCAACATGGGCGCCAGGGTAACCAGCACATCCTCCCAGGCCATCTCAACCTCCCCCCAGGCAGGCTGCGAGCGGGTCGCTTCAACGATGCGCACTTGTTGAGAATAGGCGCCTACCGGATTGCCTTCGCGCTGTTCGCGCAAAAACTGGTCGATGCGGATGAAGAACTGGCGCACCAGCTCCTGGAAGTGAAAAGCCAGGTCGGTGGTGCGCTGCACCAGGTGATTGAGAGTGGCGTACTCACCAGGTGTGAGCACCGGCGGCTGGGCGGCGGTGAGCAGCCAACCTAGAACACCGGCGCTTGGGCCGCCCAAGGCGCGCATGGTGCGCTCAACGTCATTGTGGGTGACATGGAAGCTCAGGGCGTTGGTAGTGGCATCCTCCAGATGATGGGCTTCATCAACAATCAGGTACTCATACTCTGGAAGAACGCGGTTATTGGTGGCAACATCGGAGAGCAACAGGGCATGGTTGACAACCAAGATATGGGCGCCCTGGGCTTCCTGGCGGACACGGTAGAACGGGCAGGCGCCGCCGGTGTGCTTGAGGCAATTCTCGGCGCTACAGGCTTCGTCCTCCGCCGAGATACGCATCCACACCTGGCGCTCGGCAGAGCCATTCAGGTTGATCTCTGCCCGGTCGCCGCTGCGGGTGCCCTGGAGCCAGACCAGGACTTTGCCCAATACGCGCATCTCATCTTCCGTCTCTGGGCCATGGCGGCGCAGGCTCTCCAACCGGCGCGGGCACAGGTAGTTGGCCCGGCCTTTGAGCACCACGGCGCGCAAATCCATGCCCAGCGCCTGGCGCAGATCCGGGATATCCTTGTTGATCAATTGGTCCTGGAGGTTAATTGTGTTCGTTGAAATGACCACCCGGCGGTTGTTGTGCATCGCCCAAAGGGCAGCGGGTATCAGGTAAGCCATGCTCTTGCCGGTGCCGGTACCAGCTTCTACCAAAAGGTGGCGGCCCTCGCTCAACGCCTGGGTCACGGCTCGTAGCATTTCCACCTGCTGGCTGCGGTACTCAAAGTTGGGGAAGTGATGAGCAAACAGTCCGCCAGGCTCCAGGATGGAAGCCACCTCTTCAGCATCCAGAGGTCGCGGCACGTCCAGCGGTTGCAGCGGCGCAGCCGCGCCGCGCGGGCGCTCTTCAAACAGGGGCCCACTGTAATGATGGCGCACAGATTGAGAATCGACAATCTCGCGGTTGCGCTCACGCAATGCCAGGCGGAACGGCCACTGCCCGCCCCAATCCAACCCCTGAGAGAGATGGACAATCTCCGCCAGCAGCGGGAGCGGCAACGCCAGGGCTTCTTCGTACAACCGCAGAAAGACGCCCCGGGTCGCGCGGGCATCGTCCAGGGCGCGGTGGGTGGCCGGGTAGGGCACGCCAAGCGCCTGAGCCAGCGCGCCCAGATTGTAGCGCCCAGCGTTGGGCACCAGCACCGCCGCCATCTCATAGGTATCCAGGGTGGTGTTTTTCTTCAGGACACCCTGTTTGCGTAAAAATGAGAGGTCAAAGCGCACGTTGTGCCCCAGGATCGGGGCTTCACCCACAAAGCGGGTCAGGTCGGGCAAGACATCACGAATCGAGGGCGATTGGATCACCATCTGGTCGGTGATGCCGGTGAGCTGGGTGATGAAAGGCGGGATGCGCCGGCCAGGGTGAACCAGGGTGCTCCATTCCGATTCTACCCGGTGGCCTTTGAAGCGCACTGCGCCAATCTCGATCACGGCGTCCTTTTCTGCGTCCAGGCCTGTTGTTTCGATATCTAAAGCAACAATCGATTCCATCAGCGACGATTATACCCCCTGGGTGAAGGGTTTATGGGATGGGGATTGGGGGGATTTGCACCGATGGAGAGCGGATTTAGATTAAACACAACTGGAGAGTGCCTGGTACAAACAGAGCGTGTATCCTGCAAGATCACAAATGACAGGAAAATCTCAAGTTCGTTACAAATGAATCACAAAAACCCATTCTGAACTAATTGTTCCTTTCCAAAGAAATATTTCTCAATTTTTCGGCAAAGATCATTTCGTTGCTGACCAGCAACCTGAAAATATTCTGTCAATTTTCATCCCCCACTTACCCTCTAAACTATGAGCAGAACATAAAATGTTGGTGGTGGTCACCAACGGGAGGGCCGAAAGATGAACGTAGGCACATCCGTTTTCCTGATCTTTCTGTTACTCTTTGGCAGCTTTTCAGTCGCAGGCGCCTCGTTGGTTGCCTTAGATGAAACCAAAGAAGACCTGCAGCAAGCCAGACAGCAAGTTGGCCAGCTTGAACAACAGATTTTGGATCTTGAGACCAGGCTGAGCAAAATCACACAGGATCTTCAGGCAGCCAACAATGAGTTGGCTCAGGCAGCCACAGAACGTGACGCAGCCCTGTCAAAGGTGAATGAGCTCACCCAAGCCCTGCATGCCTCCCAGGCTCAGGAGCGCGCCCAGGCAGAAAAGATGGCCAGTCTGGAAGCCGAGCGCAATCGCTGGCAAACCAGGGCTATGAAAGCCGAGGCGGATTTACAGGCAGCGGTGAGCAAGCAGAACAGCTATGTGAAAACGCTGCTGCAACTCAACAGCCAGAAACAGGCAGCACAAGATGAACTGGCCTCGTTGAAGCAGACCTGCAATCCAACAGCGTTGGTTCCTCAAGCCCAAGGTCTGCTCCCAGGAGAATTCAAGGAACTGGCGCCGGGGCTGACGCTCACGCTGCCGATCATTCTTGTCCTGGTTGTTTTCACAATCAATCGTCTGGGCATCACTCACAAAGTGGGCAATACCCAAAGAACTTGAAGAAGCAACCAGGCGCTCTCAGGGGGAAAACCATCAGAGCGCCTGGCTTTTTTTATTTCTCAATGTTTAATCGGTAGCCGTAATCTCGAACAGTAATGATAAAGCGGGGATGGCGAGGGTCTGGTTCGATCTCTTTCCGAATTCGATGGATATTGGTGGTCACCAGGCTGTCATCATTTTCACCGGGGTGAGCAATTTCAAAAACCTCGCTCAGGATATCGTTTTTTGCCACGTTTTGATTGGCTCTTTTGTACAGGTAAAAAATGAGGCGATACTCCGTTTCCGAAAGATTAGCCATCCGGTTGGCCACTCGCACCTCCCGTTGGCCGGGGTCAATCGCCAGCTTGATCGGCTGCAATTCGGGCGGCTGCTCACGCTCGAGTCGCTCAGCAATTGCTCCGCACAACAATAGCGCATAAAGCCAGCTTCCCAGTTCGGGGTCGGTGCGCCTGGCGGCCGGGTTGTACTGAACAAATTTGCTCAGCAGGATTAGTAAAAGGATAAAGTCATAGGGGTAGCGCTCAGCGCCACACTGCTCACTGGCAAGCGTTTGGACTGTCTGGATCAAGGCATAAATTTTTTTCAATTCCTGCTCGGTAGGATCATAAATTGCCTCCGCCAGGTAATGCGAGCTTTGTACTGGCGCTTCCATATCCATCAGGGTGGACAAGTCGGTTGCGTTAGGCAACAGAGCACGCAATTCTGCTTCCACAAATGCATAATCATGCCAGACCGGCAAATGCCCGGCTGATGAAAAATCCGTCAACCAGACGCGGCCCTGGGGGTTGACCAGGAGGGTATCCAGCTCCAATTTCCCTGGCGAATGGCAGAAGCGCAAGACTCCCGATGGCAAACCGGCGGGCCGCTCCAGGCTGCTCAGAGGATGCGGGAATTTCTGCCCGCTGTTGCCCCTGACCTTCGGGTAGCGAACCGTGAGGCGCCCTTGTTGCGCCTGGATCTCCACCAGGTTACGGCGATAACCTTCTTTGATGATGTCGGTCATATTCTTTTGGATGCGCTCTTGAAAAACATCATGCGATTCAACACCCGTCCATTCGCAGTAGACCGGGAAAATATCCCTGGCCTCCTCCAAAGCATACCCTTGCAGCCGCCAGGGATTGAGCGTCACTTCAAACAGATTTTCAATCGCCTTTCGGATCTGATTTACCGGCTTCTCCTTGATCATCACTGCCATCGTTTGCAGCTCAGCAAAGTTTGCATCCATCAGCTCCCAGCGGGAGGCGGAAAAATGGAGAGTCTGCTCATTGCCCACCAGGGATGTGGCGTTCTGGTTCAACCCCTGGGGGGCGCACTCTTCAACCCGGTCGATCTCATTCAAAATGGCTTCCTTCAGGCCGCAGGTTACCAGGAAGGTGCGCTCGCGTTTGTTAGCTTCTGCCAGCACTTCCAGAGCGATCCGGTCGCCTTTTCTCCAGAATATCCGGTTCAAGTGAATGGCCTTATAATCCCGAAACAGCTTGCGGAAAAGGTCCCCCATCTCCTCCACCCGGTCCCCAAGGTGTTCTGTGGATAGATTGGGAAGCAATGTAGAAACTAACCCTGGGATGGTGATCAGCTCACTTGGATCGACTTCGATCTGCAAGTTCCAGTTCATGTTCAGTTTTTGCTGAAAATACTGATCCAGCTTTTCAAGCAAGACTCCTGCCCCTTCTTCTTTCAGGATGAAATCAAACGCTGGATGTTTTCCGTTAATTCCTTCCTTCAACGCCAGGAGCGCATAGTTAAAATCGTTGTATGTTGAAAGGATCACTTTCGGTATATGGGCGAATTCCACTTTGGTTGCCAATTCAATTCCACTTGTATCTTCGCGTGCGTCCTCATCAATCATGCGGACATCGAACAGGCCTAGGTGGAACCACTGCTCCCGCAGTATTTTTTCTGCTTCGTCCAGTGTGGATGCCGGAAAAACCTGGTAACCGTTGCTTTCCAAAGCCGCGGTTACATCCCTGATTAATTCCAGGTTATTATCCATCAGCATGACCTTGCGCTTCATTTTCTCCTCCAATCCCGTGTACAGATTGAGCAGGTTTTGTCCATAACCTGGGGCAGCTCACTTTTCAGTTCTAGAGTGGATGGGAAAGGCGATTGCCATCACCGTCCCATCCGGGCCGGTTTCTTTGCATCGGATAGTGCCGCCATAGTTTTCTACAAAAAGACGGGTGAGAAATAAGCCCACACCGCTTGTTTCCTTTTGTTGAATTGGCAGCAAGAAGAGTTGATCTATGAGGTCATTGGGAATGCCCCTTCCGGTATCTTGAACGGTGATTTCCAGCCTTTCTTGATCGATACGAGTGGCGTAGGTGAGTGTCTTGCGCTGCCGGGTTGCTCCTCTCATGGCTTTTAGCGAATTATCGGTGAGCACTTCCAGGACCTCGCGCAACAATCCGCCACTGAAAGCAATGAGCACATCATCCAGCTCAGCCGGCAAGTCGTCGATGATCTGAACGGAAGCAAACCGGTTTTTCTGCCGCAATTTGAGAATATACTCTTTCAAGAATTCATTGACTTCCAAGGGCCTGTCCACGCCCTCGACAATCAACGGGATCTTGAGCGGCATCTCGGCAATTTCCAGGATCTGCTTTTCCAGCAACTCCAGGTGGTCAAAGGCTTTTTTGGTGTTGTACATTTTCAAAGCGCTGCGGATGAGCTGGATCTTTGCCGTGGCTTTCATGGTCTCGTTGTTCATGCGGTGCTTGAAGATTTCGCTGAGCCTTCTCATCCAATCAACGAAGCTAAGATCCCCGTAATAACGGCTGATTCGCTTGATTTCAGCATAGTTTTTGGCATTCTTGATCGCAATTGCTGCCTGATTCGCCAGGATGCGGATCCACTCCTTTTCGTTCTGATCAAATAGACGGTGCGCATCTCTGGAATACACGTTCAAAAGCCCAATCAGTTTCTCATCCGGGCCGCTGACTTTCATCGGTGCTACCAGGACGTTGTAAAGACCTTCGCGTTCAATCAAATCAAGGTTGCCAAACGGTTCTTTGCGCAAGTCAAAGATGAATGGGCTGTCGTTGAGCAAATCCATATAGGCATCGATGCGGTCTTTGGGGATCATTTGCCGGCAACGGTATTCCTGGCTCAGCCCGTAGCAGGCGATGATCGTCATGTGCGTCTCCTGCTCGTCCCATCCCATCAGGCTCACGCTCATATCCGAGAAGATCTGGGATGTTTTTTGGGCAATCAATGGCAAGAGACGATCCAGCTCTAAAATTTCCGTCACCGCAGCCGAGGTCTCGTGAATTTTTAGCAGCGCATTGCGATGCCTGGTCTGCGCTTCAAAGAGCTGTGTATTGTGAATCGCTATGGCCGCCTGGTCTGCAAAGAACTCCGTATCCTGGACTTCATCATTGGTGAAACGGTGTTTCTTGCGATAATTGACAAACATCAGTCCGACCTTCTGGGTTCCGACCTTCAGCGGCACCGTCAGGGTGGATTTAATACCCTCCCGCCGGGAGAACGGGCCGCTCAGCAGTGGGTCATGCGGAGTGTCCTCGGTTTTGTAGGTCACGCCTAACTCCATAACCCGCCGCACCCGTGACTTCTGGCCAAACATTTCCTTTGCCAGGACCTCATCCGGATAGATCACTCCCGCCATTGCTGGAAGGGGATCAAAAGCGTCGGTATCTTCGTGATACGTGTACACCATGATGCAGTCACAGTCCAGCGCTTGCAGCGAGCCCTGAACCAACTGCTCAAGCGTCTGTTGCAGGTTGCCCAGGGCGGAAAACTGGGCAATCACGCGCCCGGTCTTATGTGACTTTTCCAGTTGCTCCCACAGGCGGGCTTTCTTGAGCGCCTGACCGGCATTGTAAGCTAGGGTTTGGGCAACTTTTATTTCTCGTTCGCTGAATTCGCGCACAACCTGATAGCCAGCATAAAAGACCCCCAGTTTTTCCTCGCCAATGCGTATGGCGACACCCTGAAAACTGATCGTGTTGGCAGAGGCCAACAGTTTGCGGGTCGGTTTCCCAACTGCTGGATGATTCTGGCGCTGAAGGTCAGAAACCCCCATCCACCCCATTTCCATCACCCGCTCGGCAGTGCCCCGCCTTCGATGACGCTCGGTCGAGTAGATCCTCCAGGCTTCATCCGGAAAGCCAAAGTGGCAGGAATATTTTTCCAGAAACCGGTCGCTCTTATCGTCATACACCAGCAAGACGGCTGAATCGGCCTCAAGCACTTCACGTATGCTTTGCAAAACCTGAGCGGTCACAGCGTTCATTTCGGTCACGCCGGTCAGGTCGGCAGTTGTGGCATTGATTGCCTGAATTTCCTTGAAGCGCCTGGCATTATCGTAGGCCAGCGCAGCCTGGTTCACATACAGCTCAATGGCGCTCAGCTCCATGGGGCTAAAGAACCGTGGTTCGCAGTAGTGAAACCACATGACACCGATACGCTGGTCGCCCAGGGTAATCGGATAGCAAATCACCGACTTAACCTGGCTGAAAACCATGCGCGGGTTCAGCTTATCACGCGCCTTGCTGACATCCGGAAAGATGGCCGGCTCACCCGTATCGATCACCTGCATCGAAATACCGTCTGGGCGGATCATCCCAACCACATTCTCCGCCTGGTCCTGGCCGGCAGAGATGATGGGGCGGACTCTGAAGGGTTTTTCAATCAGGACCATTGTCACACCCGAAGCTCCAGTTGCAATTTGCGCCTGGGTGACGATATCATTCAGAATTTTGTCCACATTTCGTAAGGATAATAAATCACTGCTCGCTTTTAAAAAGGCATGCAAGGCCTTCTGGTTGGATTGGGTGGCTAAGAGCAGCTTCGTATTACTGATCGCCACTGCACCCGCATAGGCAAAGGCCAGCAATGACTCGCAGTCCTGGTCTGAGATTGGGCTGCCGGTGAAATAGTTGTCAACCGCCAACAGGCCAATGAATTCCCCCTGTGCGATCATTGCCGCAACCACAACCTCGGTTTTCGGCTTCAAGGGATGGAGAATACCCGTTTTGGTGAGCTCCGATCGGTCGCCCACAGGAACCCGCTGGTAATGGCTCTGGATCAACTGCTGTTTGGCCGCGATGAAAGCTTTGCTATCGGCGGGCACCTTTAATTCTCGCACAACTTTGTCCAGGGGAGTGGTCTGGATTTCATCCGCTTCCAGTCTTTCTAAATAGTGGTTGAAATCCTGCATGCCCTCTCGCCAGTAGGCTGCAATGCCAGATTCCCAGCCGTTATTTTCCATCTCTCCGATGGCGCGCACCCCGCACAGATTTTGGTGCTCAACATCCAGCATGAACAGCGCCGCACGGTTGAAGCCCAGCCCATAGTTTGCTGTGATGGCTGTCAACAGGATATGATAGATATTGTCCAGGTCATGCGTTTTTTGCATGGCATTGCTGACATGATGCAGCATACTGATCTTGGAAAGGTTGCGCTGTTCGCGTGAAATCAAAGCCGATTTTTCTTCAGCGAGAGCAGCCTGCTCGGCGAACCGCTGGAGAATTTCCAAATCCAGCTGGTTGAAAAGGCGCTCCGGACGGTCATCCATCACCACCAGGACTGCAGAGACCTGGCCGGATGTGTGCAGCGGTGTTGCTAATACTGACTCGAAAGGAAACTCGCAAAAGGGCGTAGAGGTCTGAGCCAGCAGACCTGTCTGGTTTAACAGAAATGGTTTTCCGGTTTGAGCCACCTTGCCCAGGAAACTATCGCTATAGGGGATCGTAGCGCCAGAGAAGTTACAAAGCCTGCCGTCACTGGTGCAAAGCTCCAGTAATTCCTGGTAGGGATGGTTGATCAACAGAAGACCTTCCTTTGATCGCAACAGGTTTGCTGCCAGATGGACAATTTCATATCTCAACCTTTCCGGCTCTTGAATAGCATGGATTTGCTGAGAAAATTCAGCCAGAACGGTGAGCAATTTTTCTCTGCGCTGTTCCTCTTCATACAGGCGCGCATTCTCAACCGCAACGCTCACCTGGGCAGCCAGCGTTTTGCACAATGGCCCCATCGTTTGGAAGCGGCGGATGTGGTGGATGCTATCCAGGCTGAAGGAGCCCACCACCTTACCCCCTTGGGTGATGGGAATAATGGCAATGGACCGGATCCCAATGCGCTGGAAGATTTCCAATGTGGGTCCCAGATCTTCTTGGGCTTGATTCACATCGTCATAAACCAACACTTCACCCATCAGCAGCCGCTGCATTGCTGGTGTTTCCCCAATTGGCACCCGGATGCCCTTCGTGCCGTATTCCGGGGGATATTCGCCGCGAACCAGCCCCCACCGATTTTGGTCATCAAAAATCACCAGGCCACTGTGATCCGCTTCAAAGAGACGCACGGCTGCATAGCACGTCTCGTTGTACACTTCCGGCAAAGATAGCATAGCAGAAATCGAAGTCGAAAGCTCTTGAATGAGTTGAAGGTTGGTCAACAAGCGGATATTTTCGATGGCGATTGACAACTGGCTGCCGAGCGAACGGAAGGCGTCCAGCAGGATTTTCGGAAATGCATGAGCATCTCCGCTTTGAATAGAGATCACTCCGGTCACTAACCCACCAATCTTAAGGGGGTAATAGAAGCATGAGCGGGGATGAGGCGGCTGACCCAGGTGAACCGGTGAAATCCCTTTTTGGGCGCATATGGCTGTTTCTTCGGCATAGGTCTGCCAGGTGAGCTCTTCTCCAGTTTTCACCACATAACAGCTCACTCCAATGCAGTCCGCATCCGGCCCAATCCGGCGCGGCTCAATACTGATCGGCTCGCCCTCGTCAAAGGCGATATGGAACACCAGGGCGTCTTTCTGCCAATCGGCCAGGGCAATGAAAAATGTCTTCACCTGAAGCTGCTCGCAGACAAACTGCCATGCCAGGGTCATCAGTTCGTCCAGAGTTTTTGCCTGAGCAAAACCCTGGCCGGTGTTCATCAAAGTCTTCATGTAGCCCAGGTTGGAGTTGATTTGGTCAAAAGCGTGGGCGTTAGCGATCGCCAGCCCTGCCTGGCTGGCAAGCATTTGAAGAAGAACCGCCGTGCCGCCTTCGTCAAAATGCGCTTGCTTGTGCGAAAAAACGTAAAGCACGCCCAGGTTGCCCCTCTCAGCCGGAACAGGGACGCCAATCAGCGAACTGTAATTCTCCTGTTTGAGCTTCGAAGTCAGGCTGTCTGATTGGTTGATATCGGAAATTGAAAAAACCTGACCAGTGGCAATAATTTGGCGCGAGATATCTCCGTCTTCTTGGATGCGCGTCCACATCAGCTCGGGTGGAATAGGCCGTGAGCGGTGTATCTCCAGGTCGCCAGTTTTGCCATTTGCAATCACCAGGGCAGCATCCTCAGCCAGAGCCACAGATTTAGCCGCCTGGCAGGTGCTGTTAAACACATCGTCAAGGTTCTTCAGGCTCAAGAGCAACCGGCCGCTCTTGCGCAGGCGCGATTGCTGCGCCGCATACCGGATTGCCCGAGCCAGCTCGGCTTTATCGGCTGCCTTGCGGATAAACCGCGAAGCCCCGGCCTGGGCAGCTGCCTGGGCGTCTGCTTGGCTTTCTTCGTCGTCATAGCCGGTCAGGACAATGCACTCGATGTCAACGTTCAGCTCTTTGATGCGCCGCACGGTCTCAATTCCACCCTTTGGGCTTTCAAGATACAGGTCCACCAGCGCAACATCATATTTATCCCGCGCCGCGCCCACCATTTCAAGGGCCTCAGTCTGGTTTGCCGCCGTGTCAACCTGATAGCCATAAACCCGCAGAAGATACCCAGACAGCGGCTTGCGTAAGCTTTCTTCGTCGTCAATCAGCAACACATTGAACTGCTCGTCCATATACCCTCCCTGACTTCTGGCGCTTAATTGGAAAGCTCGAGTAAAAACTGGGTCCCAATGCCAATCAGGCTCTCGGCAATCCGCAATTTTCCGTTCATCGCCCTGACCAGGCTATCGGCAATATACAGGCCTAAACCCGAACCGCCCGGCCGGGTGGTGATTCCAAGCTTATAGATGTCTTCCCACAGCTTACGGTGGATCCCAGGCCCGCTATCGGAAAAGCGGACTTTGATCGGGAAAGCTTTATCCTGAGGATGATAATAACTGACGATCTCGATGAGTCTGCGGGGAGATTTTGCCAGTTCCATCTGTTGAATGGAATTCAGCATAATGTTGTAGAAGATATGGCGAAACATGCTCGCCGAGCCAGAGATTTCCGGCACTTCATCCGATAAATGCAGCCGGACTTTAACACCCGTTTTGCGCGCCTGCGCAGATAGTTCATCTGCCGTGAAGGCAATCACCTCATTCAAAAACACAGCCTCATCTTTGCCAGTGCTGATGCGCGGAAATTCTGCGGTAATTCGCATCAGATCAGCAATCGCTTTGCTCACATTTTGACAGCGCTCCCGGATCGCATTGAATTCTTCCTGGGTGGGCAGCTCGCCGGCGATGTTAGCCAGGGCCGACTCCATGTTTTTCGCCTCCAGCTCCAGGGTGGTGGCTTTGTTATTAATCTCATGATTGAACGCGGCTGCAATCTCTCCGCTCAGGATAGTTTGCCGCGTGATGCGCCGTTTGCGCTCCAGATCAACCCGCTCCAGCAGAAGTCTGATCTCAGCAGAAGCGGCCCAGGCGTTACGCAGGTGAACCGGCTGGAACATATTGGGCCTGCGGTGAAACAGGAACAGGGCGTGCTCACAGGTTTCAGTTGTAGGGATTGGCACACCAATGCACGACTCAAAATCGATCCACTTGAGCAGGTTCTTGAACCGTTTTTGCCCATCCATTTTTGCCGACGGTTCGCGGACCTGTGTTCCTTCAAAAATCACATCCTTTACCGGACTGTACAGCAGGGACACATTCTCTTGCGAGGTGATAGGCAGGCTACCTGCGCTTGCCTCCACCTGCACAACCCGGGTACTCCGATCAATATGGAACACCACCCCCTCTTCTGCGGACGTATCACGGATCAGTTGTTGTAAAAGTACGCGAACCTGTTCCTTAACAGAGCCATGTTGCCAGAGGGATCGGGGCTGGCTCCCCCAGCTATTGACCCCAGAAGGCAAGCCTTTACGCCGAGTTGCTTTTAACTCCTTCACCAGCCGACTCAAATCCGGCAACTGGCCATTTTTTACCTGCCACAGAAAGGCGCAGATCTCATTCAAATCCAAAGGCTTGACAAAGGCGGCCGAGACGCCGAGGGTATACAGGCTTTCCAGATTCTGCTCGATCAGGTCAGGCACACTCATTACCGCGATTGGGCCATGGTATTTCTGGCAGCGCAACTCGCTGATCAAGGTCAGCCCGTCCATTTCTGGCATATCCAGGTCGGCAATCACGAGGTCTGTCTCGGTTGTCAGTGTGTGGCGCAGCGCGTCCGCCGCTCTTGGAAAACCCTCTACAATGCAGCCCTTTTCCCTGAGCCATTGGCCGAATGCTTTCAGAAGTTCAGGCTGATCTTCTGCAAGCGCCACCCGCAAGTTAGAAAGTTCGCAATCGGCAGCGACAACCAACTGAGGGCGCTCAACTGGTGCGCTCAGCAAGGCATGGGTAACATCTGGTTCAGTATAAAGGGATTCGATTAGCGTGTCCAGCCGTTTGATTTGTTCCAGGCGCGCTCGCACGCTCAACTGCAGGTGCTGCTTTGCCCGGTCAATCTTTGTGATGATGGCTTCAACCCGGTCATCGATCCACACAATCTGTTCCGGGTTCTGGCATTCGCTGTGGCATAGGTCTGCAGCAGATATTTCCCCATCGACGCCGGGCGCAACTTCGGCCTTGACTTTATCGGGGTACAGGTACTTGATTGTCGCCTGGACAACATCGCCGACATTTTTTTGGGTCGCAAACGACATCCATGGATCAGGCAAGGCGCTCCTGACGCTCAGCTCCGCCAATCGCTCCGGTGTGGCCGGTGTAAGGAGAACAGCCTCCAATTCATCTTCCAGCTTAACCAACTCGTGGGGCGGTGTGTCACCAGAAAGAGAAAGCTCCTTCCGGCGGATATAGCCTTCCTTGCCATCAGGCATCATCACAAAGATGCCAAATGGCTGAATCCTGGTTACCCTGACCTTGATTGTATCGGGTTTCTTCATTCACCATCATCCAATTTATTGCACATTTCTGCCAGTAAAAATTCTAACCTCCGTGTCCCCAAATAATCCTTCAAGTTTCTGACAAATAGATGACAGATTCGCTCCTGGGATGATCCATCTTGCAATCCACCCTTTGACAGGAATTTAAGAGGGCCGCCACAGAGGCTCTGCTTTGCCTTGGCAACGGTGGCAGAGAAATCGATGCAGATTGGGGACTTGATCTTTTGCCCAGCCAATCACAGCGCGCTGATCAGGTTTAGGCCAGGAGAATAAACCGACACCTTTTGTGCCAAATATTCCTAAAAAGACCGATAGGAAATTTGATTTTGAGAGGCGGGTGATTCTTTTGTGATGGCTGGGTGATGATGACCTTGTATAGTGAACCTTAATGATCACTTTTCCTTTATCCAACGGCGCCAAGAGCATCTCATAGATTAATGTGGACTCTCAGAGCAATACAATGAATATCTTTATTCTACGAATTTGGAGAGAACCTCGCGAGATTGAAGGTGCAACGCCGTTATGGCGTGGAGTGATCACCCATTTAGCAGACGGCGAGAAAGCCTACTTCAAGAGCCTGGACAAGATGGTCGATTTTATCCTGCCGTACCTGGAGGAAATGGGTGTACAACCCAACCAATAGGTTGTTCAATGCTCTTCAACCAGGTGGTTATTGCTGGGAGGAGAGGCATTTGGGATTCATGCAACATGGGGCCGCCCATGGGTCGCCCCGCGAAAGGAGATCCAGCCATGCCTGATCAGATTAAGTATGAATTGAGTTTCTCCGTTATACCAGGTCCACCGATCAGCAAGAAGGATATGTTCAACGTGGCTTATCTTTGCAAGGGTGGAGGAGAAATCCTGGCCAAGGAGACACGCGAGCTGCTCGTGCCGATGTGCGGTCGCGGCTTGCTCAAGATGGTAGTAATCGCCGCTGATGAGTACAGCAACAAGGTGAAATACCGAATCGGCGAAGGGGGATGGACCGCATTGGATATGCCGGTCTTTTTGCTCGGCCCAGGCGCGACTGGGCTGCTCGGCGGGGAGCTGCCGGAAGCGCTGACGGTAAAGAACTGGCTGGACAAAAAGATCACGGTCAACATCTATGTTGGCTGGGATCCGCTGCCCGGCGAAGAGGAAGAAGAGACGGAGGAACAGGAGGCGGAGGAGGCAAATCAACCAGAGACTTCCCAAAACCCAGAGCAAGGCACAGCCCAAGTGACGCCTGTGGAGCAATCTTCCTCATCTGGGCAAACGGCCGATCCGATCAGCACCTTCAAAAAACTGACCACCTCGGCAGAACAGGCTGCCAACGAAGGGTTGCGGCCTCCATCCGATACATACGACTTGGATATCGAAGAATGACCCATCTCCACCGCTGCCCGCCGTTGACCGGTATCGCAGGCTAAAGATGGTTAAGAGGGCCCCGTAGATGAGCAGCTTCCTGGTTCTGAAAGCCACCAGCTTTCGCTTACGAGCATTGCTCTGGCAGGCAATTGGCGCCGATCCGGTTCTTGGGCCGTTCGTCAACAATGAGATGAACATCAGTTTGACCAACCCGACGGAAACCTCGCTAAACGAGCAAAATAAGCTATCTCTATGGCTGTACCAGGTATCTGAAAACGAGTTTGTGAAGAACCAAACACCGCTCCGCACCAACGGCGCAGAGACCCGGCAGATGCCGCCCCTGGCGCTCAACCTGAATTACCTGGTCACACCAACCGGGCCGGCCTACGAAGCCGAATACCAGCAATTGTTGCTCGGATTAGTGATGCAAACCTTTTACGATCAATCAATCGTGCCGTTGAGGGACAGTGCGGATGGGATTGAGGAAGAACTGCACATTGTCTTGAGCCGGTTGACGCTGGAAGAGCTTGCCCACGTGTGGGAGGCGTTACGCCAGCCATACCGCCTGTCGGTTTGCTACCAGGTGGCAGTGGCCCGGATCGATTCAAACCGCTCCATTAGCGCTGCCCGGGTTGTGGAGCAACACAGCGGCTTCCGTTCCAAGGACACCGATGATCGGGGCGACACAGGATAGGGCAGAATGACTTTACGCATCGGTTATGAGACCCGGCTACGAACAGCCAACCTGGTCTTCGATATTGTGGACGGTTATGCGCGCGCCCACGGGATGGGCACACCTCACCCGCGGCCGATAGTGCCCCTGTACTTTTATGTGATTGAACGACTGGTGAACGGGGCGGCACAGCCCATCGACCCTCCAATGGAGATGATCGTTGGGCGCAATCCAAGCGGTTACCACCTGTTCTTCGGGGCTGTCAAAATGCCAGATGGCACCACCTACCAGAATATATTGGCGCCAGGCGAGTACACCGTGCTCATCGATACCCAGCCACACGAATTCAAGCCATCCGGAAGGAATGTGCCGCGCCTTTACCAGCAGGAAAAGGTAAAGGTGACATTGCCAATGCCAGACCCAAGGGGGCCTGGAGCAACTACGCCCTATTCAGTCTTATTGACACCCGCGCCGCTGTATCCGTTTCCACATGCCACGCCATTGCGGCTGGATTTTCCAGTCCCCGGCGGCTGCAACAGCAACAACATGCCCGTGGGGAATGGCCCAACGCTGCTGCGAGGCAACCTGCACCAGCGGGATGGACGCCCCTTGGAGGGGATAACCGTACGGGCGGCCGCCCTGCCAGTTGTTAAGCCTCACACAACCGGTCCAGATGGCGGCTGGGTGCTGGTTTTCGCTGAGGATCAATCCACCGGGACGACGGGACTGCGTTTTGGCTTGCCGCAGCCGGATGGCACGGTGGTAGAAATCCCAGGACCGGATGTGTGTGTGGTTCATGGCTTCGAGTGCAGCCTGTCGCAGGCGGCCCTGCGAGGCTGGGTGACGGACCGGGGCCGGCCCGCCACCCGATTCACCCTGCAGCTCGCCAGCGCCGGCAGTGGCGGCCCGTACCCAAACCTGGCCGTAACCAGCCCGGACGGCGGCTGGTTTTATTATTTCGATCTTGACCAATTTGATATCGACGATCAGGTGGATGTCACCGCCCGCCTGCCCGATGGGCGTATTCTGACCAGGTTGGATGTGCCAGTGAGGCCACGGGCCACGGTGGTCGTGCCAACCTTTCAATTCCAGTAGACCAAGCACATTTATGCGGAAGGAGATCTATCATGCCTGAGTATCTTGCACCTGGTGTATATATTGAGGAGATTGCCACCGGGCCGGTGCCTATTGAAGGAGTGAGCACCAGCACGGCCGGATTCGTAGGCCCAACAGAGCGCGGGCCAGAATACGCCCGCCTGGTCACCAGCTGGCTGGATTACCAGCGCTGGTATGGCGGTTATATCCCGGACGTTTCGTACCTGGCCTACGCTATCCAGGGCTTTTTCGCCAACGGCGGCCAGCGCTGTTTTGTGTCCCGCGTGGTATCAAACACAGCCACGGCAGCACAGGTCGACGTCGACAACCTGACCGTGCGGGCCATTGGCCGGGGTTCGTGGGGTGATAACGTCTTTGTCAAGGTAGATCCACCTGGCAAGGCTGTGCCCACGGAGAATCGCTTCAAGGTGAGCATCTGGTACTACCGGGCGCCAGTGCCGCCTGGCCCGCTTGATCCCACTGATCCCAACGCGGCAGTCAATAACCCCAACTGGCGCGCTCCCGATGCTTTTGAGCAATTTGATAACCTGACCGAGCGAGAAGGCGCAATGAACAATGTGGTCACCACACTGAATTCGTCATCCAGCCTGGTTCGGGTAGCCTGGAACAACAATGGGCCGGCAGCGCTTCAAACCAACGGTGCAATCACCCCGCTCCAACCCGCCAACCCGGGCGGAAACCTGACTCTGGCTGACTTTGTCGGGGACATGAACCCGATCGGCGGGTTAGCCGGTGAACCGCTGGGCCGCGGCCGCGGATTGCGGGCCTTGGAGGCAATCGACGAGATCTCCCTGCTGTGCGTGCCAGATGACGTTCACCCAGTGACAAACGCCTTTATGGCCAACCTCCGTGATGAGGAACTGAATCAATGTGAGCTGCTCCGAGACCGGTTTGCTATCCTTTCGGTCGAAAGCGGGCGTAGTGATTTCAACAATCCTCGCCTGGACCCACCGCGCGATACATCTTATGGCGCGTTCTACTACCCATGGATCCAGATCTTTGACCCATTGACGAATGAACCCCGGTTTATTCCACCGACCGGCCACATAGCCGGGATCTATGCCCGCAGTGATATTGAGCGCGGGGTGCACAAGGCTCCGGCGAATGAGGTTGTTCGTGGGGCGCTGAACATGGAATTTCCCGTCACCAAGCGAGATCAAGATATCTTAAACCCGCGCAATGTGAACTGTATTCGCGACTTTCGTCCGGATGGGCGAAGCATCCGAGTTTGGGGGGCGCGCACAATGTCCTCCGACGGCCAATGGAAGTACGTTAATGTGCGTCGGCTGTTCATCTTTGTGGAAGAGTCCATCGACGAAGGCACCCAGTGGGTGGTGTTTGAGCCAAACGACGAGCCGCTGTGGGATCGGGTGCGCCGCAGCATCACCAACTTCCTGGTCACCATCTGGCGCAACGGAGCGCTGATGGGAGCAACCCAGGAGGAGGCTTTCTTCGTCAAGTGCGACCGCTCCACCATGACCCAGGACGATATCGACAATGGCCGCCTGATCTGCTACATCGGGCTGGCTCCGGTCAAACCGGCCGAGTTCGTCATCTTCCGCTTCAGCCAGAAGACGCTGGAAGCGCAGAGTTAACCGCTCACCTTTCCTGCCATCAGCATAGAGAATCGGTGAGATGAGCATCATTTTTGGAGAGAGATAAGGAGGCTAGGTATGGCCGAATCAGGTGACCGCAAAGATCCCTTTCGGGCGTTTAACTTCCTGGTCGAGATCGACGGGGTGACCACAGAGACAGGGTTCTCCGAGGTCAGCGGTCTGAGCATGGAGACAGACGCCGTGGAATATCGCAATGGGGACGAGAAAGAAAATCACGTCCGCAAGCTGACCGGGTTGAACAAGTATGGCAACATCACGTTCAAGCGCGGCTTTACCAAGGACGCCAAATCGTTGTGGGATTGGCGCAAGAAGGTGATCGATGGCAAAACCCAGCGCGCCTCGGGCACCATCACGCTGTTGAACGAAGCGCGTGAAATTGCGCTGAAATGGGAATTCAGCCAGGCATGGCCGCGCAAGCTCGACGGACCAAGCTTCAATGCCAAGAACAACGAAGTGGCAATTGAGTCGCTGGAGATTGTGGTTGAAAAGCTGGTGATGGCATAGGATCCAGCCGTGTACACCTATCGCACGCCGGGCGTCTACTTTGAGTGGCTCGATCCACCAGCTGGCATCGGCCCACTGCGCACCGATATCGCCGGTTTTGTCGGTGTGGCTGCGCGTGGGCCGCTGAACCAGCCGGTGAAGGTGGAGAGCATGACGCAGTTCACCAGCACCTTTGGCGACCAGATCCCGCAAGGCTACCTGGCCTATGCGGTGCGCGGGTTTTTCGCCAACGGCGGGGCAACGTGCTATGTGGTGCGCGTGGCCGATCCAAACCAGGCCCAGTCAGCCAGCCTGGTCCTGGCCGATACCGCCGGCGAGGGCACTTTGCTTCTCAAAGCCCGCAGCCCAGGTGTGTGGGGCCGGCAGGTGCGGGTCGGGTTAACCAATATTGGCGCGGAGCGTTTTTCGCTCACCCTGCAGATTCCCGGGCGCGGCCAGGAGCTGTGGCAAGACCTGACCATGGCCCTGGCGCACCTCTTGCTGGTGGACCAGGCCGGCCGCCCTACGCTGCGGCTGACGGCGTTTGATCCGCGCACCTGGGGAACGGACGTGCGGGCAATGGCAGTTACCGATCGTCAAGGGGGACTGTCTTTGACCTTCACCCGGGTCAACGGCCAGATTGAAGAACAATGGACCAATCTATCCTTAGACCCTGCCCAAGACAACTACGTGGTGACAAAGCTGAATGACCCCCAAAATGGCTCGCGCCTGGTGCAGGCCACCGACCTGCGCCCTATGAATCAGAGGGCGCCGAGCAAGCCACCGATTCCAGCCATCCAGCTCACGGTCGCGGCCGGTGGCGGGGAGCGAGAGGCGCGTTTTACACCGGAACCCCGTTATGTCGAAACGGTGCTGAACGATGATGCCAGCGGTTCGCGGCTGGTGACAGCAACAAACCTGCTATCGCCGACGCGTTTTCCAGACAACACCCCTGTGCGTCCGCCGGTTTCGCCCGCAACAGCCTGGTACCCGCTTCAGGCCGGTCAGAAAGTCGATTTGTTAGATGAAAACCAGCGTCCAGTCCTGCAGCTCACGGCAGACACTTCACTCCAAGACCTGACAGGGGTGACGGTTATGCGGGGCGCAGGTGAGCGTTTCAGCATTGCCTTGAGCGAACGCGGCGCGCCATTCCAGCGCCAGTGGGTAGATCTCACCCTGTCGCCAGGCCAGGAGGGCAGCGCCGAGGCCGTGCTTAACCGGGCAGGAAGCGTGTTGCGCGCTGACCGGCCAGGGGGGCTGCTTCCCTTTCCGGCGCGCGGTCCATTTGCTTTACAAGGCGGGCAGGATGGCCTGAAGACCCTGACTCCCCTTCACATCAGTCAGGGCCTGGATGAGCTCAGGAAGGTGGATGAGGTCAGCATCCTGGCCATCCCAGACCTGATGTTCCAGCAGCCCCCGCCGCCACAGTTTCGACCCATGAGGCTGTGCACTTTTCCAGAAGCCGAAGATGACCTCCCTGCGCCGGAAGGCGAGATCGAATACCCGCCGTCGCTCTCTCCAGCAGACATCGCACGCCTGCACTGGGCGATGATCGCCCAGTGCGAGGATTTGAAGGACCGGGTTGCAATCCTGGATATGCCGCCGGGTGTTTCCGATGTGCAGGCTGCGCTGGCCTGGCGCAACGCCTTCGACACCAAATATGCTGCCCTGTATTTACCCTGGCTCAAAGTCCCCGATACACTGCGCCTGGGCGGTGAGCTGTTGCGCCAGGTGCCGCCCAGCGGCCATGTGGCCGGGGTGTACGCCCGAGTGGACCGGCGCACCGGGGTGCATAAGCCGCCAGCCAATGAAGTCCTGGAGGGGGTGCAGGACGTGACGCTTTCCCTGGACGATATTGCGCACGGTATGCTGAACGAACGGGCGGTCAATGTCATCCGGCCTTACCCAGGACGGGGGATGCGCGTGGCTGGGGCACGCACATTGAGCAGCGACGCACTCTGGCGCTATATCAATGTGCGGCGGTTGCTGATCATGATTGAGGAGTCCATCGAAGAACAGTTGCAGTGGGTGGTGTTTGAAAACAATCATCCCGACTTGTGGCGCGAACTGAGCCGGATTGTGCGCAGCTTCTTGGATGATCTGTGGCGCCGAGGGATGCTGGATGGGGCCACTGCTGAACAGGCCTACACCGTCACCTGTGATGAGACCACCAATCCGCCAGTAGAAACCGACCAGGGGCGCTTGATCTGCCAGATTGGGGTTCTTCCGCCCTGGCCAGCAGAGTTCGTGGTGGTGCGCATCGGCAAAACCGAATACGGCACCCAGATCATCGAGACCCAGGGAAATGGCAATGGCTGAAACCGCTTCTCGTAATGACCCCGTTTTGGGATTCCGGTTCAAAATCACGCTGGACAACCAGCCGGTGGGCGGGTTCAGCGAGTGCAACGGCTTGCAACTAGAGACCGAGACCCAGGATTATGCCGAAGGCGGGCTGAACACCCACATTCACAAATTCCCGGGGCGGACCAAGCAAAGCAATATCACCCTCAAGCGCGGCATTGTTGATCGCAGCCTGTGGGAATGGTATTACAACCTGACGCGGGGGATCGTGCGCCTGCGGAGTGGCTCGATTGCCGTCCTGGACCCGGGCGACGACAGCAAAGTTGTGATGCAATGGGACTTCGACCGGGCGTTCCCTGCCAAATGGATCGGGCCGGACCTAAACGCGCTGCAAAACAATGTCGCAGTTGAGACGCTGGAGCTTTGCCACCAGGGGCTCAAGCGGATCATATAGGAGAAACGGGTATGCCAGTAAATATTGAGAGGATGAGCAGCGAGGTGACCGTTTTTGACGGCGAATTACCTTTGAGTCCTGCCCAGTTGGAGCGCTTGGTCCAGATCATGCTCCAGCGGTTGGAGCAACGCGAATACAACAAGCGCCAACAGCGAGAGGCCACCCAACTGCGCCCACAGGCAGCCCCATCGATGCAAGGCGAGGAGTAATCCAGCAATGGAGAAAGCCATCATCGAAGTGCTGGACAAGGATGCGGTCGACGAGGAGCGCCTGCCGGAGTTCCTCACCGTGCAGTTCAACCCGACCGAATATACCTTGACCAAAGGAGCTCAGATCGCCGAGATTGGTATTTATGGCATCGATTCACCAATCTTGCAGTTCGTGCGCGGGCAAAACGAGAAATTATCCCTGGATTTATTCTTTGACACCACCACCGAGGGGGATGGATGGGAAGCCACCGGCCGGGATGTGCGCGACCTGACCGGCCCATTTTACCAACTGGTCAAGATCCAACCCAAGACGCACGCCCCGCCGCGCATCCTCTTCGTCTGGGGCAGCCTCAAGTTCAAGGCTATTGTCGAGAGCGTGACGCAGAAGTTTAACCTGTTTAATTCCAGTGGAAAGCCTGTCCGGGCCACGCTGACCCTGTCTTTCCGGGAATACAAATCGTTGGAAGACCAGGTGTCTGAGCTCAAACTGGAATCTTCTGACCACAGCAAAAGGCGCGTGGTGCGGCGGGGCGACACTTTGAACCGCCTGGCGGCTGAGGAGTATGGCGATCCTGGCCAGTGGCGGCTCATTGCCGACTTTAATGACAATGTGATAACCAACCCGCGCCGGCTGGCGCCGGGGACGGAATTGATTATCCCGCCACTTGACGTGCCCGTCTTTCCCGGGAGAAGAGAATGAGCACCGATCCCGTTGCGATCTATCGCGGCCAGGACTTCTACGTCCCCGCCTTCAAGGTGCAGGTGGGCGATCAGGTGCTGCGCGGCGATGTGATCCGGGATGTGATCAGCGTATCGTACACAGACAGCCTGGAAGAGGTGGACAGCTTCGAGCTGGTGATCACCAACTGGGACGCTGACAGCCGCGATTTCAAGTACAGCGACCAGACGCTGTTTGACCCAGGCAAGCAAGCGGCCTTGTGGATGGGTTATTTTGGCAAGGAAAACTCTGGCCGCGAGCGGATGCGGTTGATGCTGACGGGAGAGATCACCTCTTTGCGTCCAAGCTTCCCCTCCGCTGGACAGCCAACGCTCACAATCAGCGGTTTAAACCTGATCCATCGGCTGCGCAAGGAGCAGAGATCCTACACCTATCAGAACAAGACCGACAGCCAGATCGCCAGGGATATCGGTCAACGCCTGGGGGTCGAAATTGAGACTGATCCGACAGCAGCCGCGGCGGAGCTGCCCTACAAGTACCTGATCCAGGATGCAGAGTACGATATCTTCTTCCTGATGAAACGGGCTCGCCGCATTGGCTACGACCTGTTCGTCAAGGAAAGCCCTTCGGAAAGTCCCTCGAATGGCGCTCCATCCAAGAGCAAGCTGCACTTTGGCCCGTCGGACGGGGTGCGGCGGGAGACCTTTAAGCTTAAGTACGGGCTTTCATTGGTCGAATTCCAACCCGATTTAAGCGTTGCCAACCAGGTTGGGCAGGTCACGGTAAACGGTTGGGATGCAGTCAGAAAGCAACCGATTCAGGCCACTGCCCGCCGATCCGACCTGGCCACCAATCAAAACGTGGGTGGGGCAGATGGCAATTCAAACATCAATTCGGCGTTCAATGAGCGCACCGAGATTATCGCCACTCGCCCCATCAATAGTCAGGAAGAAGCCGACACACTCGCCAGGGAAACGCTGGAACAGATTGCCAAACACATGATGAAAGGCAGCGGCTCAACCGTGGGCTTGCCGGACTTGCGGGCCGGGAGTGTGATCTTCCTGGAAGGCCTGGGGAAGCGCTTCAGTGGGAGATATTTTGTCACTTCCACGACGCATAAGATCGATGACAGCGGCTACACCACGCGCTTCGAGTGCCGGCGGGAAGAGATTTAGGAGGTGGTTTATGAGGAATAACAGCAGCAACGGGATCGTGATTGGTCTGGTGAGCGATCTGAACGATGAAGAAAACCTGGGCCGGGTGAAGGTGACCTATCCCCATTTAGAGAACCAGGAAAGCGACTGGGCCCGCCTGGCGGCCCCCATGGCTGGGGCAGGGCGGGGAACCTTCTTCCGACCAGAAAAGGGCGACGAGGTACTGGTAGGCTTTGAGCATGGCGACCTGCGGCGGCCTTATATCCTGGGCTCGCTGTGGAGCCAAACAGACCTGCCGCCCAGCGATGATGGAAAAAAGACCGAGAATAACTGGCGCTTTATTCAATCCAGGTGTGGGCATATTTTCAAGCTGGATGACACCCAGGGCAAGGAAAAGATCGAGATCTTATCGAAGGGCGGACACCAAGTGCGGTTGGACGATACGCCGGGTGGAGAGAAGATTGAAATTATCGCCCGGGGCGGCCAGACAGTGATCATTGATGCGACCAACAACCAGATCCAGATTGTGTGCTCAACCGGAGAGGTCAAAGTTGAGGCGCTCAATGTGAACGTCAAGGCAACCGGCAACCTGAACCTGGAGGCCACCGGCAGTATGAGCCTGAAGGCAACCAGCATGAGCGTGGAAGCGACCGGTAATTTGACCCTTAAGGGCGGGTTGGTGCTGATCAACTGAGCGCCAATAGCAAAAGGATGATGCCATGGGACAACCAGCTGCTCGGGTTGGTGATATGACCGTACACGGCGGGGTGATCATTCCACCGGGCATGTCGACCGTGTTGATCGGCGGGATGCCAGCGGCCCGGGTGACCGATATGCAAACCTGCCCGCTGTCCGATGGGCCCAAGCCCCATGTCGGCGGCATGATCACCGGGCCAGGCAGCTCCACCGTGCTCATTGGCGGATTGCCAGCAGCCCGGGTGAACGATATGACGCAATGCGTTGGGCCAACCGGGACGATTGCCCCGCCGGGTTGCCTGACCGTGCTAATTGGACCGTAAAGGAGCGCTTGGATGACTGATTTGATTGGCCAGGGCTGGTCGTTCCCGGTCAAACCGGGGCCTGACGGGCGATTGGCTTACCTGGATGGCGCAGAGAAAGTTCGCCAGGGAATCTGGATCCTGCTCAGCACCGCGCCGGGTGAGCGGCAAATGATGCCTGAGTATGGCTGCGGCATCCACGACCTGGTGTTCCAGGCCAACACCGAGGCTTTGCGCGGCCTGGTTGAAGCAAAAGTGCGCGCAGCCCTGATCCGCTGGGAGCCGCGCATCGATGTAATCCATGTGCGGGTGGAGACACCCCCAGAAGCACGTAATTATTTGCTGATTCGAATTGATTACCGCCTGCGAGCCAATAATTCATTTTACAACCTGGTGTATCCCTACTTCATCAACGAAGGGGTAGGCCTGGAGAGCAGCGGCGGATAGCCTGAGGAGGCCGGGTTATGCCATTAGAAGCTGAAGCATCTCGACTGATCGATGCGCGAACGTACGCTGACCTGAAGCAGCAGGCCCTGTTGCGCATTCCCCGTTACACCCAGGAGTGGACCGATTTCAACGAAAGCGACCCCGGCGTCACCCTGGTGGAGTTGTTTGCCTGGCTTACCGAGCTGATGCTGTACCAGATGAACCGGGTGCCAGACTTGAGTTATGTCCGTTTCTTGCAGTTGCTGGGGCAAGAGCTGCTGCCTGCCCAGCCAGCCGTTGCATACCTGACCTTCAACCCGCAGCCAGGAACCGAGGTTCCATCGGTCCCATTGCGGTCACAGATTAGCGCTCAGGGGACGAATGGCGAGACGTTGATCTTTGAGACCGTTGAAGGTCTGGGGGTAATTCCGCTGCCTTTGGAAAAGGTGCAGGTGTTCAATGGAGTATCCTTTGAAGACCTGACCCAAACCAACCTCACTGCTGGCTCCAGCTACCGACCATTTGGCTGGACGCCGCAGGTGGGCAGCGCGTTGTACCTGGGCTTTACCCCGCCTCAGGTCATGCCCTCAACCCCCCAGCGGTTATTTCCGCAAGAGATGCGCCTGCGGGTTTTTCTGCCTCTTGAGCAACAGGCCGGCAGACCGGTAAGCTGCAACGAACTTACAGCTAAACCCGTGCCCCCAGTGACGCTGACCTGGGAGTACCCGGTGAACGAGAGCCCAAAGCGCTGGCGCAGCCTGCGCACATTCGGCGATGAGAGCATCGCATTTACCCGCGAGGGGACTATCCTGGTTGAGGGCCCCCATGACGATATCGTGCCAACCCTGGAAGGCAAGGCGACAGACCAGAAACGGTTGTGGGTGCGCGTGCGCCTGGCCGATCGCGTCTATCCGGCTGGGCGTGCGCCGACAATTGCTTTTATTCGGGCCAACGTGGCCAAAGCAGAAAACCTTACCACCATCCGCCGTGAGCTGTTGCCCCAGAGCGACGGCTACCCTTACATGGTGCGCACGTTGCGATCCAGCCCCGTCCAGGTCGAATCGCTCGACCTGCGCCTGGCAGAGCCGGGGGGGAATGAAGAAAAGTGGGAGCGCCAGGATGCCCGCTGGCAGCGCACCGAAGATTTGTTGCGCTGCCAGCCAGACGATGCTTGCTATGTGTTGCATGCCGCCTCCGGAGAAATCCATTTTGGCGATGGCCGGCATGGGCGCATCCCGCCAGCCGGGTTTGAGATCATGGCGTATGAATACAGAGCCGGCGGCGGGAAGGGCGGCAACGTGCCCATTGGGGCGATCAGCGCCCCGCGCATCCCAATCGTCGGTGTGGCCGAAATCAAAAACGAGCGGCCGGCGACCGGCGGCCAAGACGAACAATCCTACGACGACTTCAAGACTGTGGCTTCCGCCCGCCTGCGCTGCAATAACCGGGCGGTATCGGCAGACGATTACGAAAGCCTGGCCAGAAACGCCGGCGGAATTGCCCAGGCCAGGGCGCTGCCGTTGGCGCATCCAGACCACCCGGGGGTCGAAGTCCCTGGGGCGGTGACGGTGGTGGTGGTCCCCGATACAGACGAAAGGCCGCCCCACGCCTCGCAGGAACAGCTTGAATCCGTTTGCCGGTACCTGGACCAATTCCGGACCCTGACCACGGAGTTGCATGTGCGGGAGCCAGAGTACCTGGAAGTCAAAGTCGAGGCAAAAGTGGCTGCCAATCCCTACGCGGCATTTGATGACGTAGCCCGGCGGGTCAATCAGGAAATCAATCGCTACCTCGATCCACGCCGCAGGGAGGGCACGGACTTCGGCTCGGACTTTGGCCTGGACCTGGTCCCGACCAATCTTTATAGCGTGATCCGACGGGTAAGCGATGTGCGCCAGGTAACCCACCTGGCACTGACGGTGCGTGGACAACCGTATGAGAAGGATAAGCTCTATCAGCCCATCACTGTGCTGCCCTTCCAGATGGTGTATGGCGTTGCGGAGCATACCATCACGGTTGAGCCGTTTGAGGATAAGACATAACCGTGATGAACCATTCCGATTTGCAGAAGTTCTATCCGCTGGGTGGCGAGTCAGGCTGGCCGACAGCCCAAATCGCAGGCGTGGCAGCAGGCCGGTCTGGATTACGCCTTGAAGCACTCCCTGGAGGCCCGCTCAGCCTGGCTTCGAAGGATGGCAGCCTGGGCGGACTGGCGCTGCCACAGGGAATGGCCCTGGATCCCAACGGCACGCTGTACCTGCTGGATAGCCAACGGCAGCGCGTCCGGCGTTTTGAGGCGCAGGCGGAAGCGGAAAAGAGCGGGTTCGTCGATCTGGGCTGGATCGGCGGGAAGGGGGAAGACGCCCGGCAGTTCACCGGGGCTGCAAACCTGGCCATCAGTGGCGGTAACCTGTACGTGGTCGATCCGGTTGCCCGGCGGGTGCAGGTGTTCGCCATCCACACGGCCTGGCCGCTGCGGTTTGTTTGGGATGCCGGGGAACCGTCCACTCGCCCACCGGCTGGCGAGACGGACGCCTGGGAGCCGGTGGACCTGGCTGCTCAGGGGAGCGCCGTGTACATTCTTGACCGGCGCTATGGACGGGTTTTCCGCCACCTGCCTGGGATGACCGCATTAGAACAGGTCCTTCCAGGCCAGGGACAATCACAGCCTGACGAACCGGCAGCCAGAAGGTGGAAGCGCATTCTGATTGACCGCCAGGGGTGGATGTACCTGCTTGATGAGAATGGGCTGCAACTGGATGTGTTTGATCAGCATGGCAGGCGTGTGGAGCGGGTTACAGACAGCGGCGAAGTACGCGATCGCTTCGACCCCGTTGCCATCCGCTTGCTAAGCCCGTTATCAGGAGGGGAATACTTTTGCCTTCCAAGCTCGCTCATCCGTCTGTGCAGCCGTCAGGAACCCAAGCGCGCGCCTGCGCCTGAAATGCCCCTGGAAGCGTGCCTGGCAAGCCAGGCCGAGACCGGCGGGATAATCTTTGATCGCCAGGGGCGACCAGCGCAGATCGATCCATCTGAGGCTGTGGGGCCGCCATCGTACTTATCCAAAGGGATATGGTGCAGCCAGGCAATGGATAGCGGGATTCCACGCTGCATGTGGCACCGGGTTGAGATCGAATGGGGGCAGGATAACCTGCCGGCTGGGGCGCAGGTGATTGTAAGCACCTACACTGCTGAACAGGATAGCGACCAACCAGCGGAAAATTCCCCCTTGTGGGCGCCGGGTTTCACCTTCACCGGGCAGCCCCAGCCACCGCCCAACTCCAAGGCCGCATCGGCCGAAAACAGCGGACCTACAGGCGATGGCAGAGATTTCCTGGTGCACAGCCGCGAAGGTCGCTATTTATGGCTGAAGATCGAGCTGCGCGGTGACGGTCACGCCACGCCAGTGGTGCACGCAGGGCGGGCGCACTTCCCCCGCCAATCGTATCTGAGTTATCTGCCAGCCGTTTACGCCGGGGATGATAACAGCCGCCTCTTCCTGGAGCGTTTTCTATCGATTTTCCAGACCGAGTGGGATGATCTTGAACGCCGACTGGCCGAATTCCATGCCCATTTTGATCCACAGGCAATGCCAGCCGGGATGTTTGTGGACGAACTGGCGCGCTGGCTGGCGCTGCCGCTCGAAAAGAGCTGGTCTTTTGAGCAAAAGCGCCGCCTGCTTCAGGCTGTTCCAAGGTTTTATCGCCAGCGCGGCACACTCGCCGGGCTGCGGGCGTTCCTGCAGGCTTATCTGTACAACCTCACCGACATCCCCCCGGAGCAGCAGCAAGGCTTTCCACAGATTGCCGAAGGGTTCCGCCTGCGGCAACGCCACATCCTGGACTCGGCTGCGGGCGCCCAGACCGGCCTGGGCTCGCTTTCGCCCTTGTGGGGACCAGCGGTGGTCGGCCGATTGCAATTGGATGCCTATGCCCGCGAAGGGCAGGCCCGCCTGGTATCCACCGGAAATCCACAGAACGACCTGTTCAATTATTACGCCCACCGCTTCCTGGTTTACATCCCAGCAAGCTGGGTGCAGACAAAGGACAACGAGGCAATGCTAAGGCGGGCGCTAGAGGTTGAAAAGCCAGCCCAGGCCGTATACGAGCTATGCCTGGTCGAGCCCCGCTTCCGGGTGGGCGTCCAGGCAACGATTGGGCAGGATACCCTGATCGGCAGCATTCCACGGGCGCGGCTTTGGCGTTCAGATCCACAACGTCCAGCAAGCGCCCAACCCAGTTCCCGTCTGGGATATGACACCGTGTTATCAGGCGGGGAACCACAACTCGTGCGCCTGGGTCGGAACGAGCGCATGAGCAAAACCACCATCCTTTGGTAAGAGACGGTTCAAGGAGTGAAATGATGAGCCACCAACGACCGCAGGAACACGCCCACCAACCATGCGGCTGCCAGGAAACCCACCAGCCTTGTAGCCAGGAATGTGGGGCCATTGTCACCGAGCGCAACCGCTTTTTCACCGGCAAATTTATGACCGCTCGCGATTTCCAGGGCGAGCAAGATTATTTCCTCAGTCGGCATCGCTTGCACAACCGCTTGCTCCACGGCTGGGGTATTGTTTGTGGGCTGGAGGTCGAATACCACCCAGACCGGCTGGCCGGCCCACCGCGCAACCAGAGCGATTGCGCCAAACGCTGGGTTCGGGTGCGCCCTGGTATTGCAATCGATTGCTGTGGCCGCGAGCTGGTGGTGCACAAAGAATGGTATTACGAACTGCCGCTGCCCGAGCCGCAGAGCGCAAAACCTTACACAAACGCCCATAAGGAGCAATACATTCTGGGCCTGCGCTATTGTGAAGAAGAAATCGAGCGCGTCCCGGTGCTGTACGCCGAGGATGTGTGCGATGGAAAGCGCGAGCAGGCCAATCGTCTGCGTGAATGCGCCCGCCTGGAGTGGGTGCGGCGCGGCGACTTGCCCCCAGAGTGCTGGGTGGGTGGTTGGCCTGCCCTGGACCTTTTGGAGCGGAAACTGCTCCACCGGCTGCGAATGGTGCACTATCCTTGCTCACTCGAACAACTGGTCGAGTACATCCAGCGGAGCGATAAGGCGATCAGCAAAGAGCAGGTCGAAGCAGCGTTGGGGCACCTGGTCAGCCTGGGCCTGGCTCGCCAGGTGGAAAAGGAGCGCTATGAAGCCAGGCAGCAATGGCCGTGCCGGGATGACTGCGCTGAGGGGCGGGTGGGCCCGGTAGGTTCGTGCCTGGATCCCATTTGCCCATGCGGGCCAGATGGACTGGTCCCTCTGGCGCTGATTGAATTCCACCCCAGCCATCCGGAATGGGATCCAGGTCCTCCAGAAACCGGCTTCACCATCGATATGCTTGGGCGACATGAGCTGCCGCCTTCGCCCGATCAGTTGACCCACATCGCCGGCTTCAATTGGCCCCACGGCGGTACCATAAAACTCTCGGAACTTGCCGCCAGCCAGGAAAACGGAGGCCAGGGTGGAATGCTGAAGGTCTGGTTTGACCGGAAGCTCATGCCTGCGGCGGCGTTAGACCCAGAAACAGGATTGATCAACCCGATCGGGATCAACGAACAAACCTTCATTATCCAGCACCATGTCCGCGCCGAAGATGGCTATGCGGTGCGCATCCTGTACTCCGACGAACACGAGCCGTACCTTTTGAACGATGAGAGCTCGCCTGAACATCGCTGCACCGCCGTGTTTCCTATCCCAGAAAACCTGCTGAGCGGCGATGTGTCGGTCGGGCGCAGCACCCTGCATGTGATTCTTAAATGCGATTTCATTCTGGACTGTCGTGGCATCCCGGTCGACGGCGAGCACCTGCGAGGCCGCGGCCTGACCGGCGATGGGCTGCCGGGCGGGACATTCGAGAGTTGGTTCTACGTGGAAGACGATCTGCCACGCAAACCTCAGAAAAAAGAGAGTAGGAGGTAAGGCATGCCCTGCGCAAATCATACCCACTCACAGACCAGGCGTCATCCAGCCACAACAGCGTCTAAGGCAGACCCATGCGGATGCGCCTCATCCGAGGAAACCTGCTGCCAGCTGGATTGCCTGGTGCAACCGCGCTTTTTCAGCGGCCAATTGCTGACCGACACCGATCTCACCCAGTTGCTCAGTTGGAGCAAGAATAAGTTCCGCCTTTCCCGCTTCCGCCATGGTTGGGGCGTGGTGTGTGGGTTGGAGGTGCAATGCGATGCGGGAGGAGAGGCGGTGCGAATCGGGCCAGGCTATGCCGTGGACTGCTGCGGCAACGACATCCTGGTGTGCGAGGACACATCTTTCCCGTTGGACGACGCTTGCTTTTGCCCGCCTGACCCCTGCGCCAATCCGGAGAAAGCAAGCACGGTGGGCGGCGCAAAGGATGGCAGGAAGATCAGCTATTTTGGCTGCCTGATCCCAGAGAATGAAATTCGCGAAAAGGTCCTAACACTTCATTACGCTGAGTTTTTGGGCGACTTCCAAACCACGCTGGGACAGGGCGCCTGCGGCGGCGAAGCCGATTGCCAGCCCAGCCGGACTCACGAGGGCTTCACCCTGAGTTGGGAAGAGCCGAACGATCAGCGGCTGGCAACCCTCCAGGCGTGGCGCCGGGAATACGACGCCTGCCGGGACGTGCTGATCAGATACGGTGATTGGGTGCGAAACCAGCCCGATGCCTGGCAACACGGTTCACCCCAGGATAAGTGGCCCGATATCCAGCGCTGGCTGTTGAGGTGGATCGACGGGAACAACGGCCTGGACGCCCACCCGCTCCACCAGTTTTGCTGGCTGCGCAATTGCCTGTGCAATGTGAATCTGAATGATATCCAATCTCTTGACCTGTTTGTTTCGGAAATCCTGTTCTGGCTGGTCCAAGATTGCCGCAACCAATTACTCCGCTGTGAATGTAACGATTGCCCGGAAGACCAGGGCGTGCCGCTGGCGCGCGTCTGCCTGTGGGTGCCCAAAAAGGGGAAGTGCAAGGTATTGGCGATTGATCCTTACCCGCCTTATCGTCGCCTGCTCAGCCTGGATTGCTGGCCAACCGTACCTGAGAGTGTAAATGTTGGCCAGGCCATCTGGCAGACGCCTGAGCAAGCGCGCGACCTGTTGATGAAAATGGGCCTGTCTGTTAACCCGGATTGGGTATCTTTCGAGATATCCCGCACTGCCGATGAGCTTTATGACAGCTTGAAGTGCGACCCAATTGTGCGTTTGGAAGAGAAGCTAATCCTGCAGGTGTACGACACAAAAGGCTGCCTGGGCCAGCGTGTGGTAGGCGTCTGCAGCGCGCCGACAGCCGGTTACACCACCGGAGGCAAAAAAGCTTCTCCATCCGGACAGAAGGGTAGAGCGTGACGTGAGTATCCCTCGCGTTCGGTACGCTGAAAAGCAGGTCTTGCGCGCCGCCGACCTGTCGGACGAGCAAGCCTACCAGATGAACCTGCGCCGCCGCCACATCCTGGCTGCCCATGAATGGGGCATTGTTTACGGGTTGATGCCGCATTGCCAGCCTGATATCGAGGGTTTCTGGGTCCAACCAGGCCTGGCTGTGGATGGTTTTGGGCGCGAGATCGTCGTGCCACAGCCGTATTGCTACCCTTGCCTGTTGCCCTCAGGATTATTTGATATCTGGCTGCTCTACGCCGAGAGCCCACACACCCGGCCACAGCCTGGCGTTTATGCCTGCGGGCCTGGCCAGCACAACCGCTGGATTGAGAGATTCACCCTGGAGGTGACTCCCGCGCCGGCTGAAGAGACTGACCCATGGCAGCCGCCCGGCATGGCTGCCGCCGACCTTAATTTCGCTGCCTGGGACGCTCCTCCGGGCGACCCAAGCCGGCGCTGGCCGGTCTACCTGGGGCGAGTGGAAATCAATGGGTTGGAATCCCAGGTCAAGCCCGTTGCTCGTCCATATGTCGGCCTGATTGGGGAGACGGTTACTGCAGCGTCGCAGGGGGCCAGGATGGAGATCGGCTCGGAGCAGGGCGGCGGGTGGCGTTTTGCCATCTCCCTGCCGGACTCAACCACAGGTTTATTGGAAGACAATCGGCTGGTCATTGACAGCTATGGGCGCAACACCATGCGCGGTCGGGTGGTGCTGCAACTGTCCGCAGAGCAGAATGATCGCCAGGATGAGGCAGACCTCATCTTGCCAGCCCGGGATCCAGCCAAAGAACCTCCGTATGGGCTGAGCCTGGAAAAACCAATCGATGCGCCCGGACAAGCCACTCCGTGGCGCATGTATCACGCCCAGGTGAAGCCGCCGGCGCAGGATGGGCAGCCGCCAGCGCCACCGCTGGACCAACTGCGCATGGAGTTGTTCAACCCAGGCGACCAGGGCCAGCCAGACCTGTACGAGCTGGTCATTGGAGCCACAGAGAAAGTGATCGATGCAAGCACCATGACCGAAGAGGAAAAATTTTGCCCACGTTTGCGCATTGGAGCAGATTGTTCTGTGACGGTCTATGGTGATGTCATGTTGACGGGCAGCCTGACCCAGGGGCCGATCCCGGCTGATCCAACCGACCCGCGCTTTGTTGAGGCTATCGTGGATAGCATTGGGCGGGGGATCTCAGCCAGCACGGTGGAGAGCACCCTGGAAATTGAGATCAGAAACCCAGGGGAAGTGGAAGTTATGCCAGTGGCTGGAGAACCATGGACCTATCAGGTCACCCTGCAAAACAAAGGCACGGCGCCGGTGACGGACATTCGAGTCAACCTGATCGTAATCATGCCGAATGAGGCTCTAACAGAACCCTTGCCGGTCATCTCGAAACTATCGCCAAATGACTCGATAAGCTTCTCCCGGCAAGTCACCCCACAGCAAGGGGGCACGCTGACTGTTTCGGTAACAGCAGTAGGCTTTGGGCCGCAATTCCGCACGATGTCTAAGCAGGCTAACCGTGATTTCAACATCATGGAGATCGTGATTAACTGAGGGCAAGAAGCATCAGGCATCCGCCAGGAGGATCAGCCCAATGAGTGATAATGGAGTTGCACGAGTTCATTTCTATCCAAAGCAGTACCTTGGGCCGCAGGACTTTGAAGATGAACAGCACTACCACCTGACCCGGCTGCGCCAGCACCAGATCGGTCATCACAGTTGGGGGATCGTGCGCGGGTTGGAGCTGGCACTGAACTCAGATGAAACCGGCTTGGTGATCCGGCCCGGGGTGGCGGTCGACGGCTATGGCAGGCTGTTGGTCCTCGAATATGATTACGCTCTGGTAAATGATGAATTTGATTATCGCGGCGCCAATGAATTGGATGTCTGGTTGGTCTATGCGCTGCAAGAAAGCGGTCAGGAATGTAACGGTTCCCTCGGTTGCATCCCCGCCAAAGATCTGGCCGGGAATGGGAGGAATGGCTCGAAAGAACCGTTCAATCGCTGGCAAGAGCAGCCGGTGGTGCGCCTGACCGTGCCAAATACAGCCAACCCGGTCGAGCCGCGCCGTCCGGAGGCGGTTCCACAGGGCAATTGGGACTTTGCCCCCACCCGCACCCCGCCGGATAGCCCGCTGGACGACTGGCCAGTGTACCTCGGACGGGCCACCCGGACACAGGATAAACCGCCGCGCGGACCCTATACCTACAACCCGAACCTGTCTGGGCGGCCCTATGCTGGGCTGGTGGGCGAAATAATCAGACACCCTACCGGGCGCGCCTGGGTGCAAATCGGCGCGCCCCAGCCAGCCGGTGGTGCCCCCCAACCCGCCGATGAGGACCCTATCCGCTTTGCGGTGTTCGTTCGCGACTCCCAGGCTGGTTCTCCAGATGACAGGCTGTCGCTTGCAGGATGCCAGGCAGGAACCATGTTTACTGATGCCTCACAGACCGAAGAACCCAATGAGGAGGAAGCCCGATTCGAGATCACCGAAGACGGGCGCATGACTCTGCGGGGAAAGACGACTGTGGAAGGGGATGTCGTCGTATCGCGCGGAGGGGTGACCTTCGGAGCTGGCAAGCCTTACAACGGATCGCAGCCATGGCGATTTTACCGGGTGGCTGGCCAGCTGGACCAGGACGGGAATTTGCTCCCAGAACAATGGCGACTTGAGCTAGAGCCAGGCGGAGAGTTCTCTATAGGCTATTTCTCCGCCCAGGAAAAAAAGTACAAGGATTGTTTTCGGGTCCGGCGCCCGGCCTCAAACGACCCCACAGAATCCTGGGCGGTCAGCATTGACGGCGACCTGAACGTTACTGGATTGATCCGCGAGCGAGTCCTGGTCCCACCTGAACTGGGGGTACAAGCTCAGGCCCTGGTGATGCAATCGTTCATGGCGCCGCTCTTTGGCCAGGTGGTCACCCCGCACCAGCTTGCCCTGGAGGGGCAACCGGGAGTCGACCTGGCCGAAGCAGGAATCTCAGAGCAGATCAACCTGCTAAGCCGCAGGATCTTTGTAACCAACCCCGCCCTGGCGAAGAATCTGGCGCTGGCGTTAGTCAATCAGGACACCCAGCTAAACCTGGCAAAAGAAGTTGCCCTGGATTTGATCAAGCAAGATCAAAGCCTGTCGCTGGCAAAGGAATTCGTCCTGGCTGTGACCGAGTTAATCAGGCCGGATGATCCCATCGTTCTAGAAACCGTTAAGAACGCCTTGGGCATCTTGTAACCATGATGGAAGGCCACATCCGCCATCTGCACTGCCGTTTTCGGGTGCTGGCTGGGAGGGAATCGGCCGCGGCAGAGGCAACGCGCCTGGAGTTTGCCGCGCGCCAGCACCTTGCAGAGGCGTTTGAATCCGCCCTGGAGCAGGCTTTTGGCGATGATCCGGCGGTGTATGTGCTGCGGCATGTGGATTGCCGCCTCAACCTGGTCTGTAGCTCGGAGGTGAGCGAGGCTGAAATCACCCGCCGCTGGGGAGAAGGGCTGGCCGGGGCAGTGGTGCGCCGCCTGGCTGCCGAGCCGGACGAAGACGAGGATTCGGCCTGGGTCCGCTTCGACGATCAGGCGGATTATGTGGCCCATTTCGTGGCTGACCTGCTGGCCGGGCGCGCCTGGGAGCGCTGGTTTTACGGAGTGTTCGCCCCCCTGCGCTCGCTTGAGAAGGCGGCAGCGCTGCGCAAGGCGCTGGAACAGCAGACGACCCTGCTGCCGGACATTCTGCGCGGCCTCCAACGCCATCAAGCGCTGGATGCTTTGCTGGCTGCCTTGAGCGGCGAGGACCGCCGGTGGCTGTGGTCGCAGGTGCGGGGAACGACCGCCGAGGGCCTGGCACAGGCGCAGCGCAGCCTGTTCATGGCTGGTCTTCACCTGGCAGACCGGCTGGGAAACTGGTCTCGACCGCCCCCTGGCGATGATGCTCTAAAAGCCGCTTACCTGGCAACCAGTCCGGCTCTGGCCGATTGGCGCGACCGGACCAGCCTGGCGGCCGCCATCCTGGATGTGCTGCACTTCCTGGCCGCCAGTGATTACCTGGACTGGGAAATGTCTGGGATCAGAGCCGCGGAAGCAGTGGTGGACCGAGCGCTGGCCGATTTCGACTGGCTGGACACAGGCTGGCTGAAAGCGGGTCTGCTGGATTTAGGCGGACAAAAACCAGCCAGCTCCACCCCGGTGCCTGAACACAATTTGCCGTTACCTTCCTGGTCCAACAGCCCAACCCCCCGAATGCAGAAGCTGCTGGCTGACCTGGCCGCAGCGCTGGGGCATAACCAAAGGAACTTGAATGCGGCTTTTCCCCAGTCCCCAGATAATGCCGTGCGGTTGTACGCCTGGCTGGTCTCTGAGGCGCCAGGCTGGGCGGGCGACCCCATGGCGGCGGCCCTGATTGAGCGGTTGCTGGCTGCCTGGGCCTGGGTGGGCCAGGCGGTTTCACCGTCCGGCCTGCTGCGCTCATTAGCTCAAGGCGGGCTGGCTGCCGCGCTGGATGGGCTGCCTGTCTCAGTTCGCTCTGAGGCAGCCGGAGCCCTTGAGTTCCTGGCGAGCCTGGGACGAGAAGGCCTGGCTGTCGTAGAAGCCATGGGGATCCCATCCACCAGCGGCTCCGGACAACGCCTGCCAGGTTCCGGGCCGACAACAACTCCGCTGGATATGCCGTTTTTCCCCGACGGATGGTCGGCTATCGATACCCAATGCGCCGGCGCTGCTTTGCTCCTGCGGGCGATCCTGGACGCACAGCTTCCCAGCCTGGCCAGAAGGACGGGCTACCCGCCGGACCAGTCCAATCTGCTGGCAGGCCTGTTCCTGGGCTGGACCGGTCCGTTGGGCTTGATTGAAGGCCGATTGGACCCGGGTCTGAGCTATCTGGCTGGACTGAACAGCCCACCCACTCTGGCGGAGCTCAGTGCAGGCTGGCCAGCGGCCGGGATGGTGGATTTCGAGACCGGCTGGCTGGATGGGCTGGCCTCCCAGCGCTTACTCCAGGGTGAGGCGTTGCACCTGTATCGCCTGCCAATGGGCGAGCAGAAGGGTTGGGCGCTGGCGGCTGGAGATGCCAGCGGAATGGTATGGCCGGTTGGCCGGGCGTTCCAGTCGCCGGTTGACGCTGCAACTGCGCTGGCAGGATGGCGCAGCGGCTGGTTGGAGGCCACCGGATATGATCCAATGATCATCGCCGATGATGACTTGCCTCTGGAAGATCTTTCTCCCGGCGGGACGGCTTTGCCGGTCTCGAAGGCAGATCAGGCAATGGCGATGGAGCACCGGCTGGGGGGTGAACATTTGCGAGCTGCCTGGAGCGCACTGGGCGATCCTTTTCCGGCTCTTGTGCCGGCCCGGCTGCTCGCTTTCAGCCTGCTCCGGCTATGGTCACGCTGGCTGCGTCAGTTCTCCAAGTCGAGTGTCCCTTATCTGCTCGATCAATTCATTCGCCGGCCGGGTAGGCTATCAGCAAGCCCAGCAGGTGTGTGGGTAGAGCTGGAGCCACGGCCGCTGGATATCGTCATCGAGATGGCCGGCTACCTGACACCGCTGGAAGGCGTGCCATGGCTCGGCGGGCGGACGGTGCATTTCCGCATAGCGGGAGGATAGATTATGCTGGATCGCCTCAATTCATTGTTGCGGCGCAACAAGCCTGGCCCGGAGCCAGTATCGTCAGCGCCAGAGTCCCCAACTGGAGAGTTTGAGCCCAAGATGGCTGGATCAGCAGAATCCATCGGGCGGATCCATGCCACCGGAGCATCTCGGCCAGAGGCCGAAGATCTTGCGCCAGAGCCCACAGAGATTGAGGCAGAGTCGGGGCCAACAAGCGAACTGCGCAGCCTTAATTCCCAACCAGGGACAGGCTATCACAGCAGCGATGAGCACCTGCACGACGAACTCAGGCGCATCGATTGCTACGTGCGCGCCCAGACCACCCGCTGGCGGGCGATGATCGGCGATCATAAGCCGGTATGCCATTGGGGGATGGTCCATGTCAGCCATGAAGAGGTGGAAGCCTATCTGAACGCACAATTCGTCCCGCCAGGGGACCTGCCGCCCAGTATGGATGCCATGCTGAAAAGGTTTTGGCAGCAAGCCGAGCGGCAGGCGGAAGCCATTGCAGCGCGCCGAAAGGCCACATCTGCCGATGTCCGCCTGCACCTGGAGCGGTTAAAGGATCTGTTTGATTTGACCGAGCTGCAAAGAAATATCCTGCTGGTCTGCCTGCTACCGGAGGTCGATGAGCGCTACCGACGGCTGTATGGCTATCTGATGGACGACGCCTCTCGCGCCCGCCCAACCGTGGAATTGGTTTTACAGATCCTGTATCCGCTGTCATCTCGGTCTGCTGCCGGCAGAGCGGCCTTTGAGGCCAGCTCGCCCTTAATAGTCCACCACCTGCTGGCTTCCGGGCCAGAAGTCCAGGGCGAGGAGTCAATGGCAATGCGCTCATTGCGCCTGGATGACCGCATCGCCGGGTACTTGCTGGGTGATCCGGCGCCTGACGGCCGCCTGCAGGGCATTCTGGTTGCTGACAAGCGCCAGCCAGACTGGGAGCAAATCTACTTAGAGGCAGACCGTTTGGCCCGCTTGAAGATGCTGGCGGATTGGTGGCGTGAGCGCAGCAACGAACCACAGGCTGGGCTGACGCTCTTCCTTCACGGGGGATATGGCAGCGGACGGCGCAAGGCGGCGCTGGCAATTTGCGCCAAGGCCGGCAGCCAGTTGTTGGCGGTGGATCTGGCCGAGGCTCTGCGCGCGCCCCTGCCTTTTGAGCTGGTGGTGGACCTGTGCCTGCGCGAAGCCAGGCTCCAGGAGGCAGCGCTGTACTGGTCACATGCAGAGGCTTTGCTTGACGGGGATGCCGCGCAGCACCGCTGGGATTACCTGGTGAGCGCTTGCGAGGCTTTTCCCGGCCTGACTTTCCTGGCCAGCGAGACCGTCTGGGACCCGGCAGGACGTTTCCGTTCCGATCAGCATCCATTCACGCGGCTGGGCTTCCCGGTGCCGGGCTTCAAGCTCCGCCAGACGCTGTGGGCGGCTTATCTGCCAGAGCAGCACGAGTTCGCCGAGCCCTACCCAGACCGGGCTGCACTGATCGAGCGGCTGGCCAACAGCTTCCAGTTGACAGAGGGTCAAATTGAGGATAGCCTGGTGACCGCCCGGGAGCTGGCCACCCAACGCAACCCGCTAGACCCACGCTTGCGCGCAGACGACCTGCACGAGGCGTGCCGGCGCCAATCCAGCCGCAGGCTGATCACCTTCGCCCGGCGCATTGAGCTGCGCACGGATTGGACGCCCGTCGATGACGATGACTTCGATCGTCTGATCCTGCCAGAGGCCAACAGGCGCCAGTTGGTCGAGATGTGGCAGCGCATCCGCTACCGCAGCCAGGTGTACGCCGGGCTGGGTTTCGAGCGCCAGCTAACGCTTGGCAAAGGCCTGATTGCTCTGTTCACCGGCTCTTCTGGCACGGGCAAGACCATGGCCGCCGAGCTGCTGGCCCGCAAAGGCGGGGTCGACCTTTACAAGGTCGATCTTTCAGCGGTGGTCAGCAAGTACGTGGGCGAAACCGAGAAGAACCTGAGCCGGGTGTTTGCCGAGGCCGAGGATTCCAACGCCATCATCTTCTTCGATGAAGCCGATGCCCTGTTCGGCAAACGCGGCGAGGTGAAAGAGGCGCGCGACCGCTGGGCCAATATTGAGGTGAATTACCTGCTCCAACGGGTGGAGGAATACGCCGGTGTGGTGATCCTGGCGACTAACTTGCGCCAGAATATCGACGAAGCTTTCCTGCGCCGGGTGCATGTGGTGGTTGAGTTCCCCTTCCCAGAGGCCGATGCCCGCCACCAGATCTGGCTGGGGATGTTCCCCGCTGGCGTGAATCACCCGGGCGAAACAGAAATCGGGGTCCTGGCCGAGCGATTCCGACTGGCCGGTGGCAGCATCCGCAACATTGTGGTTGACGCCGCCTTCCGCGCCCTGGCCGAAGCCCACCAGCGCCACCAGCCAGCGGAAATCTCCTTGCGGCACCTGGTGCTGGGAACGGCGCGCGAATACCAGAAGCTGGGCAAGCCGCTGACCAAGGGCGAGTTTGGCGAAGACTTCTATAAATGGGTCAAAGAAAGCATCCTGATCGAGTCGCGGGGAAGGGATTGAGATGGAGAAGACCAAGGACCAGGCAGGTGAGCAGAGCCAGACGGGGCCGCGGCCCACCGCTGACGATAAAGTCCTGACCCCGGAGAAGGGCGGCGGTCCGGCCGGAGCAACGGTGCAACGCGCGGAAGCAGAACCGTCCGCTGCCTTGCCCGCCTCAACCGTAGATGCGCCAGGTCCGGTCCGCGCCGCGGGCATGGTGGCGAATCTGCAGGCCGGCGCCGGTGCGGCCGGCCGGGCGCGCCTGGCCGGGGCGATGCAGGACGCGGTTGGCAATACTCGCACGGGCGAGATGCTGGAAGGGGGGGCCGGCATGCAGGCAGCCATGACGCTGGTCCAGACCAAGGGAAAGAACCCAGCGCCCAAAACGCCGCCGCCGATCACCCTGCCCCTTCCCAAAGAGGCGGTTCGTAAGCCAACCGGCGCAGCAGAGTTCAAGGCCGGCGAGGTCAAAGTAGTTGCCTTGCCGGACAAGAAGAGCAAAAAACCGATCGTCGTCAAGGGCAAGGTGCGGAGTGCGAAGACCTGGGTCCGTCTGAACTGGGCGCCGCCTACAGCACAAACCAAGGATGGCAAGGTGACCGCGGTCGATCCTCTTCCCACACCGACGCTGACCATTCAGACCACCTATGGCCCCAAGGCCAGCCCAGAGATGAAGAGCACCTACGGCAAGGGCACCACTAAGGAAGACATCCAGGCCGGGAAGACCAGCCTGGGCTTTCATGAAGGCAGTCACGGCGAGTATGCTATTCAATATACAAAGGACCACCCACCGCCCAAATTCAAAGGCCAGGCCGGGATGAGCGTGGCCGAATTTAAACAGGCCCAAGATGATTATGACCAAGAAATGGAAGAATATCGCCAGGCGCTCGACCAGTATCACCAGGTTATGACCGACTGTGTGGGGCAGAAGGACCAGGGCTGCGAGGAATAGGCCAGCGAGGCGCAAAAGTATGGAAAAGGTGAAAGAAGCCGCACCCGAGAGCAAAGCCACTGCAACGCCCCAG
>CAZDAU010000014.1:0-63735 GCA_964503625.1 uncultured Anaerolinea sp.
ACGTCCAGGCGGCGATCTGCGACTCCGGGTACTGGGACTGCAGCGAGTTCACCGGTTTGCCTTAAGAGATCAGGTAAGTAGGAATAGTGATGGGTTAAACCCCATCACTATTCTTATCCGGAAACAGTTTGCCTTGGAAATGGAGCTGTTATGGAAACTCCCTTGCTTGAGATGAAAAATATAACCAAGGAATTCCCGGGTGTGAAGGCGCTCAGCAACGTCAGCTTCAGCGTTTCTGCCGGGGAAATCCACTGTCTGGTGGGTGAGAACGGGGCTGGAAAATCAACCCTGATGAAGGTATTGAGCGGCGTCTACCCCTATGGCGATTACAGCGGTCAAATCCTGATCAATGGACAGGAGCAGCAATTTCGCAGCATTCGCGACAGTGAAAAGGCCGGGATTGCGATCATTTATCAGGAGTTGGCCCTCTTTCCCGAGCTGACGGTTTATGAAAACATCTTTGTTGGGAATGAAAACCGCAGAGGCTCCAGGGTGGACTGGAATGAGACCATCAAGAGAGCCAGCGAGATGCTGGCCAAAGTCAAGCTGGATGTCAACCCGGGTGAAAAAGTAAAGAACCTGGGCGTTGGCAAACAGCAGTTGGTCGAAATTGCTAAGGCGCTCAGCAAAGAGGTCAAACTGCTCATCCTGGACGAGCCGACGGCAGCCTTGAACGAAAATGACAGCGCCAACCTGCTGGACTTGCTGCGCGATTTAAAACGGCATGGCGTCACCTGCATCATGATTTCCCACAAGCTCAAAGAGGTTATCGAGATCGCCGACACGGTTACCGTCTTGCGGGACGGCCAGACGATTTGCACGCTGGATGCCCATAAAGGCGAGGTCTCTGAGTTCATCTTGATCAAGAACATGGTGGGCCGGGAAATCAACAATATCTACCCAGAAAGAAAGCGCAACCCCTTCAAGTCCACGGCTGTGGCTGTAGAAGAGGCCAAGGCAGCTGGTGTAAAGGTCATTTCTTATGACCGGTTGATCACCAACACCAATGCGGTGGATTATTTTGTGACCTTCGACAGCCTATCCGTGGGTAAGCTGCAGGCACAATACCTGGTTGACCATGCCAAAGGCAAAGGCAACCCGCTCTATCTGTATGCTGGCGCTGCAACGGACCCCAACGCCTTTATTTTCTTCCAGGGCGCCTGGGAGGTTCTTCAGCCTAAGATCATCGATGGCACTTTTGTGATCAAGAATTCCAGTCAGGCGGCCGCTTTACAGGGTAATGCCCAGCTGACTCACGATCAGATCGCCAAAATCTTTGCTCAGATCACCACCAACTGGGACTCCAACACTGCCAGGAACCTGGCGGAATTCAATTTGACCACTACAACCGCAGAAGACAAGGGGGATGTCTTTATCCTGGCTCCCAACGATAACACTGCCCGCGCAATTGGCGACGCTTTCGCGGCCGATCCAGATGTCAAAAGCTACGTAATCACCGGTCAGGATGCTGAAAAGGACTCGGCCCAGTACATCCTGGATGGCAAGCAATCGATGACCGTCTTCAAGGATGTCCGCACCCTGGTCAAGACCGCGGTCGACGCCACCCTGGCCTTGCTCAAGGGCGAGACTCCCTCAACTCAGTACACCTACAACAACGGTTTGATCGATGTCCCAGGGCTCCAATCCCCGGTTGTCTTGATCGATCAGAGCAATGTCAAATCTGTTCTGATCGATTCTGGTTTTTACAAGGAAATTGACCTGACCGGCGGTTCCACGACCACGCCTGCTTCAACCAAGCTGGCGGTTGGGATTGTTCTGCCCACCCAAGACGAACCGCGCTGGGTGCGGGACAAGAATTTATTCCAGGATGCCTTCAAAGCAGCCGGATACGATGTTGAAGTCCTGTTCAGCCAGGGCGATGCTGCCAGGGAAAAAGCAAATGTCGAAGCGCTGCTGAAAAAGGGGATTAAAGTCCTCATCATCTGCCCGCAAGGCGGCGGAGAAGTGGTGCTTGAGGTCAAGAATTGGAGTGCTTATGGCCCGGTCCTTGGAAGAGATATTCTCAAGCAGGTGAACTTCAACGTCAAGAAAGGCGAAATCGTTGCCTTTGCTGGCCTGATGGGCTCTGGGCGCACGGAATTGGCGTTGAGTTTGTTTGGGAACCCGGATGGCTACCGCATCAGCGGCGAGTTGTTTGTCAAAGGAAAACCGCGCCGATTTAAGCATCCCAAGGATGCCATTAATGCTGGCCTGGCATATGTGACCGAAGACCGCAAAGGAGACGGGCTGATCTTGATCCAGGACATCAAGCAGAACATCACCCTGGCAAACTTGAAAGCCATTGCTCACCGAAGCGTTGTGGATGGCAACGCCGAGATTCAGGTTGCTACAGAATACAAAAATTCGATTAACATCAAGGCTCCGTCGGTCGAGCAGAAGGTGGGTAACCTGAGCGGCGGCAATCAGCAAAAAGTCTCGGTGGCAAAATGGCTGTTTGCCAAGCCCGAAATCTTGATCCTCGATGAGCCGACGCGCGGTATTGATGTCGGAGCCAAATACGAAATTTACACCATCATGAACCGGCTGATTGAGCAGGGGATGAGCATTATTATGATCTCCTCAGAGTTGCCGGAAGTTTTGGGGATGAGCGATCGAGTCTACATCGTATCTGGTGGCCGGATCAGCGGTGAGCTGCCTATAGAAGAAGCCACCCAAGAAAAAATCATGCGACTGGCAACCAACTAAGGAGGCATACCATGTTCTTCCAGGATTTGAAGAAGGTTTTGCGCCAAAACATTCGTGAATACGGCATGTACATTGCCTTGTTCGCGATCATGGTAATTTTCACGATCACAACCGACGGGCTTTTCATCTCGTCACGCAACCTGAGCAATCTGCTCAATCAGGTTGGTTACATCGCCGTGCTGGCGGTTGGTATGACTCTGGTGATTGTCATTCGCCAAATTGACCTGTCTGTCGGCTTCCTGGCAGGTTTCCTTGGCGCTGTGGCAGCGATTATGCTCTCGACCTGGGGTTGGCCGGTTTATATCGTCATTCCTCTGGTGCTGGGGCTGGGCATTGTGGCCGGGTTGATCACCGCCACGCCAGTCGCCAAGCTGGGCGTCCCATCCTTTGTGGCTTCACTGGCCGGCTGGCTGATTTACCGCGGCCTGCTTGGCCTGGTGACGGCAGGAACGGGGACGATTATCATTAACGATAAGATCTACAATGCGATTGGGAATGGTTATATCCCAGATATCCCAGGGCTGACCAACTTTTTGCCTGATACCCACAAGCTGACTCTGCTCATTGGGGTTATCACGGTGATCCTGTACATCCGCAACGCCTTCAGCAGCCGGCGCAAGAAACAGGCCTACAATTTTGAAGTCCTGCCGATGAATATTTTTATTTTGCAGCTGGTGTTCGTCTCGCTGATCATTATTGGCGTCACCTGGGTCCTGGCCGGATACAACGGGCTGTCCTGGACCTTCGTGATCATGATGATTGTGGTGGGGGTGTACTCGTTCATCACCACCCAGACGGTGTTGGGACGCCATATCTACGCCACTGGCGGCAACCCGGAGGCGGCTCAGTTGAGCGGCATCAGCGTTTCACGTATCACCTTCATTGTTTTTGCCTCGATGGGGATGCTCTCGGCGTTGTCGGGGATCCTGTTTTCGTCCCGTTTGAAGTCTGCCACGACAACCGCCGGCACGCTGTTTGAGTTGGATGCCATTGCTGCGGCTTATGTCGGCGGCGTTTCGGCAGCCGGCGGCGTGGGCAGCATCATCGGCTCGTTGGTTGGCGCTCTGGTGATGATTTCGCTGACCAGCGGCATGAACTTGATGAGCGTAGACGCTAACCTGCAGTATGTGGTGCGCGGTCTGGTGCTCGTCGCTGCTGTCATCTTTGATGTGACTACCCGCCGCAGCGGCAAATAATCCCCGCTTTTCGATCTGTGTTGCATCGGCTGGCTTTGAGATTTGCCTCAAGCCAGCCGGTTTTTACGCCATGCTATAATGCACCTGATAACCTGCCAGAAAGAAGGAGCCCCCAATGCCTGCCGGCCAGACCAAGCACATCACCGCCGAAGACCTGTATCGTTTCCAGTTGATTTCCGATGCCCGACTCTCGCCAGAAGGTGAGAATGTTGTTTTTTCCGTGCAACGCGTCGATCGTAAAACCGAGAAAAAGTATTCCAACCTGTGGGTCGTCCCTACTCGGGGCGGCGGGGCGCGCCAGTTCACCTACGGCGACCAGAGCGACACCCAGCCGCGCTGGTCTCAGGATGGGGAGCAAATCGCCTTCCTTTCCAACCGGGGGGATAAAGAAAAACCGCCCCAACTTTACCTGATTCCCTTTCACGGCGGCGAGGCCCGACCCCTAAGCAGCCTGCAAGGCGCCATCGGAAGCTTTGCCTGGTCGCCGGATGGCCGGCGGTTGGTCTGTACTGTGCGCAAGCTTGATGAAGAAGAGATTGCCCGCCAGCAGGATGAGCAAAAGAAAAAGCTTGGCGTGGTGGTGCGCCACTACGACCGTCTATTCTATAAACTGGATGGTTTTGGCTACCTGCCACACCAGCGCTGGCATATCTGGTCGGTGGACGCCCGCAGCGGCAAAGCCAAACAGCTCACCGACCACCCCGTCTTTGATGAGCAGTACCCAGCCTGGTCGCCAGATGGCAAATGGATTGTGTTCACTTCCAATCGCAGCCCCGATCCTGACGCCCGGCCGGACGCCATTGATCTTTTTGTGATGCCCGCCGCTGGCGGCGAATTTCGCCGGATTCCCACTCCGGCGGGCGAAAAACATATGCCCAGCTTCTCGCCAGACGGCCGCTGGATCGCTTACTACGGCCAGGAAGGCGAAGGAGAGTGGTATCGTAACTCGGGCCTGTGGGTTGCCCCCCTGGATGGCTCGGCCCCGCCGCGCAACTTGACCGGGCGCTATGACCTCCATGTATCGGCCTGGACGCTCAACGATCTGGGCCAGCCTGAATGGATGCCGCCCGCCTGGTCAAAAGACGGGGCCAGGCTGTACTTCCAGGTTACCCGCCATGGCAGCTCGTTGCTCATGTCCATTGGCATGGATGGGGAAGACCTGCAACAGGTGCTGGGAGAAGGCGGCGCAGTGGGCAGCTTTACCTTTGATGAGTCCCAGGCGCATCTGGCTTATCTCTCCGGCTCTATGAATGACCCTGGCCAGGTCTATGTTTGGGACACTCGGCTGGGAGAAACGCGCCAGTTGACCTATTTCAACCATGACTGGCTGCGCCAGGTTGAGCTGGGTGAAGTGGAAACCTGCTGGATCAAAGGTCCGGCTGGGAACGATCTGCAAGGTTGGGTGCTCAAACCGCCTGGCTTTGATCCGGCCCAAAAATACCCCTCCATCCTCGAGATACATGGTGGGCCGCTCACCCAGTACGGCTTCTTGTTCATGCACGAGTTCTATTACCTGGCGGCGCAGGGTTTTGTGGTTCACTTCTGCAACCCGCGCGGCGGTCGAGGCTATGGCGAGGCTCACGCCGGGGCCATTTGGGGCGCCTGGGGGACTGTCGATTACGACGATATCATGGCCTGGACAGATTTTATCGCCAGCCAGCCTTACATCGACGCCCAGCGCATGGGCGTCACGGGCGGCAGCTATGGCGGTTACATGACCCTGTGGATCATTGGTCACACCCAGCGCTTCCGCGCTGCCGTGGCCCAGCGCAGTGTAAGTAATTTCATCAGCATGTGGGGATCATCCGACTTCAACTGGGCCTTCCAACAGGGATTGCAGGCTGGCGCGCCCTTCGAAGATCTGGAAAAGTATTGGGATCGCTCACCGATGAAATATATCGGCAATGCCCGCACGCCCACGCTAATATTGCACAATGAGAATGACATGCGTTGCCCCATTGAACAGGGAGAACAGGCCTTCGTGGCTCTCAAGCGCCTGGGTGTGGAGACCGAGATGGTGCGCTTCCCGGATGAGTTTCACGGTCTCTCCCGCACTGGCCGCACCGACCGGCGCATTGCCCGGCTGAACCACATCGCTCGCTGGTTCAAAAAGTATCTCTAGGCAGGCACGGCGCACTGCGCTTGGTGAGCCTGCTTTACAAAAAAAATTCCAGCATTGATCTGCGTTCCTGGTCGCCCTGCGCCTGAGATCCATCCCCGGCGCAGGGCGCTGATTTTTATGTTCTTCATATATTCCATTTGCGCCTTTCTAACGCGCCGGGCGTAAGATATTACCAGAGTTGAGGACAAAAGAAGCATAAACGATGCACAGATTAAAGTGTTCAGGAGGTAACTGATGATGTACCGTCGCTATCGTATCCCCACCGTGTGGCGCGAAATGGACCGCCTGCAGCGTGAAATGAACCGCCTTTTTGAAGAATACAACCCGCAGCGCCTGCGCAGCGCACCTTCTTACCCGGCATTGAATGCCTGGAGCAATGAAGAAGGTCTGCTGGTCACCGCCGAGGTGCCTGGCGTGAGCCCACAAGATATTGAAGTTAATGTAATTGGCGAGACACTGACTCTCAGCGGAGCTCGCAAGCCAGATGAATTGAAGGAAGGCGCCCGTTACCACCGCCAGGAGCGCGGTTATGGCAAATTCTCTCGCACGCTGCAACTGCCTTTCCCGGTCAAGGTCGAAAGCATTGAAGCGACCTTCAAGAACGGTGTGCTGAGCATCCGCCTGCCGCGCGCCGAGGAAGACAAGCCGCGCAAGATCGCGGTCAAGAGTGCCTAGGAAGATTGCAGTGCGTTGCCCTTCCGAAAAACGACTCAGCGAAACAAAGGATTTTGGAGGTTTAAAATGGCTGACAATGTGAAGACCATGGATGTGGAAAAAGAAGAGATCACCGCTGCGGAAGACACCGAGCGAACCCGGGAATGCCGCTGCTTTGTGCCTCGGGCCGATATCTACGAGGTGGACAACCAGATTGTCATTGTTGCCGATGTGCCCGGCGTGGACGAGAACTCGGTTGAAATCACCCTGGATAAGAATGTGCTGACGATCAATGCCTATGTTGATCCAGTCGAAATGGAGGGTTATGCCCTGGGTTTTGCCGAGTACGAAGTGGGTGATTACCAGCGCAGCTTTCGGTTATCGGATGAGATCGACCGTGAGAAAATCCAGGCCACGATTAAAGATGGCGTGTTGCGCCTCTACCTGCCCAAGGCTGCCGCTGCCCAGGCGCGCAAGATCAGCGTCAAGGCTGGCTGATTGCTAACAGCCCAAGTTTAGGACCCTAAGGGTTTTGCGGTGCGGTGCATCGTCTCAATCCCAGAGGGTCTTTTTATTTTAACGGCGCGTCTTGGGTTATACTTGGGTTTCGCCGCCACCTTTTGAATTCGGAACCAGGCGGCCCAGAGGCAGCCCATGTCCTTTCGAGATTATCTTAAACAACTGGAAGACGCCGGTTCCCTTTTGCGGGTGACTGCCCCCGTCTCGAAAACCTATCAGATCGCTGGCGCGCTCAAGCAGCTTGAGCCGCGCCCGGTCCTGTTCGAAAACGTGCAGGAATCAGCCTTTCGGGTAGCGGGTAACCTGTTGTGCAGCAAGGCCGATTTTGCCCGCTATTTTAAAATCCCGGTCTCAGGGATTATCCCCCTGCTCAGCCGGGCGATTGACGTGCGCGCCCCCTGTCCGCTGGTCGAAAATGCTCCCTGTCAGGAGATTGTCCATCATGACCTTGACCTGGACGACCTGCCGATCCTGCGCCACTGCGAAAAAGATGGCGGCAACTACATCAGCTCCGGTGTGGTGATTGCCCGGCACCCTGTTTATGGCCAGAATGCCGATTTCCACCGTTGCATGCAGTTTTCGAAGAATGAGATGGCAATGCGGGTGGTTCGCTTGCGCCATTTTGATGCTTTTCTGAGCGAGCTGAAGGTGGTGGATGTGGCGGTGTGTGTCGGCGTTGGGCCGAACGTGCTGGCCGCGGCGGCCACCTCGGTGGAAATCGGCGTTGATGAGCTGGAGATTGCTAACGCCCTGGAGCCGCTGCCGCTTGTGCGGGCCAAAACCGTTGACCTGCTCATCCCCGCTGAGGCTGAATTCGTCCTGGAGGGGACAGTGTATGATGATCGGCGTCACGCTGAAGGCCCTTTTGTTGACCTGACCGAGACCTACGATGTTGTGCGTCAGGAACCGGTCTTTGTGGTCAAGGCCATCACCCATCGGCGGGATGCCATCTGGCAGGCGCTGCTGCCCGGCGCCCTGGAACACAAGCTGCTGATGGGCATGCCGCGCGAGCCAACTATTTTCAAGAAGGTGAACGAGGTGGTGCGCTGCCTGGATGTCAACATCAGCCCTGGCGGCTGCTCGTGGCTGCACGCGATCGTGCAGATCGACAAGCAGCATGAAGACGATGGGCTGAAAGCCATTCGGGCCGCCTTCGCTGGGCACCGCTCGTGCAAACACGTCTTTGTGGTGGATCAAGATATCAATATCTACGATCCATTGGCGGTGGAGTGGGCCATGGCGACCCGCTTCCAGGCCAGCCGTGGCCTGGTGGTGCTGGAGAAAGAGCAAGGCTCCAGCCTGGACCCCAGCGCCGAGCCGGGCACGAACCTGACCAGCAAAGTGGGCTTTGATTTGACGAAGCCGCTGCAGGCGAAGGGCAAGGTGTTTGAGAAGGCCACATTCCCTGAAGTGGATCTGAGTCGCTTTGCATAGTCGAGGGCCCATGAATCTGACAATTGACGAAAAGCTTATGCTCGCCGGCGACCACGGCCGCGCCGCCCGCAAAGCGATGGAAATCCTGGCTGCCCTGGGCGAGATCTACGGCGCAGAGCGGATGATACCGGTGATCTCCGTTCAGATCGCTGGCGTGAGCTACGATAACCTGGGCGAGGCTGGGCTGGAGTTCCTGCAGGAAATGGCCGATGGCGGTGGCCGGGTGCGCGTCCTGACCACGCTCAACCCGGCAGGTATGGACGTGGAGAACTGGCCGGCACTGGGCATCCCGGCGGATTTTGCTGTTAACCAGCAGCGGGTCCTGGATGCGTTTGCCCGCATGGGGGTGCAGGTCACCTGCACCTGCACACCATACCTTGCGGGCAACGTACCCGGATTCGGCGAGCACATTGCCTGGGCGGAGAGCAGCGCGGTCTGCTACGCCAACTCTGTGCTGGGGGCGCGCACCAACCGCGAGGGCGGCCCCAGTGCCCTGGCAGCCGCGCTGACTGGGCGCACCCCGGCTTACGGCTATCACCTGGATGAGAACCGGGCGCCGGCCGTCTCGGTCCAAGTGCGCGCCGCGGTTCAAGGCACGCACGCCTTTGGCGCCCTTGGCCGGGCCATTGGCGAGCAGCTCGAAGCTCGTAAGCTGCGCCCCGTGCCCTATATCCACGGCCTGCCGCGCGCCTCGCTGGAAGAGCTTAAATCATTCTGCGCCAGCCTGGCGACTTACGGTGGGGTGGCTCTGTTCCACATGGCTGGGATCACCCCGGAGGCGGAGCGTTACCTCCCGCCGGACGAGGGGCTAGTGATCACCCAGGCTGAGGTCGATGCCGCGGCTGCGGCGCTGGACGACGCCAGCGATGACCAGGTGGACTTTGTCAGCCTGGGCTGCCCGCACCTGTCGATTGATGAGATCGCCCGACTGGCGGAGCTGCTGCGCGACCAGACGGTGGTCAAGGAGTTCTGGATCACCACCGCCCGGCCGACCAAGCAGCTCGCCGACCGGCTGGGCTACACCCAGGTCATCGAGGCCAGCGGGGCCAAGTTTGCTGTGGACACCTGCTGCGTGGTTGCCCCGATCAAGGGCCGCTTCACAGCATTGGCCACCGACTCCGCAAAGGCGTGCTACTACGCCTACGCCAAGAACAAGTTCAAAACCCGCTTCCTGCCTTTCGACGAGGTAGTGCAGCAAGCGATAAAAAGATAACTTAACCGTGGAGAAATGAAACTTAAAGGACGCAAAATTTACGCCGGCCAGGCGCAGGGCGAAGCGCTGGTCACATCGATGGGCATTTCCTTTTTCGGCGGTGTGGATCCCGAGAGCGGCGTGGTGGTTGAGCGCGGCCATGAGCTTGAGGGGCAGTGTGTTGCTGGAAAAGTGCTGGTTTTTCCCAGTGGCAAAGGCTCAACCGTCGGTTCTTACACCCTCTATCGCCTGAAACGCAATGGGGTGGCCCCTGCTGCCATTGTTAACATCGCCTGCGAGACCATCACTGCTGTTGGCTGCATCATCGCCGAGATCCCCTGCGTGGATCAGATCGACATCTCCCGCCTGCGCAGCGGGCAAAGCCTGCGCGTCGATGCAGATCGTGGAGAAATTTTGGTAATGGCCGCTTGTGCTTTGCCTGAGGTAAACTTTCCCATTCCCGAGCCATTGCGTGGCAATGAGCCCGGCTCCTTTGCCGAAGACACGCTCTCCCGCCGCCTGCCTGGGATCGCCCGGCAGGTGCTGCAAGAGGGCGACTGGTCGCCCAAAGCTGCCGCCCGGCTCCAGGCGCTGGCAGACGAGATGCCCCACGGCCGCGTGCGCCTGTTGCAGGATAGCAATGCGCCGGATGCTGCCCTGTGGCAGGCCTACCTGCCGCCTTACATGGGCCAGACCTGGCTGGAGGCGCCCTGGTTCCCTCTGGAGGCCTACTTCTTCCGCCGCATCCTGGAAGCTACCGGCTATTTTCAGGATGAACCGGGGCGGGGTATGGACCCCTATCGCTCGCAGAAAGAACGCGGTCTGGCCGGCGTGGCCGAGGCGCTGGAGCCGGCCTGCACTTTGTTAGAAGAGGCAGACCAGCCGCGAGCTGAAACCCTGGCGTGCCTGCTGCGTATGGCCATCTGGGGAAACCAGGCCGACCTGAGCGTCTGGCCTGAGGGCGGCAAGAAGCCCGAGCGACCAGGCCAGGATAACCTGTCAGACCACTTGCTGGTAGATGATTCGGCGCCCGCCAGCTCCTATCTGGAGCGCCTGGCAGCCAATGGCAGCGGAACTGGTGTGGTCACCTTTGTGCTGGATAATGGTGGGCTTGAGCTGGCTTTTGACTTGTTGGTGGCAGATTATCTGCTGTTGAGCGGGTTATGCAGGCAAGTGCGCTTTCATGCCAAGCCTTATCCAACCTATGTCTCGGATGTTACGGTTCCCGATGTGGGCACAACAGTCGATGCCCTGGCGAAGTCTCCATATTCCAGCGTGCAGCGGCTGGCCAAGCGTCTTAAAGCGTATCTCGAGGCCGGCCATTTGATCCTGCAAGTAAACGATTATTGGGTCTCACCGCTCATGGGTTGGGAGATGCCCAAAGGACTGTACCTGGATCTGGCACAGGCCGACCTGCTGGTCAGCAAGGGCGACGCCAACTACCGCCGCTGGCTGGGTGACCGGCATTGGCCCTTCACCACGCCGTTTGAAGCTGTCCTGGCGTATCGCCCAGCGCCGTTGCTGGCGCTGCGGGTGATGAAATCTGAGATTGTGGTGGGCCTGCAGCCCGGTTTGCGGGAGCAGATGTACCGGCGCGATCCGACCTGGCTGTATAACGGGCATTGGGGTGTGATCCAGTTTACCTGCTAGCTTTTCTCCTGCTCCTGGCGCACTAGCTCGCGGCGCAGCAGCTTTCCTACTGTGGTGCGCGGCAATGCGTCACGGAACTCCACGTGGGTGGGGATCTTAAATTTTGCCAGGCGGTCTTTGCACCAATCCTTGATTTCATCTTCGGTGGCGGTCTGGCCTGGCTTGAGCACGACCCAGGCTTTGACCGTCTCGCCGCGGTACGGGTCGGGGATGCCCGCCACGCCAACTTCCAAGACTTTGGGGTTCAGGGCAATCACCTCTTCGACCTCTCGTGGCCAGACCTGGTAGCCTCCGGGCTTGATCAATTCTTTCTTGCGGTCAACGATAAAGAAATAGCCATCCTGGTCCATGTAAGCGATATCTCCGGTGTACAGCCAGCCCTCCCGCAGGGTGTTGGCGGTTTCGGTGGGCATGTTATGATACCCCTTCATCACCTGCGGGCCGCGGATCACAAGCTCACCGATCTCGCCCTGGGCCAGCTCGGTCACCTCGTCGTCCAGGTTGACGATCTTAACTTCAACGTCCGGCAACGGCATGCCGATCGAGCCGGCTTTGTTAACGCCCATCAACGGGTTGCAGTGAGTGGCGGTGGGCGCCTCGGATAGGCCATAGCCCTCGAACAACTTGCCGCCGGTCAGACTTTCAAACTTTTCCTTGGTTTCCTGGAGCAGCGGGGCTGAACCGGAAATGCAGGCCTTGATGGAGCTGAGATCATATTTCCCTGCCTGGACATCGGGATGGTTGTTTATGGCATTGTAAAGGGTGGGCACACCTGGGAAGAGCGTGGCGCGATAGATTTCAATATTTGACAATACGTCTTTTAAATCGCGCGGATTGGGTACCATGATCAGTGAGGCGCCCAGGCGCATTCCCAGGCACATCCCGGCTACCATGCCATAAACGTGAAACAGGGGTATGGCCATCAGCATCGTCTCTTTGCCATCCTCGGCGTTAACGAACCAGGCGCGCACCTGAAGGGTGTTGGCCACCAAATTGCGGTGCAACGCCACCGCGCCCTTTGAGATTCCGGTGGTGCCGCCGCTGTATTGGAAGAGGGCAATATCATCCGGCCCAATTTCGACTTTTGGAAGCTGCTCCGAAGAATGGCGTTGAATCAGGTCTTGCATCCACACATCGCCCGGCTGGAGCTTCACTCGGTGCCCCTCCTTGACTTCGCGGGTCAGCCCAAACAGCGTGCTGAGCGGAAAGGGCAATGCCTCCTTAATGGTTGTAACAATCACGGTGCGCAGCCCGGTTCTTGGCTGGACTTCTTTGATAATGTTGTAGAAGTTGCTCATCACCAGCATCACCTGGATTCCCGAGTCGTTAAGCTGGTGTTCGATCTCCCTGGGGCTGTAGAGTGGATTGGTTGCCACCACCACGCCGCCCGCCTTTAGAATGCCGAAATAGGCCATCACAAATTGGGGCGTGTTGGGCATGAAGATGCCCACCCGGTCGCCTTTGCGCACGCCCAGGGAGGCCAGCCCCGCCGCCAGGCGGTCGGTAATGCGATTCATCCGCCGGTAGGAAATGCGCGCCCCTTTGAAGACTGTGCAGGCTGTTTGGGGATACTTGCGCGCCGATTCCTCCAAGAAGTGAAAAAGCGGCACTGCGGGGTAATCCAGGTGTTGTGGGACTCCTTCGTCATAGTGTTTGAACCAAACCGGCTCGCCCATGAATGCCTCCTGATTTATATTCGCAAGTGCGTCGCAATTGAAGCCGGGCAACGCATCTGTATGCTTACTGCGACCATTCGGTTGGTGTGCGATCCCAGCGATGGGCGCGCAACGCTGTGTGCAGCGCCTGATCCAGCGGACCGGCATCGCTGCAGGCGATGTTGGCCCGCACATGCTTCTCCTTGCGCATCCCGGGGATGATTGTGCTGACGGTGGGCTCATTCAAGATGAAGCGCATGGCCATCTCTGGCATGCTCATGTCGCTGGGGACCAGCGGTCGCAGCGCCTCAGCATGCTCAACGCTGGCTTTCAGGTTTTCGGGCACGAAGTAGCTGTTGCGCCAATCGCCTTCGGGCCACTTGCTTTCCAGGGTCAGTGTGCCGGTCAACGTGCCCTCATCAAAAGGCACTCGGGCGATCACTGCCACATCCATTTCACGGCAGGCAGGGAACAATTCGTCCTCTGGGTTCTGGTCAAAGATGTTGTAGATCACCTGCACGGCGTCGATCAGCCCGCTGCGCACCGCCTGCACGCCGTTCCATGGCTCCCAGCGGTTTATGCTGATCCCCACGGCATGGACCAGGCCCTGGCGCTTGAGCTCATCGATCTTCTTGGCCCAACGATCATCTTGCGTCCAGCTGTCCTCCCAGGTGTGGAATTGGACCAAGTCAAAAGATTCCAGACCGGCATTCTTCAGGCTTTTTTGGACATATTCCTCAATATGGGCCGGCGGGAAGCAGTCATCCAATGTGAATTGGCGGCGGCTGGGCCAGATGAAGTTCCTGGGTGGTATCTTGGTTGCCGTGTAGAGTTTTACTCCCGGATTGGCACGCACAAGCTGTCCCAGCAGCGCCTCGCTGCGCCCGGCGCCATAAGCCCAGGCCGTGTCAAAAAAATTACAGCCCAGATCGACAGAAAGTTGCAAGGAGGCCAACGACTCGGCGTCATCCGAGCCGCTCCAACCGCCCATGCCCCACATGCCATAGCCAATTTCGCTGACCATCCAGTTGGTGCGTCCAAAACGGCGGTATCGCATTAGATTTCCTCCATAAACTTTTGGGTTGTTGTTCCTAATTGTACCAAACTACCGGGCAGACACCAGCCATCCGCTCACCCCGGCTTGGCTTGCAGCGGTGTGGTCTGAAAGGCTGGAAGAATCAGCCTATCTGAAGGACGACTCATATTTTGATGGTCGAATTGTTTGACATTGTTCCTGGTTTACACTACAATAATGGTTGATTTTGATCCTCTAAACTGGAACATTGTCCATGCATGATCTGAAAACTCCCCCAAACAATCCACCAAACCCCCGCAAGCGCCGCAGGCGCAATTTTCTTGAAGCGCTGCAACAGAACCAGGTAAACAGCGCGGTCCCGCTGGTGGATGTTGGCCAGCAGCTACGCACATTGCGCACCAGCCGGGGGCTTTCAATCCGCGCCCTGGCAGAAAAGAGCCAGTTGAATGTTAACACATTGAGCATGATTGAGAATGGCAAGACCTCTCCCAGCGTGGCGACTCTGCAGCAGCTGGCTATTGCCCTGGAGACACCCATCACAGCGTTCTTTGAAAGTGAGGGGCCCAAAAATAAGATTGCCCATCAAAAAGCCAGCCAACGGCCTAAGGTAGCCTTTGCACATGGGACGATGGAAGACCTGGGAGCCGGGATGATCACTCGCGGGGCAGAGCCATTCCTGGTGACGCTTGAGTCTCATGCTGACAGCGGTCCCAATCCCATTGTCCACACCGGGCGCGAGTTTGTTTATTGTCTGGAGGGCCAGCTTTCTTACACGATTGAAGATCAGGAATATCTGTTAGGGCCTGGCGATAGCCTGCTCTTCGAAGCTCATCTGCCACACCGCTGGCAGAATGTTGGCGCGACCCCAAGCCGTTCGCTGTTGGTGCTTTGTCCGTCTGATGCGCAGGATCGGCCGACCGAGCGGCATTTCTCCCCAGAGCCGATTGGATAAGCTGCTCTTGGGCCACCTGCAATTGGAAAGCCTGCGGGTGGCTCAAGCCATACAAAATGACTGCAGGCTGATCAGGTGTAAAAAAAACAAAATTGTATTAGATAAAGGAAGGAGTTCCAATGGCAGAAGAATCTGTTGGATGCGCCCGAGTTACGGGCAACGTTATGGGCGTCAAGCCCTCACCACCCCCGGATGCTCAATTCACCCCATTTCAAGAACCCAAGGAGTCCATTATGACTGCACGTGTTGGACAGAAAGCCCCCGATTTCACCGCCCCGGCTTATTACAGGGGCGGCTTTACGTCTGTAAAGCTGTCCGATTTTGCTGGCAAATGGGTGATGTTGTGCTTTTACCCCGGCGACTTCACCTTTGTTTGAGCGACCGAAGTGTCGGCGGTCGCCGACAAGTACCCGGTGTTGCAGGCGTTGGGCGTGGAAGTGATTTCGGTCAGCGTGGATAGCCACTTTGTCCACAAGATGTGGAATGATAACGAGTTATCCAAGATGGTGAAAGGTGGCGTCCCCTTCCACATGGCCTCTGACCAGGCTGGCAACGTGGGGCGCGCCTATGGCGTGTGGGATGAAACCCAGGGCATCGAGCTGCGTGGGCGCTTTATCATCGACCCGGATGGCGTGATCCAGGCGATGGAAGTGATGACGCCGCCAGTGGGCCGGCGCCTTGCCGAGACGGTGCGCCAGATCCAGGCCTTTCAGCACGTGCGCGCCGCCGGCGGCAAGGAAGCCACACCCGCTGGCTGGGAGCCGGGCAAGCCGACTCTTAAACCAGGGCCTGACCTGGTGGGCAAGGTCTGGGAAGTTTGGCAGCCTTCCATGGAATAAAAAGAAGCCGAAGCATCCAGGCTTTAACTGCCAGCATGTTATGGAAAATAGGGTAGAATGCAAGCTGATTTCCAGTGCTTGCTTCATTTTGCTCAGGATGATGTGATGAACCGTTATTTCTGCCACACCTGAACGCGGCGCTCGGGTGCAGGGCTGCACCCGACGTCTGGTTTGCGCGCGCCACGACGTGGCGGAGGCGACACCCTGTCCTGATTCTTTCTCGTCTCCTGTACCGCCGCTGGCCCGTGCAAGCGGCGGTTTTCATTTGGGTCAAGGCGCGCCCCAGATGGCGCGTGAACTCAAACTGGTGGAGAATACCAAAATACAGGAGGCTTTCATGTCTGTACCCGATTCTGAAACTGTTATCCTTGTCACGCGCAATGGCATGGGGGAGGCTGAGCTTGCCTTGCAGCATAAGCTCATCACAACTTATTTCAAGCTGCTGGATGAAAACAATATTTTACCCGCCGTGATTTGTTTTTATGCCGACGGCGTGCGCCTGGTTGTGGATGGCTCGCCTGTTCTGGAGCCCTTAGCTTCCCTGGAGGCCAAGGGTGTGCGCCTGGTCCTGTGCAGTACCTGCCTGGGTTACTTTGGCCTGACCGACCAGGTGCGGGTGGGGATTGTTGGCGGAATGACCGATATCATCGAAGCCCAGCGCCGGGCCAGTAAAGTGATTTCGATCTAATGAAAAAGCCTGATGAGGAAAGCGATGGATATTTATGCGCTGCGCCTGCGGCCCGGTGAAGATCCCCTGGCTGCCCTGGACTCTTTCGCCCAGGATAATCACCTTGAGGCGGCCTGTGTGCTCACCTGCGTGGGGAGTCTGCGTAAAGCCGTTTTACGGTTCGCCAACCAGGAGGCCACCACCACTTTGACGGGTCATTTTGAAATCGTTTCCCTGACCGGGGTGTTTTCAAACCATGGCTCGCACTACCACATTGCCATTGCCGACGAAGCAGGCCGGACCTATGGCGCTCATTTGTCCGAAGGCAGCGAAGTCTATACCACCGCCGAGATTGTTTTGGCTGCATTTACGGATATGCGTTTCTACCGCAGGTTCGATCCCCAAACCGGTTACCCCGAGTTGGATATTCAGGTGATTACGTAACAGGTGTCCTGGCTTGTGCCTGTTCAGTTTCCAGGGGTTGCGGTTTGCCAGAGATGTATCTGGATGACGCTGGTGAAAGAAGGATTGCCAGCACTGGTCCGTTGCAGAACAGGGTAGGCCGATCGGTGCAGCGCAACCCTGTCCCTGCAATTGGAGAAAGCGCCTGAAAGCCAAAGAAATAACCTTTGAACGGCCTGGCAGACAGCTTGTCCTTGGTCCGCCGGGCGTCTTCTGGTCCAAGGTGGCCTGCAGCGATCCCCCAGCAATAACAAGTGGACTGTCTGGCCCGAATGCTCTGGCGATACGCTGAGACTTTTTCGGAACAGTCGGTTATAGCAAAATGACTGATTGACGTTTTTCGGCGCACACGTTAAGATTTGTTATCTTGAAGATTGCATGGGGCCGCCACACTATGGGACGTAAAATCACGTTCTTCGTCATAAATTTTGTTCTCTGGCTGGTGACGCGCATCGAGGTGATTGACCGACAGAACGCGCCACTCAATGACAGCTTTGTCCTGGCATCTAACCACATTGGGCGGTTGGATGCCGCGCTGGTCTATCATTTCAGCCAGCGGCAAGATATCATTATGATCGTGGCAGAGAAGTATCGCAAGATCCCACTGATACCCTGGTTTGTCAGGCAACTGGATGGGATCTGGGTGGACCGATTTAATGCCGATTTCGGCGCGGTGCGCGAAACGCTGAACCGACTGAAGAAGGGAGGCGTTCTGGTGCTTGCTCCGGAGGGCACTCGCAGCCCAACCGGCAGCCTGCAAAAAGCACGGGCGGGGGCGAGCTACCTGGCTGCCAAGGCAGAAGTGCCAATCCTGCCGGTTGCCTTGATGGGCTCGGAGGATGACAACGTGAAAGCGCACTTGCGGCGACTGAAACGCACAAAGATCACCATCCGGGTGGGCAAAACCTTCCACCTGCCGCCTTTGCCGAAGAAAGATCGCGACGCGGCGCTTGATGCCTACACGGATGAGATCATGTGTCGGATTGCCGCGCTGCTGCCGCCGGAGAAGCGTGGAGAATACGCAGATCACCCTCGGCTGAAAGAGCTTCTGGAAGAAGAAGGGTGAATTGGTTGCTGATCTACACCCCGCACAAAAGCGCTGAAGGTGGTTGACCAAAACGGGTGGCCGGCAGGAGCTTGCCGGTGTAACGCTCGCCTGTCGCACTGCCCAACAACCAGCGCAGTAGCGAACTCAGGGCGCCAACAAGGAAGACAAAGGTATCGGTGCGCCAGACCTACGCTCACATATACGCCGCCTCGGCTGGCGCTTTGGGCTGTTTGGAAGGTTCCCGGCTGGGAGTCGATAAATCAGCCAGCCAGGGCTTTCTCATGATCGGCGCGGTGGCGCATTTGCTCGCGCAAGGCGTGGACGTCTTGGGGAACGTAACGGGCCACCAGGGCGAAGAAGACGCCGCACAGGATCCAGGTGCTGACGCAAATGAGCAGAAAGGCGGTTTTTAGTGAGGTTTGGTCTGCAATCAAGCCGGCGATGCCCGGCGCCAGTGCAGCGCCAGAAGACTCAATGAAATACTGGATAGCCAGGGCCGAGGAGCGCACCTCGGGCAGGGTGACATCGTAGACTGTTGCAACAACGTTGGGCGCGGCGATGGGGATGAAGATGGCTGTCAGCGCCAGCATGGCGGCGAACAAGATTTGATTTTCAGGCGGGATAGACAGGGTGATGACTAACATCATCGCGCCGCTCAATACGCCGGTCATTGCAACCAGGGCCCGGCCACGCGGCGAGCGCTTGAAGAAATAATCGCCCAAAGCGCCGCCGAGGGGATACCCCGCCGCCAGCACCAGCACAGCAACAACCATGGTCATAAAGACCGCATTCTGACTGTAACCGCGCTCCGTCTCCAGGTAGTTGAAAAACCAGTAGGTGATCACATTCCAGGGAAACACACCAAAGAAGCCTTGAATAAAGAGAATGCGCAGGGTGCGTTTCTGGAACAGGCCGCGCGCGGCCTCCCAGTTAAAGCGATAGGCGCTGATGTGCTCCAACTCGGCAAGCTCTGGTTCGGCCTGGCCGCGCGGCGGTTCGCGCACACCAAAGAAGATCACAGCAGCGATGACGATGCCTAACGCGCCGGTGACGTAAAACACTCCCCGCCAGCCGATCGTCCCGCTGAGGAAAATTCCCAGGACCATGCCAATCAGGTAGCCAATGGGCATGGTTAGCTGGAGAAGACCATAAATTTTGCCGCGCAACTTGGGCAGGAAGTAATCGGAAATCAGGCTATACAGGCCCGGGTAACTGGCGTCGTCGATGCCAGTTGTGGCGCGGGCAGCCAGGAAGGTGGGATAGGTGGGCGCTATCGCGCCAAGCCAGGTGGTGGATCCCCACAGAAGGGATGCCAGGGCCAAAAGCTTGGCCCGGGCATACCGGTCGTAGAGATACCCCCACAGCGGGTAAAAAACCGCGCCGACCAAAAGCGCCCCGGTGGTGACAAAACCCATCTGGGCGCGTGATATGTTGAAATCCTTCATGATCGGGGTGGTGAGCGGACCGATGAGCAGCTTATCGGCCTGGTGCAGCAACATAAAGGCAAAGAACACGCCAACTACAAACCAGCGATAGCGGGAGGATGTCTTCATTGTCTTCTCCGGGTTTAAAGGTGGCAGTTGTTTAAGTGGATTTTACCTGAAAAGGCCTGCCGCGTGGTTAACAAAAAGGACTGTGAACCGGTGTGTGTTATAATATTGGCCCAGGTGGTTTTTCTCCCAAGTGGAAACCAGATAACCGCGGAGGTTTGTCGATGGAAGTAGTCCCCAGCCAATACAAGCATTGTGATCTGGTCAAGGTCAGCGGTCGAATTGACAGTGCCACAGCCCCTCAGCTTGCCCGAGCGCTGGATGATATCACTGGCACAGGCCGGTTCAAGATTGTCCTGGACCTGGAAGATGTAGAATTCATGTCCAGCGCCGGTCTGCGAGTGCTGATCAGCACGCAGAAAACCTGTAAACGCTACAACCGGGGTGAGGTTGTCCTGGCATCTGTACCCAAGCGGATCTACGATGCGCTTGAACTGGCGGGTTTTGTGCCCCTGTTTCGGTTCTTTGACAATGTTTTGGATGCAGTTGGCTCTTTGTAGCCGAAGAAAGTTGCAATAAATATTAGCGAGGCTGAAGGTTGGATTCGCCTTCAGCCTCTATATTTCACTGAAATGTTATTATTGTTTTCATGGTCAACTTTCCACCTGACTCGTTGAATCCGGAGATCCCGCAGGAGACGAGCGCAGAGTTTGGTTCTGTCACGGGTTCATCGGTGCGCTCTAAACGATCGATTATCCTGGCCGCGCAGTTTGAAAACCTGGACCGCGTGCGCGAGTTTGTTGCCGAGTCTGCCGAGGAGTGCGGTCTGGAGCCGGCTGCAGTCTATGCGGTGCAATTGGCAGTGGATGAGGCTTTTAGCAACATTGTGGAGCATGCCTATGGGGGAGAGAGCGACGAAAAGATCGAATGTATTTGCCAAATTGTGGGCCAGGACCTGGAGGTGACGCTGATCGATTGTGGCAAGCCTTTTGATCCGAGCCTGGTGCCGGGGCCAAACCTGGATGCTGAGCTGGAAGACCGTGAGGTGGGAGGCCTTGGGTTGTATTTCATTTTTCAGCTCATGGATGAGGTCCATTTCTCTTTTACCAAGAAGCTGGAGCTCGGAAAAAACTGCAATCTGCTGCGGATGATCAAACGTAAGGAGAAGTAAGTGAGCGCCGGACAGCCGGGCTTCCAGCCTCCGATAGACGGCGATCTATCGACCGGGAATCCTCTGCGTCGAGTGCTGGATCTGGGGGAGGAGCTGCTTTATCTGGCGCAGCAGGCAGCCGACAGCCATTCCCCGGGTGAGGAAACCCTCAACAACCAAAGAAAATTGATCCTGGATGCAGCCAGGCGGACTTTGCAGGCTGAGGCAACGCTCTGGCTGGCGCACGATGTGGTGTATCGGCTGACAGGCCAGTCCCAGGGAACGCAGGCGCCGGATGATCTGGCGGGGGCAATTTCTGAGGTGATGCGCGGCTGCCTGGAAAAGCGCTGCCCTTGCCTGGCAGAGAGCGCTGACAGCACCGTGCATTGGACGGTTGACCAGGCGGGCAACCGGGGGCTGGTCTGTGCTGCGCCGCTGCTGCTTCGCGATCCCCGGGCAAGCCAGTTGCTTGGGGCGTTGCAGGTGCAGCGTCCCGATGGGCCGCCGTTCAGCGTGGAAGAAGTGCAGTTGTTGGAAGGTCTGGCGATCCAGGCTGCGCTGGCCTTTGAAGCCAACCTGCGCCTGGCGACCGAGCAATGGCGCCTTCAGCAGCTTTCATTGGTGCGGGAGGTCAGCCTGCAAATTGCTGATCTGCATGATCTGGATGAAATTGCCTCCCAAATCACCCGGCTGATCCAACAAACATTTGACTATTACTATGTTGCCATCCTGACCCTGGAGCAGGATCAGGAGTTTTTGCAGTTTCGGGCCAGCGCCGGGCCGGTGTTCGATGGGGATTATTCGCAAGCCTATTCCCTGGCGCTCCAGGTTCGGTTGGGGGAGGGCATTATTGGCTATGTTGCCCAGACGGGAGTGGAGTTACTGGCAAACGATATCAGCCGGGAGCCGCGTTACCGCGCCCTGGATGCACTTCCTGAGACTCGTTCAGAAGCGACCCTGCCGTTGAGGGCGCGGGACCGGTTGCTTGGGGTTCTAGACGTTCAGAGCAATCAGATCAATGACTTTGACGAAACGGATATGCTTGTGTTACGCGCCCTGGCGGGAAATATTGCCATGGCAGTGGACGGCGCCCGCATGTACAGCGCATTGCAGCGGCGGGCCAGCCAGCTTGCAACCGTTTATGAGGTCAGCAGCGCGATCACTTCAATTCTGGATCAGGAGAAATTGCTGGACGAGGTGGTGGATCTGATCCAAAAGCGCTTTGGATATCCATATGTTCACCTTTACTCGGTGCACCCTGGACGGCGCAAGATTTTTTACGAAGCTGGCAGCGGCCTGCGCAGCCGGCTGCTGAGCGAGCAAAATTTTTACCTGGATCTGGATGCAGAACAGGGCATCATCGCCTGGGCAGCGCAGCATGGAGAAACAGTGCTGGCGAATGATGTCAGCCAGGAGCCCCGCTACCTGCCCTCGCCGGTGGAGCCGGACGAGACGCGTTCCGAACTGGCGGTGCCGCTCGTCTTTGGTGGAGAGGTGTTGGGGGTCCTGGATATCCAAAGCGAGCAGGTGAACGCTTTTCGGGTGGATGATCGCTATTTGTTTGAAGCGCTGGCAGATCATATCGCAATCGCCATGCGAAACGCCTATCTCTACCGCTCGGAGGTCTGGCGCCGTCAGGTGGCGGACAGCCTGCGCGAGGTGGCGGGCCTGCTTTCAGCCGAGATGGACCAGGACCATGTGTTGGCGGCGATCCTGGCTGAGCTGAGGCGTAGCCTGCCGCTGGACCTGGCTGCGATCTGGTTATTGGACGGGGAAGACCAGGGCGATGAGCAAGAAAACTTACCCGCCCTGCACCTGGCCGCGGTGGTGGGAGCAGACGATCTTGACCTTGAGATTGGGCTGACGCCAGAAGATGTGCTGGAGTCCAATCGCACAAGGATTTCGGCAGAAGTTGCACAAGACGCTTCGGGCTGGCTGCAGCAAGCGCTCCAGGCGCAGAATCCGGTGGTGCGCACCGTTGATTCGGCCTATGAGCCGCTGGGCGCAGCGCTGCAATTTCCGCCGGATTACTCGGCAATTGCAGCACCCCTTCGGGTGGGCGATCAGCCCCGTGGGGTGCTGGTGCTGGCGCACCGCACTGCTGGCCGGTATGGCTCTGAGGCCAGGGGGATGACGGCGGCGTTTGCCAGCTACGCCGCGGTGGCCATTGAAAACGCCCGCCTGTACGAAGAAGCCCATGAACAGGCCTGGGTTTCCACGGTGCTGCTGCAAGTGGCCAATGCCACCCAAGCGTTGACCAACCTGCACGAACTGCTGGCAACCGTGGTCCACATCACGCCGATGTTGGCTGGCGTGCGGGCTTGCCTGCTTTACATCCTGGATGACGAAGGCGATTTTGTCCCCGCTGTGGCCTCTGGCTTGAATGCAAGCCAGCAAGCAGAGTTTGAGCGCTGGCGCTTCGCTCCTGGTGATGTGCCGGCGCTGGATCACCTGGTCGTGGAGCGCCAACCTGTAATCCTGTATGGCGGCGAAGATGACCAGCGCCTGACCAGCATTCTTTACCCGGAGGTGCTGGTTGACCGTAAGCGCCAGCCCAGCTTATCGGTGCTGGTTCCCCTGGCAGCACGCAACCAGGTATTGGGGGTGCTGCTGGTGGATTACAGCAACCCGCCCTTGAGCAACAGCAAAACGGCGGATGCCTTTTTTGACGAGCGGTTGGCGATTCTGCAGGGCATTGCTCACCAGACGGCAATTGCAGTGGACAACATCCGCCTGCTGAAATCCCAGAAGGAGGAGGCTTACGTTTCTGTGGCGCTGCTGCAGGTGGCGCAGGCTGTAGTCTCTTCGAACGACCTGGATGAGGCGTTGGGATCCATTGTGCGCATCACCCCGATCCTGGTGGGCGTGAAACGCGCTGTGATCTTTTTGTGGGATGAAGCGCAGAAAGTCTTTCGGCTTTCACAGTCTTATGGACTGCCGCGGGCAGCGGAGGTGGACTCTTACAGCCTGGGTGAATTCCCCCTGCTCGATGCGGTGTTGATCGAAGACACGTTGCTGGCTCACCCGTTGTGGGGCGAAATCTCGGCCTCCGACCAGGTGCCGGAGGACTGGACCTACCTGGCTGCGCCGGATGGGAATAAGGTTGACGAATACCTTGAGAACGCTCCCTGCTTGCTGATCGCTTTTCCGCTTTCAGTGAAGGGCAAGGTTTTGGGAGTATTCCTGGTGGAAGAGCCGGAGCCCATCCCTGGAGAGGGTTTCAGCGCCAGCAACACCAACCGGCGCCTGCGCGGCAAGCGATTGGAGATCATCACCGGCATCTCTCAGCAGGCGGCGTTGGCGATCCAGAATGATTTCTTGCAATACGAAATGGTGGAGCAAGAGCGCCTGGAGCGGGAGATGCAGCTGGCTCGCGAGATACAGCGTGCCTTTTTGCCCCAGAGCGTGCCAGACCTGCCGGGTTGGGAGTTAAAAGTGCGCTGGCGGACGGCACGCGAAGTGGGCGGCGATTTTTATGACTACTTCCGGTTGCCGGGCAACCGCCTGGGGATGGTGATCGCCGACGTTGCAGATAAGGGGATGCCTGCGGCGCTGTTCATGACCCTGGTGCGCACCCTGGTGCGGGCTACGGTCACTGAAATCGACTCGCCAGCGGATGTGCTCGAGCGGGCCAACGACATCATTGTGCCCGATGCACCAAGCGGGATGTTTGTGACGATTTTTTATGCAGTGCTTGACCTGGATACCGGCGAGCTGGAGTTTGCCAACGCTGGACACAACTTGCCGGTGGTGATGCGCGGCCAGAGCTGTCAGCTTGAGCTGCTCCGCCGCGGCGGCATGGCGCTGGGCGTCCAGGAGGGCAATCACATCCAGGGATGGAAGACCCGTCTGGAGGCTGGAGATTACTTGATCCTGTACACGGATGGGGTGACGGAGGCGTTTTCTCCCCAGGGGGAGGTGTTTGGCGAACCACGCCTGTACCAGACCATCGAAAGCGCAGCGGTCTGCAAGAGCGATGCAGGTGACCTTACAGCCCAAGACGTGCTGGAAAAGATCGATCAAGCCGTGTTGGAATTTATCGGTGATGGCTTGCCCTCCGACGATTTGACCCTGCTGGTGTTGCGGCGTCAGGAATAAACACAAAGCGATTAAAAGATTGCCGGACGTGGGGGGGACACGCCCGGCAGTCTAAGGAGGGCCACCGGAAGCACAACACGGGGGGGACGTGCTGAGAGCTTGATGCCGGTGACACGACACCTGAAATTTGCACCAGTAAACGGTAAGGCAGGTGTCGGCATTTTTAATATACACTATTTTGATCTGAATCGGATTAAAAGCCGGTTAGAATATTGGACGAAAAAAGTCTGAATTATTGCGATCCAAAGCCTTTGTCGTTAGCGCCAAAAAGCCGCAGCCATTCATCCAATTCCTCGGGGTTCAGCGCAGCATCGGCGGTCTCCCCCTGGTCGGCGCGGGCATCGTCCAGGGATTGCACCAGTAAGCGGGCAAAGGCCTCGGAGGGCATCACCTGGGCCTGGGCAGCGCGCCCTTCGGCCTGCACGGCGTGGTCTGAGCTGACCACCGTCCAGTTGCGGGCTGCGCGCCCCAGGTTGACCAGGCGCTTGCGGATGGCGTCATCGGCGGTGGCCCCCTGCCGAATAAAGCGCGCAGTAACCGATCCCAGGTTGCGCGCTCGAACACCGCCAGGGGGAGCATTGTCGAAAAAGACTTCCACCTGCTTGCGCTGGCGGCGGCAGAATTCTTGCAACATCTCCAAGAGATGCTGCTCGTCATCCACCTCTTGCAGTGAAAGGCCAGGGACCTTAGGGATCAGGTTGTGCCCATCGATGATGTACGGCATGTTGGCATTTTAGTGGCAAACTCTGCCTCCGTCAATCTGGAATTTGTGCTATCATTCTTGAGACCTGGGGACGGCTAGACAGAGTTCACAGGCTGGTTCGGTGAAGGATTTGGACTTAAGATGAACTCCTGGAAGCGATTGACCTTTTATTTGCTCTTGAATATTTTTGTCTCTGCCTGCACAACCTTGACGGTGCTGTTCGTCTGGGACCAGTTTTCTGGGCCGATGCCGCGCAATTTGCTTCCCAAGGCGCTGAGCAGCCTATCGCGCCCGCCGGCTGAGACCCCAGCCGTCGAGACCACGGGCACGCCTGCTGCGCCGCAGCCCACGCCCACCGAAGCTTTTATGGTCTACCAGGTGGAGTCTGGCGACACGTTTGAGAGCATTGCCGCTGAACACAATGTCAGCGTTGAGGAGCTGGTGGCGGTGAACGGCTTTAAGAGCACCCAACCCCTGGGCGCCGGCGAAGTGCTGCGCATCCCACTGAACCCGCAAGGGAGTGTGATCATCGATAGTGTGATCGGCGCGGGCGACCTGGATACGGAGCACGTGTTGCTCAAACACCGCGGCGAGGGAGAGCTGGCGCTGGTGGGTTGGCGGTTGGAGGACGATCAGGGTAATGTGTTCATCTTCCCCCAGTTCCCGCAACTGACTCTTTTCCCCGGCGGGGCGGTTAACATCTACACCCGCGCCGGGGTAAATTCGGTTGTGGAGCTGTACTGGGGGCTGAGCCAGCCGGTGTGGAGCTCGGGCTCGACGGTGATTCTGCGAGACGCCCAGAACAACGTCCGGGCGACCTACGCGGTGCCCTGATGATCCTTGCCTGTAGCCGGGATCACCGGTCCCGGTCACAATTCTGACGGTGATTCATGCTGGAGATTGATAATCACATCCGCAAAGCAATCAATGAAGGAAAATTTGACAACCTGCCCGGCAAGGGTAAGCCGCTCAACCTGGACGACAACCCCCACGCCAACCCAGACTGGCGCCTGGCGCATCACATGCTGAAGAGCAGCGGCTACACCCTGCCCTGGATTGCAGCACGTCAGGAGATTGAAATGCAAATTGAGGCGGCGCGCTCTGACCTGGGACGCGCCTGGGAGTGGCGTAAGCGCGCTCTGCAAGGCGGCCAGTTGCAGGCACAAGCGGAGGCGGAATGGCAGCGGGCGGTGCGGGTTTTTGAGGGGCAGGTGGAAAAGATCAATCAGAAGATCTTTGATTACAATTTACAGACCCCGTTGGAGCAATTCCAACTCTTAAAACTGAACCCAGAGAAAGAGATCGAGGCGGTAAAATTGGAGTAGATTGGTGACTTGCTCACCAAACGAGTCTGCTGTCTGCTCGTTCTTCTTTTTTGACTGCTGCTCCAGGCTTCTCTCTCGAACCCCGAATCATGGCATACGCAAACCCGATGGCGGCGTTTTGCAAGGCACGGCAAGCGCGGCCAGCCAGACGTGGCGATTCTGTTGACCAACTCCCCTGTCTCTGATACACTCTAGGCATGTCCCAAGCGCTGTATCGTAAGTGGCGCCCCCAGACCTGGGAGGCGGTGATCGGGCAGGATCACGTGGTGCAAACGCTGCGCAATGCCCTGGCTGCTGGAAGGGTGGCGCACGCCTATCTGTTTGCTGGGCCGCGCGGCACCGGCAAGACCACTACCGCCCGGCTGCTGGCAAAAGCAGTCAACTGCCAGGAGGAGGACCTGGCCAAACGTCCATGCGGCGTCTGCGAGTTTTGCCAGGCGGTGAACCAGGGGCGCTTTCTGGATTTGATTGAGATCGACGCGGCATCCAACACCAGCGTGGAAGACGTGCGTGATTTGCGCGACAAGATCAATTTTGCCCCCAACCAGGGCCGTTACAAAGTGTATATTGTCGATGAGGTGCACATGCTCTCAACGGCAGCCTTCAACGCCCTGCTGAAGACGCTGGAAGAGCCCCCCGGGCATGCTATTTTTGTCCTGGCTACGACCGAGGTGCACAAAATCCCGGCGACGGTGCTGTCGCGCTGCCAGCGGCACGAGTTCCGCCGTATCCCGGTTGTGGATATTGTGGCTCAACTGAGGAGGATGGCTGAGGAGGAAGGCATCCAGGCGGAGGCGGAAGCGCTGACCCTGATCGCCCGCCAGTCCACCGGGGCAATGCGGGATGCGATTTCACTCCTGGATCAACTGGCCTCCACCGGCCAGGCGATTACGCTGGAGATGGCCCAGGCTGTGCTGGGCACGGCTGCCAACCAGGCGGTGCTGGATGTTGTGGAGGCGCTGGTCAGCAAGCAGGCGAACGTAGGACTGGACCAGATTCACGCTGCGTTGGATGCTGGCAGCGACCCTCGCCAGTTTGCCCGCCAGATTGTGGATTACTTGCGCGATGTATTGCTGGTGCGGATGGGCAATTCCAGGCAGGTGGACGCCACCGCCGAGGTGCGCGAACAGATGGCGCGCCACGCACGAAAGTTTGAGATCAACGAGCTTTTGCGCATCATCCGGGCCTTCAATTTTGCGGCGGGCGAGGCGCGCAGCGCCTGGCAGCCGGCCCTGCCTTTGGAGATGGCGTTTGTGGAGGCGTTGGAGCCGCCGGTTGTGGAGGGCGCCGCGCCGGTTGCCACCCCGGCGGGCAGGGCGCCTGCTCCGCTGGGCGAGTTGCCCACCCGGCTGCATAACCCTGCGCCGGATGCGCCAGCCCAAAAACCGGCTGCCCAGGATCAGGCTGGTCAGGCGGACCCCCAGGCAAACCAACAACTAGCGGCGGTCTGGCAGCAGATCCTGGGGCTGGTGCGGCAGCAGAGCCAGCCAGCTTATGGGACTTTGAACTCCTGCACATCGCGCCTGATGCACGGCGACCAATTAACCCTGAGCTTCGCCAGCGACGTGCTGAAGACGAAAATGGAAAAACTTGAGAACTTGGAGCTGCTGCGCGCTGCGCTGCAACAGGTGTTTGGGCGTGAGATCTACATCCGGTGCCTGGTGGATACAACGCGGCGCGATACCGTGCCTCCTGGCGTGGATGACAATGGGATTGTGGCAGCAGCGCTGCGCGACCTGGGCGGCGAGCTGGTTGATATCGGATGACATTTGGAGGAAGAGATGGCAAAAGGTTTCAAAGGGCCCAAGATGCAAAACCCGATGGGGATGATGGGGCAGCTTCAGAAATTGCAGGAACAGATCCAGCAGGTTCAGGAGCAGTTGGCGGAAGAAACAGTGACCGCCACTGCCGGCGGCGGCGCTGTCAAGATCACGATGACGGGCAACCAGTACTGCCGGGGGGTGGAAATTGACCCGGCCCTTTTACAGGATGCAGATGTGGAGATGCTGCAAGACCTGGTCCTGACCGCCTTCAACAATGCCCTGGAGGCTTCCCGCAACATGGCTGCGGAACGCCTGGGTCCACTGGCGGGTGGTTTGCCATTTTAGCCGGGGTCACACACCCGATCAGCCTGGCTTAAGTCGATGTTACTGCCGGAACCGATCCAGAACCTGGTGAATGCCCTTGCGCGCCTGCCGGGGATTGGGCCCAAGACCGCCTCGCGGCTGGCCTTTTACCTGCTGCGCGCCCCAGAAGAACTCTCGCGCGATCTGGCTGAGGCGCTGTTCCAGCTCAAAGCTGGCATCACCTACTGCCAGACCTGCTTTAATATCACTGCTGCAGGGCGATTGGAGTGCGAGATTTGCAGCAACAGCGGGCGTGACCCAAAACAGGTGTGCGTGGTTGAGGAGCCATTGGATGTCATCGCACTGGAACGCACGGGCGGTTTTTTGGGGCGCTATCACGTGCTGCATGGCGCATTGTCCCCAATTGAAGGGATTGGGCCAGAGCAGTTGCGCATCCGCGAGCTGGTGGAGCGGGTGCGCGCTGGGGGCATCCAGGAGATTATCCTGGCCACGAACCCCAGCATGGAAGGGGACTACACGGCGGCTTATCTGCGCCAGCAATTGCTGCCCCATGGCCTGCGCCTGACGCGCCTGGCGCGCGGCCTGCCGGTGGGCGGCGACCTGGAATACGCCGATCAAAGCACATTGTTGCGCGCCCTGGCTGGAAGGCAGGAATTGGGCGAATGAAATGTGAGGCCGCCGGGGGTAAGCGGCCTCCTTTTGCTTTGGTGTTCTCACTCTGCAGAGCGGCTTGCTCCGCAGGGCGGCTCAGGGCTGGGCGGCGGGGAAGAAGATCGGCTGCCCCAATGTGTCCACCCCGAATTGTTGGATAATCGCTTGCGCCTCGGCTGAGGTGAGGAATTGAGCCAGGGCCAGCGCTGCTGGATAGTTGATCTTGGGTGATCGATCCGGGTTGACCGTGAGGACGTGGTAATAGTCCCGAAGCAGCTCATCCCCTTCGTAAAGTATTTCCAGGTTGAATTTGTCTTGGTTCTCGAGAAAGGTGGCTCGCTCGGTAATTGCATAGCCGGAAGCATCCGAGGCCAGTTTGAGGGTGCCCACCGGCCCCTGGTCGGTGACAGTGTACCAGCCTCCCTGCGGGGTGATGCCGGCTGTTTTCCAAAGTTTGGTCTCTGCCCCTTTGGTGCTCATGCCGTCGGCGGGAGCGATGAAACGAGCCTGTGCGCCGGCAATTTTTTGGAGCGCCTGTGCGGCGTTCGTGGCGCCTTTGACGCCGGCTGGGTCGGTTGCCGGGCCAACAATGACGTAGTCGGCATACATCACCGGCAGCCGGTCTTTGCCAAAGCCTTCTTCGATGAACTTCTTTTCGGAGCCCGGTTCGTTGATGAGCAGTACATCGGCGACAGATTTTTCGCCCAGGCGCAAAGCGCGGCCAGCGCCGCCCGCTTCGACTACGATACGATAATCGGCGCTGGTGCGGAACTGATTTAACAGCGCATCCAACAGGCCCGAGTCAACCAGGCTGCTGGTTGTCCCCAGGGTGAGTTTGTTTTCATTGGCTCCAGTCCCAGCGCCCGCCGGCGCTGCCGGCTGTGAGGTTGTCTGGAGTAGTGGAGTTGCTCCGGGCGCGGAGGTCTCCTGGACGCCAGGCTGGGCAGGAACCTGGAAACCTGAATCGGTGGGCTCACCAGGTGGCGAAATGGCCGCCTGGGGCAAGTTACAGGCAAGCGCGCTGAGCAAAAGCGTGAACAACAAGAACCAGATTGTCCTTCGATTTTTCATCCAAATCTCCCTATCAGAACACCGTTGGAGTTCTATTGTACTCAATTCTGACGTGCTGCCGGGGCGAGTTTGGCTGGCGCCCAATCACTGGGCCAAGATTGCCGCTCAGGTCAGGGGATGATCAGGTCGCCCATGTGATCGGTCTGGTATCCCCCCATTGCTTGAACCAGGCGGCGGAATTGTTGGCTGGACAGGATGTCGAGCAAGGGGTGCAGGCGCGGATCGGTGATCTGTTCGCGGGGCATGACCAGGTCGAAGCGTTCCTGGAAAAGGGGGATGAAATTCAGGTTGTACTTGCGCGCCGCCGCTTCGACGCCCAGGCCAGCCTCTGCCCGGCCAGTTTTCACAGCTTCGGCGACTGCGGTGTGCGTGCGAACCTCGCGCTCATATCCGCGCAGCGCCTGAGAGGGCAAAGCGAGCTGGGCCAATTGATGGTCAAGCCACAGCCGGGTTCCCGATCCCCGGTTGCGATTGATGATGCGCACATCCGGCCGGGTCAAGTCCTCCAGCCTGCGGATCTGGCGCGGGTTGCCTTGAGCTACCAGCAGACCTTGCTCGCGATGGACCAGGGTTAGGAGGACGATCTCCCGGTCGGGGAAGAGGTGTCGAACAAAAGGAAGGTTGTACTCGCCGCTTTCGACATCCAGCAGGTGGCAGCCGGCAATCTGGGCCAGACCCTGGCGCAAGGCGATCAAGCCCTCCAGGCTGCCCACTGGCAGGGTGAAGACGCCCGGTAGACCGGCGCCGGTCTGGCTTATCTGGGCAGCCAGTGCGTCCAGGGCCAGGTCATGGCTGCCCAGGATGACCAGCGTGCCATTTTCGGCGTTCGAAGGCAAGACAAGCTGCTGCAAGGCATAGGCGCGCGCCCGGGCGCGGTAATATTTTTCCACGAAGCCGCGCACCACACGCTGATCCACCAGCTCGACCAGACCGGCGCGCTCAAGCAGCTTGAGGTGGTGGCGCACCCGGGCAGGGTGTTCGCTCAGGATTTGACCAAGTTGAGATAGCGTGGCAGGCTCGGCCATTAAGATGCGCAGGATCGCCAGGCGCCGCGGGTCCGCCAGGATTTTTAGGTGCTCGAAGTCTTGGATGGTGCGCAGGTAGTCCATTGTCTTCAGGCCATTAAAAATTATTTTATTGTTAGCAATGAGTTTATCATGTCCCAGGCTGTTTGTGTAGCTGTCTGCCTGGACAGGCAAATTTGACACCCCCGGATTGGCATGGTAAACTGGCAAGGCTCCGGATGTTCTGCATACCGGGCTAATAATGTATGGCTGGCAATTGAATGACTCACATTGAACAAAAATCAGGATTTCTCGATGCGTTGCAGGATCATGTGCTCATTTTTGATGGGGCAATGGGCACCAGCCTGCAGGCGCAACGGCTAACCGCCGATCACTTTGGCGGCGAGCAGTTCAATGGCTGCAATGATTACCTGGTGATCAGCTATCCCCAGGCGGTTGAGCAGGTTCATCGTTCGTTCCTGGAAGCGGGCGTGGATGTGCTGGAGACGAACACCTTCCGCTCCAACCGCATCACGCTGGGCGAATATGGGCTGCAAGAGCGGGTGATTGAGATCAACCGGGCGGCAGCGGCGCTGGCGCGCCGCCTGGCAGATGAATACTCCACCCCTGAACGGCCCCGTTTTGTTGCCGGGTCGATTGGGCCTTCGGGAAAACTGCCCTCGGCGGATGATCCGGAGCTTTCCAATGTGACCTTTGATGATCTGGCGGATGTTTTTTGCGAGCAGGCCTTGGGGTTGATTGAAGGCGGCGTTGACGTGCTGCTCATTGAAACCTCCCAGGACATCCTGGAAGTGAAAGCTGTCATTGCTGGGATTCGCCAGGCGTTTAAGAAGACCGGCGTCAGGCTGCCCATCCAGGCGCAGGTCACGCTGGACACCACCGGGCGGATGCTGTTGGGCACGGACGTGGCTGCCGCGCTGACCATCCTGGAAGGGTTGGGGATTGATGTGATCGGGCTTAATTGCTCAACCGGCCCGGAACACATGCGCCAGCCGATCGCTTACTTGGGCGAGAACACCGGCTTGCCGGTCTCGTGCATCCCCAACGCCGGTTTGCCGCTCAATGTGGATGGCGAGGCGGTTTACCCGCTGGAGCCGGAGCCATTTGCTCAGGCATTGGTGGAATTTGTTGAGAAAAATCACATCAGCGTGGTCGGCGGTTGTTGCGGCACAACCCCGGCTCACCTGAGCCGCCTGGTGGAGAAACTAGGCGGGGCTTCTCTTGCTGGGCGTTGGCGCCGCCCCCCTCGGCCTCAGGTGAAAGCCCCGCGCCTGGCATCAGCGACGCGAGCCGTGTCCATGCAGCAGGAGCCGCCGCCATTCCTGATTGGCGAGCGCTGCAACGCCCAGGGCAGCCGTAAATTCAAGCGCCTGCTGCTGGCGGAGGATTACGACGCTATTCTGCAGGTGGGGCGCGAGCAAGTGGATGGCGGAGCCCATGCGCTGGATATCTCGGTGGCCGTGACCGAGAGAACGGATGAGGCCGAGCTGATGCGCCGGGTGGTGAAAAAATTGGCCAGCGGGGTGGATGTGCCGCTGGTGATTGACACCACCGAGCCGGACGTGATGGAAGCAGCGTTGAAGACCGCTCCGGGGCGCTGCCTGCTGAACTCGACACACCTGGAGGGCGGGCGCGCCCGCGCTGAGCGCGTCTTTGCTCTGGCCAGGGAACACAACGCTGCAGTGCTGGTGCTCACAATCGATGAGCGCGGCATGGCCAAGACTGCGCAGCACAAACTGGAAGTGGCCCGGCAGGTTTACGACCTGGCTGTCGGTGAGCACGGCTTGCAGCCGGATGCGCTGGTTTTTGACACGCTAACCTTCACCCTGGCAACTGGCGACCCAGAGTTTGCCAGCTCCGCCATCGAGACGCTGGAGGGCATCCGCCGGATCAAGTCTGAATTGCCGGGCGTGCTCACCTCGCTGGGGGTGAGCAACGTATCATTTGGTTTGGACCCGGCAGCGCGGCCGGTGTTGAACAGCGTGGTGCTGTTTCACGCTGTTCAGGCCGGATTGGACATGGCCATCGTTAACCCGGCCCATATCACACCCTACGCTGAGATCCCGGCGGAACAGCGCGAGCTGACCGAAGACCTGATCTTCAATCGCCGCCCAGATGCTTTGCAGCGCTTCATCGAATATTTCCAGTCGGACACGTTCCAATCCAGCCGCCAGGAAGCCCCGTCGGACAATCCCACCCTCGGCATGACGCCGCAGCAGCGCCTGGCCTGGCGCATCCTGCATCGGCACAAAGATGGTGTGGAAGCGGATGTTGATGAGATCTTGGCAGAACGTGGCGAAGCCTCCTGCCATGAAGCCGCGGTGGGTATCCTGAACACCGTCCTGCTGCCGGCGATGAAAGAAGTTGGCGACCGTTTTGGGGCTGGTGAGCTGATCCTGCCTTTTGTTTTGCAATCGGCGGAGGTGATGAAGAAAGCGGTGTCCTATGTTGAGGGTTTTCTTGAGCGCCGGGAGGGCGCCAGTAAGGGCACCGTAGTATTGGCGACGGTGTATGGCGATGTGCATGACATCGGCAAAAACTTGGTCAAGACTATCCTGTCCAATAACGGTTACACCGTGATCGACCTGGGCAAACAGGTGCCTGCCGAGACGATCATCACCCGGGCTGTGGAAGCAAAGGCGGATGCCATTGGCCTGAGCGCGCTGCTGGTGAACACCAGCAAACAGATGCCATTGATCGTCAATGAGTTGCAGCGGCGCGGCTTGAACCTGCCGGTGCTGGTTGGCGGCGCGGCGATCAACCGGCGCTTTGGCTGGCGCATCCTGTTCACCGAGGATGGCAAACCCTACCGGCCAGGGGTGTTTTATTGCAAAGACGCCTTTGAAGGGCTGGCCACAATCGATGCCTACCTGGATCCGCAGCGCCGCAGCGGGCTGTTAAGCGGTCTGTTCACCGATGCCAGGCGGGAAATGGAAAAGGAAGCTGGCGCCAAGCCTGTCTCTCAGGCGCCGGCGCGATCTGGGGTGATGCCTTTGCCCCTGGCTCTTCCGCCCGGCTTTGCCTGGGGGCCGCGCGTGGTGCGCCAGATGCCGTTGGAGCTGGTCTTCCAGCACCTGGCAAAGAATGAGCTTTTTCGCCTCTCCTGGGGCGCCAAGAACGCCCATGGCGAGGAATGGGAGAATCTGCAGGCCGAGTTTGAAGCTCGTTTGGAGCGCATGACCCGCCAGGCGAGAGTTGAGGGCTGGCTCAGGCCGCAGGCGGTGTATGGCTATTGGCCTTGCCAGGCGGATGGCGATACCCTGCTTTTATATGATTATGACCATGTGCAGCCCAGCCAGCTCCAGGTGAAAGCGCGCTTCAACTTCCCACGCCAGCCAGCAGGAGAACGCCTGTGCCTGGCGGATTATTTTGCGCCGGTTGACTCGGGACAAATGGACGTGGTGGCGCTTCAGGTGGTGACGGTTGGCCAGCAAGCTACGGAGCGCTTCGACCGCCTGCAGGCGGCGGGTGACTATACTGAGGCGTATTACCTGCATGGGCTGGCGGTGCAAACCGCGGAAGCCATGGCAGAATACCTGCACCGCCACATCCGCCGCGAGCTGAGGCTGCCTGAGGGCCAGGGAAAGCGCTATTCCTGGGGATATCCGGCGATCCCTGATCTGGACGACCATCGGGTGGTCTTTGACCTGCTGCCCGCTGAGGGCGAGCTGGGGATGAGCCTGACGGCGGCCTGCCAGCTTGTGCCGGAGCAATCCACGGCAGCGATCATCCTGCACCACCCCCAGGCCAGGTATTTCAGCCTGGGTGAAAGCCGGGTCGAACAGCTTGTGAGACAATAAAAAGTGGAGCGGCGGGTTATGCCCACCGCTCCACTCTCCCGGCTGAATCGTTGTACCGCTAGCCTGTGCGTCCGGTTTTTTCTCCCAGGTAGGACCTGATCGCTTTCCAAACCGGGCAGCGGTCGTGCACCGCGCTGAACATCACCAGTCCGCCCAATCCCGCCAGGACCAGGTAAAAGCCGGCAAAGCCCCCGCTGTAGGCCAGCAGCAGCAACGCCGAACCCAAAGCCAGCCGCAGGATGCGGTCAAACATGCCCATGCCTGGGTTGGCCGGCTTTTCGCCGCTGATTGCCGCCTCAAAAAGGCGGCTCATTGCCTGCGGTGAGCCGACGCCGGTCTGGCGTGCGACCTCTTGCCCGGATTTGAACCCGATCAGGGTCGGAATGCCATAAATCCGAAGCTGGCGCAGCAGCTCTGGGTGCTCGTCGGCGTTGATTTTCCACACATCCACCTGTCCGGAATATTGGCTGCCAACCTGCTTCAAGATTGGCTCAACTGCTCGGCACGGTCCGCACCATGGCGCCCAAAAATCAACCACTACCGGAAGCGGGTTCTGGCGCAAACGCTGGTAAAATTCTTCGTCTGTCATAAAGATTGATCCCTGTTCATCAAACCGCTTAGTTTTTTAAGCAGTTGGTTGGATGTCATTTACTTAGATACACAGACTGCAAAAAGGTTACACAGTCTGAGCGGGGATTTTGGGCGGTGAGTTTCCCAAAATCCCCGCTGACCTCATCATCAGGCAATATTACTCTTCAACAACTTCACCTAGAATGACCGGCGTGAAGGTCAGGCCATCTGGCCCCCGGTCCACGCGCACCAGGTCGCCCTCGTGCAGGTCGCCAGAAAGTATGTGCAGGGCCAGCGGGTCTTGCAACTCTCGTTGGATGGCGCGCTTGAGCGGCCTGGCGCCAAAATCGGGATCATAGCCCACTTCCGAAAGGTATTCCCGGGCCGCCTCAGTCACTTCCAGAGTGAAGCCGCGCTCTTGCAGCAAGCTGACCATGCGGCGCAACTGGATATTGACGATTTCAGCGATGTGTTCGCGGGAGAGCGGGTGGAAAACCACGATCTCATCGATGCGGTTGAGGAATTCCGGGCGGAAGTGAGCTTGCAACACCTGGGTGACCATCTCGCGGGTCACTTCTGGGTGCTCGCCCAGCCACAGTTCGTTGCCCAGGTTGCTGGTCATAATGATGACCGTGTTGCGGAAGTCCACCGTGCGCCCATGGCCGTCGGTCAAACGACCGTCGTCTAGCATTTGGAGCAAGACGTTGAATACTTCGCTGTGGGCTTTTTCAATTTCATCAAACAGCACCACGCTGTAGGGGCGGCGGCGGACAGCCTCGGTGAGTTGCCCGCCCTCCTCGTAGCCCACATAGCCGGGCGGCGCGCCGACCAGGCGCGAGACGGTGTGCTTTTCTTGATACTCGCTCATGTCGATGCGCACCATGGCGCGCTCGTCATCGAACAGGTATGTGGCCAGGGCTCGCGCCAGCTCGGTCTTGCCAACACCGGTGGGCCCAAGGAAGATGAAGGTGCCGATGGGGCGGTTGGGGTCTTGCAGACCAGCCCGCGAGCGGCGAACCGCATTTGAAACGGCGCGCAAAGCGTCGTCTTGGCCGACCACACGCTGGTGCAGGCGCTCCTCCATATGCACCAGCTTTTCCATCTCGCCTTCCATCAAGCGCGAAACCGGGATACCGGTCCAGCGGGAGACCACGCTGGCGATTTCCTCAGCGTCAACCTCCTCTTTCAACAAAGCGCCCTCGGCTTGCAGCGCTTTCAGGCGGCTCTCGCTTTGAGCAAGCTGGGCTTCAAGTTCTCTCAATGTGCCGTAGCGCAGCCTGCCGGCTGTCTCCAGGTCGTTCTGGCGCTCGGCGCGCTCCAGCTCCAGGCGCGCCTGCTCAATTTTTTCCTTGGTGGATTGGAGCTGGGTGATGGCCTCTTTTTCGGTCTGCCAGCGGGCGCGCAGCTGATTGGACTGCTCGCGCAGATCGGCCAGGTCTTTTTCCAGCTTTTCCAGGCGTTCTTTCGAGGCCTTGTCTTTTTCCTTCTGCAAAGCCTGGCGCTCAATTTCGAGCTGCAAGATCTGGCGGTCCACCTCATCCAGCGCCTGGGGCTTGGAGTCGATCTGTGTGCGCAAGCGGGCGGCAGATTCGTCAATCAAATCGATGGCTTTATCCGGCAGGTGGCGGTCGGTGATGTAGCGATGGGAAAGTGTGGCTGCCGCGATGACAGCGGGATCGGTGATCCTCACGCCGTGGTGGACTTCATAGCGCTCTTTCAGGCCGCGCAGGATGCTAATGGTCTGCTCCACGCTGGGTTCATCCACGAACACCGGCTGGAAACGACGCTCCAGGGCGGGGTCCTTCTCTACATGCTTGCGGTATTCATCGATGGTGGTGGCGCCGACCAGGTGCAGCTCGCCGCGCGCCAGCATTGGCTTGAGCATGTTTGAAGCGTCCATAGCGCCCTCGGCAGCTCCGGCACCAACCACGGTGTGCATCTCGTCCACGAACAGGATGACCTGCCCGGCTGCATCGGTGATTTCTTTGAGTACAGCCTTGAGGCGCTCTTCAAACTCGCCGCGATACTTGGCGCCTGCCACCAACGCGCCCATATCCAGCTGCACCAGTCGCTTGTGCTTCAAGCCTTCAGGGACGTCGCCATTGACAATCCGCTGCGCCAGGCCTTCAACAATGGCCGTCTTGCCCACGCCTGGATCGCCAATCAGGGCTGGGTTGTTCTTGGTGCGGCGAGACAGGATTTCCACCACCCGGCGGATTTCCTCATCACGCCCGATGACCGGGTCAAGCTTGCCCTGACGCGCCAGGGCGGTCAGGTCGCGTCCATACTTTTCCAGCGCCTGGTAAGTATCCTCTGGGGTTTGGGATGTGACCCGCTGCGAACCGCGCACGCTGACCAAAGCCCTCAAAATGGCATCCTTGGTCAGCCCGTACTGGCTGAGGCGCTTGCCTTCGATGCTCTCCGTCAGGCCAAGCAGGATGTGCTCTGTAGAGACGTATTCATCCTGCATGCCTTTGGCGATGCGCTCGGCGGCTGACAGCACGTCTGCAGCCGGGCGAGATAGGCCAACCTGGGCGTTGCTGCCGTATACTTTGGGTCGGCCATCCAGATCGCGCTCAATTTCGTCGCGCAGGGCCAGCACGCTGCCGGCGACTTTGGTGACCAGGGCGGGCACCACGCCTTCATCCTGGCGGAGCAAAGCAAGCAACAGATGGGCCGGCTCAATGGATGGATGGCCCAGCTCTTGCGCCAGATTCTGAGCGCTGAGAAGGGCTTCTTGAGATTTTTGTGTGTATTTTTCCAGGTTCATTTTGTCTCCCTATAAAAAGTTTTACCAATAAATTCTGTTCAGGAAGCCAGTCATGCGGGTTTGATTGCAATGACGGCTCCTTTTTGTTTGCGGAAGCGACCCATCAGATTAAACAAAGCTCGCTGGATGCCATATTTTCGATTCAGCAGTTGATCCACCACTTCAATGGTGGCCTGGTTGGTCACCAGGTTGGCTTGCGCGTCGAGCCAGTCACCCAGCAGTCTGCCGCGAACATCGCAGGGTGCCACTTGCACGCTGCCGTTGTTCCGTATGCGTTTGACTTTTCCAGAGCCATCGATGGTCCATACATACAGGACGCCCTCGTGCTCTACGAACCAGACTGGCGTTGGGACGCCAACACCGCTCTTGCGAAAGGTCTTTAAATTCAGATAATTTTGGCTCTCAAACCGGCGAATCTTAGAGTCGCTCATGCAACACTCCTCGTTCCAAGTTTGACATGGATTATAGAATGAGTATGTTGGAAAAGCGTCAGCGAGAGGTTAACAGCATATAAGAGTTGGTATACTTGGGCCATGGCCCCACAATGCAGAGTCTATCGGCTTGGCCTGGTTCCATATTCCCAGGCCTGGCAGCTCCAAGAGCAACTTGCAGAGCAGATTGGCCGCGGCGAGCAGCCTGCGACCTTGCTGCTCCTAGAACATCCACATGTGTACACATTTGGGCGGCAAGGCCAGGCAAGCAACCTGCTTTGGGATAACCGGGAGCTGGAGCGGCGCGGCGTGAGCGTGGTGTGGGTCGATCGTGGCGGGGATGTCACCTATCATGGCCCGGGCCAACTGGTGGGCTACCCGCTGCTGCCGCTGGCGCCGGGTGGGTTGTACGCTGCGCAGCCGGGGGAGGAAGGCGGTTCAGGAGGGGGCCGCCTGCCACGGGCCGATTACGTGGGCTACATTCGCAAGTTGGAGCAGGCGCTGGTCCTGGCGTTGATGCGCCTGGGGGTTGCCAGCTTCCAGATTCCCGGTCTTACCGGGGTATGGGTGAAGCCAGATTCGCAGCCGCATGACCAGGACGCCCAGCTTAATCTGCGCCAGCCTCCCAGAAAGATCGCCGCAATTGGGGTTAAGGTGGACGCGCGCGGTGTTTCCCGGCATGGCTTTGCCCTTAATGTGGATATGGAGATGAGCTACTGGCAAGGTATCGTCGGTTGTGGTTTGAAGGATTATCCGGTGACCAGCCTGGCTGAGCTGTCTTCGCCGCCTCCTTCGATGGACAAGGTTATTGAAAGGGTGGTTGCAGCTTTGGGCGAGGTACTTGGCTACGAGATGGTAGATGGAAATATTTTGACTATGAGGTGACTCGATGAAGCGATTTTTGGATGGCTTAAAGGCGCTGGCCGGCAGAAAAATTCTGTCTGGCCTGGGTGTGGCGCTTATCCTGTTCAGCCAGGTGAGTGCAGGTGTTGCGCCGACCTGGGATGAGATCGTGTTGGTGCGCATTGATCTCAACGGCGAAGCCCAGCTTGCGCCGCTGGCAGAAATGGAACTGCCAATCCTGGTCCAGATGGGAACCCCCGAAAACGGAATTGTTGTGGCAGCGCTGGCAAACGGTCAGCAGCGCCAGGCGTTGGCCAGCCTGGGATACCCGTTCACCGTGCTCGATGCTGAGCCACGAGGGGCAAGTTACTATCTTCTGTATGGCACAGCGCAGGAGCTCGACCAGGCAAGCCAGGTGGCCCGGTTGCTGATCGTTGAAGGACGCCAGGCGGTCCTGCGCGCCACGCCAGACCAGGCAGCGCGCCTGGATGAACAGGGCATCCGGCAGCTGCTTCTTGTCCCTCGTGTCATTGTTGCTCCCCAGGAGCGTGTGCTTAGCGTGCAACCCGATGCCATTGCCCCCCTCCCGGCGGTCCAGGGAATGGTCAATCAATTGACTTCCACCACCTTGACCAGCTACGTGGCCCAATTGAGCGGCGAGCAGTCCGCCATCATTGGCGGCGAGCCATACACCCTCCTGACACGCTACACACCCACCAGCCAGCCGATCCAGAAAGCCACTCGCTTTGTGTACGAGCACATGCAGGCATTGGGCCTGCCGGTGAGTTATGATTATTACATTCTTCCTGGCTGGAACCTTGAGAAAAGGAATGTGATTGCCCAACAAGCCGGGGATGAGCAGGCTGAGCGCCTGTTTTTGCTCACTGCGCACCTGGATTCGACCTCACAAGATCCATACAACCTTGCGCCGGGCGCGGACGATAACGCCAGCGGCTCGGCGGCGGTGATGGCAATCGCCGATATTCTCAGCCAGTACTCCTTTGATTGTACTTTGCGCTACATTCTGTTCACCGGCGAAGAGCAGGGCCTGCGCGGCTCAATTGCTTATGCCAATGATGTCCTGTCGTTGGGGGAAAACGTGGAGGCGGTGCTGAACCTGGATATGCTGGGCTACAACACCGCTGGCACAGCTCCAACGATTGAGCTGCACACCCGTCCGGCTAATGCAAGTGATCTGGCGATTGCGAACCTGTTTGCAGATGCTATTGCAGCCTATAATCTCAATCTTACCCCCCAAATCTTGCAGGACCGGCTGTCATTCAGCGATCATTCTCCTTTCTGGGACCGTGGTTACCCTGCGATTTTGGCCATCGAGGATTGGGATGATCACACGCCATATTACCATCGTACGTCTGACCAGTTGGAGAGCCTGAACATGGCATATTACACCCAGTTCGCAAAAGCTGCTCTGGCAACCTTTGCGCACATGGGCTGTCTTCTGGGAGAATTAGAGGGCACGGTAAGCAATGCAAACACCGGTAACCCTTTGCCAGGGGTGAATGTCGAAACGCGTTTAAACCAGGCGCTGGATGAATCGAGCCTCACGGCGGCAGATGGCACATACCGGCATTTGCTCCACGAGGGCGTGTATAGCGTGGTGTTTTTCGCTCCGGAATATCGCACCGAAACCGTGAGTAATGTGCAAATCCGACCTGGTGAGCGCATTTTCCTGAATCGCAGCCTGCAACCCTGCGACACGGTGGATCAGGTCAGTTTCATTGCAACCGCTGACCAAACCACGGTAGGTCAATCGATCACTTTCAGCGCAACAGTGAATGGCGGCGCAGCGCCGGTGAGCCTGGCCTGGGATTTTGGCGATGGCACCAGCGGCTCTGGCTTGGAAGTCACCCACGCTTACAGCGCTCCAGGCGTCTATGCGGTCAGGCTGACCGCGGATAATAGCTGCATGTTTCCAGCCACCTCGCGCCGGAGTGTGTTGGTGGGTGAAAATTTTGTCTTTCTTCCCGTCCAGTTCCGCTAAGCCTGGCTTTGAGCTTCTCCCGAATGATGCGCCATTAAATTGGTGTTTGACAGACGTCATAAAAGTTATTACACTATACACATTCGATCAGGAACCTCTTAAGGAGGCAATCATGGCTTCGCAAAGTTTTCAATTGGTGATGCAGAAAGGCCCCAACCCTGGGAAAATCATTGAGCTGGTACAGGAGGAGGCCACGATCGGCAGGGATATCAGCAACCGAATTGTGATCAACGATCCGGAGGTGTCTCGTCGGCACGCCCGGCTGACATTGCAGGCCAGCGGGTACGTGATCGAAGATCTGGGATCGACCAATGGCACGTTTGTGGATGGGCAGCGCCTGATGGGACCCCACCTGCTTCGCCCTGGCCAGACCATTATGCTTGGCGAAAAGATCACGCTGGCTTATGAGGCGCTGGGTTTTGACCCCAATGCAACCCTGGTCGGCGTCGCGGCCGGGCAGCCAACACCCCAGGATACCTATCGTGTTCCTCCAGGGGAGGTTTACCCCGCCGCGCAGCCTATGCCAACGGCTCAGGAAGCGCTGCCTCCAGCCTACGCGCCTGGGCCGGCAATCCCTGCTCAGCCGGTATATGTCAGCCCGGCGCCTGCTGAACCCATTGGAGGCTATGAAGGCGCCGAGCAAGACTACGAAACCGAAGAGGAGACTCCCGGACGGCCCTGGAAATGGGTGATTGCCGGATGTGGGGTGGTGGTGGTGATTTTGTGCTGCCTGGCGGTGGGAGTCGTGGCCTTCGACTATATGAACCTGTATTGCCAGCCGCCGTTCAACGCTTTCAGCGGTGTGCTATGGAGCTGCCCATAAGGACGGCAAATGCAGCCATCCGGCGCAGCATGGGCCTGATCCAAGATCGTTCAGGTCGCTCAAACCAGACATCAGCCAATTTTCCTGATCCCGAATAAACGACAGCTCGCTCAAATCCAGCCCGGAGGTGCTCACCCACACCCGGGCTGTGTTGCCTTCCAAACGGATCCGCTGTGGCTGGTATCCTGCAGCCAGGCTCGCCTGGATCAGTTGGAGATAGTCATTCGCCAGAGGCAGGCTGTTGAAAGCCTGCAGCCCCTGTTGTGGATAAAGGTCAAGCACCGCGTTGATGTTGCTGAGCAGCAGGGCAGTCGTGGTGTAATCTGCCTGGCGCAGGCTTTCGCCCGCGGCAACCAGCATGGTCTCCAGGGCCAGCGCTTCCGGCTGGGTGGGGCGGCGAGTGTAGTCGGCGACAATCTCTCGCTTGCGCATCTGCTCGCTGTCCATCAACCAGGCAGTCAGGAAATGGGCTGACGGATCCAGGGCAAGCTGGTAACGCCGGGCAGTGTCATAAAAAGAGACGCTCAGGCGCAGGTCTTCAGCCATGTCGGGAGTAAGCTGTTCATCCTGTAACGCGGCCTGAAATTGTTGATCTAGCTGCACCAGGCTCAACCCAAAGTGCTTTTGCAGCGCCACTTCAACCGCGTCGGATTGGGCTGAAGCCGGCCCGCTGGTTTGGCCCTCTGGCGTTTTCAGGGGATGGATATCCCGATAGAAAGAAGAGAAGTTTTCCCAGCCCCAATTATCGACCATGAACTCAATCAGGGCTGCAGCTTCCAGGTAGCCGATCTCATGCTGCTCGAAGTAGAAGTTTTCGATCAGGGTCTTGAGCGGGATGTAGCTGTTGATCCCACATCCTTCTGCAGTGGCAGGTTCTGCCGCCGGAGCGTCGTCCTGGCTCCAGGGGATGCAGCCCGGCGCCGGGGGCAGCAAGGCTGCAGCCCTGGGAAAAATTGGTTCGGGCTTGAAATGGCCGCCCGTCAGGTAAACCGCCAGGCCCTCCACAAAAGCAGATGGACGCAACTCGCCCCCCAGGCGGCTATCCAGGATATGGATGATCTCGTGGTGCAGGATCGTAGCCTCGTCGCCTGCAATATAGTTGCGATCCAGGTATGAAATGGCAATCTCCTGGCTGGCAAAGCCGCCATGGCCCAAAACGCGCGGCAGCCAGACAACCTGGATGGTCTCAGAAGGTTGGATTCCAATGCGCTGGCTTGCCCGGGTGACTTGCTCTTCGACCATATCAAGAAGTGCAGATAAATCGCGCTCGGCGGGTGTGCCAGTAATATAATAGACTGTGCAACAGTCTATCGACGCGCTTGCCCATCTGGCCTGCGGCTCGGGGGGAGGCAGTTGGCCGCGCGGCAGCAGGGTGACGGTTTCGCTCCAGGTGGGTCCATCCGGTAGGATCGAAACGGTCAGTGTATACTCACCTGCCGGCAGTTGAGAGGTGTCCCAGGCCCACAGCAGGTTGGCTTGCTGGCGGCCGCCAATGCCGTGCCGGCCAAAACCAGCAGTGGCGTTGAGGTCGCCTGGCGGTTCAGTCAGCCTGACCAGCGCTGACTTGCCCTGCAGGTCAGCCTGTGCGGGGGCGATCACCTCAAAGCTGACCTTGTCTCCGACATACAGGGGACCATCAGGGTGCAATCGCATGTCGAAGGCGGTGGTTGCTGGCTGGGTGGCCGCGGGAATTGCGGATGCAACCGGTGTTGGCGCGGATGTTGGCGGTGGGGGCGTGTCCGTGGCTGACGGTGTTGGCGCGGGAGGTTGGGTATCGGTCGCTGTGGGAGATGGGAAAAGCCGGGTTGGGGCAACAAAGCCATTGGCCGCCTGATTCACCAACTGACAGGCAACCAGAAAAAGTGCAAGAAAGGCAATCCAGCGACGCATGGTATTGAGATTATATCTGCTCCCTGGCAGTTCCGCCAAAGCTTAAGCGATTGCTTATCTGCAAATTTGGCCTGCTGGTACAATACCAGGCACACACAAAGCCTGGCAAAGGTGATTGGATGAAAGATGTGATTGTGCAATTGACTGGATTTGCCTATGGCGGAGAGGCGCTGGGACGGTTGGATGACGGCAGGATGGTGTTTGTTCCGTTTGCGTTGCCAGGTGAAAAGGTGCGGATTAGCCTGGTGGAAGAGAAGCGCGGCTATGCACGCGCTCAACTGGTGGAAGTGTTGCAAGCTGCCCCAGAACGTATCACACCCCGTTGTGCCCATTTTGGCTCCTGTGGTGGCTGCCATTACCAGCACCTGCCTTATGCGGCTCAATTGGCGACAAAAACAGAAATCCTGCGCGACCAGCTCCAACGGATTGGCGGGCTGATAGATCCACCTGTTCGTGAGATTGTTCCTGCGCCGGAGCCTTTCAATTACCGTAACCACGTCCAGTTTCACCTGACCGGTGATGGCAAGCTGGGATTCAACATTGGAAGGTCTAACCAGGTATTGGCAATACAGGAATGCCACCTTCCAGCTCCGATGTTGAATCAGGTATGGCCGTTGCTCGATTTTGAAGCTATGCCTGAAATTGAACGGATAAGCCTGCGACTTGGGATGGACGATGATGTGCAACTGGCGCTGGAAAGTGATGATTCGGTGCCGCCTGAATTGAATGTGGAAGATCTTCCAGTTTCAGTGGTTCATCTGAGCCAGGGTGAGGCGCTGGTGTTGGCAGGAAGCGCATTTGTGACCATTGAGGTGCACGGACGACCGTTTGTGGTTTCTGCGGGCTCATTTTTTCAGACGAATACTGCAATGGCCGAAGCCATGGTGAACCATGTTCTCCAGTTGATGGAGGACCATCTTGCCTTTGGACCCGAAAAGATCCTGTTGGATGTGTATTGTGGCGTTGGTTTGTTCAGCGCTTTTTTGGCTTCTCGGGTTGGCCGGCTGATTGGGATTGAGGCTTCACCAAGCGCAGCAGAAGATTTTGCTGTGAACCTGGATGAGTTCGATCAGGTGGAGCTGTATGAAGCGCCTGCTGAGGTGGTCTTGCCAGAATTGGCAATGCGCCCAACCGCTGCGCTGGTGGACCCGCCGCGTGAGGGAATCGACCGGCGGGCCATGGATGGCCTGCTGAGCCTGCGCCCGCCTTTACTCGTGTATGTCTCATGTGACCCGGCGACCCTGGCCAGGGATGCCAAGCGATTGCTTGCAGGGGGATATCGCCTGGAGCAGGTAACACCGTTTGATCTGTTTCCACAAACTTATCACATTGAAAGCATCAGTTGCTGGCTGTCAACCTGATTGGCTGGCAAAATAAGAGTTTGCCGGTTAATCTTGACTCACCGGCTTATTTGGTCTATAATTAGAACATATGTTCTCTCTATTGGTTCAGGCAGGTGAAAAATGACCGCGTTGAACGATTATTTGACGGCAGGATTGCGAGTCTTTGAAGAATGGCGGCCTCGATTGGAAGAGCGCCTGACTCGCAGAAACATTGGCCTTTCAGAAAATGAGATTGGCGAAGGTAGTGAAGTCGGTTCAGAAATGATAAACAATCCATCGGATGGTCCATTAAGGCCTGGCGGCCAGACGGTGGAGTTACCGATCACTTTGAACCAGTTGTTAGAAAAAAGCGGCCGATTGCCTTCTTACTCCGTGACCCTGGGTGTTTGTGATGACGGTTTGCCTTTCCTGCTGGACCTTACAAATCCAGCGCCGGGTGCGCTGCTAATTTGCGGCGATCGCGGGGTAGGTAAAACGGCATTGCTTCAATCGCTGCTCTCCTCTGCAGCTCGCCTCAACCCCTCTGAACAGTTTGAAATGAACATCATTACAGATCAACCTGAGGCGTTCACATGCTTTGCCGAACTCGAGCATTGCCAGGGGGTCTTTTCCAGCGATGATGAAGTGTCTGGAGATCTGATTTGTGAGTTGGCGGGCATGGCGGAGGAGCGCCGGCGGACTCGGCCCGTTGATCCAGCAATATTGCTTGGGATCGATCATCTGGCGAAGTGTTTGGAGCATCTTGATCAGAATGCTTTTGATCGCTTGTACTGGTTGATCAGGCACGGGCCGCGCTCTCGGATTTGGGTTGTAGCGACGCTGCCCATGGAACGGACCAGAACCATTGAGGCGCGCTTTCTTTCAGCCTTCCGCACACGGCTATTTGGCAATACGAGAGATCGTAAATTGCTCAAACTTCTTTCTGAAGATGATGAATTGCAGACGGACAACCTGAAACCTGGACAGTTTTTCATCCCCTATGGCGGCGAATGGCTGCGGCTGTGGGTCTGCCCAGCAGGTGATGAAAATATGGATACTGCAGGAGGTGTGAAATGAACCTGGGAATGTTATGGTTCGATAATGATCCAAAGGTCACCCTGGATGTTAAGGTGCAACGGGCGGCTGCATACTATCAGCATAAATATGGGAGAACACCCACTTTATGCTTTGTTCACCCCTCCATGTTCCCGGGTCCCAGAGAGAAGGAGATCAATCAACCGGCCGTACAAAGCCCGGTCGAATCTTCTTCACAAGCTGAAAGCTATATGGCAGGAAGCGTTGAGGTGCGCAAAAATCGATCCGTGTTGCCAAACCACTTCTGGTTAGGAGTTAACGGCTCGTCTGAAGCGGCTGCTGCGTAGTAAACTCAGAGACAAACAACTCCAGGGCCAGACGATCTGGAACCTGGCTGGTCTTAACCGCTTCGTCCATTTCAACCAGGCGGTGATAAACCCGCTCAAGCTCGGGCAAGGCGAAAAAGCGCGCTTGCCCGAGCAGCTTTTCGGCTACATAGGGATGCTGACGAAGCTCACGCTGGATATCCCCTTTTTGGCCGCCTTGATCGATCACCTCACGGGCAAGGATTAAGAGGCGGAACTGACGAGCAATCATGCCGAATATGGCGTAATAATCTCCGTACTCTAACAGACGCTGCAGCATTTCCATCGCCCGGCGGGCTTCCCGTTTGCTCAATGCATCCACCAATGCAAAGATATCCCCCTGCCCGGAATCCACGGTTAGCGCCTGCACATCATCGAACTCAATTGGGCGTTTGTAATTCACATACGCCAGCAGCTTTTCGATTTCCTTGTCCGCCAGACGGGGGTCGTTATCGACCATTAATGCCAGCAGGTCAGCAGCTTCCCTAGTGATCTGACCGCCCGATTTTTTCACCGAAACCTGGATACGTTTAGCCATTTCGGCGCCTCTTGGAGCCCGGAAAGCCCGCACCAGGGCTTTTTCCTTGCGGTCCAGCGCCCAGCGTTCCAACCAGTGAACTTTGCCTTTGTTGCGATCTGCATCGGCGGTCAACAGGCGATACTCAACCAACACCAGCGCAGTGGTATCGGGGATCCTGTCCAGCAACTCGATAAACTTATTTTGAGCGCTCTTTGCTCCCGGGCTGCTCAGCCGGGCCAGAGGATGTGTTAGGATCACCAACCTGCGCCGGGCCAGGAAAGGCATTGCATTCGTTATGGAGGGCAGTTGGTCCAGGTTGAAAGTGTTGCCATCCAGGCGGGTGGTGTTCATGGACGCGGTCGCCGGGTCGCCCAGCTTGCCCTCCAGCTCGTCGATGAACTCAGCGATGCCATATTCGTCATCGCCGTTCAGAAGATAAACAATGGGGGCTGTGGCGCCCATCTTCAGCCTGCTGTACGAATGCGATGAGCCTTGATCTGCCCGCGAGATTGGGAAATGATGCTGACAACCCGCAAACCTTTCGGCGAGCCGGATGTGGTGACCTGTTTTTGCAAAGCCATCCCCAAGGGTTGGGCGATGAGTAGTGCCAGGGTAGCCAGGCTTACAGCCAAAGGCAGGCGCTCAAGCTTATCCCGAAAGCGTGGCCCTGCGCCGAACATTGCCAGAGCGGCTGCCCCGCCTGTCAGGACGCCGGTGGTGACAAGATTGGTGCCGCAGAAAGGATGAACCGCCAGATGGCTTTCGCCAGCATTCAGGCGCAGTAACGCATCGTTGACTGCTGCTTCCAGATCGGCGGTTTCTATATCGCCAATGATCCAATAGCCGCCCAAATCGGAATAGCCAGCCAGAGAATGGCCGGGGAAGCGCTCTGCAAGCAGGTGAAGGGTGGCATGTTCCAAACCGTGATTGCGGCGCAGGCGGGAAATTGGCGCTAATTCAAGAATATTGGACATAGGTTGGATCTGACTGGTCATGTTTTTACCCAAACAGAAAGGATATGCACCATTCTACCCCAGAATCGCACCGGGCGGCGCAATCCAGCCGCCCGGCAGACTCGTTCTAATTTCAAAGCCGATGGTTCTGGTAAGGTTTAATCTCCTGGGGATAGTGGCGCAGCCTGCTGGTTTTTGAGCGGCCGGGTGGCCGTCGCCAGCATGAAGCCGGCATACATCAGAATAACCCCCAACAACTCGCTAAAATACAGCCAATCTACCAGACCGGCCCTGACAAACGAACCGGCCATCGCTGGCATCAACGCGCCTGCAGCGATCAGCAGGTTGCCCAACATGCGGTTTACCAGGATGCTTTTACGCCAAAAAAGGAAGGCAGAATACAGAGCGCCGCCGACCAGCCCAATGGTGCCATAAACATTGAGCAAGATCGTCAGAAAAACGATCAGTCCATTGCGGATCAAGATCTCCTTATACTGTTCGGAAGCTGGCAGGTGAAGAACATATGCAGCCGCTGCGTCTGTGACCGGTGCAGCCGCGACCAGAAAAAAGGAGAGCAAGGAAGTCAGCCCCAAGGCGACCATCAGGGCATTGGCGACACCGCGCTTTCGCACAAGTAGATAGATGGTTCCTTGCCCCAACCAGGCTGCAGTGAGCATGGCGCCCGTCAGATACCAAAGCTTAAGGATCCAGGGACTGAAAGTCACCGAGAGGATGACCTCGCACAGGGTTCCCAGGCCATAAAAGATCAGGCCAATGCCCCACAACAGCAGGTAAGGCGGCTTCTTATGGCGCCAGCGGGCCAGTACAGAGCCGGCGAAAATGAACGAGATTACAGTGGATAGCAGCGATATATAGTTCATGGCAGAACCTCTAAAGAATAAAATCAACCAGCAGGCGTCACTCCCAATACGGAGAGGATCACAATCGCCAATGTGACCAGCAATCCAAGCGTCAGCAATACCAGGACGGCCGGTACCAGGTAGCGAGTCCAGGCTGAGGGGGAGAATCGCTTGCTTTTCCTCTCCATCTCAATCGCTATCGGCTGGCTCGTTGGTAAGCTTCGTAGGTTTCCAGGATGGTTATCAGAATGTGGTCGGTAAAATCGTTAATTTTACGGAACATGTTGCTCCAGGCGTGTGGAGAACGAACTGCAGCAGATTCGTAAACCGTCAACATTGAGTCAATCAACACATTGCGAAAGAACAGCAGAGCATGGGTGGCTTCTACGTTGCTCAGGCCATAGCGCCGGCCGCGCGAAGCGTATTCGTAGCCCAGAGCCTCGGCTTCGGCCAGGGCCTGATCGTCGCTTGAATTCATGGCATGGATCAATCCCTGCAACAACGCCCGTCCGCTGATCCGGTATTGTTCGCGCGCATCATCATCCAGCTTGGCATACCACGGCTCGGCTGCCAGCCGGCCTTCGCTGATCTGGAAGCGTGTGTTGCGCATGGCAGACTGGATGACCAGGTTGGCCTCACTGCTTGGGTCGGAGCGCTGCGACAGCACCCAAAGGTCCACCTCGGTGCGCAGGTATCGCCGGTGACCACCCTTGGTGCGATGCACAGGCAGGACGCCCTGGTCGGACCAGCTGCGCACGGTGCTGGGATGAACTCCCAGGATTTGAGCAACATCGCTCAGGCTCAGCCATTCCATATTCAGATACCTTCCTGTACAGCCATCACCCGGGATCACCAGCCATTGCAGCTCGTTCGATCAACGATGGGGTCGCTTCGGCTTGCTGCTTGAAAGCCTTGACGTCAATGCGGCGCAGCATCAGCAGCGAGATCAGCAAGATCAGCGCCATGATGCCAAAGACCAAAACATAGCTGAGGATGGGCAATTGAAACAGGCGGGCTGCCAAATCGCGCACTGCGCCACTGAGAACCGAGCCGAGCAGACGCGAAAGGGCATTTGCCATCCCCCAGGCGCCGATGAACAGCCCAACTTTGTCGGCGGTGGTCATATCCAACATCAGCGACAGGTTTGCCACGGTGGAAAGTCCGGTGCCTGCACCAAGCAGCACTACGCCGAGGTAGAAAACACTTTGATTCAACAAAACACCGCTGGCAGCGATGAGCACAAAGCCGAACAGCGCCCCCCAACCCCCAATATTGGCCACAGTTCGCTTGGGCAAGCGCCCTTCCAGGGCGCCAGCGACCAACAGCGCCGCCAAAACGCACACCCCCCAGATCGAAGTGATGCGGGTTGTCTGTCGAACGGACAGGCCAAATGCCTCGCCGCCAAACGGTTCGAGCAGGATGTCCTGGCCAAGCAGAGCCGCCAGCAGGATGACCAAGTACACGAAAAAGAAACGCGCCTGAGGGTTATCCAGGATAAATCGAGAGAGTGTGCGCCAGGAATAGTTCTCCTGACTGCCAGCATCTTCGCGCGTCCGTTTCTCCAGCCGCACCAGGCCAAGCAGGCCCAGGATGAGGGCGGCAATCCCAACAACCCAGAAAGCGCGCATCAAAGCTTGAGGGGTGTATGGATCCACCATCTGGCTCAGGCCAATGGCGGTCACGATTATGCCGCTGATCATCATAAAGAACATAATTGCAATGGTTCGTCCTCGCCCGCGCTCGCCGGATAGCTCGGAGGCCAGCGAGAGATACGAGACAGTTGCAAAGTTAAAGCCCATCCCCCAGGCGCCAAAGGCCAGCACCCCCAGGGCAATGCCCGCTGGCAGGTCAGTCGCCATCAGGAAGGCAGCTTGTGGGGAGATAACAACTCCCAGCACGCACATCAGCAAACCCAGGAAGATATAAGGGGAACGGCGATAACCAGCAACCGGGTGGCGATCGGAGAATGAGCCGATGGCCACCTGAATGGGTGAAAACAGGTAGGGCAGCGAAGCCAGAAGCGCCACCAGCGCGGCCGAAATCGCCAGCTCTTTGATCATGATGCGGTTTAAAGTGCTGTTAATTGGCACCAGGGTCATCGCCACAGCAACGTGAATCATGCCCAGTTGAATTCTTTGACGGATCATTTTTGTTCTTCCGTTGAATATGACAAAGTGAGTGTAAATTTACCAGACATTATACCCCCCGGTCAATGTAGAATTGCGTAGATTTTCTATAGAGAAAGATGAGTCAGGCGTTAAGGTCTGTCAGAGCTTGCAGGAATTCTCCAGGCTGTTCCGTGGTCAGCAGGCACTGCCGCTGGTCGGGAGAAAGGCTCAGCGGCGCAAGGTAACGTTTGGCATGTTTGCGGAAAAGCACCAGGCCGCGCTCGGGCCCATAGAAATCAAGCATGTTTGCCAGGTGGCGTTGCATGGTCTCTTGCAGCAAAGCTGCCGGGACATGCTCGCGTTCCAGCCGGGAGAAAATCCAGGGGTTGCCAATGGCAGCCCGACCAATCATCACGCCGTCACAGCCAGTCTGTGCCTTGACCCGGGCAATGTCCGCCACGCTGGATACATCGCCGTTCGCGATCACGGGGATCGAGACGCTCTGCTTAATCTCGGCAATGGCCTGCCAGTCTGCCTGACCGCTGTAAGCCTGGGATCGTGTGCGCCCATGCACGGCGATCAAAGCACCGCCGTTTTGCTCCACAATGCGCGCAATCAGGCGGTAGTTGCGGTCGTCTTCATCCCAGCCTAGGCGCATCTTGGCGGTGACGGGGACCCTCAACGAGCGGCTGAGCAGGCTAAAGATCTGGGCGACTTTTTGGGGCTCACGCAGCAGCCCTGCGCCAGCGCCACGACCAGAGACGCAGCGCACCGAACAACCCATGTTCACATCGATGATATCCGGGCCTTGATCCTGCAGGCGCAGAGCCACTTCCAGGAGGCGCGCCGGCTCGCTATCGAAGATCTGGTACACCACCGGACGCTCTGCTTCGAGATAGGCCAGCTTCCGGTGCAGGTGTGGGTGGCCTTGCAGCACATCCAGGGCGTTGATGAATTCGGTGTAGTTCATTGCCGAGCCAAGCGAGCGGCACAGGGCGCGGAAAGGCTGGTCGGAGTACCCGTCCATTGGCGAGAGGATCAGGTCGCCGTAAATTGGGAGATCCCGAACATAAAAGACTGGTTCAGCCATAAATAAGAGCCCGTGCGGCGCAAGTCTCCGGCACAGGCTCTTATTTTACCATTCCTTATTTCGGGAAGTGGACTAATGCATATGCGGCATGGGCTGGCCGGGCTGCTCTGGCCCAATCCGGTAGGGCCGCATCATCTCGTTGTCCTCGTGCTCAACGATGTGGCAATGCCAGACAAACTGACCGGGGGTGTTAAACTGCGCCCGCACGCGGGTCACCTGGCCGGGATAGGCGATGACGGTGTCCTTGTAACCATTTTCCCAGGGCTCAGGAGGGATGGGCAGCGAACCCGGGACAACCTGGACTTGTTGGGTGGCCTCATCCATGAGGATTGGCTGCCGATTGACAACCTCAAAAAGCACCTCGTGGATATGCATTGGGTGAGCGTCGGCAGTTGCGTTGTAAAACTCCCAGAGCTCGATAGCGCCAACCGCGGGGTTCTCGGTAATGGGTTCAGCCCACATGCGCTTTGTCCAGACGCCCGGCCCAACGTTGGGATCGCCCGTCACAGTGCCCAAGAGCGTTTCCGCCGGGGCATCCGCGAAGTCCATAGACATCTCTTCAAGCAGCGCCAGCGGGCGCGACGTGCCACCCACCAGTGGTGTGATCGGCGGGAGTTGCAGGAATTGGGGCGGGGTGGTTGGGTCCGGCGCCAAAGACGGGACAACACTGAATTGCATGATCTGGCCCGTGGTCTGTGGATCAGCAACCGGAAAGTCTATCCCCGGCACGCCGCCGCCAAAGGGCTCGTCTGGGCCGACATTGCCCAAGGTATAGTTGCCCAGGGGCACGTTGGCAAAATCAACAATCACATCAGCGCGCTCGGCGGGGGCCAGCAGGATTTTGTTGCCGTTCACCAGGGTCATGTTGACTGGGGCAGCCAGGAAGCCGCCCTCATTGCCGATCTGCCACACCTCAACCCCAGGGATACTGGCAAAATCCAGGATGAGAAAGCGCGAGTCGCAGCCGTTGAGGAAGCGGAAGCGATAGCGGCGCTGCTCAACCTTCTGGAACGGCCAGGTATTGCCGTTGACCATGATGAAATTGCCAAAGAACTCGGGGTTCCAGATGGGAGAGATATCGGTATTGGGGATAAAAGGCCCTTCAATACCATCAAAGAAGGCGCGTGTGTCAGGGTAGAACAAGCCGCCATTGGCATTGAACGAGCGATCCTGGATGGCGATGGGGATCTCGTAGTAGGTCTTGGTCGGCGGGAACTTGTCGCCCTCTTTGGGAGCGGGGCCGGGCAAAACGGCTGGCGTGCCAAAGCGGCTATCCATCACGGCACCGTCTCCTTCGGGCCCGCCACGAATGATATAAAAACCTGCTGGGCCGGCATACACGTTCAAGCGTGTCATGCCCAGCGTGTGGTCATGGTACCAGATCGTTGAGGCGCGCTGGCTGTTGGGATATTGAAATGTGGCAAATCCGGGCCCCCAGGTTGTGCCGTAATTGGCGGCCGCCTTGCCAGCAAAGAAATCATACCAGGTGCCGGTGGTTGCGTAATCGGTGGGGATGTTGTTCGCCGCCGGTAGATACCAGGCTTCTGCATAGCCGTCGCTCTCGTCGCCTACGCCGGCTGCCCCATGCACGTGCGTGACCATTGGCACCGGACCAGTGTAAGGGCCGGGCGTGGCGTCAAAGGTGGGTCGGGTGTCGCGGCCCATCATGCCGCCAGGCGGGTTGGCCCAGTGCAGGGTTGGATCAACCGGCAGCAAGTGCGGCAGGTAGTTGCCGTTGGCGTCCACCAATTCATTGATCCACTTGACGCGCACCGGGACGTTCCACTGGGACTCAATGGTCAGGGAAGGGGCATTGTGGACCAAAAGCCCTTTCTTACTGGCCGACTTGACTGCCCCATACCCCCACACAGTGGTTGCTGGCAGGCCAGAGGGCAGTATTTGCTGAGTTAGCTGTCGCATGGAGATCTCGTAATAATCAATGTTTTTGCCACCTCTTTGCTTGATGATCCCTGCCCTTGGCATCACCGGCGGGACGAGCAACGGGGTTACATATTTAGGCACTGTGAGCGGATCCAGCGTGCCGCCTGGTATTGCCTGGGCAAATACCCTTGTTACTCCGCGGAAACGGGCTGTGATCAGCGCGCTGGCGCCCACGACAGCGCTGATTTTCAGAAAATCCCTACGTGAAACCATTCTAACCTCCACATTCATGGCAAAAATTAAGCTGGATGAACCTGTAAGATAGAAGAAAAATCCTGCCATTCCCCCGCCCAAAATGATTCGATAGGCACCTCCTTAAGAATGTTTGTGGCCCCAATACCCCAGGAACTTCATAAAACCATCCCTGTAATCCAGGATCGGTTTTGTTCTGGCTCCCCAGCGATTGCACTCGAAAAATGGTGCAATAACCAGCTTACATGGTTGGATCTTGATGTCTCAATTTGCAAAACATTGTGAAATAAACCACAAATTATACTAATTAGATTGTATTTATCATTATTGTATCTTGACCTAATATTTTGTCAAGGAGCAATCAATTGGATTTAGATTAATGATTTAATTCACGGATCAATATTTGGCTGCTTGCCCTTTTCCGGCAAGTCTTGGCTCAGCAGCGCGTGCTCCAATGCCTGGCGCAGCGAGCGCGCTTCGACAATCTGGATGTCGCTGGGCCAGGGCTCGCCGCGGCGCAGGCGGCGGGGCACAATGGCGGTGCGGAAGCCCAGCTTGGCGGCCTCGCGCAGGCGGGCGGGCATCTGCCCGACCATGCGCAGCTCGCCCGAAAGCCCCACCTCACCAATCAGCACGGTATCGGCGCGCACCGCTAAGCCGCGCAGCGAGGAAGCGATAGCGGTGGCAACTGCCAGGTCGGCTGCGGGTTCATCAATGGTGATGCCGCCGACCACGTTGACAAAGATGTCTTGCTCGCCCAGGTGCAGGCCGACGCGGCGGGTGAGCACCGCGGCGGTGAGCAGCAAGCGGTTGAAGTCCACTCCGTTCGGAGTGCGTCGGGGGTTGCCGAAGGAGGTCGGGCTGGTCAGCCCCTGGATCTCCACCAGCAGCGGGCGGGTTCCCTCCATGGTCACGGCGATAGCCGAGCCAGGGGCGTTGACCATCCGCTCCGCCAGGAAGGCCTCGGATGGGTTGGTGACCTCAACCAGGCCGCGCTCGCGCATTTCGAATACCCCCACCTCTGAGGTAGCGCCAAAGCGGTTCTTCACCGAGCGCAGTAAGCGGTAGGATTGGAAGCGGTCGCCCTCCAGATAAAGCACGGTGTCGACGATATGCTCCAGGATGCGCGGCCCCGCGATGGCGCCTTCCTTGGTCACGTGGCCGATCAGGAATACGGCGAGCCCGCTGGATTTTGCCAGCTCGCGCAGCCGCGATGCTGATTCGCGTACCTGGCTGACAGAACCGGCGGATGAGTCCAGCTCCTGGATATAGGTGGTCTGCACCGAGTCCAGGATCAAAAGCCCAGGCTTGACCTGCTGGATGTGCTCCAGGATGACCCCCAGGTTGGTCTCGGTGACCAGGTAAAGATCCTCCGGGATCGCGAGCGAGGTTTTGTCGTCGCTCTTGATCTGGTCCTCGGCGCGCAGCAGACGCAGAGCGCGCATCTTGATCTGGCGCTCGGATTCTTCGCCCGAAACGTACAGCACGGTGGATTGACGTGCCATCTCCAGGGCCACCTGCAGCAGCAAGGTCGATTTGCCGATGCCAGGGTCGCCGCCAATGAGCACCACTGAGCCAGGCACCACGCCGCCGCCCAGTACGCGGGCAAACTCGTTCATCGAGACGGGCAGCCGCTCCTCGGCGTCGCCGGTGATTTCGGACAGTCGGCGCGGCGCGGAGCGTGCTCCCAGGCCGCGGGCGGCGTGGGCGGCGGCCGCCGGCGGCGCCACAGCAACCACTTCCTCCACCATGCTATTCCAGGCGCCGCACTGCGGGCAGCGCCCCATCTCGCGGGCGCTCACTCGCCCGCACTGCTGGCAAACATATTGGGTGCGTGTCTTGGACAATTGGAACCTGTTACTTGCTCGATGACCCGGAGCGTCCAACAGAGTGGATCGCGTTGCTCCAGATTATAAAGCACAGTTGGAAATTAACCAATCCTGGCTGCGACACCAAGCCGCAGCCGTTGGGCATCCCCGATTCTCAGACAGTGCTGTTCATTTTCTGCGCGCCTATCTTACAGATGCGACCGCGCTGGAGTTCAAGGCGATCCTGGCGCAAGGTTCGCTGAACGAGATCCTGCGCGGTCTGTTGCGCATCGTGTTTACAGGTCAGCTCTGAACTGCTCAGAGCTCGGTCGATTCGTCGTCTGAGACGTCGATCTCTTGCATTTCTCCGGTCGCCACGTAGATCGTCCGCTCGCAGATATTGGTCACCCGGTCGGCCATGCGCTCCAGGTTGTGGGCCGCCCACATCAGCAAGTTGGCCTGATCAATGGCGGTGGGATCTTTGAACATGATCGTGACCAACTCGCGGTACACCTGGTCATACAAGGCGTCAACCAAGTCGTCGTCTTGAGGGATGAGGTGCGCCTGTTCGGCATCTCGGGCCACGAAGGCGCCCACCGCCCGGTTGAGCATGCTGACCACGATATCTCCCATACGGGGAATGTCGATCAGGGGTTTGATGTGGGGCTGATCCCCGATTCGCAGGCAGATCTTGGCAATCCCTTTGGCATAATCGCCCATGCGCTCCAGCTCGCCTACCACCTCCAGGATTGATGCTACCAGGCGCAAGTCGGTAGCCATGATCGGTTGTTGGGTGGCAATGGTGATCATGCAGTCTTTCTCCAGATCAAAGCGCCTGGCGTTAATCAACGCATCGTCGCGATAGAGCCGACGAGCGGTATCCAGGTCATGCTGTTTGAGCGCCTGAATGGCCTCCAGAGTTGCAGTTTCCACCATGCTGTCCAGGACTAATATTTCATCAAGCAACTGGTTGATCTTCCGATCGAGGGTCTCTCGCGTCATCATGAGTTTTTCCTCCATGGGCGGCAGTTACCCACCGCCTAACCAAACCGTCCTTCTATGTAATCTTTGGTGCGCTTGTTCTCGGGTGTGATAAAGATCGTTTTTCCTGGAGCGTACTCGATCAACTGCCCCTGCAGGAAAAAGGCTGCCTGGTCAGCGGTGCGGGCTGCCTGCTGTACAGAATGCGGCACCAGGATAATGGTGTAATTTTGCTTAAGTACCTGCAAAGATGCCTCCACTTTGGTGGTCGAGATGGGATCCAAGCCAGAGGTGGGTTCGTCCAGTAAGATCACCTCTGGCTCCAGGGCCAGGCTGCGAGCCAGGCACAGACGCTGTTGCTGGCCTCCGGAAAGCGCTACAGCCGGGGTATCCAGGCGATCTTTCACTTCGTCCCACAAGGCGGCTTGCTGGAGACTGCGCTGGACGGCTTCCTGCAACCGATCTTTGTTTCGCTCGCCGGCGGTTTTCAGCCCATAGGTCAGGTTTTCACGGATGCTCATGGGCAGTACAATGGGGCGCGCAAACACCATCGAGACCCGGCGGCGCAGGGAAATCACATCGATATGGGGATCCAGGATATCCAGGGGAGGTCCCTGAGCGTCCAGGATGTAAGCCTTGCCAGAAATTTGGGACACGTCCGCCAGGTCATTCAGGCGATTCAGCACCCTGAGCAGGGTGGATTTTCCGCCGCCGGCTGGTCCAAAGAACACCGTGATCGAGTTGGCCGGGATCTCGACGCTGATGCCTTTCAGCGACTCGTTTCCATCCGAGTAGCGCACGGTCAGGTTTTCGATCACAAACTTGTTCATTCTTATCCGTTGCTTTCGATGGCTGGGTCACCACTGCCGCCGGGCGCGGGCGCGGGCGCGGATGATGGTTGCCAACAGATTCATGCCCAGCACCAGGATGAGCAGCACCAGGGCTGTGCCGTACTGGATTTCTGTGGGCATTCCCGGCACCTGGGTCGAGATCACGTACAGGTGATATGGCAAGGCCATGGTCTCATCCATGGGCGAGCGCGGCAGGCTGGGCAGATAGAAAGCTGCGCCTGTGAAGAGGATCGGCGCAGTCTCGCCGGCAGCGCGTTCCAGTCCAAGAATGACGCCTGTCAGGATGCCCGGCAGGGATTGCGGTAGCACAATCTGGCGGATGGTCTGCCATTGGGTTGCTCCCAGCGAAATGCTCACCACCCGGAAGGCTTGCGGCACGGCGCGCAGCGCTTCCTCGGCGGTGCTGATCACCACGGGCAGGGTCATGATTGCCAGGGTTAGCGATGCTGCCAGGATGCTGGTGCCCAGCTTGAAAAAGAGCACAAAGATGCCCAGGCCAAACAGGCCATAAACAATGGACGGAATGCCTGCCAGGTTGATGATGGCAATGCGGATCAGGCGCGTGCCGCGGTTATCGGGCGCATATTCGGAGAGATAGATTGCTGCGGCGATGCCCAGCGGCACTGCAAACAGGGTGGTGAAGAATGTCAGGTAAACGGTGCCCAGGATGGCAGGGAAGATTCCACCCGAGCGCATGCCATCGCTGGGAAACTGGAAGAGAAATTCCAGTGAAATTGCCGAGAATCCTTTCCAAAAAATATATACGACGATGAAGAGAATGGGCAAGGTGGTGAGAATGGCCAGCAGGGTGAGCATGGCAAAGCCAAGCCGCTGGATGGCGTTGCGCCGGGACGAGTGAGCCTGCAAATTGCTATGAATTGCGTGATTGGCTGCCAAGGATTCCATTATTTGCTTCTCAGTCAAGACAGGATTCGCTCGGCCCGCTTGCGCGAGCGGAAGACGACGCTTGATGCAGTGACGTTGATTGCCAGTGAGATCAGGAATAACACAATTCCGATGAAGAACAAAACATGGTAGTGGGTGCTATCGGTAGCCACCTCGCCCATCTCGGCAGCGATTGTGGCAGTCATGGTGCGCACTGGGGAGAACAACGCTGAAAGCCCCTTGGGCACAATCGCCGCATTGCCGGTGACCATCATCACCGTCATGGTCTCCCCGATTGCTCGCCCAATCCCCAGCATGACCGCGGTGAGCACCCCAGAGCGCGCCGCCGGCAAGGTCACCCGCCAGATGGTTTGCCAGCGGGTGGCGCCCAAGGCAAGGGCCGCATCGCGGAAGGAACGCGGCACGGCATCCAGAGCATCCTCAGCCACTGAGACGATGGTGGGTATGGAGATTGCCGCCAACAGCAGAGAGCCAGCCAACGCACTCAGCCCGGTGGGCAGATCGATAAGAACCCGCAAGTAAGGGGCAAGCACCAGGATGCCGATGAAGCCCAGCACGACCGAGGGCACCCCTGCCATCACCTCAATAAACGGCTTCAAGATTTCACGCATCCACCGCGGGGCCACCTCGGCCACGTAAATCGCTGTTCCAATCCCGATGGGCATGGCCATCAGCGCCGCGCCCAGGGTCACAATCAGGGTGCCGCCAAGCAAGGGCAATAAGCCAAAATATTCTTCGATTGGGTACCAGCGCTCACCCAGCAAGGCGCGGAGCGAAACATCTCTCAGAGCTGGCAATCCCTCGGTCAGCAAAAAAATGAAGATCAGGCCAACGAACAGGATGGCGGAGTAACCGGAAGCGCGGATGATGAAAGTGATGAGGTTTTCTTTCCAGTTTCGCATCATGGCTGGTTAGGTGATCCTTAGGGAGCAAGAATGGGCACAAAGCCCAACTCTGTGACGATGGCTTGCGCCTCAGGCGAGAAGATCCAGGTCAGATAATCCTTCTCAACTCCTTGCGGTTCGCCGGCTGTGTACATGTACAGATCGCGGGCGATGGGATAAGTCTGGTTGTTTACTGTATCAGCCGAGGGGTAAATGTACGCTCCACCAGGCTCCGCTGCCACAGCCACCACCTTAACATCGGGCGTGACGTACCCCAGCCCATCGTAGCCGATGGCGTTGGGGTTATCGCGCACTTCGGAAGTGATGCCTTCAGAGGATGGAAGCAGCAAGGTGTCTGGAGCGAACAGGGTCTTGTTGCCAGAGTCGCCCAGGCGCAGCACCTCTTCCAGGAAGTAAACGTGAGTCCCGGAATTGGTCTCTCGCGAGAGGCGCACGATGGGGCGGTCTGCGCCGCCGACTTCCAGCCAGTTGGTATATTTACCGCTGTAGATATCTGAAATTTGTTGCAGGGTCAGTTGCTGGATTGGGTTGTTGCGATTAATGATAATGGCAATGGCATCTCGGGCCACCACAAATTCCACCGGATTGATCCCATTGGCCTTCATTGCTTCGATCTCTTCGGCTTTGATCGCCCGTGAAGCATTGGCAATGTCCACTGTGTTGTTCGCCAGGGCGGTGATGCCTGTGCCGGATCCGCCGCCAGTCACTGAGATTTGCACCGCTGGATGCAGGCTCTGGTATTTTTCTGCCCAGGCCAGGGCCAGGTTGACCATCGTATCGGAGCCTTTGTTTTGCAGCGCCGTCTGGGATCGTAGGGTAGCTGCCTGGTTGGGGCGCCCCAGGCTGCATCCTGCCAGACACAACACCAGCCCCCCAGATATCAAAAGTTGCCAGATTCTCATGCAGGGAATTATAGCTATATTAACGCAGATCAACAAGAGATTAACAATTTGTTAATGAGAGTGGTCTTGCAGAACAAATTCTGAGGTAAAATCGGCAGCATGGAAGACAACGCGTCGATTATCAGCGCACGCCAGGTGGATTTTTATTACGGCAACTTCAAAGCCTTAAACCAGATCAATATGGAAATTCTGCCGCAAAAGGTGACTGCCTTGATCGGCCCTTCCGGCTGTGGCAAGTCCACCTTTCTGCGTTGTCTGAATCGCATGAATGACTCGATCCCTGGGACGCGCACGACCGGGACGATTTTGCTGGATGGGGATGACATTAATCATCCTGGCGTGGACCTGACTGTCCTGCGCCAACGAGTGGGCATGGTCTTCCAAAAACCCAACCCTTTCCCCCAGTCTGTTTACGACAACATTGCTTTTGGGCCACGCGTGCTGGGGCTGACGAAAAACCGGGATGAGCTGAACATGATTGTTGAGCGCAGTTTGCGCCAGGCTGCCCTGTGGGATGAGGTAAAGGATATTTTGCACAGCGAAGCCCTGGCGCTTTCGCTTGGCCAGCAGCAGCGGCTGTGCATTGCCCGCGTCCTGGCAGTTCAGCCGGAGGTGATCCTGATGGATGAGCCGTGCTCTGCGCTTGACCCCATCGCCACCGAGCACGTCGAGATGCTGATCGCCGATCTGGTCGAAAACTACACCATCGTCATCGTCACTCACAACATGCAGCAGGCGGCGCGCGTGTCAGACTTCACCGGCTTTTTCTGGCTGGGCGAATTGGTCGAGTTTTCGCCCACGTCGGAGCTGTTCACCAACCCCAAGATGGAGTTGACTGAGACTTACATCACAGGGCGAATGGGCTGAGAAGCGCCAAACTCACCACTCGTCCGGAACGTTGCAAGCCGCCTTCCACTACGGCACCAGCACGCGCTGCAATCCCGAGGCGGCGCAGCACGCTGGAGTGGTTCGGAAAATATCTGGCTTAACGAAAAAATCCCGGCGTGCGCCGGGTTTTTTCGTTAACAATGGGTTTAGTGAACCTCAGCGTTCCAATCCGTTGGCTGTAAGGGGATTTTGGATGGGAAGCCGGCGCGCGAAAAGTACTCGCCGCTGGCCTTCTTCAGGTAGTTGGGGAAGGCGTCCATGTATTTTGCAAGGACCTGTTTTATGAAAAGTGGGTCTTCTCCAACAACAGAGAGGAGGGCAAAAATCTTCAGGCTGTGCTCCTGGCTGGACCACACGTCGGCGCGCTTCACGGTCAGTTTGGCGAACTTCCGCGCCTGCGCAGCTTCGTTGGCGCCGCACAGATTGTAAGCGATCTCATTGATGTCTGCAGGCATGTCGGCGAAGTATAAGTTTAGCAACTGGCGGGCGTGACGGCCGCCGTCGGGCATATTGATGGTCAGCTCGATGGTGAAGAGGGTGGTCATTTGAGTGCCTTCTTGCTTTCCAGGGTCTGCATAAAAAAAGACTGCCGGCTCATCGGTTGGCGATCCAATGCGTTCGCCAAAATTTAAGGTCATTACTGCACCATGCAATCCAGCACGTGGGTAGAACTGGATGCCATGATAGTTCACATCCTGGGTTTCGAGCCCCAGATGACGCAATTGCCATTGCCAAACCCACCCTGCCATCGCATCAATGAACGCGCGCCCAAAGACTTGCCTGAAGTAAAAAATCCCGTGGAAACCGGGATTGATAGCCGCTTTGTCTTTTAAAGTGGGCCCGGCAGGATTCGAACCTGCGACCAAGCGGTTATGCTTCCCACTGCGGCTTTCGCCGCCCCTTTCGGGTTTGTGGGCTGGACTATCCCTTCGCCCCGGTAGGGCGCCTGCCGTCTAGTCTCTACACCTTCCCGCACTGCGGGCTTGGCTCGGGATTACCGTGCGGATAACGGTTAGGCTTCCCCGAATTTGGCAGGTTTCACCGGCGAATTGCTTCGCAGGCAGCCCATCGCATATCCTCATATTGAGCTAAAACTGCCTCAACTTAGAAGAGCTGCTCTAAGCCGCGCGCTCTGCCGCTGAGCTACGGGCCCATATGACGACCTTCTGGTATTGAAGGCCTTTGTACGATCTTCTAGCGACCTGACACTTTAACAACAGAACAGTTGATCGGCACGAGATCTCCAG
>CAZDAU010000015.1:0-40827 GCA_964503625.1 uncultured Anaerolinea sp.
GGTGATTATAGCCTGGAGATTGATTTTTTTCAACACTCCTGTGGTAAACTTAAAAAATCGCATCTGGCAATAACCGGAAGCAATGCGGAGACAGTCTCATGACAGAAAATGCCCGGCGGGTGGTGTACATCGAAGATGAGCCTGAGATGGTTGATCTGGTGCGATTGATCCTCAGGCGCAAGCATTTCGAGGTTTTTGGGGCTGGCGGCGGCAGGGAAGGCCTGGATACCGTGCGCAAGATCTTGCCCGACGTCATTCTGCTGGACTTGATGATGCCCGACATGGATGGCTGGGAGGTTTACCAGCAGTTGAAAGCCGACGAAGCCACGCGCGCCATCCCGGTCATCGTGGTTACAGCCAAGGCTCAGAGCATCGACAAAGTGCTGGGGCTGCACATTGCCAAGGTGGATGATTACATTTCCAAGCCCTTCAGTCCCAAGGAGCTGGTTGAAAGCTTGCAGAAGGTGCTGGAAGGGCGTGAAAAAGCGACGAATGCCTGAGCAAGTCCTGGTACAAAATCTCACCCGACCGAACACCCATCCGATTCAGGCGCGTTACTGCTCTTCGTTTTTCTGCCGCATGCGCGGGTTGACCTTCTGCCGCGGCCTGGCTTCGGATGAGGGGCTGCTGCTGGTGCAGGGGCGGGATAGCCGGATGGACTCTTCGATCCATATGCTGTTTGTTTGGATCGACCTGGCGGTGATTTGGATCAACAGCGCTCAGCAGGTAGTCGATGTCCGGCTGGCGCGTCGCTGGCGACCGGCCTATGTGCCGGCTCATCCAGCACGCTATGTGCTCGAAACTTCAACGGAGCGGCTGGAAGATTTTTGCATTGGAGATCAACTGCATTTTGAATAGAAGTTTTTTACTGAGCAAGGCAATTTCGGGGCTGATCCTTATTGTTGCACTGGTTGCCTATCCGTTGCCTCATTCTGGTCATGCCGAAAGCCTGGCGCAACTGACCGAAGCGGATAATCCCGTTTATATCGTCCAGGAAAACGATTCGCTGTGGTCGATTGCATTGCGCTTTAAAGTCTCGATCGACGACCTGGCAAACGCCAACGGGATTGGCAACCAGAGCCAGATTGCCATTGGAGATCGACTGATTATTCCCGGTCTGAGCGGGATCAGCGGTGTATTGACCACCCAGCCGGTGAGCTTTGGCGAAACGCTGCGCAGCCTGAGCCGCAGCCATCGCATCCCAATTGAGACCCTGGGGCGGCTCAACCATCTGACCAGCCCAGACGAGTTGTACGCCGGCACCGATCTGGTTTTGTTAGAAGAAAACGCCCTGGCATCCGCTTCCCGCCGCTCGATGCTGGCTCCAGGACAATCGTTGTTCGAGCTGGCGGTTGGCCAGGGCGCATCGGCCTGGAATTACATCCAGGCGAACGATCTGGCAGGCGCCTGGGCGGCATTGCCTGGCGATGTGCTCCACCTGCCCCAGGGCGATGCCATGGAAACTGCTGCGCCTGGCCCAGGGGGCCTTCCCGGGGCAATCCAGTCCGTGACATTGAAGCCAGAGCCGTTCGTGCAGGGCAAAACCGCAGTCATTGAGATCGCCGGCGAAGATGGCCTGGCGCTGGGCGGCTTGCTCAACGAGCGCACCCTGCACTTTTTCCCCGATGCCGGGGCAAAGGGATATGTGGGCCTGCAGGGCATCCATGCCATGACCGAGCCAGGGCTATATCCGCTGGTCATCACCGGCACCCTGCCCATGGAAGCGCCTTACTATGGCGCGCCCTTTGCTTTTTCACAGGCGGTGCTGGTCAGCGCGGGCGATTATGTCTTTGATCCGGTGCTGGTGGTCAGCCCAGAAACGATCGATCCGGCGGTAACGAAACCGGAGGACGCCCAATGGGCCGCCCTGACGGCGCCAGTGACGGCGGAGAAGTTTTGGGACGGGCCCTTCCAGAGCCCTGCGCCGCCGCCCTACAGCGATTGCTGGCCGTCTCAATTTGGCAGCCGCCGGTCTTACAACGGCAGCGCGTATATCTACTTTCACACCGGGCTGGACTTTTGCGGCGGGGTGGGCACCGAAATCCTGGCGCCTGCGGCCGGGAGGGTCGTGTTCGCTGGGCCAATGACCGTGCGCGGCAATTCCACGGTGATTGATCACGGTTGGGGCATTTATACAGCCTATCTGCACCAGTCCGAAATCCTGGTCAAACCAGGCGACATGGTGACGGCAGGCCAGGTTATTGGGAAAGTTGGTGGCACGGGGCGCGTCACCGGGCCTCACCTGCACTGGGAAGTGTGGAGCGGCGGCGTGCAGGTCGATCCGATGGATTGGCTGGAGCAATCCTATCCGCGCTAGCTATGGTTCTGGCTCCTGGTCAGAGCCAGCGTAGAAATTTTCCAGAACTTCCTGGGCGCGCTCCAGGTCTTTTGCAGGAACAAGGATTTGCACCATTCCAAGCGTTCCAATTGTGAGCCCGATGGCCCGGCCTGCGCCTTCCTGCGAAAGAACAGACGGAATTTCCTGGGCTTCCAGCAGACCGCGCAGGATTTCAGCCTGAGGCATGCCCGCTACTTCGTCAAGGACAATCCAATCTTCTGCCATATACCTGCCTCCATTGCGCCATGAGGTTGAAGATTAAAATAAACCACAGTCTCATAGAGTATAATATGAGATGCAAAAATTCACAAACCCGATCCCTAAGCTAGCTGCTGGAGATGGCAGGCTGGCTTTGTGGATATTGCCCTGAGGATTTCGATGAGTGTAGCAAAATACAGCATGGGTGAAGACTACTGGGAGGCTTTTAAGCTTCGCGACGAGGACCTGGAATTCCTCTACAACTATCTTCTTGAAGTTGAGACCCCATTGACTTCTCAAGAGTTGGTCGAAGCTCTGGTTGTTGAGCGAATCCGCCTGCAAAAGCTCGAAATCGAGCGGCAGCGCACTTCCGGCGGCGATCTGTACCAGCCCAAAGGAACCTACAAAGAAAAGCAAAAGCTGATTTTTCCGGCAATGGGTTGGCGCCACGGCGATGTGGTAGGCGTGCGCTCTGGGCTGAACCCAGAGCTGGGCGAATTCCAGGTCATCCAGGTGGCATTTGAGGATGGCAGCCTGCGTGAGTTTGCAAGCGGGCTGGCCGAGCACAAGCTGAACGAGCCGCCCAAAGTGGTGGACGACTTTAATCACCTGGACAAGAACACCGTCTTGAAGATCTATTCAGATGATCTTCTCGACGCGCTGGAAGAGGGCCTGTCTGCCAATCCTGACTTTGTGCGCATCGCTGGCCGTTGGTTCCCACGCGCATTGCTGGTCGATATCAATGTGGGACACCTGAATCTGGCCGAAGCCGTATTGGATATGTCCGGCGGAGGACCGCTTTCCACCAATAAACTGCTTGAGCAAATCGAGCTGAACGCAGATGTCAACCCGAAGCTGGTGGAGTTCTCGCTGGATCTGGCGCTGCAGGAAGACCCCCGCTTTGACGAAGTTGGACCTGCTGGTGACGTGCTGTGGTTCTTGCGGCGACTGGAACCGCCAGAGGTTTTGAACACGCCGATTTTCTTGCGCTATGCCGAGATCGAATACGACCGCAGCATCCTGACCCCAGAGATGCTGGCCCTGGAGCAGGCGCTGGATGACGAGCTCTCGCCCCCAACCGGGCGGTTGCAAACATCCAATGATGTCGAAGTGCGGCTGATATACCCCCATTTGCGCTCTGGCACGCTGCCGCTCTCCAGCCGGCTGCGGCACCTGTTCCCCACGGCTTACGAAGCGCCGCGCGTGCGCCTGATGCTGGTGGACGGCGAGAGCGGGGAGCAGTTCCCCGGCTGGGTGGTGCGTGAGAAGCGCTACGTTTACGGCCTGCAAGACTTTTACGAGACGCACGGCATGATGCCCGGCAGCATCCTGCACGTGCGGAAGGGCAAAAACCCCGGCGAGGTGATCGTCCAGACCGATTCGCGCCGCCCCAGCCGCGAGTGGATTCGCACCGTTCTGGTAGGCTCCGACGGCGGTGTGGTATTTGCCATGCTTAAGCAGATCGTCTCGACGCCTTTTGACGAGCGCATGGCGGTGGCCATCCCGGACCGCAAGGCGCTGGACCAGGTGTGGACCAACCAGCAGAAAGACCTGCCGCCCTTTGAACGGGTGATTGTCAACATCATCAAAGAACTCGCCAAGCTGAACCCCCAGAGTCACGTTCATGCCAGCGAGCTGTACGCCGCCGTAAACGTGGTGCGCCGCCTGCCGCCTGGACCGATCCTGGCGCTGTTGGCCTCCCGGCCCTGGTTCATCCATGTTGGCGATCAGCACTATCGCCTGAGCGACGCAGATTATGACTAAACCAGCAAATTCCTATTCTGCCCGCATGATTCGGGCACGCGGGGAGGGCAACGTTGGCTGAGATCAAACGCCTGAGTCTGGTCAAACCGACCATTAAGACCCGTTTTCACATTGACTTTGATTGGTGGAGCCAGCATGACCGGGATTGGCGGGTGTACCTGCGCAGCTTTCTTTGCCCCGAGCACCAGCAGGCCTTTGCCAATGTCGATGCCTTCGAGCAGGTCGACTGGGTTGACCCAGACACCGCTGAAGTGCAGCAGGTGGACGGCCTGCAGAATATCCTGATCACTCATTGCGCGAAGCAGCGGTCGTTTATCAACCAGCATGCCACCCTGGTGGACTCGGTCTTTCGCATCTTCCTGGCCAACGGCAACACCCCGCTGACGCCCGAGGACCTGGCCGAGCAATTGGGCCGCGATCCGACCGTCATCTTGAAAACCATCTCTGGCCCGCGAGTTTATAAAGGGCTCAGGCCCTGCCTGGATTGAGGCGCTCTGCTGCCTCCGCAGCACGATCAGCAACCGTCTTCTGGTGGAAGCGGGCACCAGACAATCATGGGTCCTGACAGCGGGGGTGGGCGCGACCTGCGGTTGGCGAGGTACGAAAGCTGGGAGAAAAAACTTCGGAAAATGTATGGGGGGGTGGTTAAGAATACACCGTGTACTCTTAGTCCCATACAATCATGGCCATCTCAGTAGACTACTGGAAGCAATAAGCCCGCCAGCGGGCGAGGGTCTCACCGTTCAGCCATTATTATCGGTGTGAGCTGCACAGGCACTGGCTGCACCCTCGCCCCTTTTGGGAACTAATTCTGGAAGTCACTCCATGGGCGTCTTCCCCGGTCATTTATATACCGCCTCGCGCCCAAGACGATGCAAGTTTCTAATAGAGTGTGTTAAAATTATTTACCTGAGCTGCACAGAGCCTTGCTGTGGCAAGCAGAAAACCACAGAGCAGTAGCCTGGTCAATTCCTTGTTTGACGGGAAGTTGTTTTGCTTGGCCTGAATCAGCGATAGACTCATTGCCCCTGTAGCTCAATGGACAGAGCAGTAGCCTTCTAAGCTATTGGTTGTGAGTTCGAATCTCGCCAGGGGCGCTCGTATCGAATGGCAGGAAATCGAAGAGAAAGAATGCGAAGATGGGGCGCCTCAGGACAGGACAAGGTGCTATAATTTATTGGCAGTAGCTAAAAGCCTGCGAGAATGGTGATGGTTAAAAATTCGATCCAGCCAGAAGATTATCCTCCAATGGGCGCCGGCCAACCGGCGGAAACAGACCGGCCTGCTGAGACATCGTTTTTTGACACCGGTGCGCTTGGCTGGCGCATCAGCCTGCGCTCGACCGCCTGGCGACCTGCCACAGATGTGTTCGAAACCGAAGAGGCGATTGTGGTCCGGGTGGAGATTGCTGGGATGCGCGAAGAAGATTTTCTCATTGAGCTGAATGGTCGCAATTTGACGGTGCGCGGGACACGGCAGGATGCGCCAGAGCGACGCGCCTTTCACCAAATGGAGATCCGCTACGGTGAGTTCGCCATCGAATTGGAACTACCGGGCTATGTTGAGGCGGACCAGGTGCAGGCCGTTTACAGCGACGGTTTTCTGCGGATCGACCTGCCCAAAGCCCGCCCGCGCCAGATTCCGGTCTCTGAATGATCCACCCGACCACCGGGGACAATGAATGCCTGCATCGCGTTGGAACTCAAGCATCCTGGAAATGCTCAACTGGCTTCAAGAGGAGCAAGCCGGATTGGATGAGCTGCTCTCTTTGCCAATCATCCCACATGTGATCCAGAACGACGAACAGGTCGAGCCAGGCTCGGGCACACCGGCGGAGGATGTGGTGCAAATTCCTCCTGTCCTGCCTGTATTGCCGCTGCGCGGTTTGGTGGTTTTCCCACAGACCGCCGTACCCCTGACCATCGGGCAATCCCGCTCGATCCGCCTGGTGGACGACGTGATGGCGGGAGATGAGCGGCTGATTGCCCTGGTCACATCGCGCAACCCAGAGATCGAAACACCCAAACCCGAAGACCTGTACACCATCGGAACCGTAGCCATGGTGCACCGCATGTTCCGCGCCCCAGATGGCACCATCCGCCTGGTTGTGCAAGGCTTGCTGCGCTGCCGGTTGGTCAATTTCGTCCAGGAAGAGCCGTATCTCAAGGCCGAGATTGAAGCTGCGCCTGAAATTGTGGAACACAGCCTGGAGCTGGAGGCCATGGCCCGCAACGCACGGGATCAGTTTGAGCACATCGCCGATATGGTGCCATCCATCCCGCGCGAGCTGGTTGCCTCGGTGGTATCCATCGAGGATGCCCTGCAGACGATTTACACCATCGCCAACTTCCAGCGCATGGACCTGGAGGAGGCCCAGGCCCTGCTGGAACTGGACTCGACCTCCGCCAAGCTGCACCGACTGGTGGGCATCCTGGCGCGGGAGGTGGAAGTCCTGGAGATGGGGCAAAAGATCCAGAACGAGGCCCGCTCCGAGATTGACAAGGTGCAGCGCGAGTATTTCCTGCGCGAACAACTCAAGGCAATCCAGCGCGAGCTGGGCGAGGGCGACGAGCAAGCCGCTGAAATCGACGAGTTTCGCCAGAAGATTGAGAGCGCCGGGATGCCGGACGAGGCCGAGAAACAAGCCCGCCGCGAGCTGGACCGGTTGAGCCGCCTGCCGACCGCGGCGGCGGAATACGGCGTGATCCGCACCTACCTGGACTGGTTGACCACCCTGCCCTGGTCGCAGACCACCCAGGACAATCTGGACATTGCCAACGCCCGCCAGGTACTTGACCAAGATCATTACGGGCTCAAAGATGTCAAAGAGCGCATCCTGGAATACCTGGCTGTGCGCCAACTGCGCCGGGAACGGATCGATGAGCTGATCCAGGACCAGGTTGACGAAATCCGGCGGGTGCGCGAGGGGGTGATCTTGTGCTTTGTCGGGCCGCCAGGGGTGGGCAAGACCTCGCTGGGGCGGTCCATTGCCCGCGCCCTGGGACGCAAGTTTGTGCGCATCTCACTGGGCGGGATGCGGGATGAAGCCGAGATCCGCGGTCACCGGCGCACTTATATCGGCGCCATGCCGGGGCGGATTATCCAGGCCCTGCGGCGGGTGGAGACGCGCAACCCGGTGTTTATGCTCGACGAGGTGGACAAGCTGGTCTTCGATTTCCATGGCGATCCGGCCTCGGCGCTGCTGGAAGTGCTTGACCCCGAGCAGAACGTGGAATTTCGCGATCACTACCTGGAAGTGCCTTTTGATCTCTCCCAGGTGATGTTCATCACCACCGCCAACCTGCTCGAACCCATCCCCGAGCCCCTGCGCGACCGGATGGAGATCATCAACCTTTCGGGATACACCGAGAAAGAGAAGATCGCCATCGCCCGGGGGTACTTAATCCCGCGGCAGCTGCGCGAGAACGGGTTGCGATCGGGCGAAGTGACCTTCACCGACGCCGGGCTGGAGAAGATCATCCGCTCATACACCCGTGAAGCGGGCGTGCGCAACCTGGAGCGCGAGATCGGCTCGATTTGCCGCAAGGTGGTCACCATGATTGCCGAATCGAAGGCTGACCGCGTCGAGGTGACTCCGGACAAGGTGCAGGAGCTCCTGGGACGGCCGCATTTCTTCAGTGATGAGGAGATCGCCTGGCGCACTTCCATCCCGGGCGTTGCCACCGGTCTGGCATGGACGCCTTTTGGCGGCGATGTGCTTTTTATCGAAGCTACCCGCATGCCAGGCAACAAGGGCTTTCAAATCACCGGTTCGATCGGAAATGTGATGCAGGAATCGGCGCGGGCGGCGCTTTCGTTTGTGCGCTCGAAAGCCGCCAGCCTGGGCTTGGATGCCGAGTTCTTCGAGCAATCGGATATTCACCTGCACATCCCGGCCGGCGCCCAGCCCAAGGATGGCCCATCGGCGGGGGTAGCCATCGCCACGGCGCTGGTATCGCTCATCTCCGGCCGCCCAGTACGCCGGGATGTGGGCATGACCGGCGAAATCACCCTGCGTGGGCAGGTTTTGCCCGTCGGCGGTGTCAAAGAAAAAGTGCTCGCTGCGCACCGCTCTGGGCTAAAATCCGTGATCCTGCCAAGATACAACGAGGCCGATCTGGAGGATATTCCCGAAGAAGTGCGCCGAGATATCCAGTTCGTCTTTGCTGAGTCGATTGACGACGTCCTCAACGCGGCCCTGGAGCCCCCCACCCCGGATCATGAACCGGAGCAACAACACCCAGATCGCGATCCAGGAAGCCTATGAACCCAAAAATCATGCTGATTGAAGACGACCACACGATGGTGTCGCTGCTGACCACGCTCATGCGGTTTGAGGGATTTTCCTCAGCGATGATCCAAAACGATGAGAGCCTGGATACGATGCTGGAGGACATCCGGCAAGAGATGCCAGACATAATTTTACTAGACGTGCATCTCCGGCGGGTTAACGGCCTTGACCTGTTGAGCAAAATTCGGGAAGATGAAAGAACTCGCCGGATTGGCGTGATCTTATCTTCGGGCATGGATGTCAGCCAGCGCTGCATCGAGTTAGGCGCCAACGCTTTTATCCTGAAGCCATACATGCCCGAGGACCTGCTGCAAAAGATTCGCCAGGTGCTGGCTGACAGAGAAGAATAGAGAGAGTGAATTGTGGGAAAAAAACGTAGCCGTACATCCATGCAATGGTGTACGATCGATTTACACATGCACACCCGAGCCTCCAGCGATTTCCAACAGCCGGAGGTTACTTATATAGATATTTTGCGCCGCGCCGAAGTTCGTGGACTGGCGATCATCGCCTTCACCGATCACAACACCGTGGCAGGCTACCGCCAGATGCAGGAGGAAATTCACCAGCTCGAGCTGCTGGAGCGGTTGAAGCGCATCCTGCCGGAGGAGCAAGGGCGGCTGAATGAATACCGACGCCTGCTGGGAAAAATATTGGTGCTGCCGGGCTTTGAGTTCACAGCCACCTTTGGCTTCCATGTTTTGGGAATCTTCCACCCCGACAAGCCGGTACGCGAAATCGAGCACCTGCTGCTTGATTTGAGCATTCCGCCTGAGCATCTTGACGAAGGCTCTGCGACTGTTGGCGCCACCACGGATGTGCTGACCGCCTATCAGGTGATTAATGAAGCGGGTGGGTTGGTCATTGCAGCGCATGCTAACTCCAGCAATGGGGTCGCAATGCGCGGTTTTCCCATCGGCGGGCAAACCAAGATTGCTTACACCCAGGACCCCAATTTGCATGCCCTGGAAGTGACCGACCTGGAGAACAAAGGTCAGCGCAGCACGGCGGCATTCTTTAACGGCTCAAAACCGGAGTATCCGCGGCGGATGCACTGCATCCAGGGCTCGGACGCGCACCGCCTGACGACCGACCCGGTGCGAAAAAAGAACCTGGGGGTGGGCGACCGCACGACCGATGTGTTGCTGCCAGAAATCAATTTCGATGCCCTGCGCGAGTTGTTCCTCAGCAACGACTTTTCCCGCACCAGGCCGCACCGCATGACAGCCGAGCCGGCCTTTGATTTTATCCGCGCTGCGCAAGAAGAAGGCCCCAACATCGTCCAGGACTTCCATGAAGGTCTGACGGTGCGCGGCGGCCAGCGCTACGCCATCATTGCCGACGTGTGCGCCTTTGCCAACACCAACGGCGGCACATTGTACATTGGCCTGACGGCAGACCCCAAAAAACCCCCAACCGGCGTGGCCGATGCCGAGCAGGCCGTTGCACAGCTTGAAAAAGAACTGGATAAGCGCATCAGCCCAGACATTTCCTGCACAATTGACATTCATGAGAGCGGCGGGAAAAAGATCATTGTGATTCAGGTGCCGCGCGGGGATGACCCTCCCTATGCCGTGGATGACAACAAGATCTACGTGCGCTCCGAGGCAGAGACCGACCTGGCTGTGCGAGATGAGATTGTCGGCCTGGTGCTGCGCGGCCGGAACCAGCAAGCCGTGACCAGCGAAGCGATGCGCCCCCAGCCCGTCGAAATTGCCCAACCCAAACCGGCCGAGGCTTTGAAGGCCATGCCAAAAGGCTCTGCCCAGGCTGAACTGTTGGAGGATGCTCCACGCACCGGGGTGGAGGTGATCTCAGTAGAGACACGCGATGAGGAGACCTACTTCACGGTGCGCGACCTGCGCAACGGCAACGTGGTCAAGAATGTGACCCGCAAATCGGCCCGCCGGCTGTGGCACTATGCCATCACCACCTACGCCAGCCTGCCCACAGATATGGCACAAATGAACATTCAGTGGCAGGGACCGTATGGCCTGATCCGACAGCAGAAGCAGGGCAAGAGCTTGCGCTACGATCTGATCCAACGCACAGAGGGCGGCTATCGCTACTACTTCGGCGTGACCGACGACGGCATCCACGGGCCGTGGAAGCGGCTGGTTGGTTTGGACGAAGACTGAGATGGCCCTGCGGTTCGGCATCCTGACCGTCTCGGACCGATCCTGGCGCGGCGAGCGCAAGGACACATCTGGGCCGGCCCTGATTGAAGCTGTGCAGGCTCAGGGCTGGCAGGTGGTGCGCCAGATGATCCTGCCAGACGACCTGACCGATCTGCGCGACCTGCTGGCAGCCTGGGCCGACTCCGGCGAGATGGATGTGATCCTGACCACCGGCGGCACCGGCTTTGCACCGCGGGATGTCACCCCAGAGGCCACCCAGGCAGTGATTGAGCGCCCCGCACCAGGGCTGGCGGAGGCAATGCGGGCAGCCAGCCTGCAGGTGACTCCGCACGCCATGCTATCCCGGGCCACCGCCGGCATTCGCAAGCGCAGCCTGATTGTTAACCTGCCTGGCAGCCCCAAAGGGGCGCTGGAGAATCTGCGCACCATCCTTGCGGTCCTGCCACACGCTGTTCAACTCCTACAAGAAGACCCCCAGGCCGAAGCCGGGCACCAAACCGGAGCAAATCCCTGACGGGCAACGGTTTGAACAATCATGATGAAACATGAGTGAGCTCAACGAGATCCCTTACGAACCGCCGCAAAACCGCTCCGGAGGCCTGCGCAGTATTCTGAAGGATGTCTGGCAGACGGTTATCCTTTCCTTACTGGTATTTGCGGTGATCAATTATGCAACGGTGCGGATTCGGGTGCAATCGATCAGCATGCAGCCCACCCTGTATGAGCACGACTTTGTGCTGGTCAACAAGCTGGCATACCAGATTGGCCAATTGCAGCGCAAGGATGTGGTGGTCTTTCGTCCGCCCATCGAAACCGAAAAAGAACCTTACATAAAACGCGTGATCGGCCTGCCCGGCGACGTAGTCCGAGTGGCTAAGGGGGTCGTTTATATCAACGACCTGCCGCTCCAGGAAACCTATGAAGCCGCGCCGCCCAATTACCAGGGGGTCTGGACAGTGCCCGACGATATGGTGTTCGTCCTGGGAGATAATCGCAACAATTCATCCGACTCACATTTATGGGGCATGGTGCCGGTGGAAAATATCATTGGTAAGGCTGTGGTGGTCTATTGGCCGTTTGCGCACTGGAAAATGCTTGGCCCCGCAACTGCCGCGGCTGCAGGGTCATAAAAGAATATCGCAGCGGTTGGGCCAATGTACCAGGAATGGGGCGCTGGCCTGGTTGCTGATTGTATTTGCCGACCTGGATGCAGAGCAATTGGCCGATCGGTTCGACCTGGAACCCGCCCGCGATAATCAAACCCAGTAAACCTGGGCAAATACTTCACCTTACTTTGAGGCTACTCAGCCAGCACCTGGCGGGAGATCACCAGGCGTTGGATTTCACTGGTGCCTTCTCCAATGGTCATCAGGCGGGCATCGCGGTAAATGCGCTCCACCGGGTATTCCCGGCTGTAGCCGTAGCCGCCATGGATCTGGATGGCGTCCCGGCAAACGCGCTCAGCCATCTCGGTGGCAAACAACTTGGCCATCGAGGCTTCTTTTGAATACGGTCGCCCTTGCCACTTGAGCCAGGCGGCCTGGTAGATCATCAGGCGAGCAGCGTGGATCTGTGTGGCGGCGTCGGCCAGCATCCACTGGATTGCCTGGAAGTCGGCGATGGGACGGCCGAATGCCTGGCGCTCGCGGGCGTACTGACGGGCGGCTTCGAATGCCGCCTGGGCCAGGCCGACAGACAGGGCGCCAATGCTGATGCGCCCACCGTCCAGCACCGCCAGAGCCTGGGGCAAGCCGTGACCTTCCGGGCCGAGGAGATAACCCGCTGGCACACGCACATCTTCATACGCCACGGCATGGGTAGGCGAGCCTCTAAGCCCCATCTTCTTTTCCGGCGGACCGATGTGCAACCCGGGGGTGTCTGTGGGGACGATGATCATACTCAATGACCGCGAGCCGCTTCCCTGGCCGGTGCGCACCAAAGTGATGATGAAATCGGCAATGCTGGCGTTGGTGCACCACATTTTATCCCCGTGGATGATCCACTCATCCCCACGGCGCTCGCCGCGAGTGCGGATGCCCTGCAGATCGGAGCCAGCGCCAGATTCGGTCAGCGCCAGCGCGGCCAATTTTCCCCGCCCGCTGGCAACGGGCGGGAGGAAACGCTGTTTCTGGGCCTCGTCGCCAAACAGGACGATGGGCGCGCAGCCCAGCCCATTGTGAGCAGAAATTGCCAGGGCGGTGCTGCCGCAGCCCCAGCCGAGCTCTTCTACGGCAATGGCCGCGCTGACCGGGTCCACTCCTGCCCCTCCATACTCTTCGGGTACATTCAAGCCCAGCAAACCCAGCGGACCCATCTTGCGCGTCGCCTCCCAGTTGAAACGCGCTTCTTCGTCCACCTCGTGCGCCCGCGGCTTGACCTCGCGGGCAACAAAATCGTGGACGGCTTCCTGCCACATGCGTTGCTCATCCGATAGATCAAATTCCATCTTTTCCCTCCCAAAAAAGAGAACAGGCTAAAAAGCCAGCGGGCAGTTTGCCAGGCCTGGCTGTTGAGATCTCAAGCCGGCGCCGTGCGCTGGAAAAGCCCGGGCACCCGCGGCGCCTGGATTGCATAGCCAGGCTCCATAAGGGCCGTTTCAGCCCAACGAGTCCTGGTTGACCCAGCCAACCAGGCCGCCAAAGTCAATTTTCCACCAATAATAGCCTTTTGCCAAGACCCCATTCAGGGGATGTTCCTGGATCACACCGCGGCTGCCAGGCGAGAGGACCCCCACCGCGGCATAGTTTGTGCCCGGCCCCAGCCGCAGGTTAACCTCGCCAGAGTCTACAATCGACACAGATTGGCCAGCCTGGAAGCGCGTGGATTGCTCCTTGGGCTGCACCGCGACCATCAACATGCCATTGGCGACCACCCGCTCAATTTTGGATGATGGCGATGATCCAGGAGAGGGGGTAACAGATGGAGCAGGCTTGTCCAGTTCGGCGTTAGGGTTGTTCACCACCCGTCCTTTGACCACCATCGTGGATGATCCGCCACCATCCAGGGCGATGCCAGATACGGCGCCCAGGCGTGTCTTGGCAAAGACACCCAACTCGGCCATGCTCATCCCCAGGCTGTGCAAGCCGTCGCGCCCATCCACAACAATGAAGAATACGTACCTTTCATTCAGAGCAATTGCCGTGCGCGGGTTGCGCAGCACAGCGCCCAGGTCATCCAGAGCGGAGACAACGCCATCGCTCAGGAAGATAAAGCTGCCAGCCACACTGGCATAGGCTCTTTCCCAGCTGAACGGGCTGGGAGTGCGACAATCTGGCAGCAAGTGGTGCAATTCCTGAGAGATACCGATCGCGTCGCCGACAGCAAGCTTGCCCTTCAACGCCTGGTAGGATTTGCCAACTGCCGAGAGCACAATGTGGTCGAAGGGGATCTGCATCGAACCCTCGCCGTCCTGAACCTGACGCACAATCCCCGTAATCATGCTTGGCGAAGGAGCAAACCCCAGGGGGCGGGTCAGCTCAACCAGGAACTGGATGCCTGCTTGATTTGTTCCAAACGCCGGCGCGGCAGCGTCGTACTGGGGTGTATAAAGGATCAAGCCATTCTCGCCGTGTGGAGCGTTGATCCCATCAAATGGAAAAGTTTCACCAGTCTCAGGCAGGCTGACCAGCTGCTTGCCAGGGCGGTGCAAAACACAGGTTCCCACAAAGGCGCGGCGATCCTCCGTCCAGACAAACCCGCTGCTGTTTTGGCGGTCGGCAAAGCGCTTGGCGTACCATCCAGAGTGGACCTGCCCGCTCCAGGGCACACCGGTGTTCGTGTCGAAGAAGGAGCCATTGATTGCAACAACAACCTGGTTGCGGGCGCCCCAACTGCCACCCCAGGCGTTGAGCGCCTGATCGTAGCGCGCCGCCTGGTCGCGGACGGTCTCAGAGCCTCCACTTAGCCTTCCCTGGCCGATGCTGCTCTCAAGAATGGCTTGCGGGTGGTCGCGCTCCAGGCGGGCAACATAGACTCGATTTGGATCAGACAGGTGAAACTCGCGATAATCGATCCCCGGGGCAAGCGGCTGCCAGAGCGTACTGACAGCTTGCGCATCTTTCCCCTGCGGCATAAATGCCAGGATCCACACAAGCAGGGCCAAAACGGGCAACAGTCGAGTGTGCATGCAAAGTTATCATACCATGAAAACCGGGCGGCCGATTTGCGGTGGGTATTCGCCTCGGACGTTGCCGGATCTGGCCCATGAAACTTCAACCACTGCTCTGTTGGAACTGGCTCAGTCCGTCGTGCCGTCCGATGAGGGGGAAAGGTATTTGTGGCAGGGCCAATGATTACTCTATTGAAGCATTGCTAAGACAATCCGCTCGATGTTCTCCACCGAAAAGCCCAGGTTCTTGAACACCTGATTCGCCGGCGCCGATGCGCCATAGCGATCCAAACCCAGAACATGGCCCTTCGCTCCGGTCCAGCGGTGCCAGCCTTGCGGCACCCCGGCTTCCACCGCCAGGCGCAGTTCTACCTCTGGCGGCAGGACCGTATCCCGGTAGGCCTGCTCTTGTTCTGCGAACAGCTCCCAGCTTGGGAAAGAGACCAGCCGCACCACCACGCCCTGCTCTGCCAGCCGTTTCCCGGCTGCCACGATCAGGGCCACCTCGGAGCCGCTTGCCATCAGAGTCACCTGCAATTTCCCCTGCCCTAGATCAACCAGCACATAAGCCCCTCTCCGCAGACCCTCCGCCGGGGCATAGGCCGAACGATCGAGCGTGGGCAGGTTCTGGCGGGTGAGCACCAGGGCAGTCGGCCGCCGGCGGTTCTCCACCGCAACCTTCCAGGCTTCGCGGACTTCGTTCGCATCCGCCGGGCGCAGGGTGACCAGGTTGGGAATAGCTCGCAAGGCCGCCAGGTGCTCCACCGGCTGGTGGGTAGGGCCGTCTTCCCCCACCCCGATGCTGTCGTGGGTGAACACCCAGATCGATCCCAGGTGCGAGAGCGCCGACAGTCTGACTGGCGGGCGCATGTAATCTGAGAACACAAAGAATGTGGCCCCAAACGGGATCACACCTCCATGGTAGGCCAGCCCATTCACGATCGATCCCATGCCATGCTCGCGCACGCCAAAATGCACGTTGCGACCTTCGTAAGTGTCCTGGCCATCCACTGGCGGGCCAAAGGCTGGGCTATCCTTCATCCAGGTGTTGGTTGAGGGGGCCAGATCTGCTGACCCGCCAAACAACTCGGGAAGCCTTGCCGCCAGGACGTTGAGCACCTTGCCAGAGGAAGCCCGGCTGGCCAACCCTTTTTCGTCAGCCGGGAACTCCGGCAAACCCTCATCCCAACCTGCCGGCAGCTCTCCGGCCAGCCGGCGCTCCAGCTCAGCAGCCAGGTCCGGGTAGGCTGCTTGATATGCAGACATTCTTTGCCGCCACTGGCCTTCCAGCTCCGCTCCCCGCTTCACCGCCTGGCGAAAATGGGCCAGCGCTTCATCGGGAATCCAGAAGCGCGGCTCCTTCGGCCAGCCCAGCGCCTGTTTGGCGCCATCCAGCTCGGCATCCCCCGGCGGCTCGCCATGAGCCTTGGCCGTGCCGGCGCGGGTTGGCAAGCCGTAGCCAATGACATTGGGAACCATGATCAGCGACGGCCGCGGGTCTGCTTTGGCCGCCTGGATGGCCCGGTCAATTGCATCCACATCCAGGCCGTCATCCAGCCGCTGAACATGCCAGCCGTAAGCTTCAAAGCGTTTGCCCTGGTCCTCGGAAAAGGTGAGATCGGTGGGGCCTTCAATCGTGATGTGATTATCATCATATAGATAGATCAATTTACCCAGGCGCAGGTGCCCTGCCAGCGAGGCCGCCTCCGAGGCCACCCCTTCCATCAAATCGCCATCGGTGACAATTGCATAGACGTAATGATGGATGATTTCATGCCCCGGCCGGTTGAAGACCTTAGCCAGGTGGGCTTCTGCCATCGCCATGCCCACCCCATTAGCAAAGCCCTGACCCAATGGCCCGGTGGTCGTCTCCACGCCAGGCGTCAGGCCATACTCCGGGTGACCAGGCGTCAGGCTCTCCCATTGGCGGAAGCGCTTCAATTCCTCCAGCGGCAAATCGTAACCAGTCAGGTGCAGCAGACTATAAAGCAGCATCGAGCCATGCCCACCAGACAGGACAAATCGATCCCGATCCGGCCAGCGGGGGTTGGCCGGGTTATGGCGAAGGTGGCGCATCCAGATGGTGTAAGCCATCGGTGCCGTGCCCATCGGCAGACCCGGATGACCCGAATTGGCGTTTTGCACCCCATCTGCAGATAAAAAGCGGATGGTGTTGATGGCCAGGCTTTGAAGTTCAGTGTTATCCATCATTGGGGCCCTCACATAACCCTTAAGCTGACCGCTTTTCCCGAATTCGCAGATAGAGCTTGGTGAACTCTTCCGCGATAGCCGGGATCAGCGACAGGCCAATGACAAACAGCCACTCTTTCGGGGCGAGGAAGTGCGTGTTGAAGACCGGCTGCAGGAAGGGCACATTGATCACCAAGAGCAGCAGCGTAATTGATAAGAGCACAGCGTATTGCATGTACTTGTTGGAAAAAACGCCCAGGCGGAAGATGGAAACACGCTCGGAGCGGACGGTGTAAGCACGGAACAACTCGCATAAGGACAGGGTCACAAAGGCCATGGTCTCGGCAGTTTGAACATCCACACCGCGCCAGTCGTGCTGAAGCAGGTAAGACAAGGGGTTCATACCCGCAGGGATCGCTGCTCCAGCTTCCAGGTGCCAGTACAGGCCGATCAAGAATGCCCCCAGAACAGCGCCAGTCTGGGTGATGGTCTGAATGAAAATGCCCAACCGCATCGGACCATTGATGATTGATTCGCGCTTGGGGCGCGGCGGTTGCTCCATAATATCCGGGTCGCCTTTCTCCATGGCCAGAGCCAGGGCCGGGGCGCCATCGGTGAGCAGGTTGAGCCACAAGAGCTGAATGGCTGTCAAGGGGGTAGGCAGGCCGGCAATTGTGGCCAGGAAGATGATCATGATCTCGGCTACGTTGGAGGAGAGCAGGAAGAAGACGAACTTGCGGATGTTAGCATAAATCACCCTGCCCTGCTCGACCGCAGCCACAATGCTGACGTAATTGTCGTCCGTCAAGACCATATCGGCGGTCTCTTTAGCCACATCGGTGCCAGTAATACCCATCGCAACGCCAATATCAGCACGCTTAATCGCAGGCGCATCGTTGACGCCATCGCCAGTCATGGCCACTACTTCATCATTTGCCCGCAGAGCATCCACGATGCGCATCTTGTGCTCCGGCGAGACGCGGGCAAAGACATCGATCTCGCCGACTTCACGCGCCAGAGTATCATCATCAATTTCGTTGAGCTCTGCTCCGGTGAGCACTTTGTGGCCGGGGCGCAGCAAAGTGATGCTCTCGGCAATTGCGCGCGCTGTGTTGGGGTAATCGCCGGTGATCATCAGCGTGCGGATGCCTGCCTGGCGGGCTTTTTCAAGCGCGGGTTTCACCTCCGGACGGGCAGGATCAATCATGCCGATCAGGCCGACAAATGTCAGGTCGGTCTCAACATCAGAATGACTGAATTCGCCCACGATCTGGGGGACAATCCGATACGCAAAACCCAGAACGCGCAATGCCTTGCGCGTCATGCGATCATTAGCGTCCAGAATACTTTGGCGGGCTTTTTCATCTAAAGGCCGGGGGTGATCGTCGATGGTCTGATAATGGGTACATAATCGTAAGACCTCATCCGGGGCGCCTTTAACAACCACCGCCTCACAGCGCAAGCAGGTTTCATCATAAAAGGGCGAGCTATCCTGCGGCTTGGGCGCCTTGATCGAATGAATGGTGACCATACGCTTGCGAGTTGAGTCAAAAGGAATCTCCTTGGTGCGCGGGTAAGCAGAGCTGAGCTCTTCCTGAATAATCCCAGCTTTGGCGGCCGCGGCCAAAAGCGCCCCTTCGGTTGGATCACCAATAATCCTGTAGGTTGACTTGCCGTTGTTATTGATTTGTTCCAGGTCAGCATCATTGTTTAAAACGCTGACCCACAAAGCCGTGGTCACGCCAGGATAATTCGCCAGATCCACCGTTTGCTGATTTATACGAAATTCACCTTTTGGATCATAGCCGCTGCCAGTAACCTCAATGGTATTGCCATCCACCCACAGTTGCGTGACAGTCATCATGTTTTGAGTCAGGGTCCCGGTTTTATCCGAGCAGATGACCGTGGCCGAGCCAAGCGTCTCTACGGAAGCCAGCTTGCGGATCAGGGCATTCCGGCGCACCATCTCGCGCATGCCCAAAGCCAGACTGATGGTAACCACGGCAGGCAGGCCTTCAGGGACGGCAGCAATAGCCAGGCTGACGGCGATCATAAAGGCATCGACCATCTGGGCGGTCGTTTCTGGGTTAATACCTTCGGTGAGCAGGCCACTGCGCAACAAGCCCAGGCCAAAAACAATGGCGCAAATCGCCAGGGCGCCCCAGCCCAAGACTTTGCCAAGTTGGTCCAGCCGTTGTTGCAGGGGTGTTTCCTCAGACTCTACCGCTTGCAGCATGCCGGCAATCATGCCAAGCTGGGTGTACATGCCGGTCGAGACAACAATCCCGCGCCCACGGCCATAGGAGACTGTTGTGCCCATAAAAGCCGTGTTTTTGCGATCGCCGATGGTTGCGCTTTCATTCAGCACCAGGGCGGCGTTCTTTTGGACCGGCACCGATTCACCGGTTAGGGCGGCTTCTTCAATTCGCAAGTTCACGGCCTCAACCAGGCGCAAGTCAGCAGGCACATAGTTGCCTGCTTCCAGGAAGACCATATCTCCCGGGACGAGCTGGCTGGCTGGCACAGCCATGCGGTGGCCATCCCGCAAGACCTGGGCCTCAGGAGAGGCCATCTTTTTGAGCGCAGCCAGGGCCTCCTCCGCCCGGCTTTCCTGAACCACGCCCAGCACAGCATTCAAAATCACAATCAACAGAATCGCGCCGGCTTCGACATAATCGCCAAGCAACGCCGAAATGACCGCGGCAACGATCAGCAGGATAATCACAAAGTTGTTGAGTTGGGCGATAACCAGTTGCAAGAAGGAGGGACGAGGCTTTTCTTCAAGCTCGTTTGGCCCATAGATTTTGAGGCGGTTCTCTGCTTCCTGGGATGTCAAGCCATTGGGTTGAGTTTTTAACCGGACAAACACATCTTCCATGTCCAGCGAATGCCAGGTGAGAGTCAGGTCTGGTTTTGGTTGAGTTGCATCTGGCGTTTTCAATGCAGTCATTTTTTTCCTCTCAGAGGTTTTATTATTTTGGTCCAAAACTATCAGGGATATTGGTCAAGATTTGATCAGCATTTGTCCGGCAGTCTTATTCTTATACTACAACATTCAAATTTTTTGAAGCGCCTGAAGTGGCGTTTTCAATTAAATTCCCCCGCTCCCCACACCAGAGCACACCAATTGACCAGGCCAACGCCCCGTCCGCGAAAGACATTTGCACTCCCGCGTGATGCACCAGGGATCACTCGTATTGAATAGCATCCAAAATGCGGATACGCGAGGCGCGCAAGGTGGGGAGAAAAGCCGCCAATTGCGAGGTGAGAAACGCAATTAACAAAGCAAACAGGATGTTCTCCACCGGCAGCACATAGGTGAGGCGATAGCCCGACATGCTGGTCATAGCCGACAAGAAAAGGCGGGAAAGGACAACGCCAAAAACCAGCCCCATCAGCCCACCAATCAAGCCCATCAGGGCAGCTTCAGACAGGATCATGCGCACCACCTGACCGCGGGTCATGCCCACAGCCCGCAGCATACCGATCTCCTGGGTTCGTTCCATCACATTCATCGTGAGCGTATTGGTGATGCCCATGAATCCCACTAACATGGCGATCAGCGCCAGGACATCGAACATGCGGAAAGCTTGCGACATCAGCGTGGAAATCCGGCCCAGCAGATTTTCGTTAGATATGATAACCAGGCGCTCTTGGTCTCCATATCGCGCCTCCATTTCATCACTCACTTGATCGGGTGAAAAGCCAGGAGCCACCTTCACCAGCAGTGTGTTGGCGCCATCCAGGCGAAAATAATGTTCCATGTCGCGCCAAGAGCTATCGATAACCAGGCCCTGGTTCGAAAAATCAACCGTTATGGCTGCCACCGTAAAGGGCGTTTCACCCAAACGTGTTTTCAACACCAACGGGTCGCCCAGCGACAATCCATATTTCTCAGCAATCACACTAGAGATAAACACATACCCACCACGGGACATTTTATCCAACGAATCTGGAGTGGACTGGCTGAAAACAAAGCTGGTCACCCGTGAATAGGTGGCAGGGTCAAAGGCCATGATATTGACCTTTTCCCAGTCTTGACCGGCGGGGCGCCATTCAGCCTCAAAATAGCGCACCGGGGCGACCGCTGCCACACCTGGCAGCGCCTCGATACGGCTAACAATGTTTTCGCGGATCGGCACCAGAGAAGTCACATAGATATCACCGCCAATATAGCCTTCCAACCATTCATCCAGGTCGCCCTTGAAAGAATCGGTCATCACCCACACCACCACAATCATCGCCACTCCGATCATCAAAGCGGCTACGGTCAGGGTGGTCCTCAACCGGGAGCGTTGAATATTGCGGCTGCCTAACTGGCCAACCCGACCGAAGAGCAAACCCATTCCTGGGCGAGCAATGCGCTCCCAGGCAGAGACGGTAACCGGGATGACCAGCGCGCCGCCCAGGAAGAGGGCAAACACCATCATACTGCCAAAGCGAAACTGGGGGTCGTCCGGGAATGGATTAAATACCAACCCCGCCCCGGCTGCCGCCAGGAGAGTCACCCCAACGATCCATCCATAGCGCATCATCCACCCCTGGTGTGTCTGGGCCCGAGCGCGTAATGCTTCCAATGGAGAAACGCGCCCGGCTCGCAAGGCAGGCAACAACGCTGCGGCCACCGCAACCATCACTCCAACCGACACGGCCATAACCACCAGACCGCCAGGCACCTGGTCCACCGCGATATCTTGGGCCAACATGATCGCCATCAGCCGCGAAAGCCCGCGCGCCATGAGAAGACCCAGGCCAACACCCGCCAAAGAACCAATCACCCCCATCGTCACCGCTTCAATCAGCACCTGGAATACCACCTGCTGGCGCGTCATGCCCAGGGTGCGCAGCATACCAAATTCACGCGTGCGCTCCACCACCGTCATCGAAAAGGCGTTGTAGATCAAAAATGCCCCAACAAACAGCGCCATTGCAGACAAGAAATTCAGGCCAATCTGGTAATTGCTGAGCATCTGGGTCATGCGCCTGCCCTGGGAAGCCGGGTAAACCACAGAATACGAGGCTCCAAGTGATGCGGCCAGGCTTAATCGTTGGCTCTCCAGCTTTTCGCCAGATAAATCTGGCGTCATGACCAAATCAATTTGATCAATTTCAGCGCCGCGGTCAAATAAACGTTGGGCGGTGCCAAGCGGCAACACCCCAAAGGCGCCGTTGTTTAACTGTCCCGGACCTTCTTTCTCCATCAGGCCGACAATCCGCAGCTTCTCAACCCCACCAGCAGCCACAAGTTCAACAAATTTGCCCACCTCAAGGTCATTTTCTTCAGCAAAGGATTTTACCAGCACCACCTCATCCGCAAGCGGGTCGGGGGAAAGGAAGCGCCCGGCTGCCATTTTGTAATCCCGCGCCTGGTCATCGCGGATTGGATCGATACCATACAACAACAAGCCTCCCAGATTCGTGCCAAAAAAGCTCAAGCCGATCTCATCATCCCGAGATGAGTCCGCCAGGACCGTCTGGGCATGCAAGGAAGGCAGGGCCGCCACGACACCGGGCGCCTTTTCAATCCGCTGCAGCGTGGTTTCCGGCATTCCACCCCCATCCGCTTCCTGGCTGGTGACAATCAGATCTGCCTTTCCAGAGGTGCTTTCAAATAACAACGTGACAGAGTCCAGCGCAGTCTGGTTGGTCACGCCAATGGCAATGATTGCAGCAACGCCCAGGACAATCCCAAACGTGCTCAACAGGACCCTCATCGGGCGGGCTGTTAGCGAACGCAACGAAAGCAGGCGCAGGAGCTTCATAAAAATGCAGCCAGGCTAATCGCCCAGCGTGGTCATGCGCTCAATGATCTGGTGAAGCTTATCAGCTAATGGGGCCTCCGGCGAGAAGAGCAGCTCGCCATCCAGGCGACCGTCGCGGAGAAACACAACTCGGTCGGCGTAGGCCGCGGCGCGAGGATCGTGGGTCACCACCACGATCGACTGTTTTAACTCATCGCAGGATTTGCGCAAGATCTCCATGATGGCCGTGCCGGTCTTCGAGTCCAGGTTACCGGTGGGTTCATCCGCCAGCAGAATGGCGGGCTCGGTGATCAAAGCCCGGGCCAAGGCTACTCGCTGCTGCTCTCCACCAGAGAGTTGCTCCGGTTTGTGTCCACGGCGGTCGCTGAGACCGGTCAATTGAAGCAAGGTATCCAATCTTTGTCGATAGGCCTTTGGGTTCTGACCGTCAATCAGCAACGGCAGGGTGATATTTTCCTCCGCCGAAAGCGTGGGTAACAGATTGAAAAACTGGAAGACAAAACCAATGTTGCGCCGGCGCAACAAGGTGATTTTCTTATCTTTTAACTGAGAAAGCCGGGAGCCTGCCAAAAAGACTTCGCCACCGGACGGCTGGTCAAGCCCGCCAATCATGTGCAGCAGGGTTGACTTGCCGCTGCCGGAAGGTCCCATGATGGCCACAAACTCGCCCTCCTGCACCAGGAAATCGACCCCTGCCAGAGCATCCACCTGGTTGCTGCCCAGCTGATACTTCTTCTGCAAATCTTTGGCTTGCAAGACTGGCATGATTCACTCCTTTACCGGCTTCGCTGGCTCAGCGTCATCCTTCAGATAAACCAACCCCTTGTACCCATCAACTTCCACCTGCGCGCCGTCAGGTAAATCCATCGCCGCCTTGACCGAGACCACTGCAGGTATGTTATATTCCCGCGCAATGATCGAGCTGTGAGAGAGGATGCCGCCCGATTCAGCAATGACTGCTCCAGCCCTGGCAAACAATGGCGTCCAGCCCACATCGGAGTAGGGGATGACGAGCACATCACCCTGCTCAAGCTTAGAGAAATCATTCAAACCACGCACAACCTTTACCCGTCCGGCATAATAGCCTGGCGAAGTTGGGATGCCTTGCAGCCGGTTGGTCTGGGCAGAGATCAGCGGCGGCATTGCATCACCGTAAATCACATCGGGCACGAGCGCCTGCCGGCTGGACTCCATCTCGGCAATGCGCTCTTTTACAAGAGTTTTAAAGTTCATCCCATCTCTGGCGCCTTTTACCCAGTCACGCAGCTCGTCCAGGTACAGGTAAAAAATATCATCCCAGGAAGATAACAGGCCTTCGTGGACCAGACGCGCGCCCAGGCTGTGGAAATGATCCCGCAAGAGCATGAGCGTATAAGTGTAAAGCGAGCTGTACATTTCGCGATACAGGCGAAACTGGCGGGCACGGTGATACACAAAGGTCAGGTAACGAAGGCTCAAGGGACCATGTTTTAGGTCTTGTAAACCAACTTTATTGCCCGGAGTGCTCTCCGGTGGCGTAAATTCACAGATCAGGCGCAGGATCATTTCTGGCGATTCACGCCAGGGGACGCTGGTAAAGTCCACGGTGCTATCACTCATGTGGCCAAAGTAATCCAGAAACTCATGAAAATGGCGGCGAAAATCCGCCAGACCGCCATCTTGGTCCAACGCCTGCAAATCACCCTGGCGCAGCCGGTCTTGGAGGGTTGGCTCCAAGGCCAGATACTGCTGGTGCAGGTCGGCCAGGTGCACATTCGGGTGAAAGGCTTTCAGGCTCTCCCATTGATCGGTCAGGTCGAATTGTTCAGGACTCACCCCGTGGCCTTTTAAATATTTGCGCAGCAAGCCATTGTAAACCTGCATGAGCAGAATGCTCAAGATCGTGTTGTAGCTGATATTCTCCTGCAGGCAGACGATCTGGTCCACCCGCTCCAGCACAGACGACGGGGGGTCATTCGTAGCCATCAGCCCGGAAAAAGCGCGCGCTTGTTGTTGGAGGTAGAGATAGTCTCGCCTGGCGCGCGGACCAAAGCGCAATTTATCCAAGACAAAATAAATCACCCTGGGCGCTTTCAGTAGAAACGAAGGGCCCGGCATGAACTTTGGACGGCTGACGCCTGGCGGCAGCATGCCCATCATGCGTTCCAGCGAGTCGCGTGGCATCCCCAGGCTGGCAAAAACGCGCCCAAACTGTCCCATGTTGTAGTAAGCCCGGTAATGAAAAGCCTTTACCAACCGCTCTGGCTGGATTCCAGTATCACCTACCAATTCGTTCAGGATGCGAGTCCACTGGCGCGTAGGCACAGGAATAGAGGTCGACCAAACCAACGGTTTGATTAACCCAGGTGTCATCTCGCGCGCGATCCGGTTATCATATACATCTACATTACCATCTCGCTGAGCGGTGATATCGCGAAGTTGAACCCAATACAGCTTCTTCCCATCATAGACCCACTCCAGGTCGATGTCCCGGCGCAAGCGTTTGGCGATCTGTTTGGTTTGTTCAAGGATCTGCTCGATCACAGCCTCTGGCAAAGTTTCAACATCGGGTTTTTCGAACAAAGCGCCCCAGCGGCTCACCCAACGCAGCGGCGTAATTCCGGCCTGCACCAGTTGGGTGCCTTCCCCGCACACTGCCTCCACAATGATCTCTTCCTGTCCTGTGACTGGGTTTAGAGAGAAAGACACGCCCGAGAGCACCGGCTCGACCATCTCTTGCACAATAACCGCCATGAGCAGCTGACCGGTGGGACGAATAGAGCGCTTGAGATAAGATTGAACCCCTTCAGCTTCTGCAGCCTGCCATACCGTCTGCACCGCTTGCAAGACCTGGCTCACACCTCGCACGTTCAACAGGCTGGTAAATTGCCCGGCAAATGAACGAGAATTGCTATCCTCGAGGTTGGCCGAAGAGCGGACCGCATAGGATCTGCCAGGCAGGATGGTCTGCTCCAATTCTTTTGCAAGAAGATTCGTAACCAGACCTGCCTGGCGCTGATAATCCAGGTAAGCATTCCAGGTGCAAACATAAGTTCTGGGAATATTGTATTTATTTCGCCACAACCGGTGTAAATTGCGCGCTTTGTTGCCAATATCATTCGGCGGCCTGAGTGTGTGCAAGGATACAAGATATTTCATATCGCCCCCAAAATTCGATTACCGGCGCTGTATCTTCAACGCGTCCATCAGCTTGAGCATGGCCTGTCCCATCGGAAAGGTGCTCATACTTTTCCGCATATCACCTTTGCCGTATTTCTTTTGCATCTCCCTGACCAGCTTTATCTCCGGGATCATGGCAATCAGGAAGAGCACATTGACCACCAGGGCGTAGATCACCTCGGGGCCCCAGCCACGGGTGATTGCAAACCAAAAGATGGTCAAAAAAACACCGCTGGTGTAAGCCACCAGCAGCTCTTTAAGCAAGACCATCCCAATAAACATTCCAACACTGGCAACCACCAAAGCGCCCAGCGGATCGATGGCAAACATGGCGCCATAAAAGGGAGAAATGCCCCGCCCCCCTTTGAAGCCATAATAAACAGGCCAACAATGACCAACAAATCCGCCCAGCGCAACCATCAAATAGTAAGACTCACCCGGGTAAATCAGGCGGACGGCCAACGTTGGGAGGAAGACCTTAAGGATATCCAGGAGACCCACCGTGCAGCCAACTTTCGACCCATATTTAATCGAGGCCGTGTTTGCGCCCATTGCAAGCATAGGCATCCGCTCGTCGCTGTTTTGGACGGGCAGCGTTACATCGCTGATATTCGCATTTGGATCAATAAGACGGGGGACCAGACGGGCAAATGAAATTGAGCCCAACAAGTAACCAGCCAGCGTAACACCTAATACCACAATCGGATCCATTTTTAATCCCTCATTAGAAATAATCCAACTTATTGTGTAATTATTATCAGTAATCAACCTGCAGTTTAACTTATTTGCGACTTCTACAACAAGTGATGTTTGTCACTATTAAGAATAAACTATTGTCGGATATCCAAGCGCCCAGGGCGCGTCTATCCGTCCATTCGTGGTGGTCCCCTCTTGCGTGGCGGCAGAGGCAAGAAGGCGCTGGTGCAACCCATATAATCTTCGTAGCCCGGCTTGGTCTTTTGGAGGTTTTTTTCCAACATGCGCACGCCCGAGACCCGCAGCAACAGGAATGTCATCAGAAATGGGCTAAAAATGGTCCACCAGCCCCCGGCAGCCAGGGCCAGCAGGTAATAGCCCCACCATTGGGTAGCATCGCCAAAATAGTTGGGGTGACGGGTGTAACGCCACAACCCGCTGGTGATGAGCCTGCCGCGATTTGCCGGGTCAGCTTTAAGCGGGCAAGCTGCCAGTCACCTACCGCTTCAAAGAAAAAGCCCAACCCCCATACCAGAGTTGCCAGACCGTCAAGCCAGATAAAATTAGCCGGAGCCGGGCTGATCTGCGCGGCAAGGAGAGGGGCGGAAATGAACCATAGCAAAGCCCCTTGCAGCAGGAAGACCTTGAAGAAGCTAACCCACCACCAGCGCGGTCCGCTCTCTCGCCGCCAGGCAGCATAGCGATAATCTTCGGGCTTGCCCCAGTTTCGCCACAGAATATACAGAGACAGGCGCAGGCCCCATATCGTGACCAGCCAACAAACCAGCAGCTTGCGCCCTGCAAAGCCATCGGGTGTGAGGACGTAATACATCCAGGCTGCCAGGATAAAGCCGGCGCCCCAAAAAATATCCACAATACTCGAGTTGCGCAGCAGCAGGCTCAGCAGCCAGAGCAATGTCATCATACCCATAGTCGCCAGGCCAGCAAGCAGCCAGATTTGCAAATGGCCCATCTCATTGCTCCTGAGGGGTTATTATAGCATGGCGTCTTTGTTCAGCCCAAGGCAACGAGTCCGCCGGCTCGCGCGCGAAGCAATTATGGTAAACTTTGCCTGTCATTCTCCGCCAACCAGAACACTTAACCTGGTTAAATAGTTGAGGAGCAGACCATGCCCCAGGGTTATTATCGCTATCCAACACTCTTTCAAGACACCGTTGTCTTCGTCAGCGAAGACGATCTTTGGTCAGCGCCAGTCGATGGAGGAGTTGCCCGCCGCTTGACTTCCAACCTGGGCAAGGCCAGCCACCCTTGCTTCTCGCCGGATGGGAGTCGGCTGGCATTCGTGGGTAGCGAAGAAGGCGAGACCGAGGTCTACGTGATGCCAGCTAACGGCGGAGCAGCAAAGCGCCTGACCTACCTGGGTGGGCTGTGTCTGACGATCGGCTGGACAAGGGAAGGCAAGATCATCTTTGCCAACAACGCCGAACACTGGTACCTGCGTTTTACTCAACTGTACACCGTTGATCCAGCGGGCGGGGCGCCAGAGCGTCTCAATTATGGGCTGGCCCGGGCGATTGCCTTTGGCCCAAACGGCGGCGTGGTCCTGGGGCGCAACACCGATGAGCCGGCGCGTTGGAAACGCTATCGAGGTGGGACAACCGGACAATTGTGGATTGACACTGACGGTAGGGGCGAGTTCAAGCTGCTGCTGCCGGGGCTGAGCAACCTGACATCCCCAATGTGGCTGTCCAACGAAGGATCACCGGGGCGGATCTATTTCATCTCTGACCACGAGGGAATCGGCAATCTGTATTCCTGCCTGCCATCGGGCGATGATCTGCGCCGCCATACGCATCACGAAGATTTTTATGTCCGCAATGCATCTACCGACGGCAAACGAATCGTCTATCATGCCGGGGCAGATCTGTACCTTTATGATCCGGCCAGCGGCCAGGCAACGCTGATCCTGCTCACTTATCATTCGCCCAGGGTGCAGCGCAACCGCAAATTCGTGGAGGCAGCCAGGTATCTGGAAGACTCGGCCCTTCACCCCAAAGGCCAGGCAACTGCGGTGGTGGCGCGCGGCAAGCTGTTCGCCTTCTCCAACTGGGAGGGACCGGTGATCCAGCTTGGAGAGGACGATTCCGCCCTGGCGGAAGATGGGCAGACCGCGGGCATCCGGTATCGTTTGCCGCAATGGATGCCAGATGGCAAACGGATCATTGCTGTCACCGATGCCCCAGGGGAAGAAACATTTGCCATCTTCAGCCAGGCCAATGGTCAGGCACAGGCAAAGCTGATTCAGGCCGGGGATATTGGCCGGCCGGTAGCCCTGGCGGTTAACCCCCAAAGGGAACAGGTTGTTTTCAGCAACCACCGCTACGAACTGGTCTGGCTCAACCTGGAAAGCGGCGAGACACGGCAGATAGACCGGGGAATGGCGTATCACATTGGCGGCTTTGATTGGTCACCGGACGGTGAGTGGTTGGCTTACAGCGTTTCGGTTTCGCTGGAGTCATCGGTGATCAAGCTGTGGCACGCCGAGAGCGGGCAGATCACGCAGCTTACCCAGCCTTTACTGGATGACACTGCGCCAGCCTTCGATCCCCAGGGCCGATACCTGTATTTTCTATCCCAGCGCACTTTTAACCCGGTGCACGATGCCCTGCACTTTGAGCTGAGCTTCCTGCGCGGCGAGAAGCCCTACCTGATCACACTGCGCAAAGAGCTAGGATCACCCTTCATCCCCAGGCCGTTTAGCGAGGAGAATGCGGACGATAAGAAACCTGAAGAATCGGTGAACAAGGCGGAAGAAACGCCGAGCCAGCCCGCAGAACAAAACTCTCCCGAAACCGCGGCAGACGCCGAGAAGAAACCAGTCCAAAAGCTGCAAATCGACCTGGAGGGCATCCAGGATCGCATCATCGCGTTTCCTGTCGTCGAAGGTCGCTATGGGCGCATCCTGGGCACTCAGGAGGGCAAAGTGCTGTACAGCCGCTACCCATTGCAAAGCGCGCTGGACCGCCCCCCAATGTCAAACGCCCCCAGAGCGGATGGTTTGCTGTTGAGTTACAACTTCGAGGAGCAAAAAGAAGAGACGCTCTACTCTGACCTGACCAGCTTTCACCTCTCCGCCGACGGGCGGATGATCATGTATCGCTCCGGGAATTCCATACGGGTGGTCAAGGTAGGCGAAAAGGCCAGCAACGATACCCACGGCTACAACCGAAAGAGCGGCTGGATCGACCTGGGGCGCGTGAAGGTCCCCGTGGTGCCAGGGGCAGAGTGGCGGCAAATGTTCCGCGAAGCCTGGCGTCTGCAGCGCGACCAGTTCTGGACCGAAGATATGTCCCAGGTGGATTGGGTGGCCATCCATGACCGGTACCTGCCGTTGCTTGATCGGGTGGGCTGCCGCTCCGAGTTCTCAGACATGATGTGGGAAATGCAGGGTGAGCTGGGCACCTCGCACGCCTACGAATATGGAGGCGATTACCGGCCCGAGCCGAGCTACGTTCAGGGTTTTCTGGGAGCAGATTTTGAGTACAGCCCAGAAGCGGACGCCTGGCGCATCGCTGCCATCCACCGGGGCGACGCCTGGGAGGCAGAAGCCGATTCGCCGCTGCACCAGCCTGGGGTAAACATCCAGGTAGGGGATATCCTGACCGCTATCAACGGCAAAAGGCTGCACAGGCGCTTATCGCCTGGGATGGCATTGGTCAATCTGGCAGGCGAAGAGGTGTCTTTGACGGTGCTACCGGGCAACTTCCAGGGGAGCAACCCAGAGACGCGCACGGTGATTGTGGAGACACTGCGCAGTGAAACTCCATTGCGCTATCGTGAGTGGGTCAACCGCAATCGCCAGCGCGTCCACGAAGCCAGCCAGGGACGGCTGGGTTATGTCCACATCCCCGACATGGGAGCGGCGGGCTATGCCGAGTTCCACCGCGGCTTCCTGCCAGAGGTCAGACGGGAAGGATTAATTATTGATGTGCGTTTTAATCGAGGCGGTAACGTCAGCTCACTGATCCTGGAGAAATTGGCCCGGCGCAGGGTGGCCTATGTGGCGGCTCGTTGGATGCAGATCCCGCAATCATACCCGATGTACGCCATTGCCGGACCCATGGTGGCTTTGACCAACGAATACGCCGGCTCGGACGGTGATATTTTTTCGCATGTGTTTAAGCTGATGAAGCTCGGCCCGCTGGTGGGCAAGCGCACCTGGGGCGGGGTGATTGGGATCGTCCCCAGCCGTTTCCTGGTCGATGGTACCGCCACCACCCAGCCCGAGTACGCTTTTTGGTTTTCGGATGTGGGCTGGCAGGTGGAAAACTACGGCACCGAGCCGGATATTGAGATCGACATCTTGCCGCAGGATTACGCCCAAGGGCGTGATCCGCAGCTTGAACGAGCCATTGCTGAAGCCCTGCAGGCGTTGGAAGCCCATCCCCCCAGCCTGCCGGACTTTTCCCAAAAGCCAAGCAAGGCTGCGCCGAAACTGCCTCCGGCTTAGACCGGGCAAATTTGCTCATTGGAGAGTTGCCTATGAACCTCCCGCCGACTTGAATCTTGCGAGAGGTCTGGGCAACCCAAAATGTCTTATACGAATAAAAGAAAGGCAAAAACATGAAAATCCTGATTGCAGCCGATATGGAAGGTGTCACGGGCGTAGTGTGCTGGGATCACGTCAATCCCAGCCACGCGGAATACCCTCGCTTTCGTCGATTGATGACCGACGATGTAAACGCGGCCATTCGCGGGGCGTTTGAGGGCGGCGCGAGTGAAGTGACGGTCAGCGACGGGCACAACCTGGGGCGCAACATCCTGATTGAGGAGCTGGACTCGAGGGCGCGCCTGAACAGCGGTTCCCCCTCCCCGCTCTCCATGGTGCAGGGAATTGACAGGGGCGTGGATGGCGTGATCTTTGTTGGCTACCACGCTCGCATCGGATCGCAGAATGCCATCCTGGAACACACCTGGTCAGACGAGCGGGTGGCGAATTTGCTGATTAATGGCCAGCCCTTTGGCGAGATTGGCCTGAACGCGGCGGTGAGCGGGCATTTTGGCGCGCCGGTGCTGATGATCACCGGTGACCAAACCGCCTGCGCTGAGGCGACCGCCCTGCTTGGCGGGGTGGAGACGGTGATCGTCAAAACTGCCAGCGGGCGCATGGCGGCTGAGTTGCTGCCGCCAACCATCGCTCAGGAAAAAATCCAGAACGGGGCCAGGAGAGCTGTCCAGCGTCTGGCAAATGGAGATGCGCCGCCGCCGCTGCGCCTGCCAGCGCCGATCACGATGACCATTGATTTCGTCCAGTCCGAGATGGCGGACAAGGCGGCGTTGCTTCCCGGGGCCCGCCGCACAGACCGACGAGTGGAGTACAGCGCAGCGGATATGATCACAATCTACGCTGCCTTCCGCACAGCGCTGGCCCTGGCAAGAGGATAAGACCATGGCGTCTATTGAGATCAACGGAGCGCAGATCTACTATGAAGTTTTCGGCCAGGACCGGCCCGGGCAGGCGCCGGTTCTGCTGATTCACGGCTCAACCATCACTGGGAGGGAAGATTGGGAGCTGGCGGCGCCCTTGCTGGCCCGCAACCGGCGGGTGATTGTGCCAGATTGCCGCGGCCACGGAAAGAGCAGCAATCCCTCTCTCTCCTACAGTTTTAAGGAGCTGGCGGATGATGCAGCAGCCCTGGTGCGCGCCCTCGGTTATGAGCGCGCCCATATCATTGGCCACAGCAATGGCAGCAACGTTGCCCTGGTGACGCTCATGGAGCATCCCGAGGTGGTGCAGAGCGCAGTGCTGCAGGCAGCCAACGCCTACGTCAGCCCCGACCTGGTGGAGAAAGAGCCGGCAATCTTTGACCCAGACCGGGTGGCACGCGAAGCCCCAGACTGGATGGATAAAATGATCGCCCTTCATGGCCCCACTCACGGGCCAGATTACTGGCGCGATCTGCTGCGCGTCACTGTAAAAGCCATCATCAGCGAGCCTAACTACACGCCTGAGGATCTGCAACAAGTGGTGCGACCCACGCTGGTAATCCAGGGCGAAAACGACCGGGTCAATGCGCCAGCCCGCCACGCCCAATTTATTGCCCAACATATCCCTTACGCCGAGCTGTGGATTCCTGCAGGTGTGGGTCACAACGTCCACCTGGAAAGGCTATTTGAGTGGATTGAAAGAATTGAATCGTTCCTGGACCGGCGGGGGGAAGACGCCAGCGATGCGCTATATCGGCTGAAGCAAGATCGCTACGCCGACGCACGGGAATGGGTATTTGATCTGCGGACCCAGATCGACGCGGTCGCCCCGGATCAGGTTAACTTGAGCGGTGCTGTGCTGCAAGAGAGCCAGGTTGAGGAAGCCAGCAAACGCCTGGAAACCGTGTTTCATGACCAGGGGCGCAAGGTACAGGTGCACACGGCAGCGGTGCAGGTCCTGCTAGGCGAAAAAACACCCTGGGCGCTGGTGAACCGGGCGGTGATTGACTTGCGCCGAGAGCCGCGCCGCCTTTCCGAGCGGCTCAGCCAGGCCTTGCTGGGCGAGACTGTGCGCATCCTTGGTGAGAACGGCGATTGGGTGCATGTCCGCCTGGAACGGGATGGCTACCTGGGTTGGGCGCAGGCGAGCGGATTACTGGTCACAACCGAGGCGCAGGCCAAAAATTACCAGCTTGCCTGCCAGGCCAGGGTGGTGGCTGAGCTGTTGCCTGCCAGCCACACGCCGGCCCGGCAGCCCGAAGACCTGGCCGGCAAGCTGCCTTTCGGGATACGTGTGCTCGTCGAAACCGAACAGGGCGACGCGGCCTGCATCCGGCTGCCAGACGGCCGCCTGTGGTGGGTAGCCAGAGATGGATTGCTGCCGCGCCAGCGGTGGCCCAAACCAGACGCCTCGGGCCGCGCTTACGGGCTGGACCTGATCCGGCGCTTCCTGGGGATTCCCTATCTCTGGGGCGGGCGCAGCCCGTATGGTTTTGATTGCTCCGGGCTTGCCGGGGCATATTGGGAGCTCCTGGGGGTGGTTCTCCCCCGCGACGCCGACCAGCAATTTCAGGCGGGCATCCCGGTAGAAGGCCCGCCGAAGCCTGGCGATCTGCTGTTCTTCGGCGAGCGCGACGCTGGTCAGCCCAGCACCCGTATAGACTCGATCACCCACGTGGCAATTTCGCTGGGCGGCGATGAGGTGATTCATGCCACCGGCAGCGCATCGGGTGTCGCCCTGAACAGCCTGAATCCAACCAGCCCAATTTACTACGCCTGGCTGCGTGAAAACCTGGCCGGTGTACGGAGGTTTGCATGAAGCTCACCTGGGAACCTTATACCCTCAACCTGCGCGTCACCTGGCGGATCGCCCATGGGGCCAGCGACCAGCGGCATAATGTCTTTGCCTATATTGGCCAGGGCGAGGAGACTGGGATCGGTGAAGCGGCGGGCGTTCCACACCACGGCGAATCCCAACAGGGCATCCTGGCTTATCTGGAGCGCGTGGCCGACCGAGATTGGGATCCATTCCAGATGGAAGACCTGCTTAACAACCTGCCGCCCGGCTCGGCGGCGGCGCGCTGCGCCATTGACCTGGCCTTGCACGATGCCTTGGGTAAACGCCTAGGTCACCCAATCTACCGCCTGCTTGGATTGAACCCGGCGCGCGCCCCGGAAACATCCTACACAATCTCAATTGATGAGCCAGAGGTGATGGCGGAGCGAGCCAAAGCCGCCAACATGCCCATTCTGAAGATTAAGCTGGGCGCAGGGGACGACGAGGCAATCCTGTCTGCCATCCGCCAGGTGCATAGTGGGCGGATCCGGGTGGACGCCAACGCCGGCTGGAGCCGGGCACAGGCCGCTGATATCATTCCGCGCCTGGCAAAGTTTGGGCTGGAGTTCGTCGAGCAGCCGCTGCCAATTGGGGATATTGAAGGACTGCGCTGGCTGCGGGCGCAGAAGCTGGGCGCGCCAATCTTCGCCGATGAAAACATCCTGACATCCCGCGACGTGGCCGCCCATGCCGGCGCGGTGGACGGGGTGGTGATTAAGATTGCCAAGACCGGCGGTTTACGCGAGGCCCTGAGAGCCATCCACACCGCCCGCGCTCTGGATATGAAAATCATGCTCGGCAGCATGGTGGAGACATCTCTGGCAGTCACCGCTGCAGCGCACCTTTCCCCCTTGTGCGATTACGTCGATCTGGATGGGCCGCTGATGATCGGCAATGATCCTTTCGATGGGATTCGCTATGACAAAGCGCGGCTGATCTTGCCGGAACGGCCAGGCCTGGGCGTGGTGCGAAAGCCGGGATATTGAACGGCGTCTTTCTAGGCGTAGCGGAGGAGCTGTTCCCGGCGGGTAGTGGCCATTTCAGCGCTTGCCCGGGCAACGGCAGAGACCACTTCCCGATTCAAGAGCTTTAAGAATTTCCCCGGTGGCAGGCGGCCAGCAAACATCTCCTGGCTGAGCGCCAGGGCGTGCTCGACCTCCTCCGGCTGCAGGCTGCGATAAAGAAACAAAGAGAGCGGAGCCGTGTTCAGGTAAAAGCCCAGGTTGCCCTTGCGGCCCGATTCCATCAGTGCAAGCATGATGGAAGAGCGATCCACCCAGGGAGGGTCGGCGACCTCTGGGAGATAATTTTCCAGGCGACGTGCGTTGCCTTCGGTTGGGAGATCGCCCATGAACAGCGATAGTGGGGCGTCACCGCCCGACTCATCCGCCAGCGCTTCCAACAGGGCCTGTGCCAGCAGCTTCAAGCGCAGGTAATGCCAGGCTGTTTCAATGTTATGGTAGGCGCGGCCAACCATCTGGCGGAATTCACCTTCGGGAGGATAATCCTTGTAGCGGTGGAATATCACCTCAGGATCCACCTGGCTGAAAAAGGCCTCCATCCGCTGCAAAGCTTCGCGGTATTCGCGAATGGTGTACACGTTGCGAGCGCGCAAGGGCACATTCATCTCGGGCAGCAATTTCCAGGTGTACTCCAGAAAAACCGCAGCATCGCTTTCAGCAAAATTTTCGACATCTTTGTTGGCGACGATTAAGGCCAGCCTAACCGTGTCTTGGATTTCACTGGCAGACATGGAAAACCCCCAACGCTGATTAATGGCGCTTAGCCGCTCTTCAAGCAGGTCAAAGTAGCCCTTGCCCTCGCCAAGCGGACCGCGAAATGGAATGGTCGCCTCGATGCACAGGTCCATCTTGACCAGCGAAGCCGCCGGGACGAAAGCCTGCAGGCGTTCATTCATGACCAGCGCGCTGAGAAACTCGTTAAAACCTTCAACAAGGCCCACCTCCCGGCCACGCTGCCAGCCAAAGACCTGCAGCGCCAGATCAAACGGCCATTCATCTGGCGCGGCCTGACGGATGGTGAATGTATCGCCATCTTGTTGTATGTAGGGGGAAATGATCTTCAGGATTTCGGGCAGGAAGCCCTGATCCACCTGATAATAGACAATGTCGTGAAATAGGCCGGCCAAAGTCTGGACTGGGTTTTGCGGATCGACAAAGCCAAACACGTGCTCCAGGTTGTGATAATTTCTGGCTTGCACAGTCATGGCCTTGTGAATCAATACAGCCAGATCCTCAAGCCTGCGCCCCTCGACCGTAAGCTGAAGCTCCTCGAAAGCTTGCTGAAGGACCCCGATCAGCCTTTGGAAAGTCCCTTCGTGACTCACCCGCGTACTCCTGACCTGCGCGTGCAGATAAACCTATTATACTCCTGTAAAATCCATGGCCTGGTCCCCTGCACAGATCGGATATTGTATCACCGGCCCGTCAGATTTCAGCAAGCACATTAGAACATCAGAAAGGTTGCTTGGCAAAGCCCGGAATTTGCACTATAATCCATGTCGATAGACGCATGTCTATGCCCATTAACTTGAGGGGTGGTTTAAGCAAGCGTAATTGATATGGGTTACTTTGGGATGAAAAATTCGATACTTTCACCTAAGCAGTTTGTCATCCGGCTTATAGTCAGCCTGGCGCTTCTAGTCACACTTATCTTTAGCACCCCGGCCATGCCGGTTCGCGCTGACGATGCCGGCTTTGCCCTGGCGTTCGACGGCGAGAACGACCTGGTGCAACTGACCTACACCTCAACTATCATGGCCAGCACCTGGACGACCACCAAAACAGTGGAGGTGTGGGTCAAGCCTGAAGGCCCGGTCTCAGATTGTATTGACGAACCCGGTGACCCGGCCTTTGTGGCCGCCTGCGATTATGTCTTCGGCGATAAACCAGAGTGGTGGGGGATCACTCGGGGTGAAATCAGTGGCCAGGATCGCATTTGGCTCTACAACTTTGATGGCAATATGGACCAGATTGGCATCCCCTACACCACTGGCGAGTGGGTGCATATTGCAATGGTGCACAACGGTGGGGTGCTAAGAGCCTACAAGAACGGCGTTGAAGTCGGTTCTATACCCAGCGGCGAAACCCTCCAGCCGAGCACCGGAGCGCTGCCCGTGCTTGTTTTGGGCGGTTCGATCTTCAACAGTTCCCGGGTCTACACGCTTCAGGGGCAAATCGATGAGCTGCGTTTATGGAACGTTGCGCGCAGTGCAGCCGAGATCAACGCCAATATGCGCTCGCTGCTCAACGGCGACGAAGCCGGGTTGGCGGCTTATTATCAGATGTCAGACGGCGTCGGGACAACTCTGACAGACGACAGCATCAACAATAATAACGGCACACTCCTGGATGGCTGCTGCGGCGTGGCGCCCAACGGCCTGCCGCCCCAATGGGTGGATTCGGGCGCATTTGATGCTGTGCCGCCCTCCGTGACGATCAACCAGGCGGCCGGGCAGGCCGATCCAACCAACAGCTCGCCGATCCTTTTCAGTGTGCTGTTCAGCGAAAATGTCGCCGGCTTCAGCGGATCGGACGTTGACTTGTCCGCCAGCACCGCACCTGGCCCGCTGAGTGCCGTGGTCACTGGGAGCGGCGCCAGCTACACCGTTGAGGTCAGCGGGATGTCTGCCAGCGGCGCAGTGATCGCCAGTATCCCCGCCGGGGTGGCTCAAAACGCATCCGGCATCGGCAACAACGCCAGCACCAGCACGGATAACACCGTGACGTATGACAACGTCCCCCCCACTGTGACGATCAACCAGGCAGCCGGGCAGGCCGATCCGGCTTTTACATCGCCGATTAATTTCCAAGTGATTTTTAGCGAGCCAGTAAGCGGGTTTACCAATGGCGATGTGTCGCTCTCCGGAACTGCCGGGGCAACCACGGCTGTGGTAACCGGCGGGCCATCCACTTACAACGTGGCTGTCAGCGGCATGACTGGCAGCGGAACTGTCATCGCCACGATAGCCGCCGGCAGAGCCAGCGATGCAGCCGGCAACCTTAACACCGCCAGCACCAGCACAGATAACCAGGTCACTTATGATTCCGCCGGCCTGACAGTCACCATCAACCAGGCTGCCGGGCAGGCTGACCCAACCAACGCCGCGCCGATCAACTTCCAGGTTGTCTTCAATCGATCCGTAACTGACTTTGCCACCGGAGATGTGAGCCTATCCGGCACGGCCGGGGCGTCCAGCGCCACGGTGAGCGGCAGCGGCACCACATACAATGTAGCTGTCACTGGCATGACCAGCAGCGGAACAGTGATTGCCTCCATCCCAGCAGGGGTAGCCCATGATGGCGGCGGCATACCCAACGCAGCCAGCACCAGCACAGATAACACGGTCACCTATGACACCGTCGCTCCGACGGTGACGATTGACCAGGCCGCCGGACAGGCCGACCCGACCAACGCATCCCCTGTTCAATTCACAGCGGTATTCAGTGAAGCGGTGACCAACTTCACCAGCACCGATGTGACCGTCACTGGCAGCGCTCAGGCAACAACGGTCCTGGTTACCGGCGGGCCCACGACCTACAACATTATGGTAAGTGGGATGGCGCTTGACGGGACAGTTACAGTGGCAATCCCTGGCGGGGCAGCTCAAGATGCCGCTGGCAATCTCAACATTGCAAGTACCAGCAACGATAATACGGTCACCTACGACACCCTTGCCCCAACGGTTACAATCAACCAGACCAGCTCTCAAGCTGACCCAACCATCCGATCACCCATCAATTTCACGGTGGTCTTCAGCGAAGCGGTGAGTGGCTTTGCCACTGGCGATGTGAGCCTATCCGGTACGGCTGGGGCCACCACAGCCACGGTCACCGGCAGCGGCACAACCTACAACGTGGCAGTCAGCGGTATGACAGCCAGTGGGACGGTGATTGCATCAATCATCGCCGGGGTGGCCCAAGATGCAGCCGGCAATCTCAATGCTGCCAGCACCAGCGCCGACAACATCGTGACTTATGCACTGTACTGGATTGCTCTACCCCTGTCATTCCGATAAACTTCCAATTCATGAAGCGCTGATCTGAATTGGCTTGCCAGATCAGCGCTTTTCAACTATAATAAAATATAACAATTTATGTAAGATATGTCATCTATTTGTTTTTAGTTTCAGGGGTCTAACCACTATTTATGATTGCAATCAGGACGGGATTTTGACAATGAAATCATTGCATGTTTCTCATTTTTATATTGCAGTTCGTTTATTGATTGCAGCCACAATCATTGCCGGCCTGCTGCTTGCCATCCTTGCCAATAAAACTCGAGCTGACAACGCCGGTTATGCCCTGGCTTTTGACGGGGTCAATGACATGTTGCGGCTGACATACACGGCGTCGATCATGGCCAGTACCTGGACCACCACCAAGACCGTTGAGGTGTGGGTCAAGCCAGAGGGACAGGCGGTTACCTGCGCCAACAATGCGGTCGCGGCCTGCGATTATATTTTTGGAGACAAGCCTGAATGGTGGGGCATCACCCGCGGCGTCATCGGCGGCCAGGACCGCATCTGGATCTATAACTTCGACGGCACAATGGATCAAATCGGCGTGCCGTACACCGCCGGCGAATGGGTGCACATTGCCATGGTCCACAACAATGGGACGCTGCGAGCATACCGAAACGGCCTTGAGATGGCGGCGATGTCCAGCGGTGCTACCATGCAGCCCAACACCGGCGGCCAGCCAATCCTGTTCATTGGCGGCGTTATCTTCAGCAGTTCCCGCAACTATACCCTCCAGGGTCAGATCGATGAGGTGCGCTTGTGGAATATTGCCCGCAGCCCCGCTGAGATTCAGGCTGATATGGAGCGCGTGCTCAATGGAGACGAGGCCGGTCTGGCAGCTTACTACCAGATGTCAAATGGCTCTGGCACCACAGTCACAGATGACAGCGTCAACAACTGGAATGGCACATTGTTGGATGGCGGCTATGGCGTCCCGGCAAATGGCTCTTATGCTCAATGGGTGGTTTCCGAAGCCTTTGGCACGCCGCTGCCCACCCCCACCTTCACACCAAGCGGCACGCCTGCGCCGCCCAGCCCCACCCCGACGGCCACCTTCACTCCAACCTGGACGCCTGTCGGTCCAACGGCCACAAACACGCCCGTGCCGCCCAGCCCCACCCCAACAGCCACCTTCACCCCAACCTGGACGCCCCAGCCTTCGGCCACGCCGGCTGGCAGCGCAGGCTTTGCCCTCGCCTTCGACGGCGTCAACGACCTGGTCCAGCTGCCCGCCACATCCCAGATCATGGCCAGCACATGGACCAGCACCAAATCGGTCGAACTGTGGGTCAAACCCGAAGGCCCTGCCGTAACCTGCGCCAACAGCGCCCCTGGCGCCTGCGATTACATCTTCGGCGATAAGCCGCAGACCTGGGGCATCACCCGGGGCATCATCAACGGTCAGGATCGGATCTGGGTCTTCAACTTCGATGGCTCCATGGATGTCACCAGCATCACTTACACCCCGGACCAGTGGCTGCACATTGCCGTGGTTCACGACGCTGGCACATTGAGGGTTTATCGCAACGGGGTCGAGGCCGCCAGCAGAGTCAGTGGAAGCACATCCGTTTCTTCAGGTTCTAACCCGGTGCTCTTCCTGGGCGGGGTGATCTACAGCAGCACCCGCAACTACACCCTGCAAGGCCAGATCGATGAGGTGCGCCTGTGGAACACCGCCCGCAGCCCCGCTGAGATCCAAAGCAACATGCTCAACATCCTCAGCGGCAGCGAGGCCGGTCTGGCAGCCATGTATCGCATGTCAGACGGCGCCGGCGTCACCCTGACCGATGACAGCATCAACAACTTCAACGGATCCCTGCTGGATGGCGGTTGGGGCGTGGCCCCCAACGGCGCTCC
>CAZDAU010000015.1:40927-61979 GCA_964503625.1 uncultured Anaerolinea sp.
ACTTCAACGGATCCCTGCTGGATGGCGGTTGGGGCGTGGCCCCCAACGGCGCTCCCGCCCAATGGGTAACCTCCGGGGCGTTCTGAGCCAATTGTAGGGTTATTTCTGCCCATAAACATGGGTGTAGCGATGATGAAGCTTTGCCACGTCTTCGGCGGGGATTTCATCGGGCACGCCAATCTGCAGCGCCAACCAGACCGTGCGGGCGTTATCCTCGGTCATGACGGCGGCTTTGACTGCGGCTTCGGCAGTCTTGCCAATGGTGAACACGCCGTGGTTCTTGAGCAGCACCGCCGGAGAGGCGCCGATGCTTTCCACAACGATCTTGCCAATCGATTCATCGCCGATCAAAGTGAAGCCGCCGCAAGGGATTGGCCCGCCAAACTCGTCGGCAATGGCAGTCAACACCACCGGAATAGGCCGGTTCACGGCTGCAAAAGCCGTGGCGTAAGGTGAGTGCGTGTGGACGACACCGTTGATATCCGGGCGATGGCGATAGATGTAGAGATGGCTGGCCGTATCTGAAGAAGGCTTCAGGTCACCCTGGACAACCCGGCCATCCAGATCGACCACCACCATATGTTCCGGACGCAAACTCTCATAACGCACCCCGGAGGGTTTGATCACCACCAGACCGCTGCCCGGGTCGCGGGCGCTGATGTTCCCGCTGGTCCAGGCGACCAGGTTATTCTTTGGCAGCTCCATGTGAAGCCGACACACTTCATCTTTCAGGGTCTCTAGCATCGAGGCTACCTCCTTGCTTACAAGACCTACACCAGGTCAGCTTTTCATCACATCCGCTTTGATTTTCTTGAGCCGCTTCATGACATCGTTCTCGCCCCGACCAAAGTAATCGTGCAGGCGCACATACTCGGCGAATAGCTGGTCATAGACACGCGTGTTTTCAGCAACCGGTCGGTAGACTTCATCTTTCAAGCGCGCCATGTGCTGAGCAGCATCAAAGATGGAATCATAGCCACCGCGGGCCTTGCCTGCGGCCACTGCGCCGAACATGGCGCTGCCCAGAGCACCGGCCTGGCTGGAGGCGCTGACCTTAAACTCGCGACCGGTCACATCAGAATAAATCTGCATCAGCAGCTTGTTCTTCTCCGGCAGCCCGCCGCATGCCACCAGTTCCGTCACTGGGACACCATGGTTCTCAAAGGCTTCAACAATCACCCGAGTGCCATAAGCCGTGGCTTCAATCAGAGCACGGTAGATTTCCTCGGGTTTGGTAGCCAGGGTTGCACCCAGCAATAAGCCAGTCAAATCCACATCCACCAGGACGCTGCGGTTGCCGTTCCACCAGTCGAGCGCCAGCAAGCCGCTCTCACCCGGCTTCAGCGCAGCGGCTTTTTCTTCCAGCAACTGGTGAATGTCAACCCCGCGGGCCTGAGCTTCACGCTCGTACGCCGCCGGAACGCAGTTCTCAACAAACCAGGCGAAATGATCGCCAACGCACGACTGCCCAGCCTCGTAGCCAAACAGGCCCGGCAGGATGCCATCCTCCACATACCCGCAAATGCCCGGAACCAGGTGTTCCTCTGAGCCAAGTACCATGTGGCAGATACTGGTGCCCATGATCATCACCATGCGCCCCACCTCGGTCACCGTCACCGCTGGCACGGACACATGCGCGTCCACATTGGCAACCGCCACCGCCGTGCCCGGCTTGAGCCCGGTCCAGGCAGCTGCCTGGGGGGTCAGCTCGCCGGCTTTATTGCCAATCGGGCTGATTTTGCGGCTCATCTTCTGGTCAATGACGTGCTCCAGACGCGGGTCGAGGGCTTTGAAATATTCATCCGGCGGGAAGCCCTCCCGCTTGGACCACATGGCTTTGTAGCCAGCGGTGCACGAATTCCGGGTCTCCACACCAGTGAGTTGCCAGACGGCCCAATCCGCGGCTTCGATCAAGCGGTCGGCAGCCTGATAGATCTCGGGCGCTTCATCCAGAATTTGGAGCGTCTTCGAGAAAAACCACTCCGAAGAAATTTTTCCACCATAGCGTTCCAGCCAGGCCTGGTTTAGCGCTCGAGCGGTTTCGTTGATCTTATTGGCCTCAGGCTGGGCTGCGTGATGCTTCCACAGCTTGACCCAGGCATGGGGGTTGTTGCGGAATTCGGGCAAATTGCACAGGGGTGTACCATCGGCTTTGACCGGCAGCATGGTGCAGGCAGTGAAGTCGATACCCACGCCAATCACATCGGCCGGATCCACGCCGCTCTGCTTGAGCACGGCAGGGATGGCAACCTGGTAAACAGCAATATAGTCGTTTGGATCTTGCAGGGCCCAGTCCGGCTCCAGCCGAATATCCGTGCCGGGCAGTTTCTCGTCGATGACTTTGTTGCTGTACACATGAACATAGGTGGCGACCTCTTCGCCGGTGGCTACATCCACCAGCAAGGCCCGGCCAGATTCGGTGCCAAAGTCAACCCCAATTGCATACTTCTTATTGCCTGCGTTGTTGCTCATTATGCCTCCTAATGGTGCTGGATCAATTTACAACTCAACAATGACCTTGATCCCCTCGCGCCGGCTGGCGGTTTCAAAGGCCTGCTGCGCCTGCTCCAGCGGGAAACGATGCGTCACCAGGGAACCGACATCCACCCGGCCCTGATCTACCAGGGCAATGGCGCGCGGATAGGTATGTTTCATGCGCCGACAAAGGCGCAAGGTCAGGCCTTTGCGCCGGGCAGTTGCTGCATCAAAGCTGGTGCGATTATCCGCAGGAATGCCCACCAGCACGACCTGGCCACCCGGCCTGGCAGCGTGGATGGCGGTCTCAACGGCGGCGTTCGTCCCTGCGGCTTCAAAAGCCACATCGACGCCGCGTCGAGCTGCGGCCATCCATACTTCAGATGCTTCATCTCCATCCCTGGCCAGTACAAGATGGGTCGCCCCAAAAGACCGGGCAGCCTGCAAGCGATGAGCGAGGGGATCGGTTGCAAGAATCTGCACTGCGCCAGCCAAACGAGCCAGTTGAATGATGAGCAAGCCATTTGGCCCACACCCAAACACACCTACACGCATTCCAGGGCGTACATGGCCCAGGTCCACAGCGTGCAGCGCCACGCCAAGCGGCTCCAACATCGCCCCATCGCTATCGGTCAGGGAATCTGGCAAAGGATGGAGCAACGCTGCAGGCCAGGGCAGGTATTCACGCAACGCCCCATCCACCCGGCCATGCCCAGCAAAGCGCACCTGCGGGCACAGGTTGGGATGTCCTTGTGTGCACAGCTCGCAACGCCCGCAAGGGATGGCTGGATCAACCGCCATGCGCTGACCATCTTCCACCCGAATAACGGCAAACTCATGGCCCAATACCAATGGCTGCTCCAGGCGGGCATCCCCAATGGCCAGCTCGCCAAACCAATGCAGATCAGACCCGCACACGCCCACGGCAGTCACGCGCAACAGAGACTCGCCCTCGCCCGGCTCAGGAACCGGTTCATCATGCAGGCGCAGATCGCCAGCGGCATGCAATCGCAGCACTTTCACCGGCGGTTCCAGTGTTTAGTAGCCTGGCTGATTGTGATAATACACATCCCAGCCCATGTACTTACCGAGGGCTTCATCCAGGGTGGCGGCAACCTGCGAGGGGTTAATCGCCACGTGATGCTCGAAGCCCCTCTCGCAGATATAGCGCAACAGCTTCTGCAGGCTCGGGATCCGGACCACGCCATAGCCGCCAAAGGTCTTCAAAGGATCGTTGGTCAGCTCGCCCTCGCCCAGGTAGGCTGCGACCTTACCGGCGAAATCGTTGGTGGAGACACGGCAGAAGGTGAAGGGCATGGCGCGCACGCGACCGACCACCGTGCCATAGGTGTTCTCCCGCCCTACCGTGCCGGCGATGATCGCCTGGTAATCCATGGTGGGAATATCCTCTTCCGAGATGGTCTCATCCACGAAGATATCCTTGGGCAAGTTCGAGCAGTGGAAGATCACGCCTTTGTCTGGATCGTCGCTATAGTTGTTGTTCCAATCCACCAGGGCGCTGGGTTTGCCAGAAGCGAGCACCATGGCGTACATCCCCACCACACCGGCAATATCGGTTTCGCAGGCGGAGGGCATCAAGCCATTGCTCATCATAGACATCAGGGTGCAAGGCACCACACCATAAAACTCTTCCATCGCTGTCCAGCATTGCAGTGCGCTGGCAACCAGATTATTGGCTTTCATCCAGTCATCAATCACCGCACCCAGGCGGGCCATGCGGTCCAGGGCAGCGGAGGGAATACCCTGGATCTTGACGTAAGCATGCATTTCGTCCAACTTGGCTTTGAGGATAGGATCATCGCTCTTCAGGCGAGCGGCGCGACCAAAAATCTCGGACAGGTCAATGGTCTCGACGGTTATGCCAGTGCGCTCAAGCAGCTTTTCGCTATAGCGCACAGTGTTGAAGGCCGCCGGGCGAGCGCCAATGGCCCCCAGCCGGGCGCCTTTGAGGCCGCGAACCACTTTACACACGCCCACAAAGCGGCGCAAGTCGGCGCGAAAGGCGTCGCTCTCCGGATCCATGGTGTGCAGCGAGGTCAGCGAGAACTTAATCCCGTACTGCAGCAGGTTGTTACAGGCGCTCATCTTGCCGCAAAATGAGTCGCGCCGGTCGGCAATCGTCATTTTAAGCGGGTCGTCCGGATAAGCCTGGACCAATACAGGCACGTTGAGGTCAGCCCAGCGCAACGTGTTGGAGATGGCGCGCTCATCGCCAAAGTTGGGCAGCGTCACCAACACACCGTCAATTTCTTCGCGGTGCTTTTTAAACAAGTCAGCGCACTTCTGCGCATCTGCCAGGGTTTCGACGCTGCCAAACTTTGTATCCTCAGGCGTGACACAAATTGCCCGGATGCCCTCTTGCTCCAGGACTTTGAGAACAGTTTTGCGGCCGCTGTCGCACAGGTGGTCAGGGAAGAAACCTCGATTGCCTACAATGACACCCAGGGTGGCTTGGTTATTCATTATTTTTCTCCTTCTGCTTTTAATTTTATTCCGCCACAAGAAAGAAATCCCAACGATTACTGGCGGTTCGGGGGCTTCTGAGAGCTCACCCGAGGGATTAATTCTGGCTCCAGCACAATTGCGCGCGGCTCGGGGAGCGGATCACCAGCATAGCGCATTTCAATGATCTGGACTATTTCTTCCACGGCGGTACAGCCCAGGTTGTGCTGGTTCTGAAAGACAGTGGTCAGAGGAGGCCAGTAGTAAGGCGACTCATCCAGGCCATCAAAGCCGACAACGCCCAGGTCTTCGGGTATGCGCAGGCCGTTCTGACAGGCTATTTGCAGGACTGCCAGGGCCATCTGATCATTGCCAACAAATACTGCATCCATGCCGGGGTAACTTTCCAACAGCTTGCGAAAAGCCTGCTCGCCGCTGGCGGAAGACCAGTTACCTTCGGCCCAGTGACTATCCGGCGCATCCAATCCGGCCTCCAGCAAGGCATCGCGCCAACCTTCTCTGCGTTGTTGGGCTTCCCACCACTCCAGGGGCCCGGTAATATGGCCAATCTGGCAGTAACCTTGCTCAAGCAGATGCTGGGTGGCCAGGCGCCCCCCCGCATAATTGTTAAACGAAACGGTCAGCAGGTCCGGCTGCGCAGGCATGGTCAAGAATGCTAACGGCACCGGGATATCTGGCAGGAGCTCCTTGAGCCATTCGTGGTTATCGCCAATCTGCGGCACCGCCCAGATAATGCCATCCACGTGATAAGCCAACAGGGCTTCCAGCAAAGGCTCGGCTGTGATGCTCTTATAACTGGCCAGTTCCTTCAGGATGAGCGAATAGCCCGAGCTTTCAGCCTCGCTGATGATGCCGTTCAGCGTGCGTGAAGGCCCAATGTACTTCAAGCCTGCCGTGACCACACCCAGGGTGTAGCTGCGCTGCTGGATGAGGCTGCGCGCCAGGGCGCTGGGCTGATAACCCAGTTCATCGATCAGCTCCTGGACGCGCTGGCGCGTCTCGGAGGCGACATCCGGCCGGTCATTGATGACCCGCGAGACGGTTTGGACCGATACGCCGGCTAAACGGGCAACCTCCTTGATGGTGACGCGCTTTTGGTTTTTCACAAGGGACCTTTGCTTGTATCAGTTGCTTACTCGAAGAGACGCGTAAGACGTCTCGGTGATAGTCTGGACCATCGCCCAGAAGTTCGGCATCGGCGTATCCAACTGGACATGATGAGTCGGCCCCAGGATCAGTCCACCGCCCTTGCCTAAAGTGACCAGACGCTGGCTCACCTCCTGGCGAACATCCTGCGGCGAGCCAAAAGGCAGGGTGTACTGCTCGTCCAGAGAGCCCCAAAAGCATAAGCGGTCGCCATATTCGGCTTTCAGCTTCTTGGGGTCCATGCAAGCAGGCTGGATCGGGTTGAGCACATCCAACCCAATTTCGATCAGTTCAGGGATAATCGGGTAGATCATCCCATCCGAGTGATAAGCCACCTTGAGCTGTGGGTTGATGGCTTTGAGCTCGGCGATGAAATTGGCCATGCGGGGCTTAAGGAATTTGCGCCACATGGCAGGTGAGATCAGCATGGCATTTTGCGCCCCAACGTCATCGCCAGTCCAGATCATGTCCACGCCCATTTCGACCAGCTTTTTTGCCGCCGCCAGGTGGTAGCGATAGGGGATCTCCAGCAGGGCATCGGCCACATCTGGGCGCAGGGCAAAGTCGGTCAGGATACGCTCGTAACCGCGCAGCGCCCAGGCAGTTTCAAAGATCGTTGTCACCGTCACACCAACAATCCAGTATTCATCCTGAAATTCGTCCAGGACACGTTCTGCTTCCAGGTACAGCTCTGGCCGGTTGGGGTCGGGCGGTTGGTAACTGGCAATCAAAGAGTCATCTGCCAGAGGGTGATGGACAATCTCGGTGTAGCGACCGATGCCATAGGGTGTGGTGTACTCGGTCGATTTCCAGCCGACACCCCACTCATCCACATAATCGCCGGGCTGCTGGTAATAGGAGTTCGCCCAGCCGACTGAGGTCAGCAGCATATCCTCGCCCAAAAATCGCTCCAATTCGTAGGTGTTGCCACCGCCATGCGGGTTGTGTTCCTTCCCGGTCTTCACCTGGATCTCATTCCGCAGGCGATCGGCAAACTCAGGCGTGAAACTGATTTGCATGGGGCAGCGATCGGGTTCTTCGTGGTTCAAGGCCATTTGGACGCGCTCACGGTGCTTCATACAACTTTTTCTCCGTACCAACCATATTCCAGGGCCGCGTCAAAAGCCGCCACGATGTTTTCCGGTGGAACAAAAGCCTGGATGTTGTGCACCGTGGCAAAGACAAAACCGCCGCCCGGAGCCAGATCATCGATGCGGCGCTTCACCTCATCAACAACATCCTGGGGCGAGCCAAAAGGCAACACATGCTGCGTATCCACCCCGCCCCAAAAGGTCATCTCTTTGCCGAAGGTCTGCTTCAGGCGCTTTGTGTCCATCCCTTTGGCTGAGACCTGGACCGGGTTCAGGATATCGAAACCGATTTCAATCAGGTCGGGGATCAAGTCAAAAGTAGCGCCACAGGAATGGTAGAAAAGCCTGGCATCGGTCTTCTTTTTGATTGCCTCCACCAGGCGGCGCTGCTTGGGTTTGACCAGTTTGCGATACAGGTCGGGCCGGATCATCCAGCCATCCTGGGTACAGACATCGTCCCAGAAGGTGAAAACCTGGATATATTGGCCCAGCTCATCCAGGTAGTTGTTGCACGATTCGATGTAGATGTCGGTGATCCGGTCCATCAGGCGGTCGGCAAACTTTGGTTCCTGGATCAGAGCCATGAGAAAATTGGGCAATCCCATGGTGCGAGCCGGTTGTTCAAAGATGCCCCCGCCGATTACCGCGCTGCCCACAATTGCATAATCGGTGTTTCGATACAGCGCTTCGGCCTGCAAGCGAAGCTGGCGGTTTAACTCCTGCGGGTCGGGGGCTGGCCAGCGGTATTCATCCAAGGCTTGCATGGTGGCCTCTTTGATCGGGAAATCGACCCAATCATAGTACAACCCGCCCTGCTTGGGCATGTGCAGCTTCGAGCCCCAGCGATCAATGAAGGCATAGTAATCGCCTTCTTCAAATACGGTCAGGCCAGGGGCAGTGGCAGCCGGAAGCTGGACCATGCGGAAATCGACTTCAAAGCGCTGCAATAAGTCCTCAGCCACGTAGGGGAGTTGCTGGACATTGTCCAGCATGGTGATCTCCTCCACCGGAAGGCCCAGATAATGCTTAAGGTCCAAGTAAGCGGTCTTGGTGATCGAAGAGACGATGGTACCGCCCAGATCAATGGGGATGCGGTCCGGCTCCTGGTGGTTGAGAGCAGTCTGGACGCGTTGGCGAGAATTCATCCATCCTCCGTTCAATTTATCCTGTTTAAGGCCATCTGCGCGTGCAGAGCGGAAAGCTCTGGGAAACCACGGATGCAACGCATATTGTTGAAAATGCTGTTATCGTTATCGTTTCCGGGAACGTTATCACTAATATACCGATTTTGCATGGTTTTTCAAGTTCCATTTGTCATAGCGAAGTTATGAGCAATATCACGTGGACACCGTCGCCTCACCTGGGCAGCCCATGGATCTCTTGAGTTCGCGTCAGTCACATCCCGCAAGCGTGTTAGAATGCGATATGCGCAAAATTATCCTCCCAGGGCTGGTGGCCCTGGTGCTGATTCTTACCGCCTGCCAGGCTGGCAACACGGCCCGTACAGCCGGCGAATCTCTCGCAGCCACCCCGGCCGACAGCCTCTTGGGCGAGGCAGCCAGCCTACCCACTGGGGTCAGCGCGCTGGAGAGCAGGGTATACGAAATCACCGAACATTTCCTGATCACAAACCAAGGACCAGGCAGTCCATCCAAGCACAACCTGTGGGTAGCGCTCATTCAGGATCTGCCTCCCTATCAATACGTGCTTGAAAGGTCGGTTTCGGCGCAAGATTTCCGCACTTTTGAGGACGAATACGGGAATCTGATCGCCGAGTTCGACCTGAGCGGGCTTCCACCCGGCGAGAGCGCCAGGGTGGAGATCCACTATAAGGTCAAAGTTAACCAGCTAAAATACGACCTCGCCCAGTGCGAGGGAAACCTGCCTTCCTCATATACCAGTTCAGAACTGTACATCGAGTCAAACAATCCACAAATCCGTTCGCTGGCAGCCAGGCTGGCGCAAGGCAAATCCACTCCCTGCGAGCAGGCGCGCGCATTTTATGATTACATCGGCGATAACCTGGTCTACACTTACAATGGCAGAGATTGGGGCGCGCAGGCCGCACTGGGTGAAATGGGCGCTGATTGCAGTGAGTACGCTTCGCTGATGGCGGCTCTTTCCCGTGCAGCCGGCATTCCGGCTCGCTACCTGGAGGGCGTGCTCTTTCTCGAACCAGAGACCGCAGCCCTGGCCCGCCGCGAGCATGCCTGGCTGGAGATATACTTGCCCAACATCGGTTGGACCCCAATAGATCCTACCCTGGGACGCTCCCTGGGGATGCGGGAAAAATACTTTGCGGCCAACAACCTGGATCACATTGTTGTGACCCGAGGCCGAAACCCATCCGCATTGCGTGGGGGAAGTTATTACACCCATATTTACTGGCCAGGTCCAAGTGCGGTCATCAAGATCGAGGATTTTGGCTGGAATATCGCGCCTGTTCAAGAGACAAAACCCATTCCCTGAAATATTATTCGGCCAGGGGCAGCCACCGGTCTCTGACAGGGGCTTGTGCCAGCTTATTCCATCCGTTTGCGCAGAAAGCTGTGCATGATCACCGATAGAATGATAATCAAACCATAGATCAGTTGAGTCCAGAAGCCGGTCAGGCCCACGGCCACCGTGGCAGCTTCGATGGCGCCAATGATAAAGGCGCCGATGAACGTGCCAAAAATTGTGCCCACGCCGCCAAAAACGGATGTGCCGCCCAAGAAGACCGAAGCCAGGGTGCGCAACAAATATCCATCTCCCAGGCTGGGCCAAAAGAACTTAACATGCAGGCTGGCAATCACGCCTGCAAGCGCAGCAATAAGCCCCACCAGCATGAAGGCTTGAATGCGGACCTTCCCATTGTTCACGCCCATGAGCTTGGCGCTCTCGGCATTGTCGCCGATCAGGTAAATGTGGGCGCCAAAGCGAGTGCGGTTGAGCAAGATCCAGGATATGATTGCGATCACGATCAACCAGACCATCTGCATCGGGAAGACGCCAAACAACTTACCCACCAGAATATTGTACAGCGGCGTGTTCATCGCGTAGGCCAGAGAGCCGTTCTTATTCTGGGCCAATACCAGGACCGCCCCGCGCCAGAAGAACTGGGTACCAATTGTGGCGACCAAGGAGGGGATGCCAAAACGCACCACAATAAACCCGTTCAACCAGCCAGCAAACAGCCCGATCAGCAATGCAGCCATGAAACTCAGCAAGATCGATTCGAACTGAAAATAGGTTAACAAAAAGACCACCATACCGATGGCCATGATCGAAGGGAAGGACAGGTCCATTTCGCCGGCGATGACAAGGATTGTTAAGGGCATCGCCATCATGGCAAAGAACGGGATTGTGGACATGAAGGCGTAGTAGATCTGCGACTTCAGAAAGGTGCCCGGCGCAGAAAGGATGAAGATGATCCACAGCCCGAGGAACACGCTGAGGATTCCCAGTTGTGTACCATTGGCGCGCAAAAATTTTCTCAGGCTGAATGTTTCTTTGTAGGGTGGAATACTGGCATTTTCAAGGGTCGTCATCTTGTCATTTCCTTAATCGGTTAAGCCGTCTCAATCAAAGCTGCCTGTTTCAGCAATCCGGATCATTTTTTCCATCAAATCATCCAGGCTGATCTCCTTGGTCCTGAATTCCCCCGCCACCCGGCCGCGATCGATGACAACCACCCGATCAGCGACGGCATAGACATGAAAGATGTTGTGATCGATAAAGATGGCTGATTTGCCCGCATCTCGAATACTGTTGACAAAACTCAACAGCTTCTGGGTTTCCTTCAGAGAAAGCCCCATGGTCGGCTCGTCCAGGATGATGATATCGGCGTCGAAGTACAGAGCCCGCACAATGGCAACACCCTGGCGCTCACCGCCAGAAAAGGTGCCGACCCTGGAATCGGGGTTGACGGCTGAAGAGGTGAAACCCATCGACTGGACCATTAAGCGATGGGTCTCATATTTCATCTTCTTGACATCCAACAACCCATACTTGTTGGTCAACTCGCGGCCCAGGAAGATGTTCCGCCACAGGGTTTGCAGCTCAGCCAGGGCGCGCTCCTGATAGACGGTTTCCACGCCCAATTTGCGCGCCATGGGCACAGTCAGGTTTTCAACTTTCCGGCCGTCGAAATAAATCTCTCCAGAGGTTGGCTGGTGATAACCGGTAATAATCTTGATCAAGGTGGATTTGCCGGCACCGTTATCCCCAAGCAGGCCGACCACTTCATTGCGCCCCAGGTGGAAGTTAATATTCTCCAGGGCGTGGACTTCGCCGAACAATTTGGAAACATTGCGCAGCTCTAAGCGATTTTCCATCGTTTCACCTCAAAGAGGGCGAGAGCCGAACATGGAGATGCCCATGGATCAGGCAGGAGGGTAAACCTGCAAAAACATCCTCGTTCAGCTCTCGCCAAAATTGCTCTGCCCCAACCCAGGGGCGAGGGCAGAGCAATTGAGCGGAAAATGGTTAGCGGATTTGCTTCTCCACCAGACCAGCCAGAAGTTCGACATTGTCCTTGTGAGCAAAACCGGCGCCAGTGTCGATCTGCAAGCCAGTGAAGGCGTAGTTGTGGGTCAGGCAGATCTGCAGGACAGCCATGTAACCCTGGAGGAACTGCTGCTGGTCGATCACCAGGTCGGTCCAGCCAGCGCGGATCGCTTCCACCGTTGCGATGGAGAGATCAAAACCGGAACCGAAAACATCATCTGGGCCAAGCCCGGCGCTCTCAAAGAAAGTCTGCTGGGTGCCAGTCAGGTTACCGTGGTCGGTGACGACCAGCTTGATATCCGGGTTGGCAGACATGACGCCCACAAAAACTGGCACACCGGCTGCGGCATCTTTGTTAGTGGCGTCGTCGATCTCCTGGTAAATGACCTCAATGCCAGCATCTTCCAGGGCGTCAACAATACCCTTGGTGCGCTCGCCACGCCCGGCCTGAGCCAGCAAGCCCCAAACAAAGGCCTTATCGCCGGCCTGAAGACCAGCGCGAGCAATCGACTCCTTGCCCAGCGCCCAGCCAGCGTCATACAGGATCGCGCCCACATAGCCAAAGCCGCTGGAGGCATATTTGGCCTGGAGCTGAGGCAGCTGGGTGTTCATGCTGGTCACCACAATACCCTTGGATCGGGCTTCATCCACCAGCGGCCCAAAGGCCTCGTCGCCCGGGTGGCCCATAATGGCAATACCGTCGGGGCTGGTTGCCATGGCCTCGGAGAATTGGGTAATCATCTTCTCGGGGTTCCAGTCGGACCAGACATATTCCACATTCGCGCCTGTATCGGCCGCGGCCTGGACGGCGCCGTTATAGACGACGGTCTCAAAGGGGCCGCCCGGCGCGCCGCCGGGGAAGAAGACAATTTTTGTCCCCGAGCACCAGCCGCCTTCCTGGGCAGGGGCAGGGCCTTCAGTCTGGACAGGCTCAGCAGTGACCGCTTCGGTCTGTTCGGCGACGACCGCTTCGGTCTCTTCGGCCACAACCGCTTCCGTCTCTTCGGCGACCACTGCTTCGGTCTGCTCGGGGGTCGGTGCTGGCTGGCAGGCAGCCAAAACAAAGGCTGCAATGATCAGCAAGCTCAAAACAATGCGCATGGTTTTCATTATCTCGCTCCTTATGGGGTTTCAATGGTCAGGAAATCAATTCACAAACGGTCTGGGAGAAATTGGAAAGGCAATTGCGGTATCGAATCACCTCGCTTTCCGGGTAGAACCTGAGACGCAGTGCAGTGAACAAAGGAATGTGCTGCAACGCATTTACCCCGTGACGGCAGTTTCCGTTATCGTTTCCGGGAACGTTATCACTAATATACCGATTTCTGCCGTTTATTTCAAGTTACATTTGTCATGGCGAAAACATGACAAATGTCATACGGCAGGCATCGCCCGCCCCAGCGCGCCGAGACTTTTTACTCCCGGGTTGGGGCGCCGTTTTATTCCGGAGCAAGACGCTGAAAACGCTTAAAAAGCAAGGCCCTGCGCTATCGCCTTGACGTTTCCCGGCTCCTTTGCGGGTGCTTGTTTTCATGAATGAGCGCCGGCCATCAGATTGGACGGGGCATCGCGGGTTATGATAAGATCAAGGGGTGCCAAAAACACGCTGGAGGTCGAGCTACTTGAACCATAAAGAACGTCTGCTGCGAGCCTTTCGCCATGAGCCGGTTGACCGCCTGCCAACGCAGGTCAATTACACAGCCAGGATGGGGGCCAGGATGGCGGCTCATTTTGGAGTTGAGGTGGATGATCTGCCAATTTTTCTGGATAACCACCTGCTGCGGGTGGACCTGAGCTTCGAGGCAAAGCGCAGCCAGGACGGTCGAACGCGTTTCGACTGGTGGGGAGTGGGGCACGATACTGGCGAGGAGGGTTACTATATCCGGGTCAGCCCGCTATCAAGCTCCAAAGACTTATTGTCCTATGCCTGGCCCGACCCGCATGCAGCGGGGCTTTTTGAGGAAGCCAGAAAGACCATCGAGACCTTTGGGACAGAATACTTCATCGTCCCCAACCTGGGTTTCGCCCTGTTCGAGCGGGCCTGGTCGCTGCGCGGCCTGGAACAGTTCCTGATGGACATTGCCCTGGATCCCGGCTGGGTGGGCGAGCTGCTGGATCGCATTACCGAGATCCAGCTTGCCCTGGTCGGCAGATATCTGCAGCTTGGGGTGGATGGGGCCTATTTGGGTGACGACTACGGGGCCCAAAAGAACCTGATCCTGTCCCCGGCCTCCTGGCGCAAGTTGATCAAGCCGCGCCTGGCCCGGCTGTTCGCCCCCTTCCGCGAGCGCGGCCTGCCCATCCTGATGCATTCGGATGGACAGATCCAGACGATCCTGCCCGACCTGGTGGAGATCGGGCTGACCGTGCTCAACCCAGTCCAGCCGGAGGTCTTGGATCACGCCTGGCTGCGCCAGAACTTCGGCAGCAAACTGGCGTTCTATGGCGGGATCTCAACCCAGACAATCCTGCCAAATGGCTCGCCAGAGGAAGTGCGCCAGGCGGTCCGTAAGTGCGTCCAGGCGTTAGCGCCGCAGGGGACCGGCCTGCTGCTCGCTCCCTCCCACCGCATGATGACCGATATCCCGCTGGAGAATGTGGAAGCCATGCTGGCAGCCTTCCGCGAGCTGGCCTGAGCCAATAAAACTTGGGAGAAAACATGGAGATCCCTGAGCGCAAGACCCTGCTCTCAAAAGCCTTTGCTCAGTTGTACAATGCTCAGCCAACCATCTGGGGGCGCGCCCCAGGACGAGTGGATTTGATGGGCAGCCACACCGATTACAACCTGGGCTATGTCATGACCATGACCATCGATCGGGATACCTGGCTGGTTGCCCGGCCACGCGAAGATGGACAGGCGCGCTTATTTTCGCTGAACACCAACAGCGGCGGCACATTCAGCCTGGAAAATCTGCAGCGAGGGAACGACTGGGTGGATTACGTGCGCGGCATGGCCTGGGCTTTGCGCCAGGCTGGCTACCCCCTGAAAGGCTTCGACGGCCTGGTACACAGCACGGTGCCGTTCGGCAGCGGACTGAGCTCATCTGCGGCGCTGGAAATGGCCTGCGGCGTGGTGTTCCAGGCTTTGGGCGGCTTTACATTGGATCCAGTGGAGCTGGCGCTGCTTGGGCAAAAGGCTGAGAACCAGTTTGTGAGGGTGAACTGCGGCATCCTGGACCAGTACAGCTCGGCGCTGGGCAGGGCTGGGTGCACCTTACTGCTGGACTGCCGGGACTTGAGCAGCCGGGTCACGCCCATTGCAAAAGAGTTGAGCGTGGTGATCTGCGACACACGAGCAGAGCGCAACCTGACCGGCAGTGAGTACGGTGAGCGACGGGCCCAATGCGAGCAGGGTGTGCGCATCCTGCAGGAGTCCTACCCGCACATCCTGGCGCTGCGGGATGTCAGCCTGGAGATGCTGGAAAAGCACGCGGCTGATCTTCCCCCTGTGACCCTGAAACGCTGCCGCTTCATCATTGAGGAAAACCGGCGCGTACTGGACCTGGCTGAAGCGCTGCCGGATGGCGACTGCGACCGGCTGGCTGTCTTATTTCGCCAGTCCTACCTGGGGGCGCGCGATCTGTACGAAATTGGCGCGCCGTCAATGGAGGCAATGATGAAGGCGATGGTAAGCGGCCCGGGCGTCATTGGGGCACGCCAGGCAGGCGCCGGCTTTGGCGGCTGCCTTGTGGCCTTAGTCCACAGCGGGCAGGTTCCCGAATTTGCGCAGCACGTTGGCCAGGTTTATCTGGCCTGCACCGGCATCCAACCACGGGTGTATGTTGCAGAGGCCAGCGCTGGGGCAAATTTGTTGTCTTTTGAGAACGCAATCTGAGATAAAATTGTAAAAAACATATCCAGGGCCAATATGAACAAAAACCATTGCTCGTTTCGCACCTCAAAGTCCTTGACCTCCATTCAAGCGCAAGGCCATATTTGGATAATGATTCTACTCACGGTGCTGCTAACCTTTCTGCTGTCCGCTTGCTCCCTGCTCCCCAGTGAGCGCCCACAGGCGACCAAAGAAATCGAACCAACCCAGGAGTCACAGACCGGGATGATGCAGGGGATGGGCGGCGGTATGGGCCCGGGAATGATGGGGCGGCACCACGCCACAATTCCTGCGGAGTATGCAAGAAAGACCAGCCCCTCTGCGGCTGATGAGGCCTCACTCGGGCGCGGCCAGGCCATCTATGACCAGCACTGCGCCACCTGCCACGGCGAAAGCGGCATGGGAGAGGGACCCGCCGGGGCCAAGCTGGACCCGCCAGCCTCGCCCATCGCTCACACCAGCAAGATGCTGGCCGATGACTATCTTTTCTGGCGGCTGAGCGAGGGTGGTATGCCTTTCAAAACCGCCATGCCTGCCTGGAAAGACATCCTGAGCGAAGAGCAGCGTTGGGATGTGCTGCACTACGTGCGCGCCCTGGGGAGCCAGGGCGCAACGGCGATCGCGACCGCCCAGGCAGCCCGCCAGGACGAGATGCTGAAGCGGGCGGTTGAGCAGGGCGTGATTGAACCGGCAGATGCAGAAATATTTCGCACGGTCCACAATCATCTGGAAAATGCCATAAAGCAGCAGGTTGGCGCCCAGGGTAACATGACGGAGAGAGAGGCGGCTGCGCTCCAGGCGCTTGTCCAGCAAGGTAAGATCAGTCAACAGCAGGCAGCGCAGTTTCAGGTGATCCATGACAAGCTGGCAAATGCCGGCCTGATGCCCTGATTGCTGTTTAAGCAACACCGGCCAAGCGGTCTTCGACTGCGATAAAGGTCGCCTTCACCCGGACCGCTTTTTTAACCTGAATCTAAATTGCAAAGGAAGGAAGCTCAATGGCTGTCAATGGGATTGACGTATCCAAATGGCAGGGCGAGATCGACTGGCAGAAGGCAAAATCTGCTGGAGCGCAATTTGCCATCATCCGGGCAGGCTCAATTGACAACGCTTCGGGGAGCTGCTACGAAGACACCCAGTTCCGCCGCAATGCGGATTTGGCCCCAGCGCAGATGCCCGTTGGATTCTACTGGTACTTCCGGCCGAACTGGAATGCCCTGACCCAGGCAGATTTCTTCTGCGATCTGATCCAGGATAAGACCTGGAATATTTATCCGGTGGCTGACGTTGAGGAATACGCTGCGATGAACAAGACCTCGGTCGCTTCAGCAGTGTGGTCTTTCACCAACCGGGTCTTTCAGCGTTTCAACATCCGCCCGATGATCTATACCTCGCCCGGATTTTGGAACAGCCGGGTAGCACGCAACACCTGGGCGCGGGATTTCCCGCTGTGGGTGGCGCATTGGAACACCAATACCCCAACTTTACCCGATGATTGGAAGAATTACGCCGTGCCCTACACATTCTGGCAAACCCACGTCGGACAGGATGGGCCGGAGTACGGAATGCAATCCAAGGGTCTGGATCACGATGTGTACAACGGCGAATGGGAACAATTTGCTAAGGAGTTCAACATCAGCGAGCCAGAACCGGAGCCCGAGACCATGTTTGTGGATGACTTCGTCATCGAAAAGGTGTATCCGATGATGGTGGAGCGCTGGGGATACACCGGTCCCCGGCCGGTGAAGCGGCCTTGAGTCTATGATTAAGGAATACCTTCGCCCACCCGATGATGTTTACTGGCATTTCAGGCGCCTGCCTGTGAATATGCAGGTGGGCGCCGAGTGCACCAGCTGGGAGGATGGCTATACCTACCGGGTGCGAAACGACCGGGTGATTTGCAGGGTCGTCGATGGCGTCGAGGTGGAAACCATCGACAGCATTCCGCTAAAGTTGCCCGCCGGCGCGCGCGTGATGACCGGGGGCGGCTGGGGGTTTCATCTGCCGATCGCCACTTTTTACCAGCAGATCATTGGCCGGTCGGGAGTTGAACCGAAAAACCGGTAGCGCTTTAGCGGGAGACTATTGTTCACAGCGAAGCCCTGGCCTGCTCGAAGAAGAAGAAGTGCGCCCGGTTGATCCGGTTCACCGCGCTGCCCCGGCGTCCAGACCGACGAACAGCAGGTTGACATCGGGGCAGATCTCTTTCAAGCGGCCTGCCCGGAGTCTGAACATCAAAAAACCGTTGCCTGTCCGGTTATATTCGAGTAAAATTGGGCGAATTAATGATCATTTCAACCAAGAGGTACCCAAATGCCCACTCAACCTGGATTGCTGGAGAGATTATCCCAAGGCGTTGTGCTCGGCGCCGAGGGCTATGTGTTCGAGCTGGAACGGCGTGGCTACATCAAAGCCGGACCATACGTCCCAGAGGTCGTGTTGGATTATCCGGAGGCGCTGAAGGAGCTTCACCGCGAGTTCCTGCGCGCTGGGGCGGAGGTGATGGTTGCTCTAACATACTACGGCGACCGCGAGAAGCTCAAGACGATTGGCCGGGAGGGCGACCTGGAAGCCCTCAACCGCCAGGCGGTGCGTCTGGCAAAAGAAGTCGCCGCCGAGGGGAACGCCCTGGTAGCGGGCAACATCTGCAACACCTGGGTTTACGACCACAACGACAAAGAGGCCACATCCAAAAAGGTGCGCCAGATTTACACAGAACAGGTCCAGTGGGCAGTGGATGAGGGTGTGGATTTCATTATTGCAGAGACGCTGGATTACCTGGGCGAGGGGCTGCTGGCGCTGGAGGTGATCCAGAAATTCGGCCTGCCGGCGATGATCACATTCGGCTCAACGCAGGATCATCTGCGCGACGGCTACAATCACGTGGAGGCCTGCAAGATCATGGAGAAAGAAGGGGCGCAGATTGTCGGACTGAATTGCTCGCGTGGGCCGCAAACGATGACGCCGATGCTGAAAGAAATCCGTCAAGCGGTGGGCTGCTTCGTGGCCGCCCAGCCGGTACCCTACCGCACCACGCCGGAGCAATTCGCCTTCCAGGCGCTCAAGGAGCCCGGCGGTGAGCGCTCTTTCCCCATCGCCCTGGAGCCTTTCCTGTGCACTCGATTTGAGATGGCCGACTTTGCTGCCCAGGCAAAGGAGATTGGGGTCAACTATATCGGTATCTGCTGCGGCGGCGCGCCGCACCATGTGCGGGCTATGGCCGAGGCGCTGGGCCGCACCCCGCCCGCCAGCCGATATTCGCCCGCCCTGGACCTGCATCCCATGATCGGCAAAAACGTCAAGGAAAAGGATCAGCAATTCCTTGAATACTGGAAAGATTAGAAATGATCTCCGCTTGGCTGTATAAGAAATTATCCGTGGGAATTCGCGTGCATAAGAAAGTTGGGCCATGAAACGTGACTATGAAACCATCGTCCTGGGCCTGGGCGGGATCGGCAGCGCCGCGTTGTACTGGCTGGCGCGCCGCCTTGGCGGCGAAGCCCTCGGCCTGGAGCAGTTCAGCCTTGGCCACCACCTGGGCGCTTCGCAGGATCACTCTCGCATCATCCGCCTGTCTTACGACAACCCGGCCTATACCGCCCTGACCCCGCACACGTTTATCCACTGGCGAGAGGTAGAAGCTGAGGCAGGCGTCCAGCTCATCCACCGAACCGGCAGCCTGGTGTTTGGCCCTGGGGATCACCCACAAAGCGAAATCGACCTGTATACAGCCGCGATGCAATCCGCCGGCATCCCCTTCGAGCGTTTATCGCCAGGCGAGGCCATGCGCCGATTCCCGCAGTTTCGCCTGCAGGAGAGCGACCGGGTGCTGTACTCAGCGCACGATGGTTTTGTCGATCCTGGCAAGGCCAATGCTGTGCACATCACCCTGGCCCGCGCCCGCGGCGCAGCAATCCTGGAGAACACACCGGTGGAACACTTGCGCCCGTTGAAAGATGGCGTGGCGCTCGAAACCGCTCAGGGCACTTTCGCCGCCCGGCGGCTGGTGATCGCCGCCAGCGCCTGGACGAACAAGGTTCTTGAAGGCGTTGGGCGCAGGCTGCCGCTCACCGTCACCGAAGAGCAGGTGACCTATTTCTCCACCCCGCACCTGCGCCAGTTCGCCCCAGAGCGCTTCCCGGTGTGGATCTGGCACGGCGAGGACTGCTTCTACGGCTTCCCGGTCTATGGCGAGGTGGCCACCAAGGCCGGTCAGGATGTGGGCGGCGACCCAGTGACTCCCGAGACGCGCAAACTTCAGCCCAACCCCCGCCCGCTGGAGCGGCTGACCCGCTTCCTCGAGCAGCGCATCCCCGATTTTCTCGGGCCGGTGCTGTACACCAAACCCTGCCTGTACACCATGCCGCCCGACCGCAACTTCATCGTCGATACGCTGCCTGAATATCCACACATCTCGCTGGCGGTCGGCGCCGGACACGCCTTCAAGTTCGCTGGTCTGATTGGGCGCATCCTCAGCGACCTGGCCATCGACGGGCGCACTGTCTTCCCCATCTCGATCTTCTCGCTCAACCGCCCGGCCATCACCGACCCAGACTTCCAGCCGGTTTTCCGCACCCTGGGTTAACCTGTAGCCGGGTTCGCTGAACCCGGCTACGAGCTCCTTATCCCGCCTCCAAACGCCTGCAACTGGTCGCTTCTGGCCTGTTTGTCTTTTGATAGGTGCGCGGTCGCCGCCCAACGGTTTGCGTCGCTGGCGCCGAGGCGGGGGCCAGCGGCAGGATTAATCCTCAGCTCACCGCTTTCTTCACCAGCGCGCTGATCTTTGCCTCTTCAGCGGCGGTCAACTCCTTCAGGGCGAAGGAGGTCGGCCACATGGCGCCATCGTCGAGATTTGCCAAGTCGTTGAAGCCAAACGTCGCGTATCTCGAATTGAATTTATGGGCGCTTTGAAAATAGCAGATAACCTTGCCGTCCTGGTTGGCATACGCGGGCATACCATACCAGGTTTTTGGCAAGAGGGCTGGTGCACTGGCTTTGATAATTTCATGTAGCCGGCTGGCCATGGCGCGTTCCGGTTCTGGCATCTCAGCGATCTTTGCAAGCACATCGCTTTCCCCTTCCGCCCTGCTCTTATTCGCGCGCGCTTCCGCCTTCAGCTCTTTGGCGCGCTCCTTCATCGCGGCTCGTTCCTCGTCCGTGAATCCTTCGGTGGACTTCTGTGCAGTCTTCCTGGTGGTGCTCTTATCCTGGCTCATGAGAATCTCCTTCCATCCGCTTAAAGTAAATTACCACAAAACACCTTAACAGAAATTATAGCACACACGTTCTGGAATTTCAGCAGCTTTGTCACCAATTTCCAGGCGGTTTGCACACGTCCCCGGTGGTGTTCAATCGTCTCACACTCCTGCAGTCCGTCGTAGAAGAACCCCCGGCCGTTTTCGGCGGGCTGTTTTTCATGACCATGCCAACTAGACAGATGAGATGGGCGGCGTTTCTTTGGATGCAGCCAAGTCGGTGATAGAGTCAAATGTTATGACTCTGTTTCTGCCTGCTTGCTTGGCCCAATAGAGCGCCT
>CAZDAU010000016.1:0-57348 GCA_964503625.1 uncultured Anaerolinea sp.
GAGTTCTACCAGACCACCGACCTGAAGCGGGCGCTGGACTTCTTGCGCAAATACGGCGTCCGGTATATCATCTTAGGGCAGCAAGAGCGCGGCCGCTACCCCGGCCCGGGGCTGGAAAAGTTTGAATCAGCGGACGGGTCGCTCTGGCGTGAAGTGTACCGAAACAACGATACCGTAATCTATGAAGTCATGGAGAACTGAGGCGCTACCCCGCCGGGTAAAAAACGCCCTTGAGCAACCCTGCAATGGCTGACGCGATCATCTGGTACCTGGTCATCACGGCCCTGGGCTGGCTGGCATTTCCATTGGCCTACCGGCTGCTGCCGCGGCTCAAAGACCGCGGCTATGCCGTCAGCCGCAGCCTGGGGCTGCTGCTGTGGGGCTACATCTTTTGGCTGCTGGCCTCTTTGGGCATTCTGCCCAACCAGGCCAGCGGGTTGCTCTTTGCCGCCCTGCTGCTCGGCGGGCTGTGCTTTTGGGTATTGCGGGGCATCCACCCGCGGGAGCTTTCCGCCTGGCTGCGCTCGCAGCGGGCCATGCTGATCACCGTGGAGGCGCTCTTCCTGCTGGCCTTTGGGCTGTGGGCCTGGGTGCGGGCTGCCAACCCCGAAGCCGTGGGCACCGAAAAGCCGATGGAGCTGGCCTTTATCAACGCCATCCTGCGCTCGCCAACCTTCCCGCCGCACGACCCGTGGCTATCGGGCTATGCGATTTCATATTACTATTTTGGCTACCTGCTGGTGGCCATGCTGGCCAGGCTGGCCGGGACGAGCGGCGGCGTGGCCTTCAACCTGGGCACAGCGCTGGTCTTTGCCCTCAGCGCAAGCGGGACTTACGGCCTGGTCTTCAACCTGCTCAACGCCGGCAGCCAGAAGGCGGCAGACCGCCCGGCGGACGGCGGCCCGCGCTTCACCCTGGCGGCGCTTTTGGGCCCGCTCTTCCTGCTCCTGGTGAGCAACCTGGAAGGATTTTTGCACGTGCTGCACACCCGGGGCTTGTTCTGGCGGCCCGATGGGACTTCTGCTTTTTGGAGCTGGCTGGGGATCCTGGACTTGAACCAGCCGCCCGCCGCGCCTGCAGCCTGGACGCCCACGCGTTTCTGGTGGTGGTGGCGAGCTTCGCGGGTAGTGCAGGATTACGACCTGGCTGGCGGCTGGCGAGAGATCATTGACGAGTTCCCTTTTTTCTCCTTCCTGCTGGCCGACCTGCATCCCCACGTGCTGGCGATGCCCTTCGCCCTGCTGGTGGTGAGCCTGGCGCTGCAGCTCTTTTTTGACGCCGGGAACAACCGGCCCCCCTGGCCGGCCCTGCGCCTGCAATGGGCGCTTGCCCCAACCGTGCGCATCCTGCCGGCTTTCTTCCTGCTGGCAGCCACAGCCCTGGGCGGGCTGGCCTTCCTGAACACCTGGGATTTCCCGCTGTATGTGGCCCTGGCGGCGGCGGCTTACGCCCTGGGGCGGATATCCCTGGCGGGCGAGCGGCCAGCACAGGCAGCCAAAGATTTCGTCTGGCTGGGGCTGGGGCTGGGGGCCGCCGGCGGTTTGCTTTACCTGCCGTTTTACCTGGGATTTTCGTCTCAGGCGGGGGGCGTGCTGCCAAACCTGATCAACCCGACCCGCGGGGCGCACCTGTGGGTGATGTTTGCCCCGCTGCTGCTGCCCATCCTGGCGTTTCTGCTCTACCTGGCCAGGATCGCCGGCCGGCGGAGCGCCTTTTGGGGAGCGCTCCAAACCGTGGCCTTGCTCATGCTGCTCCTGTGGGGGCTGGCCCTCGCCCTGGGGATGGCAATCACGCTCGTGCCGCAGGTGGCCAGCCTGTACCTGGGCTCGCTGGCAGCCAACAACCGGGCGGAATTGCTGGCCGCGGCGCTTGGGCGGCGGTTCGCATCGCCGGGCGGGTGGATCACCCTGCTGGGGCTGTTGACCCTGGCGCTGGGAGTGCTGTGGAGCCTGGCGGGCCGCCGATCGGAGCAGGGCGCGGCGCAAGCAGAGGAGGCGTTGCCTTCGCGCCCGCTGGGCGGGAGCATCTTTGCTGTGCTGCTGATCCTGTTCGGCGGGCTGCTGGTGCTCGGGCCGGAGTTTTTCTACCTGCGCGACCTGTTCGGCTGGCGGATGAACACCATTTTCAAGTTCTATTTCCAGGCCTGGCTGGTGTGGAGCGTCGCGGCGGCTTTCGGCTCGGTCGCGCTGCTGGCCAGCCTGCGCCGCGCCTGGAAGACCGCCTTTGGCCTGGGGCTGGCGCTGCTGCTGGCTGCCAGCCTGGTTTACCCGCTGCTCAGCCTGTGGAACAAGACCAACGGCTTTCAGCCAGCGGAATGGACCCTGGACAGCACGGCCTATTTTGCCAGGGGGTCGCCAGACGAGATGGCGGCGGTCCGCTGGCTGCAATCCGCCCCGCCCGGCGTGGTGGCCGAAGCCGTGCCGCAGGGCGGGGGCAGCTACACCGAGTACGCCCGGGCGGCCACGCTTTCGGGTCTGCCGGGCGTGCTGGGCTGGGTGGGGCACGAGAACCAATGGCGCGGCGATAACGCTCCGCAGGCCATCGGCACCCGCCAGGCCGACCTGGAGCGTCTGTTCTGCGGCCGGGATTGGGAAGAAACCCGCGCCATCCTGGAGCAGTACCAGATCCGCTACGTGTTCGTGGGCAACCTGGAGCGCGCCGCTTACCCGCCCGGCAGCCCAGGCTGTCCCTCGGGCCTGGTGGAGGAGAAATTTCAACGCCACCTGGAACCGGCATTCAAAGCCGGGCCGGTGACCATCTTCGTCTTTCATGGGACGGACTATGAATAAACCCGCGACCCAATCTTCGCGCCCGCAGACCGGCAGCCGGTTCACGGTCGAGACGACCCTGTACGGGCTGGCCTTCTTGCTGGCCCTGGCGCTGCGCCTGCTCAACCTGGGACAGGCGCCGCTGACCGACGGGGAGGCGACCTGGGCGCTGCAGGCTTTGCAGGTGGCCCGGCCGGCAGATGGGGCGTTCCTGCCCGAGCCGCAGCCAGCGTACATTTTCCTGACCGGGTTGACCTTTGCAATCTTTGGCGTCAGCGAGTTTTGGGCGCGGTTCTGGCCTGCGCTGGCGGGAGCGCTGCTGGTCTGGGCGGTTTTCCCCTTCCGTCATTCGCTGGGACGCAAGACCGCCCTGATCCTGGCCTTTGGCCTGGCCATGGATCCTGGCCTGGTGACGGTTGCGCGGCAGGCCGGCGGGCCAATGCTGGCGCTGGGCTTCAGCCTGCTGGCGCTGGCCCAGTGGCAGGCGCGCAGACCGGCCTGGGCCGGTCTGCTGGGCGGCCTGGCTGTGCTCTCGGGGCCGTCTTTCTGGGCCGGCGCGCTGGGTTTAGGCCTGGCCTGGCTGATCCACCGGGCCCTGCGCCGGGCGGCCGCACACCCCGCTGAAGTGTTCGACGAAAGCAGCCCAACCACCCGCTTCCCCACGCGCCCAGAGGCGATCCGCGGGCTGGCGGCTTTCCTGGCATCTCTGCTGGCGGTGGGCACCTACCTGTTCCGCTATCCGCAGGGGCTGGGGGCGGCCTTTGATTCGCTGGTGACTTACCTGGAAGGCTGGGGAACCTCCTCCGGGGTCAGCCCGCTGACCCTGGCAGCCGCCTTGCTGTTCTTCCAGCCGCTGGCGCTGATCTTTGCCCTGGTCAGCCTGGGGCGCTGGCTGATGCAGCGGCAGCGGGACGAGAGCCGCCAGGCCTACCGGCTGCTCCAGCCGCTGCTGTGGTTTCTGACCAGCCTGGCCCTGGCGCTGCTGTATCCCTCCCGGCAGGTGAACGACCTGGTGTGGGTCCTGGTTCCGCTCCTGGCGCTGGGGGCCGACGGGCTGGCCAGGTACCTGCCAGACCAGAAGCCGCACATCCTTTCCTGGCTGCAGGCCGGGCTGGTGCTGGTGTTGGCCGCCCTGTTCTGGAACACGCTGCTCGCCACCAGCCAGGTCATGCCAGCGGGCAACCTGCCCTGGCCGTGGATTCAGGCGGGCATCCTGGCCGGCATATTCCTGCTGGGCGCGCTGACCACCGCCCTGGTGGCCCTGGGCTGGTCCTGGCAGATCAGCCGGGACGGGATGGTGTGGGGGCTGGCCGCGGCCCTGCTGCTGTTCAGCACCAGCCTTCTGTGGGGCTCGGCGCAGCTTCGCCCCAACCAGCCCCACGAGCTGTGGGGCCAGCCGCCGGGGGCCGGGCAGGTGGATTTGGCGCTGGCCACCCTGCGGGATCTTTCCAACTGGCACACCGGGCTGGAGCGCAAGCTGGAGCTGGTCTCGACGGTGGACGCGCCCTCGCTGCGCTGGGCTTTGCGGGATTACGCCTCCGCCCGCTTTATCGACGCGATCCCCCCCGGCGAGATGCCCCCGGTGATCCTGACGCGCCAGTCGGCGCAGGCGCCGGCGCTGACCGCGGCTTACCGCGGCCAGGATTTTGTCTGGTGGGTGCATCCCGGCTGGGAAGGTCCCCTGCCGGACGATATCGTGGACTGGCTGACCGCCCGCAAAGCCGCCCTGGGCTATGAATACATCATCCTGTGGGCGCGCAGCGACCTGTTCCCCGGCGGTTCGAGCGCGGCCGGCGCCGCGCCTTGATCGCAGCCACGGATGCTGGCAGCCACGGATGGGCGCACGCCTGCCAAAGAACACAGACCGATTTCGATCATCCAGGAGCATCGATGCCGCTTCCTTCCATAATTGCGATTGACGGGCCGGCCGCATCCGGCAAATCCACGGTCGGAAAGATCCTGGCAGACGAGTTGGGCTATCTTTTTTTCGACACCGGCGTGATGTACCGGGCTGTGACCTGGCTGGCGCTGCAGCGCGGCGTGCCGGTGCAGGACGAGGCGGCCGTCACCGCCCTGGCAGAGACCACCGAAATCGATATCCGCCCGCCTTCGCAAAGCGACGGGCGCAATTGCGACATCCTGGCAGAAGGCCAGGATATCACCTGGCACATCCGCCGGCCAGAGGTGGAGGCGCATGTTTCGCAAGTCTCGGCTTACCCCGGGGTGCGCAGGGCGCTCTCGGCCCAGCAGCGCCGCATCGGTCAACGCGGGCGGGTGGTGATGGTGGGCCGGGATATCGGAACGGTGGTGCTGCCGGAGGCCGACCTGAAGATTTACCTGGACGCTTCGGCTGAGGAGCGCGCCCGCCGGCGCTACCAGGAGATCATCGAACGCGGCGGCCGGGCGGATTATGACGAAATCCTGGCCGCCATGCGCCGCCGGGACCAGATCGACTCGACCCGGGCGGTTGCTCCGCTGCGCCCGGCGCCAGACGCCCAAATCCTGGACTCGGACCGCCTCAACCTGGAGCAGGTTTTGGAGGCAATTCGCCGGTTGATCCGATGAGCGAGCCACCCTATTCCGTCCCGCTCCACCGGCGCGCCCTGCGCTGGTTCATGCGCCCGCTCTTTCGCGGCCTGTTCCGCCTTTTGAGCCGGGTGCAAATCAGCGGCTGGGAGAATGTGCCCCGCCAGGGTCCTTACCTGGTGACAATCAACCACATATCCCTGTTCGAGCCGCCTTTTGTCCTGGCCTTTTGGCCGACCACATTGGAAGGCGTTGGAGCCGTCGAGATCTGGGAGCGACCCGGGCAAAACCTGCTGGTGCGCCTGTATGGCGGCATTCCGGTGCACCGCGGCGAGTACGACCGCCGGGTGGTGGAAAAGATGATTTCGGTGCTCCATTCCGGCTATCCGCTGCTCATCGCCCCGGAAGGCGGGCGCTCGCATCGCCTGGGCATGCGCCGGGCCAACCCCGGCGCGGCATACATTGCCGAGCGGGCGCAGGTGCCGGTGGTGCCGGTGGGCATCCTTGGGACCAGCGACGATTTCCTCCAGCGGGCGCTGCGGGGAGAGCGCCCTCCCATCGAAATGCGCATTGGGGCGCCCTTCTGCCTGCCGCCGATTGAAAGCAAGGGCGAAGCGCGCCGCCAGGCCCGCCAGCGCCACGCCGACCAGATCATGCTGCACATCGCCGCCCTGCTGCCAGCGGAATATCACGGCGATTACGCCGGCCAGGCTCTGCCGGCTGCCGCGCCGCAGGCTGAACCCGCCGCTCACCCAGGCCCCCCCGCCGATGCCCGAACCTGAAGCCCTCCCTTCCAAACCCGTCACCGAGCGGTACCGCCCGGAGATCACCCGCCTGCCCCGGCTGACCCCCTGGCGCAGGGCAGCGCGCTGGTTCCTGGTGCGGCTGGTGCGCCTGGTGGTGCGCCTGCTCACCCGGGTGCGCCTGAACGGGACCGAGAACACGCCCAGCCAGGGGCCGGTGCTGGTGGTCTCCAACCACCTGGGCGACGCCGACCTGGTGCTGGGGCTGGCCTTCTCCACCCGCCCGCTGGACGCCGTCTCCAAAGCGGACCTGTACGATTATCCCGTGCTGGGCTGGCTGATGGAATGCTACGGCGTGATCTGGGTCCACCGCGGCCAGCCCGACCGCCGCGCTTTGCGGGCTGTGCTGGAGGGGCTGGCCGAAGGGCGGATGATCGCCATCGCTCCGGAAGGGCGGGAGAGCGTGACCGGCAAGCTGGAGGAGGGCACGCACGGGGCGGCTTACCTGGCGCTCAAATCTGGGGCGCTCATCCTGCCGGTGACGTTCACCGGCACGGAAAACTGGCGCGTCTATGGCAGCATCCGCCGGTTGCGCCGGGCAGAGATCAGCCTGACGGTGGGCAAACCCTTCCGCCTGGAGGCCGGCGGCGATTGGCGCAAGGCCATTGAGCAAGGCACAGAGAAGATCATGCGCGCCCTGGCGGAACAACTGCCGCCGGAATATCGCGGGGTTTATATTGACGAAGCGGCGATCGATAACCTGCCTGGGCAAAAAGCCGCCCAGGAGGAGAACCCCGAAGGGTCCACCCGGCGGCCTCCGGGTGGCGGCAGGTCAGACGAGATGGAGAGGTGAAAAATGGCGGTAGACAGTTTGGAACAGAAACGCAGCCTTTCGGGCGGTTACAACCACGCCCGCTATGAGCGGCGCCGGCGGGCGCTTCGCTTCCTGCTCCGGTGGGTGGGTGTGCCATTGCTGGCCAAGATCGACCGGGTGGAAGGCCTGGAGAATGTGCCCGCAGAGGGGCCGGCCATCCTGATGATGAACCACATCTCCTTTGCCGATTCCCTGGTGGTGCTCCACCTGACGCGGCGGAACATTGTTCCCCTGGCCAAAATTGAAGTGTACGATTACCCGGTGGTGGGCGTCTTCCCACGCCTGTGGGGGGTGATCCCGGTGCGGCGGGAGGAGGTGGACCGGCGGGCCATCCAGCAATCGCTGGAGGTGCTGCGAGCCGGGGAGATTGTCCTGGTCGCCCCGGAGGGCACGCGCCACCCGGCGATTCGGGATGTGAAGGAGGGCGCAGCGTATCTCTCCAGCCGCAGCGGCGCCCCCATTGTGCCGGTGGCGATCGATGGGACGGTGGGTTTCCCCGCCCTGCGCTTCACCGCCCGCTGGAAAGGGCCTGGCGCCCAGGTCAAATTCGGTCGGCCTTTCCGTTTCCGGGAGGAGTATCAACACGCCGGGCGCGAGCAGCTTCGGCAGATGAGCGACGAAGCCATGCGCCAGGTGGCGGCGATGCTGCCGCCAGAGCGGCGCGGCATTTACGCCGATTTATCTCAGGCCACCCAGGAAACGCTTGAATTTATATAGATGTTCTTTACGTCTTCTTAACACGCGTAAAAACGAGTATAATTCGAGCGGGAGACGCGAGGCACAAGTGTTGCAACTGTGGGTGGCATGACTTCCATTTTGTCATTGATCTCCGATGCACCCTATATCAACCTGCCGCCCGATTGGATCGGTTGGCTCGGTTTCGCGGCGCTGCTCAGCCTGATCCTGCTGCTGCAGTGGAAGTGGCGGGGGAACAACCCACCCTTCAGTGGCCGGCAATGGGGCCTGTTGGTCGCATTGCTGGCGCTCACGCCCCTGACCAGCCTGTTCATCGGCGTGGAAATCAACCCAGGCGGGCCGGGCGGGCAAGGGGCCTTGCCCCCCCAGGGCATGCCGCTCGAGCCAGCCTCGCCGACCATCCTGATTTTTGCCGCCCTGCCCTGGATGCTGGCGGCCGGGCTGCTGGGGCCGTTTGCAGCCGGGCTGGTGGGGCTGGCGGCTGGGGCGTTTTCTGCCCTGTGGCAAACCCACACCCTGTTCACGCTGTTAGAAATCTCTCTGCTGGCAACCCTGTTCAGCGGGGCGGTGCGCCAGCCGTACCGCACCCCGGTCTTTCGGCTGCTGCGCCGCCCGCTGGCTTCGGCCGCGCTGATGGCGCTGCTCTACCCTTTCCTGCACCTGGCCATCACCCCTTTCATCACCTATGGGCTGCTGGTCACCCGCCTGGATTACGCCCTGACCAACCTGCAGGGCGCCAGCCTGGCGATGGCGGTGGAGCTGCTGGTCGCCGGGCTGGCGGCGGAGCTGGCAGCGCTCTTCCTGCCCGCTCTCTGGTACCGGCCCGAGCAATTGACGCCCTCGCCTGCGGAGCGCAGCCTGCGCACCCGTTTTATCGTCAGCATGGCGCCGCTGGCCCTGATCCTGGTGCTCACCCTGATGATCGCCGATTGGGTGATCGCCGGGCAGGCGGCGCGGGGCATGCTCCGCTCGCAAATGGCCAGCGCAGCCTCCACGGCTGCGGAGGGCGTGCCTTTTTTCCTGGAAGTGGGCCAGAACCTGGCCTTGAAACTGGTGCAGGATGAGCGCCTGCTTTCGGACAACCCGGCGGTGATGAAGGAGGCCCTGGCTGAAAACATCAAAATTGTGCCCTTCTTCAACCAGCTCACCATCCTGAATGACAACGGCCAGGTGCTGGCTTCGCACCCGACGGCAAATTACGTGGGCAACCAGGCGCCGGTGGATGAGCAGATGGGCGTTCAATTGACGCTGAACGGGGTGCCGATCCAGATTTTCTCCATCCCGCCCACCGGAAACCAGACCAGCGCCCAGATTTCGTTCGTCACGGCGATCTCGGGGGAGGATGGCCAGACCGAGCGGGTGCTGGTGGCCCGCAGCGACCTGACCAGCAACCCATACGCCCAATCCATCCGCACCGGGCTGAACAACCTGAACACGATCGACGGGCAGGGGCTGCTGCTGGACGAAAACAACCGCATCCTGATCCACCCCGATCCAGAGCAGGTGATGGATACGTACCTGGGCGAGACCGGCAAAACGCCCAGTTTTTACAACGACACCGCCCCAGATGGGACGCGCCAGATCGTGTATTACCGGCCCGCCAGCGGCCGCCCGTGGTCGATTGTGCTCAACGTCCCGGCGTACCGCACCCAGCAAATCGCCCTGTCCATCGCCTTGCCGCTGCTGGGCATGATCATCTTGCTCTCGCTGATCGGCCTGGTGCTGGTGCAGATCAGCCTGGGGGCGGTCACCCGTTCGCTGCAAACCCTGGCAGGCGAGGCCGGGCGGCTGGCCTCGGGCATGCTCGACCAGCCGGTGACGGTGGAGACCGTGGATGAAGTGGGGCAGCTCGGGCGGGCTTTTGAGCAGATGCGGGTGAGCCTGAAAGACCGCCTGGACGAGCTGAACCGCCTGCTGCAGGTGAGTCAGGGGGTGGCCTCCAGCCTGGAAATTTCAGAAGCGGTGAAACCCGTCCTGGAATCCGCCCTGGCCTCGGGCGCTTGCTCGGCGCGAGTGGTGCTGAGCCCGCAAGCCATGCCAAACCTGAACGGCGATTCGGCCCGGCCGATGCGATTTGGCTACGGGCCTTCGCAAAACCTGTACCGAGAGCTGGATGAGCAGATCCTGGCCCTGACCCGCCAGCAGGATCGGCTGGTGCTTTCCAACCTGCTGCGTCCCAAGCTGTTGAACCTGGCACCCAACACGCCGCGGCCCGAATCGCTGATGGCCGTGGCGTTGCGCCACGAAAGCAACTACTATGGGGCGCTGTGGGTGGCCTTTGACCAGCCGCACACCTTCTCGGAAGAGGAGGTGCGCTTCCTGGTCACCCTGGGCAGCCAGGCAGCCCTGGCCGCGGCCAACGCCCGCCTGTTCCTGAACGCCGAGATTGGCCGCCGGCGGTTGGAGTCGATCCTGGCCTCCAGCCCCGACCCGGTGCTGGTGACCGACCAGAACGACCGGTTGCTGCTGACCAACCCGGCAGCCTGGCAGGTGCTCGGCCTGGGGCTGGAGACCGACGAGGGAAAACCAATCGACCTGGCCATCCAGCAGGCCGAGCTGGTCGAGCTGCTGCGATCCACCAGCGTGGAGATGCAATCCACAGAGATCAACCTGCCCGGCGGGCGGATTTTCCTGGCCACCGCCACCTCGGTGCTGGCGGAGGGCCAACGGGTGGGCCGGGTGTGTGTGCTGCGCGATGTGACCCACTTCAAGCAGCTCGATTCGCTCAAATCGGAGTTTGTGTCTACCGTCAGCCACGACCTGCGCTCGCCGCTCACCCTGATGCGCGGCTATGCCACCATGCTGGAGATGGTGGGACAGTTGAACGAGCAGCAAACCGGCTACGTGCGCAAGATCGTCAGCGGGGTCGAGAGCATGTCCCGCCTGGTCAACCACCTGCTCGACCTGGGGCGGATCGAAGCCGGGATTGGGCTGCAGCTGGAGATGGTGCCCGTGCAGGATATCGTCGAGCGGGTGGTCAACGCCTTGCAATTGCAGGCCGCCCAAAAACGGATCCAGCTCAGCGCAGATATCCCCGCCCAGACAATCCCGCTGATCGAAGCCGACCAGGCCCTGCTCCAGCAGGCCCTGCACAACCTGGTGGAGAACGCCATCAAGTACACCCGCCCCGAAGGGAAAGTGTTGGTGCGGGTGCAGACGCAGCCGATCGGCGTGGTCTTCCAGGTGATCGACAACGGCGTGGGGGTCTCGCCCATGGACCTGCCGCGGCTGTTTGAAAAATTCTACCGCGGCGCCCAGCAGGTGCCAAAAGATGAGCGCGGCTCTGGCCTGGGGCTGGCCATTGTCAAATCCATCGCCGAGCGGCACGGCGGGCGGGTTTGGGCCGAGAGCCAGCTTGGCAAAGGCAGCACGTTCTATCTCGCCATCCCGCCGCGCCAGCCGGTGTAGGCCCGGCAGGCAGAGATAAGACAAGTATTAATGAGGCTCAAACGGCCTTGACCAATTGTGCCGCTTTGCGTATAATGCAAAGTCTGTCGAAATATCGACCCGTTTTCGGTGGCGTTTCGGCCACTAAAAACGGGTTTTTGCTGAATATTTCAGTCGCTCCTTTCAATACTGCGCCAGGAGGCAATTGAATAGTGGAAACCAAGGGATTAACCGCACTTCGTATCAGCCTGGCCTCTCCCGAAACCATTCGGAGCTGGTCTTACGGAGAGGTGCTGAAACCGGAGACGATTAATTATCGTCGCCTGCGCCCCGAAAAAGACGGGCTGTTCTGTGAAGCCATCTTCGGGCCAACCCGCGACTGGCAGTGTTACTGCGGTAAGTACAAAAACATCCGTTACAAGGGCATCATCTGCGACAAGTGCGGCGTTGAAGTCACCCGTTCATCGGTGCGCCGCGAGCGCATGGGGCACATCGAGCTATCGGCGCCGGTGGCGCACGTCTGGTACACCCGGCGCATCCCGTCTTACCTGGGTTTGCTGCTGGATATTTCGCGCCGCAACCTGGACCGGGTGATGTACTTCGCCCAGTATGTGGTCACCTTTGTGGACGAAGAAGCGCGCCAGAAAGCGCTGAAGCGCCTGGAAGAAAAGATCACCATCACCGAGCGCGAGCAGGCTTCCAGGATCAATGCCCGCATCGCCGAGGTCAAGGCCGGCCGCGACCGCACGCTGAATGAATTGAGCCAGCGTCAGAACCAGATCGAACAGCGCTACATTGAGATGATCACCGAGCAATTAGAGCCGGTGATCGAAGCTGGCAAACGGCTGGAGAACAACCTGCGCGAGATGCTGGGTCAGACCCCCAAGACCGCCATCCACTTCCCCGACACCGATATTGTCATCATTGAAGCCGGTGAGACCATCACCACCCAGAGCCTGACCAGCGTGCAGCGGGTGGTGAAAGACCGCCTGGACCAGATCGAAGGCGAGCTGAAGGACCAGAAGCAGCGCGAATACGAGCAGGTCCAGATGGAAATGAAGCGGGTGAAGGCCGAGGCTGACCTGGGCATGGAAGACCTGCGCGGCCAGTTGGACGACCAATCGGTGCAGGTGCGGGATGAAAATGCCCGCCTGCGAGACGAGCTGCTCGAGTTGCGCCCGCTCACCTTCATGGGCGAGACGCGCTATCGCGAGCTCAAATCGCGCTGGGGGCAGGTGTTCCGGGCCGATATGGGCGCCGAAGCCTTCTATGACATCTTGCGCCGCCTGGACCTGGACAAGCTGGCCCAGGAGCTGTGGCACGAAGTGCGCACCTCTCGCAGCAAGCAGAAGCGCAAGAAAGCCACCAAACGCCTGAAGGTGGTGGAGGCTTTCCGCCGCTCGGGCAATCGCCCGGAGTGGATGGTGCTCACCGTGCTGCCGGTCATTCCGCCGGACCTGCGCCCGATGGTGCAACTGGATGGCGGGCGCTTCGCCACATCCGACCTGAACGACCTGTACCGGCGGGTGATCAACCGCAACAACCGGCTCAAGCGCCTGCTGGAGCTGGGCGCGCCGGATGTGATCGTGCGCAACGAGAAGCGCATGCTCCAGGAAGCGGTGGACTCGCTGATCGATAACTCGCAGCGCGGCAAGGCGCTCTCTCGCCGCGGCCGGCGCGAGCTCAAATCGCTGAGCGATATGCTCAAGGGCAAGAAGGGCCGTTTCCGCCGCAACCTGCTGGGCAAGCGGGTGGATTATTCCGGCCGCTCGGTGATCGTGGTTGGGCCAAAGCTCAAGCTGTACCAATGCGGCCTGCCCAAGTCGATGGCCCTGGAGCTGTACCGGCCTTTTGTCATCTCCCGCCTGGTCTCGCACAATTACGCCGCCAACGTCAAAGGCGCCAAGCGCTTCATCGAGCGCAACCGGCCCGAGGTGTGGGAAGTGCTGGAAGAGGTGATCAAGGAGCGGCCGGTGCTGCTGAACCGGGCCCCCACCCTGCACCGCCTGGGCATCCAGGCCTTTGAGCCGACGTTGATCGAAGGCAGCGCCATCCAGCTCCACCCGCTGGTGACCACCGCCTTCAACGCCGACTTCGACGGCGATCAGATGGCCGTCCACGTGCCGCTTTCGCAGAAGGCGGTGCTGGAAGCGCGCCAGTTGATGCTCTCCTCGCGCAACCTGCTCAAACCAGCCGATGGCGAGCCGATCATCAGCCCGTCGAAGGACATGGTGCTGGGCGTTTACTACCTGACCAAAAAACCTTCCAAACACCCCCACAAGGGCGATGGGCGCATCTTTGCCGATATGGACGAAGCCGAGCTGGCCTACAATCTGGGGCAGCTCGACATCCACGCCAATATCCGGGTGCGGGTGAAGACCTGGTACGATGAGCACAACAACCGGATGGCTCAACCGATGGAGGAGATCATCCACACCACGCCGGGCCGGGTGCTTTTCAACCGGGTGCTGCCGGAGGAAGTGCATTTTGTCAATCTGGAGCTGGATAAAGGCGGCCTGAAGGACCTGATGGCCAGCCTGTACGAGGTGTGCGGCGACGAGCGCACGCCGGAAGCCGCCGATGCAATCAAGGACATTGGCTTCCAGTACGCCACCCGCTCTGGCTACTCGCTGGCGGTCTCCGACATCTCTGTGCCGGAGGAAAAGAACCAGATCATTGAAAAGGCGCTGGCTGAAGCCGAAAGCGTGGAGCGCGACTTCCGCCGCGGCCTGCTGACCGACCAGGAAAAGAATGAGCGGGTGATCGAGATCTGGCAGCGCACCACCAATGTGGTGGCCGATGCGGTGCGCCGGACGATGGACCCGAACGGCAACCTGGCCGCCCAGGCCATTTCTGGGGCGACGAAAGGCGGTTTTGGGCCGATCTCGCAGCTGGCTGGGATGCGCGGCCTGATGGCCGATCCCTCGGGGCGCATCATCCCGCTGCCCATTCGCTCCAACTTCCGCGAAGGGCTGAACGCACTGGAGTACTTCATCTCCACCCATGGCGCCCGCAAAGGCCTGGCCGACACCGCCCTGCGCACCGCAGACGCCGGTTACCTGACCCGCCGCCTGGTGGATGTGGCGCAAGATGTGATCATCAACGATGACGATTGCGGCACCAGCGAGGGCATCTGGATTCGCAAATCGGATGACATCGCCGGCCAGTCGATGGGCGTGCGCCTGTTTGGGCGCCTGCTGGCAAAGGACGTGGCCGACCCGCTCACCGGTGAAATCCTGGCGGAGCGCGATGATATGCTGGACCACGAAACGGTGCGCAAGATCGTTTCGGCGGGCATCGAGGAAGTCAAAGTGCGCTCGCCGCTCACTTGCGAGCTGAACCACGGCATTTGCGCCCGCTGCTACGGCATGGACCTGGGGCGGGGCAGGATGGCCGAAATTGGATCGGCGGTGGGCATCGTGGCTGCCCAGTCGATCGGCGAGCCGGGCACGCAGCTCACCCTGCGCACCTTCCACACCGGCGGCGTGGCGGCCGGCGGCGACATCACCACGGGTTTGCCCCGCGTGGAGGAGCTTTTTGAAGCCCGCAAGACCCCCAAGGGCGAGGCGGTGGTCTCCGAAATCGGCGGCAAGGTCTATGTCACCCAGTCGGACCGCTACAGCGACCTGCGCCTGGCCCGCGTCGAGCACAGCGAGATGATCCACGACGAATACAACATCCCGGAGGGCTGGAAGATCGCCGTCCTGGATGCAGACCAGGTCAGCCAGGGCGACCTGCTGGCATACATGGACGAGACGGCCACCATCGTCGCCCAGAACGCCGGCCGGGTGCGCCTGGAAGCAGGCGAATCGGGCAATGGTTCCTCGGGCGGCGCCAAGGTGATCGTCTCTTACGAGAGCCGCCAGGAAGCCACCTACGAGATCCCCAGCACGGCCAGGATGTTGGTCAAGGATGGCGAATACGTGGAGCCAGGCCAGCCGCTCACCGAGGGCTCGCTCAACCCGCACCGCATCCTGCGCATCCAGGGGCGCAACGCCTGCCAGATCTACCTGCTGAGCGAGGTGCAGAAGGTTTACCGCTCGCAGGGCCAGAACATCCACGATAAACACTTCGAGGTGGTCATCCGCAAGATGATCTCCAAGGTGCAGGTCACCCGCCCGGGCGATACCAGTTACCTGCCGGGCGACCTGGTGGATTACATTGAGCTCAAGCGGGTCAATGATATGCTGCTTGCCGAAGGCAAGCGCCCGGCCCGCTTCATCGAGGTCCTGCTGGGCATCACCAAGGCTTCGCTGAGCACCGATTCCTTCCTTTCGGCCTCGTCCTTCCAGCACACCATCAAGGTGCTGGCGGGGGCGGCCATCGCTGCTTCTGAAGACCCGCTCTTCGGCCTGAAGGAAAACGTGATTATCGGCAAGCTCATCCCTGCCGGAACCGGCTTTGTGCGCGGCCGTTTTGCCGACGAAAAGCCAATGGAGCGCCCGGAGTCCAGCATGTACTCCGACTCTCCTTACGATGGCGAGAGCCTGGGTGATTTTGAGTTTGGCCTGAACGACTAAGGATCGATGATCCCGATGGAGGGGCAGGCGGGGCCGTTTGAAAATGCCCCGCCTGCCCCCTCCATGCAGATAAACTCATTCAAGCATCATCATTTTTTGGAGGATACACGCATGGCAGTACGTAAAGCACAGGCTTTATGGGAAGGCTCTCTGCGCGAGGGTCATGGGAGGATGAAATTTGGCGCCTTTGAAGGCCCTTTCACCTTTGCCTCCCGCTTTGAGGAAGGCCACGGCACCAACCCCGAGGAGCTGATCGGCGCAGCCCACGCCGGATGCTTCTCCATGGCGCTGAGCGCTGGTCTGGGCCGGGCCGGTTTCACCCCCCAGTTCGTCCAGACGGTAGCCCAGGTGTCGCTGGGAAACGTGGACGGCAAGGCCCGCATCACCGCGATCCACCTGACCTGTGAAGCCAATGTCCCCGGCATCGACGGCGAGTCCTTCGCCAAGATCGCCGAAGACACCAAGAGCAATTGCCCGGTTTCCGCAGCGCTGGCCGGCGTTCAGATCAGCCTGGATGCAAAGCTGGTTTAATCCCAGGCTCAAGCCGTTCAACGCACCGGTATTTCGGTCAACCAGTAACAAGATTTTGAATCAGGCGGGGTTATGGGCGACCAGATCGGTCCCCTGACCCCGCCTTGTGTTTCACCAGGAACCTGAACCGAAAAGATTTCGTCTATAAAAACATGGAACCAACCAATCCAAGCCCCAAACCCGCCGGAGCGGCCGGGCGGCCCCCTGCCTCGGGGAACAAGCCGCCGGCGCGCAAGCCGGCCTCCCAAAGACGCCGCTCGCTGTGGAAGCCATTGCTGCTGGCGCTCGGGATCGCTGCCATCCTGGGCCTGGCGGCGTTGAGCGGCGCGCTGGCCGGTTATCGCTCGGGAATCAACCAGCGCCAATCGGCAGCCGCCGAGCAAACCACCCTCTCCCTGGGTGAGCAGTACAAACTGGCCGTCGATGACCTGGCTGCGGCGCGTTATGAGGTGGCAAAGCAGCGCCTGGAGTACATCCTGGCCATCGAGCCGACGTATCCCGGCGCTGCCGAGCGACTGGCCGAAGCGCTGGCGGTCCTGTATGCCACAGCCACGCCCACCCCGCTCCCGCCGACAGTCACCCCCACCCCCACCCGCGACCCGCGCCCGGTGCAAGAATTGTTCAGCCAGGCCCAAAGCCTGGTCAGCAGCGAGCAGTGGGACCAGGCCATCGATACCCTGCTGGCTGTGCGCCAGGCCGACCCGGCTCACCAGGCGGCCCGGCTGGACGGCTTGCTGTACATCTCGCTGCGCCAGCGCGGGGTGAACAAGATCACCAACCAGGGCAACCTGGAAGGCGGCGCATACGACCTGGCGCTGGCGGAGCGCTTTGCCCCGCTGGATGTGCAGGCCAGCTCGTGGCGGCAGCTGGCCCGGCTGTATCTGTTTGGCTCAAGCTTTTGGGAAGTCATTCCAGAGCAGGCGGTGTACTATTTCAGCCAGGTGGCAGCCGCCGCCCCAGGCCTGCGGGATGCCTCTGGCCTGACCGCCGCCGAGCGCTACCGCCTGGCGCTGGTGCAGTATGGCGACCAGCTGGCCGGAAAAGGCGAATGGTGCGCCGCCCAGGAGCAATACGAGCTTTCGCTGACCCTGGGGATGGACGCCGCGGTGCAGGAGAAACGGGACAACGCCGCCCTGCAATGCTCGCCGCCCAGCGCCACACCCGCCAGCGAGACGCCCACGGCCACCCTGCCGCTGGACATGACCCCCAGCCCCACCTGGCCCATCCTGCCCACGGCGACCAACACCATCCCGGCCGGTGAGCCTACCAGCACGCCTGCGCCTCCGACAGCCACCAGTGTGCCGCCGACCGAGCCGCCGCCAACCAACACCCTGCCGCCGCCGCCTTCAGACACGCCGCCGCCCCCGGTGGTGGAGCCCACGGCCACGCCGTAGCCAGGATGAACGATGAATAGCAAAAACACAGCTTTGCCAAAGAAAAAACGACCAGCCAAAAACACCCGCCTGATCCTGGGCGTTGGGCTGGTCATCCTGGTGCTGACGCTGGCCTGTTTCACCAGCGCGGGGGCGTATCTCGTCACCCGCCAGATGACGATGGGCTGGTCTGGCTCTGCCGGGCTGCTCGGCCCACAGATTGTGGAGAGGACCGGCACCCCCATGACCAACGCCATGGGCACCCCGCTGCCGCCGCTGCCTGGCGAGGGCGCCGGCCTTGCCACCACCCGCCTCACCCCCTGGGACGGGGCCGGCCGGGTGACGGTGCTCTTGCTTGGCCTGGATTACCGCGATTGGGAGGCCCAGGAAGAGGCTTCCCGCAGCGACACGATGATCCTGCTCACCCTGGACCCGCAGTCCAAGACTGCCGGTATCCTTTCCATCCCGCGCGACCTGTGGGTCAGCATCCCCGGCTTCCAGCATGGCAAGATCAACACCGCCTATTACCTGGGCGACGCCTACCAGCTGCCCGGGGGCGGGCCGGCCCTGGCGGTGAAGACCGTGGAGCAATTCCTGGGCGTGCCGATCAACTACTATGCGCAAGTTGACTTCGCTGCCTTTGTGCGCTTCATCGATGAAATCGGCGGGGTGAAGATCGATGTGCCTGAGCCGTTCACCATCGACCTGCTGGGGACAGGCCCCAAGACCAAGAAGAAGCTCCAACCCGGCGTGCAGGTGCTGCCCGGCGAGTGGGCATTGGCCTACGCCCGTAACCGCTACACCGAAAACGGCGATTTTGACCGCGCTGCCCGCCAGCAACAGGTGATCATGGGCATCCGCGAGCAGATCCTGCGGGTGGATATGCTGCCCAACCTGATCAGCAAGGCCCCAACGCTCTACAATGAGCTGGCCTCGGGCATTCGCACCAACCTGACCCTGGATGAAGTGATCCGCCTGGCCCTGCTGGCTCAATCCGTGCCAGATGAGGGGATCAAGAAGGGCATCATCAACAAGGACAACGTCTACTTCGGCAATTCGCCAGACGGGTTGAGCATTTTGATCCCAATCCCGGATGATATTCAAAACCTGCGCGACGAGATCTTCGCTGCTTCGGGAGCGATCGGCCCGCAGCTTCCGGGCAGCCCGCAAGAGCAGATGAAGGCCGAGGCGGCCCGCCTGGCGGTGTACGATGGCAGCGGCGATCCCAGCCTGGGCGGTCGGGCGGTCGAATACCTGCGCGGACTGGGGGCAAACGTGACCCAGACCGGCGCGGCAGACCGGGCTTACGCCGGGACAACCATCGTCGACCACACCGGCAACCCGTACATTGTCAAATACCTGGTCGATCTGCTGAAGATCGCCCCGGGGAACATCTACGTCAAGTTCGACCCGAACAGCGCGGTGGATGTGGAGCTTTTCCTGGGGACCGACCTGGCCGGCGCGAACATCGTGCCCTAAAGCCCAGATTGTGTTATCATCGAGCCAGATGAAGTTCAAACGCTTGAGCTTCATCTGGCTCATGGTTCCTGGCCAACAGATAAAGGTGCGCTATGTGCGGTCGATTCACCCTGACGGTCACCCCCGAACAATTGCAACAGGCCATTCCCGGGCTGAAGATCGCGGCTGAGATGGCCCCACGCTACAACATCGCCCCCAGCCAGCCGGTGGCGGTGGTGCCCAACGACGGCCTGCTGAAGCTGGATTACTATGTCTGGGGGCTGATCCCTTCCTGGGCCAAAGACCCGGCCATCGGCAACCGGATGATCAACGCCCGGGGCGAGACGCTGGCCGAGAAGCCTTCCTTCCGGGCCGCATTTCGCCGCCGGCGCTGCCTGATCCCGGCGGACGGGTTCTATGAGTGGCAGCAAACGCCGGGGCGCACGACCAAAACGCCGTTCTATATCCGGATGAAAACGGGCGAGCCCTTTGCCTTCGCCGGGCTGTGGGAGAGCTGGAACGCGCCGGATGGCTCGCAGGTGCTTTCGTGCGCCATCATTACCACAACGCCAAACACCCTGGTGGCCGCCATCCACAACCGCATGCCGGTCATCCTGCCGAGGGAGGCCTACGAGCGCTGGCTGGAACCGGGCGAGCAAGACCCAGCCCAACTGCAGCCGCTGATCCGGCCTTACCCGGAAGAGGCCATGCTGGCTTATCCCGTCTCCACCCTGGTCAACCATCCCGAAAACGATGTGGCTGCCTGTATTCAGCCAGCATGAAACCCTGAAAACCGCCCCCTGGGGCGGGGCTGTGGCGCGCATCCTGGCTGCGGCGCTGGAGGCTGCCGAGCCGGGCGAAGCCGTGCGCCGCCAGGCGCAGCGGCGCGGCGAGCGGTTATCCATCGCCGGGCGCGAGTACAACCTGGGGCGGTTCCGGCGGGTGTGGATCGTGGGGGCGGGCAAAGCGGGCGCGCCGATGGCCCAGAGCATGGCCGCCATCCTGGGGGACCGCCTGGCGGGCGGGCTGGTGATCGTCAAAGAGGGGCACACCGGCCGCCCAGCCGGGGCGCAAAAAAACCTCCCGGCGAGCCTGGAGACGGGCGGCCTGCGCCTGGTGGAGGCCGGCCACCCCATCCCGGACGAACGGGGCGCGGCGGGGGCGGCCCAAATCGCTGCCCTGCTGGCCGGGCTGGGCCAGGATGACCTGGTGATCTGCCTGATCTCTGGAGGGGGCTCAGCCTTGCTGGTCTCGCCCGCGCCTGGGATTGCCCTGGCCGACCTGCAAACCCTGACCCAGGACCTGCTGGCCAGCGGCGCCAGCATTGACGAGATCAACACCTTGCGCAAGCACCTGGAACAGCTCAAGGGCGGCGGGCTGGCGCGGCTGGCGGCCCCAGCCAGCCTGGCGACGCTGATCCTTTCGGATGTGGTGGGCGACCCGCTGGATGTGATCGCATCTGGTCCGACCGTGCCCGACCCCACCTCCTTTGCGGACGCCTGGGCGGTTGTGGAGCGCTACGGCCTGCAGGACCGGCTGCCGGCCGGGCTGGCAGACCGCCTGCGGCGCGGCTGCCGCGGCGAGCTTCCCGATACCCCCAAACCCGGCGATCCGCTCTTTGAGCGGGTGCAAAATGTGATCATCGGCAGCAACCTGGGCGCAGCCCAGGCCGCCCTGAGGCAGGCCCAGGCCGAGGGCTTTCACACCTTGCTGCTCACCAGCCAGCTGCAGGGCGAGGCGCGCCAGGCCGGGCGCTTCCTGGCTGCCATCCTGCGCCAGATCGCTGCCAGCGGCCAACCGCTGCCCCGCCCGGCCTGCCTGGCGGCGGGCGGAGAGACAACCGTCACCCTGCGCGGAGACGGCCTGGGCGGGCGCAACCAGGAGCTGGCTCTGGGGGCAGTCTGCGACCTGGCCGGCCTGGAGCAGGCGGCCCTGGTGGCCCTGGCGACGGATGGCGGCGATGGCCCAACCGATGCTGCCGGGGCAATCGTCACCGGGCAAACCCTGGAACGCGCCCGCCAACTTGGCCTGAACCCGGCGCATTTCCTGGCCCGCAACGACGCTTATCACTTTTTTGACCCGCTGGGGGACCTGATCCGCACCGGGCCGACCCACACCAACGTCACCGACCTGGCTTTTCTGTTCGCCTTCTGACCATGGCTGTGCCACACCGAAGAGAGATTCTATGCCGCTCACCCATACCCGAACTTTCCGCGTGCGCTATTACGAGTGCGACGCCAACGGCCACCTGAACAGCGCTGTTTACCTGCGCTTTATGCAGGAAACCGCTTTTGACGCCTCGGCGGCAGCCGGATATGATCTGGAACGCTACAACCAGATCCAGCGCTACTGGCTGATCCGGGAGTCGCAGGTGGAGTATCTGCTGCCGCTGCGCTACAACCAGCAGGTGGCGGTCAGCACCTGGGTTGCCGATTTCCGCCGGGTGACTTCCCGGCGGGCCTACGAGTTCCGCCTGGTGGAGGATGGCGCGCTGGCCGCCAGGGCCTTCACCGATTGGGTATTCCTGGACACGGCCAACAACCGGCCGGCCAGCATCCCTCAGGCGCTGATCGACGACTTCTATCCGGAAGGCCCCCCGGCAAAGTTCCCACCCAGGCAGCCTTTTCCGGTTGCGCCGCTGCCCCCGCCGGGGGCGTTCCGCATGCGAAGGCGGGTGAGCTGGGAGGACATCGACACGCTGCAGCATGTGAACAACGCCGTGTACATGGATTACACCAACGAGTGCGGCTTCCAGGCCTGCGCCGCCTTCCAATGGCCCTGGCAGCGCATGACCGCAGAGGGCTTTGGGATCTACCTGCGCCAGGCGCGGCTGCAATACCTGCAACCCGCCGCGCTGGGCGACGAGCTGGAGATCACCACCTGGGTTTCCCAGGTGCGCCGGGTGACCTCGGCGCGCCATTACACCATCCAGCGGGTGAGCGATGGGGCTTTGCTGGCCCAGGTTCACACGCTGGGCGCCTGGGTCGATCTGCGCACCGGCCAGCCGATGCGCCTGCCCGAGCAAATGCTGGCAGATTTCGCCCCCAACATCGCACAGCCAGAATAAGGAGCCGGTATGTCAACCACTTTCTCTGCCCCCCTCATTGCCCAGCTCAAAGGGCGCGTCGCCGCTGAAATGGAACGCCTGCGCATCCCCGGCGCGGCGATTGGAATCATCCACGGCCGGGAGGATTACACAGCCGAGTTTGGCATCACCAGCCTGGACAACCCGCTGCCCATCACTGCCAACACCCTCTTTCAGGTGGGCTCGATCACCAAGACGATCACCGCCCTGGCCGCCATGCGCCTGGTGGATGTGGGACTGCTCAACCTGGAAGTGCCCCTGCAAACTTACCTGCCCGGTTTGCTCCTTGCGGATGAGAGCGTCGCCCGGCGGGTCACGCTGCGGCACGTCTTCACCCACACCGGCGGCTGGCTGGGCGATTACTTCGACGACCTGGGCCCCGGCGACGACGCCCTGGCCAAAATGGTCGCCCGGATGGCGGAGCTGCCCCAGGAGACCCCCCTGGGGGAGATCTGGTCTTACAACAACGCTGGTTTTTACCTGGCCGGGCGTGTGCTGGAGCTGATCACCGGCAAGACCTACGAAGCCGCGGTCCAGGAGCTGGTCCTCAATCCGCTTGGGATGACGAGGTCTTTCTTCTTTGCCGCCGACCTGATGACCTTTCGGTTCGCTGTTGGGCATGACGCGGTCTATCCGGGCGAAGAGCGCCAGCCCAGGGTCCTGGCGCCATGGGGGCTGGCCCGCACAGGCAACCCGCTGGGCGGGCTGGTTTGCAGCCTGGTGGACCTGCTGCGCTATGCCCGCTTCCAGATGGGGGACGGGCGGACAGAGGCCGGGGAGCGCCTGATCTCTGCCGAGGCGCTGCGGGCCATGCACACACCGATCGTGGCGGCCGCCAACGGCGAAGCGATGGGGTTGAGCTGGTTCGTCCGCCAGGCGGACGGGGCGCAGTTGATCCGGCATGGCGGGGCGACCAACGGGCAGATGGCCACCCTGACGGTGGCGCCTGGGCAGCGCTTCGCTTTCGCGGCCCTGACCAACTCGGACCGGGGCAGCGAGCTGTACCAGCCGCTCACCCGCTGGGCGCTGGAGCAGTTCCTGGGCATCCGGGAGGTGGATCCTGAGCCGCTGGCCGCGCCCGAAGCGCAGCTGGCGGCGTATGTGGGCCGATTCCAAGCGGCGGCAGAAGATCTGCAGGTCAGCCTGCACCAGGGCGAGCTGGTGCTGGAGACCTTTCCCAAGGGCGGCTTCCCCACCCAGGATGCCCCGCCGCCGCCTGCGCCCCCGCCGGTGCGCCTGGCGCTGTGCGGACCAGACCGGGTGCTCATCCTGGATGAGCCTGGACGGGGCAACCAGGGCGAGTACCTGCGCGGCAGCGATGGCCAGATCGCCTGGCTGCGGTTCGGCGGGCGGGTGCACAAAAAAGCCGCCGGATAAAAAAAGACCTGGCAGGCGGATGCACTGCCAGGTCTTCTGTAACCGTTGCCGATCCAAAATCGGCCGGGTTGAAGCTTACGGACGGATCTTCAGGGCTTTACTGGTCATGCCGGGTTTGCCGCCCATTTTCTTCTCGGGCATGGTGCGGACTTCGTAGCTCACCGCGTACAGACCATTGGTCGCCGAACCCACCACGTAGGTGAAGTAGGAGATGCCCGGCTTGAAGATGAAGTTGGCGGGGCCAAGGACGGTGGTGTCGGTGTTGGCCAGCTTCAGGGTGGCGGTGTAGCGGCCGGGGCGCAGGGACAGGGAAGCAAAGGCGCCGTTGGGCACGTCTTCCAGAACCTGGGATACGTGATTGCTCTTGAGGTAAATGTCCACTTCAGGAGCGAAGGCGGTGTGGGCAAGGGAAACGCGGGTCTTGCCACGGCCGGTGTAAGAAACATCATTCAAAAATTGCGCAGCAGTCGGGGCGCCATCGGCGGTCAGGTAGGCAATCACGGTGTAGGTGGCGCCAGCGTCGAAGGTGAAATCGCCAGCGATGACGGGTGCATTGGAGCACGGGGCGGAGGGGTTAGCCAGGGAAATCTGGATGTTGTAGGTGCCGCCGGGAAGAGCAACCGGGCCAGCCACCTGGCGGAAGGGGAAAGCAGTCAGGGCGCAGCCAACGCCGCCCACGAAAATATCGACCGGCAGGTCCATCGGAGCGCCCAGGTCCATGCCATTGATGCCATGGATGACGTAAATCTTGGCGTCCTGGCTGGCCGGGGTGCCGCCATTCTTGCCCGCCTGGGCAGGGCCAAAGCTGGCCAGCACAAGGCTCAAAACCAACAAACCAACAAGCGAAAACTTCTTAATCATGTTCCAATTCTCCTTTATACGGTAAGTGATGTTTGTTCTGAAAATCTGACTGATTACCAAGTAGTTTTAGTATAACCCGAATGTATATATATTGTCAAGATTATTAGTTAAATATATGATTAATATATATGCAATATCTGTACATTTATGAGCCTGCCTCGGGCCCGGCGCGGCACTGATCCTGCAACACCATTGCGATGGCGTAAAGTTTTCACAAAATCTTGATACATTTCAGTTCAATCTATTGAAAAAACCTTGCATCAAGGCTATAATTAATCAATAAAGCATTCGATTGCGGGTCTTATTCCCGTGACGGCGGTCTGCCCCGCCGAGCTTTCACTGCCGATGTTCATCGTGTTTTATGTGTGAGGAGGACAAAAATGCTCAAGTTCAAGAAAGTCGCAATGGTTTTGCTGGCGCTGGTCATTGTGATCAGCGGAATGGGTCTGACCGCCCAACCAGCCCAGGCTTCGACTTGCGTCGCCTATCACTGGGTGCGCTATGGAGAGAGCCTGTCCTGGATTGGCCGCTACTATGGGGTACCGTGGCCGTACCTGGCGCAGGTGAACGGCATTGTGAGGCCTTACACAATCTATCCGGGGCAGCGGTTGTGCATCCCGAGCGGCAGCGGCACGGGCGGCTATCCCACCTACACTTCCGGGGTTGGCGGTCAGCGCACCTGGAGCTTCGTGGTCACGCGCGTGGATCCAAATGTCACCGTGAGCATCCAGACCTACAACTTCCCCAGCAATGTGGAGTTCAAGGTAAAGATCGGGAACAACGTCAACGGCACCTACCAGTGGCGAGACGTGGCTTCCCTGGACTCGGGGGCTGGCGGGAGCTTTGGAGCAGACTTTGCCATCCCCGCCGAGTTCAGCGGCGCCCGCCAGTTGGCGATCCGGCTGATCCAATACAAGAAGAACGGCAAGACCTTCTCGCAGGATCAGCTCTTCTACAACGTGGCCGGCAGCACGGGCGGCTACCCCCCGCCGCCGCCCTGCTATGGATACCCCCCTTGCTGGGGCACCATCCCGACGATCTGGATCACCAGCGTGGTTCGTGACACCAGCGTAACCATCACCACGCACAACTGGCCGGCTGGTTTGAATTTCGATGTGCTGATGGGGCCGATGGGCACGCGCGGCGTGGGCGGTTACTATGTGGGCAACCTGTACTCCGGCGCGGGCGGGACGCTGACGGCCACCTTCAGCATCCCTGCGCCGCTGCGCGGCAGCCGGCAGATCGCCATCCGCACCCAGAACTTGCCGACAGGTTACTTCAGTTACAACTGGTTCTGGAACAATACCACTTATTAGCGCCGGGGGCCGGTGAAAAGGGAGGTCGCTGGGAAGGCTGAGCCTTCCCAGTGACCTCGTCCTCGCGTTTCAGCGCAATCTTTCCAGGGCTGCTTTTTGCAGGTATACGAAGCCCGTTTCCAGCAGGTCGGTCAGGCGCGCCCTCTCCTCGGGCAGGAGATCGATCTCCCCCTCCATCGCCTCCCATCGCTCCAGGTAGCGCAACAGCGCCCCGCGATGCCCGCTGGAGCGCCTGGCCCAGGTTGAATCAGCGGATATGCGCTCCAGGCGCTGGACGATCAGCCTGGCCTGCTCCAAAAGGCGCTCGTCTTCATTCATGCTGGTCTTCCATCGTTCAGCTTCCGAGGGCGGATGATACCATGATTCAGGCCCGTTGAGTTGAAATGAAAAAGCCGCAGAATGAAAAAGCCGCGGGATGAGCGGCTTTTTCATCAGGAGAATAATCAAATAATTCGTTGATCCAGGAATCAAATATTGGCTACAACATTGCTGAACACATTGGCGATTGCTGGTCCCAGCAGGGCCAGGATGATGATGACGGCCAGCGCCACCAGCAGCATGATCAGCGCGTATTCCACCAATCCCTGGCCTTTAGCATCGGATCTGACAGGCACCATGGCTCACCTCCTTTCTGCGGTGCAACGGAGCACGGATATACAACATTCATTATACATTAATCTAAGCCGGCGTGTCTGTAAAAATGGCATAAGCAGGGCCTAACCAACAAAACTGCAAAGCGGGCGCTTGTGCGCCCGCTTGCAGGTTAACCACCCCGGTCAGATCCTTTAACCATCGCTGGTCATGATGAAGAGCGGGTTCATTTCAAAACTGTGGAATTGCGGGCGCAGGCGCTCGGTGTTGTAATACTTGTTGACGTTGACAACCTTCTTGGTGCTGGTGACCACATCCACCGGCATGTTGTCATAGCGGCCGTTGCGCAGCACCACCAGCCGGCCGTGGACGCCCTTCAGGATCAGGTCCAGGGCCAGGTTGCCATAGGCCATGGGCACGATCGAGTCGATGGCATCGGGCTCGCCGCCGCGCACCATGTAACCGAGTTTTTGGTTGATCACGTTGATCTGCTTACCTTCGTTGAAGCGCACCGAGCGGTTCTTCAGCTCCGCCGCCACCAGGTCGCCAACGCCGCCCAGTTTGGCATGGCCAAACTCATCGGTGGTGCGGTCCTGGAAGATCATCTCGCCGCCTTCGAACATGGCCCCTTCGGAAATCAGCAGCACCGAATACTTGCTGGGATTGCGGTTGCGGTCATAAACCAGGAGCTCGGTCAGGCGGTCGATGTCGAATTTGTACTCCGGGATCACACAGCGGTCAGCGGCGCCGGCCATGGTGGGCAGCATGGCGGTGAAACCGGCATAGCGGCCAAACACTTCCAGCACCAGGAAGCGCTCGTGCGAGCCAGCGGAGGTGCGCAGGCTGGTCGCCAACTGGATGGTGCGGGTGACACAGGTGCTGAAGCCGATGCAGTAATCGGTGCCGGGCACATCGTTGTCCATCGTCTTGGGGATCGCGATCACTTTGAAGCCTTCCCGGTACAGGCGCACGCCCACGCTGAGGGTGTCATCGCCGCCGATGGGGATCAGGTAATCGATCCCCAGGAATTCCAGGTTCTTCAGCACCTCCGAGATCAAATCGTTCTTCTCCTGGGTGTAAATGTCTTTGTATTGCTGGGGGACCTCGGCCTTGCTCATTTTCATCGGGTTGGTGCGGGAGGTGTGCAGGAAGGTGCCGCCGGTGCGGCCCGCCCGGCGGACTGTCTCCTCATCCAGATGTTGGACCCACTCGCTGTTATCCGCCTTGGGATCGCGGACCAGGTTGACCAGCCCCGCCCAGCCGCGCCGGATGCCAATCACTTTGTAACCTTCTCGCAAGGCGCGAATGGTCACCGCCCGGATGGCCGGGTTCAGCCCCGGCACATCACCGCCGCCGGTCAGGATGCCAATCGTGCCGCGATATGTTTTACCTTGAGCCATGAAAAAACCTCCATCTCTCGATTCGATTGATTTTCTTGCATCAGGACAGGGCAGGCGCTAAAGATTTGCCCACCCTGTCGTTTGCTTTCCGGCGTATATTTTACTCCGAAAATCTAAATCCAGTTTGGCTCTTCGTAGACGCCAAAGACTTCGCGCATCACATCGACCACTTCGCCCAGGGTGGCGTAAGCCCGCACCGCATCCAGGAGATAGGGCATGGTGTTCTCGGTTCCCTGGCAGGCCAGGCGCAGGCGGTCGAGAGCCTGGCCCACCCGGCCCGGGTCTCGCTCTGCCCGCACCTGATCCAGGCGGGCGAGTTGGCGCTCGTATCCCTGGGGGTCCATCTCCAGGATGGGTACCGCCAGGGGCTTGTTATCCACGTGGGCGTTGACACCCACAATGCGCCGCAGCCCCTCGTCGATCTCGCGCTGGTAGCGGTAGGCAGAATCGGAGATCTCGGTCTGGAAAAAGCCCTTTTCGATCGCCGGTAAAACGCCGCCCAGTTCCTCGATCCGGCGGAAGTACTCATAAGCCTGGGCCTCGATGCGGTTGGTCTGCGCTTCGACAAAAAACGAGCCGGCCAGCGGATCGACCGTGTTGGCCACGCCCGATTCTTCGGCAATGATCTGCTGGGTGCGCAAGGCGATGGTCACCGCCAGCTCGGAGGGCAGCGCCAGCGCCTCGTCCATGGAATTGGTGTGCAGCGATTGGGTGCCCCCCAGCACCGCCGCCAGGGCTTGCAGGGCCACGCGGACGATGTTGTTCTCGGGCTGCTGGGCGGTCAGGGTGACCCCGGCGGTCTGGGTGTGGAAGCGCATCAGCCAGGAGCGTAGGTTTCTGGCCCCAAAGGTGTGGCGCATCTGGCGCGCCCAGATGCGCCGGGCAGCCCGGTACTTGGCGATTTCCTCGAAGAAGTCGTTGTGGGCGTTAAAAAAGAAGGACAGCCGGGGCGCAAACTCGTCGATATCCAGGCCGCGGCGGAGCGACCAGCGGACGTATTCCATGCCATCCGAAAGCGTGAAGGCCAGCTCCTGGGCGGCTGTGGCGCCGGCCTCGCGGATGTGATAGCCGGAGATGCTGATCGTGTTCCATTGGGGGACATGGCCGGCGCCGAATTCGATTGTGTCCACCACCAGGCGCATAGATGGCTCCGGCGGGAAGATGAACTCCTTCTGGGCAATGTATTCTTTCAAGATGTCGTTTTGGGTTGTGCCGCGCAACTGGTCTGGGCGCACGCCCTGCTTTTCGGCGGCGGCGATGTACATCGCCCAGATGACCGCTGCCGGAGAATTGATGGTCATGCTGGTGGAGACTTTGTCCAGGGGGATATCCTGGAACAAGATTTCCATGTCCTTGAGCGAAGAAACCGCCACGCCGCACTTGCCAAACTCGCCCAACGCCTCGGGCGCGTCGGTATCGTAGCCCATCAGGGTGGGCAGGTCGAATGCCACCGAAAGTCCCGTCTGGCCCTGGTCCAGCAGGTACTTGAAGCGCCGGTTGGTCTCTTCGGCGGTGCCAAAACCGGCAAACATGCGCATGGTCCACAGGCGGCTGCGGTGCAGGCTGGGATGGATGCCCCGGGTGTAAGGATACTCCCCGGGCAGGCCCAGGTCGTCCAGGTAATCCAGGCCGGCGACATCCAGCGGGGTGTAGAGGCGCTCGATGGGCTCCGACGAAGCGGTGATGAACGCTTTTTGGCGCTCTGGCAGGGCGGCCAGGCTGCGCTGCAGGGTGGTATCCTGCCAGGTTTCCAGGGCCTGGCGCAACTTTTCCAGCTTTTCAGAGTCGTACATGGGCATTCCTCCTTGATTGGCAAAAGATCGTTGTGCATCGGTCGAGCGCCGCGCGGCTTCCCGAGAGGCTTTGATGGGCCGCCCAGGCCCGCCCTGGCGCCGGCCCGAGGCTGCGGCGCTATTTCAGCGCCTGGGCAATGATGTGCGAAAGCTGTTTCAGGCGCGGTGGTTTTTGCATCCAGGCGGTCAGCCCGGCATCTTTCAGGTTTTTGTGTTCATCCTGCAGCGGGTGCCCGGTCATCAGGATAACCGGGATTTTAAGGCCCCGGTCGCGGATGGCGTGGAGAAGCTCGATCCCGCCCATCTCCGGCATCACCACATCGCTGAGCACCAGGTGGATCTCGCCAGGGTGATCGTTCAGGTAATTCAGGGCTTGCAGGCCATCCGAAGCGACCTGAACCTGGTAGTTGATCAGGCTCAGGCCATCTTTGAGCGCCTGGCGGGTGGCGGCTTCGTCCTCCACGACCAGCAAGGTTTGCCCGCTGCCGCGCACCAACAAAAACGGCTCGGTGTTCGGGAACCTGGGCTGCCGGCTGGGGGTGGAGGGCAAGAAAATGGCGAAGCGAGTGCCCTCCGCCTGGGAAGAGGCGACTTGAATGTGCCCGCCGTGAGATTTGGCAATGCCATACACCTGAGCCAGGCCCAGCCCGGTGCCCTTGCCCGGTTCTTTGGTGGTGTAAAACGGCTCAAAGATGTACGGCAGGTCTTTTTGGGCGATGCCCAGGCCGTTATCCTGAACGGTGATGCAGACCCAGGCGCCCTCCAGGATTTGACCGCAGGTGGCGCATTGAAAGCCGCCTTCGCCATTCAGGTGACTCAAACGGATGGTGAGATCGCCGCCTTCTGGCATGGCATCCCGGGCATTGACGGCCAGGTTCAGGATGGCCTGCTGCATGCGGGTAGGATCGGCATCCACGATGTAAGCCTCCGGCTCCGCCTCCAGGCTGATTTTGATGTTCTCGGGCAGGGTGCGCTCCAGCATCTTGACCTGCTCTTTCAAGAAAGGCAGCAGGTCCATGGCCTGGCGCTCCAAGACCGACTTGCGGCTGAAATCCAGGATCTGCTGGATCAGCTCGGAGGCCCGGCGGCTCTGCTGGGCGACGATCGACATGCGCTCCCGCACCCGCGGGTTGAGGTCTGGCAGGTTCAGCACCATCTCGGAATACAGCAGGATCACGGCCAGGATGTTGTTGAAGTCGTGGGCGATGCCAGCGGCCATCTGGCCGACCGCCGCCAGGCGGTCTTGCTGCTGCATGCGGCTCTGGATCTCGCGCTCGCGGCTGACATCCCGGATCACCATCACCCAGCGCTGGGCTTCGGCTTCCTCCACAACCGGCCGGCTGATCACCTGGTAGGCGTTGGATTTGAGCTTGATTTCGTGCCACAGGCTCTTGGCCGGCGGAGCAAGCAAATCCACCAGGCTCCGGTCTCCCAGGCTGGTCAACGTATCTCCAATGCGCGCCTGGGCCAGGATTTGCAGGTACTCCTGAGCAGCGGGGTTGGCCATGATGACGCGGTTGCTGGCGTCCAACAACAGCACGCCCTCCGGGACGGTGTTAATGATCTCGCGCACCTGCTGAGCCTGCTTGCGCACCTGAACCAGCAGGCGCTCGCGCTCGGCTTCGCCGCGCTTGCGCTCCTGCAGCTCGTTGTGGAGCGACAGGTTGGCAGCCGCCAGCTCGGCGGTGCGCTCCTGCACCCGGGCTTCTAGGGCTTCCTTGGCGGCCTGCAAAGCCCGCTCGGCGCGCTTGCGGTCGGCAATTTCCTGTTGAAGCTGGGTGTTTTGGGCCTGCAACTGGCGCTGCAAGCGCCGCAGGGTCAGGTGAGTCTCCAGGCGTGCCAGCACCTCGCGCACCTGGAAGGGTTTGGTGATGTAATCCACCCCGCCCACGGCAAAGCCCTGCACTTTCTCGGTCTGGTCATCCAGCGCGCTGACGAAAATCACCGGGATCTGGCGGGTGGATTCATCGGCTTTCAGGCGCTGGCAGACTTCATAACCGTCCATCCCCGGCATGCGGATGTCCAGCAGAATCATATCGGGAGGGTCGATCTGGACGCTTTGCAGCGCAGACAGGCCATCCATGGCTTCGCTGACCTGGTAGCCATGGTTGCTCAGCATGATGGACAGCAAACGCAGGTTGGGGAGCGTGTCGTCAACGATCAGGACATGGCCCTTGTCTTCGTTCGGTGAATCGCTCATCATCGATTTTCCCTGTTCTCAAATCATAATGCCAACCGGTTAAAAGATCAACCGTTTGAGAAAATTGCAGCCAAAAACACTTGACAGATCGGCCAACAATCCATACAATTGGCGAAATTTGGAACAACAGGAAACCTTGATGAAGCCTGAATTCTCAATGTCCATGCGCAAGGCGGGGGCTGTGACCACCGCCTTGCTGAGGAGCGACGCGGTGCTGAGCGGTTAATCATCGCCAGAAACCGCGCAGGCGGCGGACAGCCTTCCGCAAATTCGGATGGATTTGCGCAAGACTGTCCGCTTTTTTTTATTGATTTACCATCCATAACCGACACAGGAGAAAACCATGAACCATCAGCCCATCACCCGCCAACACGGCTTCACCACCCGCCAGGTGCACGCCGGGCAAACCCCCGACCCCACCACCGGATCGTCCGCTGCGCCAATCTACCAGACGGTGGCCTATGCCTTTCAAGATACCGATCACGCCAGCCGCCTGTTTTCCCTGGAAGAGGCTGGCAACATCTACACCCGGATTATGAATCCAACCAACGGCGTTTTCGAGCAGCGCCTGGCAGACCTGGAAGGCGGGGTGGGGGCGCTGGCGGCCAGCTCCGGACACGCTGCCCAGACGCTGATCATCCTGACCCTGTGCCAGGCGGGCGACCATATCGTCTCGGCCTCCACGCTGTACGGCGGCACCTACAACCAGCTCGAGTACACCTTCCCGCGCCTGGGGATCGAGACCACCTTTGTGGACCCATCCGACCCAGAGAACTTCCGCCGGGCCATCCGCCCCAACACCCGGCTGATCTGGGGGGAGACATTGGGCAATCCGCTGATCAACGTCTTCCCTTTCGAGGCCGTGGCAGAGATCGCCCGCCAGAATGGCCTGCCGCTGGTGATCGATAACACCCTGGCAACGCCTTACCTGTGCCGGCCGTTCGAATGGGGCGCCCACATTGTGGTCCACTCCACCACCAAGTTCATTGGCGGGCATGGCACGTCCATTGGCGGGGCGATCGTGGATGGCGGCAGCTTCGACTGGCGGGCCAGCGGGCGCTTTTCCAACTTCACCCAGCCCGACCCCAGCTACCATGGCCTGGTTTACGCCGACCTGGGTCCGGCCGCGTTGATCACCAAAGCGCGTGGCCAGGTGCTGCGGGATATTGGCGCCTGCCAATCGCCGTTCAACTCCTGGCTGTTCCTGCAGGGGCTGGAAACGCTCAGCCTGCGGATGGACCGCCATGTGCAGAACGCCCAGTGCGTGGCCGAGTACCTGGAGCGCCACCCGCAGGTCGCCTGGGTGACTTATCCGGGCCTGCCCAGCCACCGCGATCACCAGGCCGCCCGGCGCTACCTGCCCAAAGGGCCGGGCGCGGTGCTGGGCTTCGGCATCCGCGGCGGGTTGGAAGCCGGGCGGCGGTTCATCGACCGGCTGCAACTCTTCTCGCACCTGGCAAACCTGGGAGACGCCCGCAGCCTGGCGATCCACCCCGCCAGCACCACCCACAGCCAGCTCACCCCCCAGCAGCAGCTCAGCGCCGGGGTCACCCCAGATTTCATCCGCCTGAGCGTGGGCATTGAAGATATTGAGGATATTCTGTGGGACCTGGAGCAGGCTTTAACATAACTGGACCAGGCGCGACCCGCCTGCGCTGAGAACAAGGAGGCCCCGATGCCCGTCGTCATCCCCGAGACCCTGCCTGCCAAGACCATCCTGGAGGGCGAAAACATCTTCGTCATGGGCGAAAACCGCGCCCTGCACCAGGATATCCGCCCGCTCAAGCTGGCGATCCTGAACCTGATGCCCACCAAGATTGCCACCGAGACACAGCTCCTGCGCCTGCTGGGCAATTCTTCCCTGCAGGTGGAGATCACCCTGCTGCACATGGCCTCGCACGATTCGCGCAACACGCCGCCAGATCACCTGCTCAACCACTACAGCGGCTTCGCCGAGGTGCAGGATGAGAAGTTTGACGGGCTGATCATCACCGGCGCCCCGGTGGAGCACCTGCCCTTTGAGCAGGTGGATTACTGGAACGAATTGCAGGAGATCCTGGATTGGAGCGAGACGCACGCTTTCTCGATCTTTCACATCTGCTGGGGAGCCCAGGCCGGGCTGTACCACCGCTACGGCGTGCCCAAATACCCCCTGGCAGAGAAGATGTTTGGCGTCTTCCCGCACCGGGTGCTGGCTCAGAACGTGCGCCTGCTGCGCGGTTTCGACGATACCTTCTACGCCCCGCACTCGCGGCACACCGAGATCCGCCGGGAGGATATCGAGCGAGTGGCAGAGCTTTCCATTCTGGCCGAATCGGAGGAGGCCGGGATCTACATCGTGGCCTCCCACGACCGGCGCCACTTTTACATCACCGGGCACTCGGAGTACGACCCGCTGACTTTGCAAGCCGAATACGAGCGCGACCGGCAAAAAGGCCTGCCCATCCAGCCGCCGCGCAATTACTACCCCGGCGATGATCCCAGCCAGGAGCCGGTGGTGCGCTGGCGCGGCCACGCCCACTTGCTGTTTGCCAACTGGCTCAATTATTACGTCTATCAGGCCACGCCGTATGACCTGCGCCAGATTCCATCCGGCGCCACGACTTCGGCATTTTGAACCCTGCATCGGCATCGGGGCGAGATGGACCCCAACCCATGCCGCCAGCCAGGGGCAGCGCCCCAGGGTCTGCGACCCCGCTACAGATCGCGGGCGGTTTCCTGGATCAGCCTCCAGGCCTCTTCCACGTGGCGGGCCTCTGTGTTCGTCTGGCCGATGCACATGCGCAGGGTCAAACGCCCGTCCAGCCTGGTGTGGGAGAGGTAGAGCTTGCCGCTGCGGTTCAGGCGGTCCATCAGCTCCTGGTTGGCCCGGTCTCCGGCTCGGTGGCGAAAGCAGACCAGGTTCAGCGGGGCGGGCGCGGCCAGCTCGAACAGCTCGGATTCCTGCACCCAGCGGGCAAAAGTCTGAGCCAGGCGGACATGCTTGCGGATGTGGAAGCGCAGGCCTTCCACGCCGTAGTGGCGGATGACGAACCACAGTTTGAGCGAGCGGAACCGCCGCCCAAGCTGGATGTGCCAATCCCGGTAATCGAACACTGCCCCGGCTTCGGTGGCCTGGTTGCGCAGGTACTCCGGCAGGATGCTCAGGGTCTGGATCAACGCCGCCCGGTCGGCCACGTAGAAGCAGTCGCAGTCAAAATTGGTGAACAGCCACTTGTGCGGGTTGAAGGCGTAGCTGTCGGCCAGCTCCAGGCCGTCCTGGATGTAGCGGAACTCCGGGCAGATCGCCGCAGCGCCAGACATGGCCGCGTCCACATGCAGCCAGATGCCCTCCTTCTGGCAGATTCGGCCGATCTGGGGCAGGGGGTCCAGGGCGTTGGACGAGGTGGTGCCCACCGTGGCGGCGACAAAGCAGGGGGTCAGCCCGGCCTGGCGGTCTCGGTCAATGGCCTCTTGCAGGGCCTCAGGGCGCATGGCGTAAATCTCGTCCACGTCGATCAGGCGAATGTTCTCCAGCCCAATGCCGGCGATCTTGGCGGCTTTCTCGATGGATGAATGCGCCTGGTTGGAGATGTAAACCACCAACCGGCCATCGCAGCCGTGCTGGTTGCTGGCATAGCCGGTGGCGCGTTCGCGCCCAGCCAGCAGGGCGGCCAGGCAGGCGCTGCTGGCGGTGTCTTGGATCACCCCACCGCCGGCGCTGCTGGACTTGAACTTTCCCGGCAGGCCGAGCATGTCGGCCATCCAATCCAAAACGTGGGTCTCCAGCTCGGTGCAGGCCGGGCTGGTGAGCCAGAGCATGCCCTGCACGCCCAGCCCCGAGGAGAGCAGGTCGCCCAGGATGGCCGGGCCGGAGGCGTTGGCCGGGAAGAAGGCAAAGAAATTGGGCGACTGCCAGTGCGTGATTCCCGGCAAGATCAGCCGGTCAATATCGCCCAGGATGGCTTCAAACGACTCGCCCTGTTCCGGCGGGTCCAGGGGCAGCCCGGCGCGGACCTCGCCCGGCTTGACCTGCGAAAGGACCGGGAAGCTTTCCACCCGGCGGTAATAATCGGCAATCCAATCGACCACGGCATAGCCGTGCCGGCGGAACTCCTCCGGCGTCATGTGATAGCTCTGGCCGGGATCACTCATGCAGGGATCACCTCCGGGGACTGTTCCACACCCACCTGACCAAAGATGTGGGCGTAAACCACTCCAAGGTACGCCCCGGCGACGGCGCCGATCACCCAGACGATGATCCAACCGACGCACGGGATCCATCCAATCAGGATCCCCACGGCGCCAACCAGCAGGCCGACCAGCATCGCGGCGGCAAAGGTCACCACCCAGGCGGTGACGTACTCGCCCAGGTTGGCGGTGATCAGGCGCAGGATCTCGCCGAGCTGGAAGCACGAGCCAAAGGTGCCCTTGCGGGAATAATTAATGAACACCGCCGGGAAGATAAAGCTGAGCACCAGCCCAAACAGGCCCAGGCAGCAGCCCAGGGCAATCATCGCGCCGGTGGAGCCCAGAGCCATCTCCTGACCGAAATCGTTGTTGCCCCGCCCGGCAGCGGCCATCAGGGGTACAAACGACAGCGCAAAGAGCAGGCAGCCAACCAGGATGACGGGCAGGGCGTAGATCAGCCCAGCAATGGTGACCACCAGCCCGCGGACGAATTTCTCGCCCAGGTCGGCCCAGCCCGGCAGCGGGCGGGGCTCATCCGCAGCCACATTGCGCATCACATCCACCATGTAACCGGTCCAGGCGAAGTTCAACACCGGCACCGCGGCGACCAACGCGCCAATGCCCAGTTTTTCCAGCCATTTTTCGTCTTCAGCAACAAAAGTGATTGATTTGCCAATATCCATTTTTTTCTCCTGGTTGTTGATGATTTTTGGATTGATGGATTTTTGCTCCCCCAGTCACCGGGTTCACCCACCGGTGGGCGGTGTGACTGCGGGGATTTGTCGCTCATCAAGGGCCTGGCTCACCCACGCCTACCACGGAACAGGCTTGCCATCCATGAAGAAACCGCCGCTGGGGCCGTCATCGGGCAGGGTGGCCAGCCAGACCAGGGTCGCCGCGCCTTGCTCCAGGCTGCGCGGGGCATGCTCGCCGCCCATATCGCTGCGCACCCAACCGGGGCAGGCCGAGTTGACCTTGATGTTTTGGCCGCGCACTTCGCCAGCCAGGATGCGGGTCAGGGCATTCAGGGCGGCCTTGGAAGCGCGGTAGCCGGTGCTGTAGCCGCCCATCCCGGCCAACGAACCCATCTCCGACGAGACGTTCACCACCCGCCCATAGCCATGCTGTTTCATCAAGGGCACAAACGCCCGGCACAGGTGCAAGGGGCCGTAGAAATTGACCTCCATCGTGAGGCGGATCACATCCAGGGGGACGCTGAACACGCTCTTGTCCTCGCCCAGGTAAACGCCGGCGTTGTTGATCAGCACATCCAGGCGGCCGTAGCGCTCCACCACCCACAGGCGCAGGCGCTCCACCTGGTCGGGGTCGATCACATCCAGGGGGTGAGTGGCGATCTGGCCGCCTTCCTGGCGCAGGATCTGGGCGGCCTGCTCGCCTTTGGCCGCGTCGCGGCTGGTAAGAATCACCTGCATCCCCAGGCGGGCCAACTGGCGGCAAGTCTCCAGGCCAATGCCGCGGTTTGCGCCGGTCACCAGCGCAATCTTTGCCGGTGTGTCGTTCATCTTCTGATTTGAATTATAAACCGGAACAACCAATCGGGGATAATTTGGCCGGCTGTGCGGTAGAATTGGAACAGAGGTCGCTCATGGCCGATGGCATTCGACTTGGCAAGATCGCCGGGCTGGAGCTGAGCGCCCGCCCATCTGCCCTGGCAGGCTCGCTGCTGCTGTGGGCGCTCTTGGCCTGGCTGGGCTGGGCGCTGCTGGAGACGCCTGGCGAGGCGCTGCTCTTTGGGCTGGCCTGTACCCTGCTGCACTGGCTGTCCGATCTGTTCCACCACCTGGGCCACGCCTGGGCGGCCCACCAGACCGGGTATCCGATGACCGGTGTTCGCGCCTGGTTTATTTTTGGACAATCGCTCTACCCGCCTGATGAGCCGCCCCTGGCCGGGCGGGTGCACATCCGCCGGGCGCTGGGCGGGCCGGCGGCCAGCATCCTGCTGGGCGGCCTGGCGGGGACGGTGGCGCTGCTGACCCACCCATCCGCCAGCCCAGCCTGGTGGGCGCTGGTGTTCCTGCTGCTGGATAACTGGCTGGTGCTGGGCTTTGGCGCATTCCTGCCGCTGGGCTTCACCGATGGCAGCACCCTGCTGGCCTGGTGGGGCAAATAATTTTTCCGGAGGAACCCGATGCGAAAATGGGCAACCCCTGTCCTGGCAATTTACCTGATCGCTGCCGGCCTGCTGCCGTTCCTGGGCGCCCGCCTGGCCTCCGCTGAGCTGATTCTATCGCTGCTGGCTGTCGCGGCCGGGGCGCTGCTGCTGCTTGGCGGAACGCAGGCCAGGCTGCCGGGCGGCCTGGGCCGGGTCTTGCTGGCAGCCTGGCTGATCCTGGTTGGGGCTTTGCCGCTGCTCCAGGTGAGCCTGCCTTCCCAGGAGATCCTCCTGGGACTGCTGGCCGTTGCTGCCGGGGTTCTGCTGCTGCTGCGCCGCTGATCTGCCATGAGGCCTGAGATGCTGCTCACCCACCGAGGCGTGGTCTATCCCTGGCAGTGCGACCACATGGGCCACCTGAACGTGATGAACTACGTGGGCAAGTTCGACGAGGCCACCTGGCAGATGTTTGCCGCCATTGGGCTGGGTCCGGCTCAACTGCGCCAGCAGGGGCGGGGAATCGCGGCGGTGCGCCAGGAGATCGCCTACCGCCGGGAGCTGCTGCCGGGCGATCTGCTCTCTATCCGCACGGCCATCCTGGAGATGCGCCCCCTGCGCATCCGCTTCTATCACGAGATGCTCAACGATGAGCGCAGCGAGGTGGCCGCGGCCACCGTGATCACCGGCCTGCTGATCGACACAACGACACGCAAGCCGGTGGCGTTCCCGGCAGACGTGGTGGCGCGCGGCCGGGAGATGGTCATCCAGGTGGCGACGCTGGTGTGACTTGAGGGGGAAAGGAAAGCCGGGCCGCTCGCGGGGCTTTGGCCTGGTCTGCGCGCGGATCATCGCCGCGACTCGGGAGGTCCAACCAACGCGCCAGACACAGACAGGGGCAAGCCAATCTGAGATGAATCATCTCGGCTGCCGAAAGAACTGGGAAATGCCCGGCTCACGGCGCGCAGCAAGTCAGGGATGAGTCAAGCGGGAATCCATCGAACCACCGGCGCTGGCAGGTTGGATTGGCGGCGGCTGGGGCAGACCGGCTTCAGCGGCGATCGAAGCGGTGCAGGCCGGCCGCCTGGGTCAGCCGGACGGCTTCATCATACTCCTGGCGGGTGATCGGGCGGGCCAGGCGGTGGTACTGGCTGGGATAGCGGCGCACGTTGTACTCCGGGCGGTACTGGTCCATCAGGTTAAGATAGGTGTTGGGAGAGATCTGCTCCGCCAGAAAACGGGCCACCGCGGCCGTGCCTGCCAGCCCGTTGGGCAGGATCAGGTGGCGCACCAGCAGCCCGCGCTGGGCCAGGCCGCGCTCGTCGATCAGCAGGTCGCCAACCTGGCGGTGCATCTCCTTCACCGCCGCCTGGTTGGCCTGGGGATAGCGGCGCGCCTTGGAGTAGGCCCAGGCCGATTGGGAGCTGGCGTATTTCATATCCGGCATGTAGATATCGATCACCCCGTCCAGCAGGTGCAGGGCGGCGAGCGAATCGTATCCCCCGGTGTTGTACACCAACGGCAGGCGCAACCCGGCCTGGGCGGCAATCAGCACCGCGGCCAGGATGGGCGCGACAACGTGGGTCGGCGAGACAAAGTTGATATTGTGACAGCCCGCCTGCTGCAGCTCAAGCATAACCGCCGCCAGGTCCTGCGGTTCCACCAGCTCGCCAGCGTCGGTCTGGCTGATATCGTGGTTCTGGCAATACTGGCAGCGCAGGTTGCAGCCTGCAAAGAAGATCGTCCCCGAGCCGCGCCAGCCGCGCAGCGGGTTTTCCTCCCCCAGGTGCGGGCCGTAGCTGGCCAGGCGGGCCCTTTCGCCGGTGCGGCAGACGCCCAGCACCCCGGCGCGGCGATCCACCCTGCACTCCCAGGCGCAAAAATCACAACGGGACAGGCGCTCGTAAGCTTGCTCCACCCGAGACCGCAGCTCGCCGCTGCGCAGCAAACTCAGGTAGGCTGGCTCAAAGACCCGTCCCATCGCTCCATCGGCTTGCCCGGCTTGCGGGCCAGAGATCCCTCCGGCTAACCGCTGGTATCCACCAACGGCATGATGTAATCCACACCGAGCTCGTTGAAATTCTTCTCTTTCACTTTATCGACATTGTCGCTCATCATGACCCAGTCTGTCACCGTCAGGCCGTCGATGCCGCGCTCTTTGAGTTTCTCGATGAAGGAAGCGTACTCGGCGTTCAGGCTTTCGGCCACCTCGGGGTTCAAGGCGTCGGCGATGATGTCGCCGCCGCTGGCAACCAGCATTTCGTTCAGCCGGGAAAACTGGGTGTCGTCAACACAGACCAACAGCGCCGAGGTGCCCGGGGTGAGCGCATTGGCCAGCGCTTTGAGATCCTTGTTATCAAAGCCGGTGTCGTGCAGCTTGGAGGCCAGCCCGCCAACCAGGGCGCCCGCGGCCGAAGCAGCCACCACACCCGGGCCAAGCACCACCCCCACCAACGCGCCGACCACGCCGCCGATCGCAGCGCCCTTGCCGCCGCTGTCGTCCGCTGGCTCCTTCACCGTCACCTTGCCTTGTTCATTCTTCTGAATGATGGCCATTTCATGAAGGCCCAGATCCTTTTCCAGTTTCTCATTCTGGATCTTCTTCAAGAACGTCTCAGCCCCATCCAGGCTTTTGTACAATGCCACCACATATTCAACCGGTCCGTAATTCATAGCGACCTCCTTTGGTCAAGTTAAAACAAACCACCTGTGGAAATTGAAATAAGTATAACAGAAATTTGGCGCGCCACGAGTGATTGGAGCGGCAACCAAGCGCGCCCCAGTCGATGGAACGCGCCCCGCTGAGGCGTGATACAATACCCCTACCAGCCGAAAAGCGCACAGGAGAAAGCCAAAATGGACGCAACCCTTCGCCAGATTCTGCAATCCGGAAAAGTGCTCATCGCCGATGGCGCCACGGGCACCATGCTCATGGCCGCCGGCCTGCCTGCCGGCTCTGCGCCCGAGCTGTGGAATGTGGAGCGGCCTGAACAGATCATCGCCCTGCACCAGGCTTACCTGCAGGCTGGCTCGCAGATTATCCTGACCAACACTTTTGGCGGCAGCCGGATCAAGCTGGATAAGTTTGGCCTGGGCGAGCGGGTTCGGGAGCTGAACCTGGCCGCTGCCAGATTGGCACAGCAGGCCAGCCAGGGAAAGGCTTTTGTGGCCGGGGATATCGGCCCAACCGGCGAGCTGATGCAGCCGATGGGCCCGCTCACCCCCGAAGCGGCCTTCCAGGCTTTTGCCGAGCAGGCCGCCGCCCTGGCCGAAGGCGGCGTGGACGCCCTGTGGGTGGAGACGATGACCGACCTGAGTGAAGCCAAGGCCGCCGTTGCCGCCGCGCTCCAGGCAGCCGATCTGCCGGTGCTTTGTTCATTGAGCTTTGGGCGCAAGGCGCGCACCATGATGGGGGTGAGCGCAAAGCAGGCCGCCCAGGAGCTTTGGCCGCTCGGCCTGAGCGCCATCGGCGCTAACTGCGGCGAAGGCCTGGAGATGATCCCCGAGGTGCTCCGGCAGATGGGCGAAACCCTGCCAGGCGCTCCGCTGATCGTCAAGCCCAACGCGGGGCTGCCGCGGCTGGTGGGCGGGCAGACCACCTACGACCTGGCCCCCGGCGATTTCGCCGCCCAAATGAAGGAGTTTATCTCCCTGGGGGCGCGGGTGATCGGCTCGTGCTGCGGCAGCAGCCCGGCCTACATCGCCGCCTTGCGGGACCTGTAGATCATCCCTGGCCTTTGCCGGTGGTCACCTCGCGCAGCTTTTTCAAGTTTTGATACCAGAAGGAAGCGCCCTGGGCAATCGCTCCCCAGCTTATCAGCAGGCCCAGGATTTTGAGCAGCCATTCCTGGGGGGCGGCCGGCAGCGGGGCAGACCAGATCAACGGTATCTCCGCGGCCTGCAGGCGGGCCAGATATTTCAGCGCCTCCTGATCGGCTGCGCCCTGCTGTTCAATGATCTGGTTGGCCTGCTCAACCAGGGCATTGCGGGCGATCGGCTCCAGGTAGAGGAACCGGGCCAGGTGGATCGAATCCACCCCCAGCAGCAGGGTCACCGCCAGGGAAATGAAAATAACGATCCGCCGGGCGTGCTGCTTATAGAGCGCCGAGACTCCCGCCATCATATCGTCAAACCAGCGTTCGATGCGGCTGCGCATCTCCTGCACCGTGGCGACCCCGGAATTGAGCATCTCGGTCAGGCTTTTCTTCAAATCGCCGTCTGGAAGTTTGGCAATCGCCTGCTGGATGTCGGCCAGGGTGGGCTGCGAGGCCACGCCGGCGGTCAAGGCGCTCAGAAAGACCATCGAAAAGGTGTCGGAGGCGATCTCTTCGACCTTAAGCGTCTTTTTCGCCGAGCCGATCAGGCTCAGCTTTTGGGGGCGCAGCAGCCGGATCAGGGGATGCTCCCAGACAGACTGGAGCAGCGACGGGTCTTTCAGCAGGTCCGCCAGCCCGGCTTCGAGGGTTGCGGCTCGGATTTCAGACCATTGCAAGACTTTGGAGGACAGGTAGGATACCACCAGGCTGAGCACGTAATAGATCAGCGCCAGCCCAATGGCCACTTCAAGAATCGATGAAATGGACAGTTGCATGAGAACCTCCTTTCCGCTGTGCTTATCTTAGACCAACTACCGGTGCGAGTCAAGCGCTCAAAGGCGCGCCCCTTGACGCTTTGCTCTGGGAGCTTGCGGCCAAGAAATGCCCTGAAGCCGCTGGGGCTGGGCCTGGAAAGCCGCGCCCAGCAAGGGTATAATCAGCTTATCCGGCCAGGTCAACCACCGCCACTCAAAACGCTTATGAATCATCACACCATCCTCCCCACCCTCTATCAGGTCAACGCCCGCGTCTGGGTGAACCAGCGCGCCCGCCAGATGGGCGGCCAGGCCACCCTGGCCGATATCGCCGATGCGGAGCTGGAGGCCATCGCCAGCCTGGGCTTCGACTGGGTTTACCTGCTCGGCGTCTGGGAGCGGGGCGAAAACGGGCGGCGCATGTCGCGCCAGGATGCGCGCCTGCGCCAGGAGGCGCTGCAATACCTGCCCGACCTGCAAGAAAACGAGATTTGCGGCTCCTGCTTCGCCATCACCGGCTACCAAGCCAGCGCAGACCTGGGAGGGGAGCCGGCGCTGGCGATCCTGCGCCAGCGGTTGAAAGCGCACGGCCTGCACCTGATGCTGGATTTTATCCCCAACCACACCGCCATCGATCACCCGTGGGCCTGGAGCCATCCGGAGTTCTACGTTCACGGCACCGAAACAAGCCTGCAACACGAGCCGAAAAACTACGTTCGGGTGAACACCGCCAGCGGCGAAAGGGTGCTGGCCCACGGGCGTGACCCCCATTTCAGCGGCTGGAATGATACCTTGCAGCTTAACTACGCCAACCCCCAGGTCATTGAAGCGATGACCCAGGAGCTGCTTGGCCTGGGCGAGCGCTGCGACGGCCTGCGCTGCGATATGGCCATGCTGGTGCTGCCGCAGGTGTTTGAGCGCACCTGGGGAATCCTGCCGGCGCCTTTCTGGCCGTATGCCATCGGGCAGCTGCGCCAGCGCCGCCCGGATTTTCTGATGCTGGCGGAGGTGTACTGGGACCTGGAGCGCGCCCTGCAGGAACAGGGCTTCGATTACACATACGACAAACGCCTGTATGACTTGCTTGTTGAAGGCCGCGCCCAACCCGTCCTGCACCATCTGCGCGGCAACTATTTCCAGCAGCGGCGCATGGCGCGCTTCCTGGAAAATCACGATGAGGCGCGGGCAGCGGCGGTCTTCGCATGGGAGAAACACCCGGCTGCGGCCACAACCGCCTACCTGGCCCCGGGGCTGCGCTTTTTCCACCAGGGCCAGCTCGAAGGCCGCCGGGTGAAGCTGCCGATGCAGCTCTGCCGCGGGCCAGAAGAGCCGGTGGACCTGGAGCTGCAGCTCTTTTACCAGCGCCTGTTGGCCTGCCTGGGGCAGCCGGCCCTGCGCCAGGGAGACTGGCAGCTTTTGGAGGCCTCCCCAGCCTGGGAGGACAACCACTCCTGGAGCAATTTTATCCTCTACAACTGGATGTGGGGCGACACTTTGATCTTGGTGGCGGTGAACTTTGCGCCGCAAGCCAGCCAATGCTATGTGCTGCTGCCCTACCCCTGGCTGGGCGGCCTGGATTGGCGGCTGGAGGACTGGCTCAGCCCGGCGGTGTACGTGCGCTCGGGCGATGAGATGTCCACCCGGGGGCTGTACCTGGATATGCCCGGCTGGGGGGTTCACGCCTTTTCTTTTGTGCCAGTGAAGGAATAAAAACGTTCAAAGCCCTGCGCAAGGCCTTGAACGGCTCAACATTAATCTTAAAAATAGAACATTTATTCTATTTTATGGTATAATCTGAATCGCTGTCTCCTTGCGGAGAGGGCGGGCAGACCCCATTATGGCAGAAAGAAAATCGGCAGACCCTATTCTCCTCCTCCGGCTGCCCGCCCTCTTCAACCCATCGCTATCCGGATAAACCAGCCGATCTCAATGTCTCGGGCAGGGCAAACTCACGTAGATCGTGTTGTTCTTCTGGCAATCGGTGGTGTAGCGCCAGTTTCCAGCGGAGCAGCCACAACCGGTGGGCAAAACTTTGCCCACAATCCGCCCGCATTGCAGGTAGATGATGGTGGTTCCAAAGGTTGGATACACCTTGATCAGGTTGCCATCCCCTCCCGAGCCGGCAAAACAGGCGCCCTTCCACGCCTTGTCAGCAGCGCTGGCTGCCCCGGCCAGGGCAACCGGCTGCTCCAGGGTCAGCTTCACCTGCGTGGTCTGGTTGGCAAAGACCGGGATATCCTCGGCCAGGCTGAACTCGACATCATCCGCCTCGGCAACCACCTGGTAATCGCCCACCGTCAGGCCTTTGAAGATGTGCGCCTGGTTCGCCACGTCCGCGCCGGCGACGGCCTTCCAGTTTTGATCGTAAACCACCACGTTGACCGGCATCCGGCTCGGCCGGCCACGCTGCACCTGCACCTGAAGACCGCCGCTCTTCTGCGCCGCTGGCGAGCTCGGCGCCAGATCCGGGCGCTGCCCAGCCCCTGCGCCGGGCGCGTATGCCGCCCAGCCAAAGCACAGCGCCAGGGCAAGCCCAACAACGATGAAACGCTTTGTTTTCATGATCCACCTCCAGGCCCATTTTCACGGATATGTCTCGGATTGTCAATGCCCAGGGCGAGGATGAAGAAAACCGTCATTCGGGCCGCCGCAACGACTTAAGCCGTTGCGGCAATTGATCATTTTCGGATGGAATGAGCGCCAAGGCCGATGGATGTCCGCTGGAACAGTTTATAATAAATCCTGAGATGTTGAAAAGACCGCTTTGCTGGATTGTGTGCCTGATTTTCGTGGCGCTCGGCTGGCTTGCGCCAGGCGCCCATCAGCCCGCGCGGGCGCAAACCGAGGCGCCAACGCCCGCCCCTACCCCCACTCCGACGCCCTTCCCCGGGCCCACCCCCACACCGCTGACCGACATACCGCCCAGCTTTCGGTTGCTGGATGCGGCCCTGGGCGTGCAACTCTACCGCAAAGATTACGCCAACGGCAGCCCGGATTTCGTCCAGGTGATTGACCTGAGCCAGGGCGCCCGCCTGGAGCTGCTGCACGGGCAAATCACCGAGGCGCGCCCGGCCAAGGGCTCCTTTGGCGGCCCCGATCCCCGCATGACCTCCCTGCCGCTGGAAACCTACTGGCAGCGGATGCGAGATGAAGAGCCGCTGGCCTTTTGTGCCACCAACGGGACTTTCTTTTACATGCCTGAGTATCCCACCCGGCTGGCTTTTCCGCTCAAAGTCCAGGGACAGCTCATCACCGAGGGCTGGGGGATCGACACCTACATCGGCCAAAAGCTGATCCTGGAACTGTGGGAGGGGCGGGCCAACATCCGGAATTTGAGCGAGTGGGCGCTCCACACCTCCGAAGCGCCAGATATCCTGGGCGGGCTGACCGAAGATGCCAACAAGCGCGCCAAGTACGCCGTGGGGCGAACTTTTTTGGGCCTGGATGACCGGGATGAAGATGGAGAGCAGGAAACGGTCCTGATCCTGAACACCCAGACCGCCCTGCAGTCCGCCGCGGCGGCGGTGCTGCGCGACTTCGGCGCAGACCAGGTGATGATGCTGGATGGCGGCGGATCGACCCAACTGCTCTGCCAGAGCGGCTGGCACATCCGCTCGGACCGCCCCATCCCCCAGGCGCTGGCGGTGATCGCCGCCGAACCCCCAGCGGTATCCACCCAGGTGTTGGGCGGCAGCGAATGGCCGGTGCTGGTGCAGGGCGAGGCCTTCCCCTTCGAGCTGGAAGTGCTCAACACCGGCGTGGTCACCTGGACCGAGCAAACCACACAGCTCGAGCTGGATCCGGGCGAGCTGGGGATGCCGCGCTGGCTGGCGGTGGAAGAACCGGTCCAACCCGGCCAGCGGGCGGTCTTCCGCGAGCGGCTGGACGCGCTCTACCAGCCGGGCCTGCACACGGTGCAAATCGACTGGCAGATCATCCATGAAGATCAGGAATACCCCGGGCAATCGCTGACCGCCCAAGCGATTGTCCTGCCGGAGGCGCTGGCTGGCCAGCGCGCCGGGCTGGAAAGCGCGCTGCAGGGCTGGAAGAGCGAATCGCCGGAGCAAATCCGCCGCCGGGTGGAAGCCTGGCTGGAAGAGCACTCTGTGGAGGAGGAGCCAGGGCTGGAAGCTCCCCAGAGCGAGTCCGGCGCAGCCACAGCCGCCGAGGGCGAAATCCGCCCCCTGGATGCGATCCTTGTGCCTTTGTTAATGCTGCCAATCGTGTTGATTTTGGGGTTTATTCTGAGCCAGAAGAACAAAGAACACTAGTACAGAGGTATGGTTGTGAAATTCCCGGAGATGAAGGATAATAGCTTTGGAGACCACGCCCATGCCCTGCCCACATTGCGGCCAAGAACACCCTGATGCTGCGCGCGTCTGCCCAAACACCGGGTTATCCCTGGGGCAGCTGACCGCTTGCCCCCAATGCGGGCAAGAAGCACGGCGCGGGGCGCGCTTCTGCGCCAACTGCGGCGCTGCTTTGCCCCGCTTGCAGCCGCCCACCGAGGCTGCGGCCGGCCAACCCCCGCAGCCCAGCCAGCCCACCCTGCCGGCCGGCTCGCAGCGCATGACCCGGCCGTCGGTATCGCTGGTTGAAATCTCCCGGCGCAAAACGCGCCCATCCTGGACTGCCATCGTCACATCGCCGGGCCGCGCCCAACAATGGGCCCGGCAAAGCAGAGTGTGGCAGGTGCTGGGTTACCTGGCGCTCATCCTGGCGCTGCTGCTCGGCGCGGCGGGGCTGCTCCAGCTCTGGAGCCAGCTGCGCCCTCCCCGGCTCGGGCTTTCCTTCGCGCCGCCCACCCAGACGGCTGTGACGGCAATGCTGGGCCAGCCGGTGGACCCAACGCCCACAAAGCGGCCCCCAGACCAGGCTGCCCCGGCCGCCTTCACCCCCAGCCGCGCCCCAACCCGAACAGTCGCTCCCGCCACACGCGCCGCCACCCAGGCCGCCCCCGCCGCGGCCACCCCTGCGGCTTTGCCCAGCCCGACCTCGCCCGGGACCTCCCAATGGCTGGCCTTCTATTCCACCCAGGGCGAGAGTCCCGGCCTGTACGTCATGGACCTGAACCGCCCCGAGGAGCGGCAGGCGCTGCCCCTGCCCGAGGGGTATGACCTGGCCAGCTGGCCGGCCTTTTGCGGTGAGCGGTTGGCCTTTGAAGCCCAGGACCGCGCCCTGACCCTGCCGCGCTGGATATTTCTGTACGACCTGGCCGACCAATCCCTGCAGCCGGTTGCGCTGGCCGATCTCGATCCCATTCGCTTGAGCGCGCCCGGATGCTCGCCCAATGGAGAGTTGCTGGCTTTTTCTGCATACCTGGACAACGATTGGGAGCTTATCTTGCTCGAGCTGGACAGCGGCAGGATCGTGTATCGTAACAAGTCTGCGGCCTATCCCTGGCTGGGGCATGCCTCGTGGGCGCTCGACCAGGAGACGCTGTGGTGGATGGGCTCGCGGGTGAACGGTTTTTATGATATCAACCGAACGCGGGGCTACCTGGATGGCCAGCCCGGCTTCACACAGACCTTTGCCCAGGGGAAATACCCGGCCATATCGCCGGATGGCAGCCGGGTGGCTTTCTTTTGCGGCAATCTGCTGCACCTGTGCGTGGCCGAGGCGAGATCGGCCGAAATCCTGTACCAGATACCGGTGAGCTATTTCAAGCGGGTCAACGACCAGCCCGCGCCGGCCACGGCCTCCTGGTCGGCGGACGGCCAATGGCTGTACTTCACTTCATCGATCACCGGAAATTGGGATATTTACCGCGTGCGCGCCGATGGCAGCCAGATCCAAAACCTGACCGAAGACTGGCGCACGGACGAGCTCATGCCCGCGGCGCGCTAGAGCCAGGTTTACCCGAGCCATCCAAGCCAGCCGGCTGCCCGGATCACACAGCCAGGGATTGGCGGATGAAGGCGGCCAGATCCGTCTTCAATTGGGCCAGGGATGGCAGGTGGACGTACATCATGTGGCCGGCTTCGTAATAGCTCATGGACAGGTTGGGGCGCAGCTCTGGATCCAGCCCCAGGTGATTGAAAGTGTACTCGGTGGCGCAGTACGGAGTCGCCAGGTCGTAGAAGCCGTTGGCCACAAAAACTTTGAGGAACGGGTTGGCGCTGATGGCCTTGCGCAGGGTTTCCGCCACGTCCAGGTAACGGTTCTCGTGCTCGGCATAGCTCCATGGCCAGACCTTAAAGTTCAGAATTTCATAAGGCAGGTCTTTCTCAAACTTGAGCTCCGCCCGCACGTAATGGTTGAAGGCGGCGGTGTAAGGCCCCAGGATGGCGGACATGCTGGGGTCGTGCTCAAAGTTTTCGCCGGCTGAATCCCGGTCGATGCCCAGGAAGCGGGTGTCCAGGCGGCCCACCGTGCGCCGGCGGTGGCGCAGCAGTTCCTTAGTGAAACGAAAGATTTCCACCCGCAGGTTGCAGCGCTCGATGTACTCGGTGGAAAGGCCGGTGTAGCGGGCCAGTTTTTCCACAATTTGCCCGCGCTCCCCGGAGGGCAGGGCGTCGCCGCGCAGCAGGGCCTGGCTATACTCACCAAGAGCGAAGGCCTGCACCTCGGCAAGGAAGTCCCGCAGCGGCAGATTTTGCAAATCGGCGGGCAGTTGGCGGTGATACCAGGCCGTGGCAGCGTAGGTGGGCAGGTGGGTGATATAGGGCAGGTCATTGCCGGGGTCGAATTCGTAACCCTGGAAATTGAGGATCGCCGAGACCAGCATCAGGCCGTTCAGGTACATGCCATGGCGCTCTTGCAGATAGCCGGAAAGACCGGCGGCGCGGGTGGTGCCGTAGCTTTCGCCGATGAGGAACTTGGGCGAGGCCCAGCGCTGGTAGCGGCTGGTGTACAGGCGGATGAAATCGCCCACCGACTCGATATCTTTCTTGAAACCGTGGAACTGTTTGGCTTTTTCGCCCGTCACAGGGCGGCTGTAACCGGTGCTGACCGGGTCGATGAAGACCAGGTCGGTGATATCCAGGAGCGAATCGGCGTTATCCACCAGCCTCCAGGGCGGGGGGAGCAGGGCGCCGGCATCGCCCATTTCGACCCGCCGCGGGCCAAGCGCTCCCAGGTGCAGCCAAACCGAAGACGACCCCGGCCCGCCGTTGAACGAGAAGGTCAGCGGCCGCCTGGAGAGGTCGGCCACGCCATCGCGGGTGTAGGCGATGAAGAAGATAGCCGCTTTGGGTTTTTCGCCCTCCGATTCACCCGCCTTTTCACCGGTGGCCTCGCTTTCCTCTTTGAGCACAATCGTCCCACAGGTCACGTTGTAGCCAATTTCTTGGCCGCCGATGGTGACGGTGTGGTGGGTGGAAACCAGCTCGTCCTTGGGCGGCTCTGGGGGTTGGGTTTCTTTGTCTTGCGGTTTTTCCGCCATGTGGCTCCTCAGTTAATCTACTGCTCAAAATGCCGCCGCAAGGCATAGTGGATGTAATTCATCCACAGCGGCACAGCGGTCTCATCCAGGTAGTTGTGCGAGCTATAGGTGATCAGGATCAATTGCCCGTCCATGCACTCGGTCAGGACGCCGTAGCTGTTCGGTTCATCCATGCGCGTCCCAACGACAATCTTAGCATCGCCGGTGCCAACGGAATACATCAGGCTGCCCTGCTCCTCGTAAGGCCAGTAATCGGCAATCCGGAAGCCGCCGATTTGCAGGACTTCATTGAGCAAGGGGCTGTCTGGGATCAAGGGATAGACTTTCAAGGCGCCGGGATCACGCGCCCCGCCATACCAGTTGACCAGGTCCACCCCGCAGCGCATCAGGATCGGCTTGATCGCGCCTTCGCGGATTTCATCCAGGTGCCAGGCTTCCAGGATGACGGGAGTTCCCTTGGCCAGGACCCCCTCCAGCATCTCGAAGAATTCCCCCTGCACCCCGCTGCGGTCTTCGGCTGCAATGACGACCAGGTCCCAGGCTTCGCCGCTCTGGGCGCCAATCTTTAGCCCTTCCATCAGGCGGCCGCGCGCATCTCCCAGATAAACATAGTCGTCGCGCTTGAAGCCCAATCGCTCCATGGCCATTTTGACATACGGGCGGAGGTCCGGGTTGCCGGCCACGTCCTCATAAACCAGGATGTCTGCCGTGCCCATGATCTCGTTGAGATTGAAAGAGCCGCTTTGCGGCTGGGCGGGGGTAGAGACGACCGCCGCCTGGGTGGGCAGCACCGGGGTGGGGTTCGCTGGCGGGGCGGTGGGCGGCGGCTCGGTGGGCGGCAGGGGAGTGGGCGGGGGGAGCGTGGGCGGGGGGAGGGTGGCTGCCGCCTGGGCAGCCAGGGTGGACTGCATGGCCGTGATCGTTGCCGCCAGTTGTTCGGCGCTTTCTTCGCTGGATTTTCCGGTCAGGTTGCAGGCCAGGGTCGAAAACAATACCATAACTATAGAAAGAATGCAAAGCGCCCGCAGTTGGGCGTTAGAAGCAAGTCTCTCGTTCATCGGCGCCTCCTGAACTGCACAAAAAGACTGCACTTCATCTGTTATGAAACTCGTAAGATTTTATCATGATCACCGGACAATGAAGGTCATATTCTAATCTTCAGGTTTCGGCGGCCTAAGAATCCCTGGAGGGTTGCTGCGCAGGAAGCCGCAGAAGAAAACCATGGCCGGTTGTTTTAAGCCGCGCCGATTCCGTTTGGGAAATCCTGGGGGTATAATCCAGGGCAGACGTGAAGAGCGTTCAGGGTTTGTCCAGAGCAGAGGAGGTGCGCCATGTCGCTGGGGATTGGGATTGTGGGCCTGCCCAACGTGGGCAAGAGCACGGTGTTCAACGCCCTGACCGGGGCGCAGAACGCGGCGGTGGCCAATTACCCGTTCTGCACCATTCACCCCAACCGGGCCATCGTGCCGCTGCCCGACCCGCGCCTGGATGAGCTGGCCCGGTTGGTGCAGGCGCCCCAGGTGATCCACGCCGCGGTGGAGTTCATCGATATCGCCGGGCTGGTGCAGGGGGCCAGCCGGGGAGAAGGCCTGGGAAACCAGTTCCTGGCCCAGATTCGGGATGCAGCCGCCCTGCTGCACGTGGTGCGCTGCTTTGACGATCCAAACGTGGTCCACATCCGCGCCCAACCCGACCCGCGAGCAGATATGGAGATCATCCAGGTGGAGCTGGCGCTGGCGGACCTGCAGCAATTGGAGCGCAAAATTGAGCGCCTGCACAGCGCGGTCAAAGGCGACCGCAAGTTGTTGCCTGTGCTAGAGCTGTGCCAGCGATTGCGCGACGCCCTGGGGGACGGGCAGCCAGCCGCCGGGTTCGCCGGGGCGGGTGACGAGCTGTTCGTGGAGCTCAACCACGAGATGCGCTTTCTGACCGCCAAGCCGGTGATCTACGTGGCCAACGTGGACGAAACCTGCCTGAGCGGGAGCAACCCCTATCTGGAGGAAACCCGGGCCGTAGCAGCCGAACAGGGCAAGGAAGTGATCGTCCTGTGCGCTCAACTGGAGCAAGAGCTGCAAGAGATGGACCCGCAGGAACGCAAGGAGTACCTGGCCCTGGCGGGGGTGGAGGCAAGCGGGCTGGAGCAGGTGATCCGCAAAAGCTTTGAGCTGCTCAACCTAATCAGCTTCTTCACCTTCAACCAAAAGGAGGCCCGCGCCTGGAACGTGCCGCGCGGCGCAACCGCCCCCCAGGCCGCCGGGGCCATCCACACCGATTTCGAGCGCGGCTTTATCCGGGCCGAGGTGATCCCTTTCGACGTGTTCGTTAAATACGGCAGCAGCCATGCGGTCAAAACGGCCGGGCTGCTGCGGGTGGAGGGCAAAGAATACGTTGTCCAGGATGGGGATATTCTCTATTTTCGCTTTAACCTTTGACCGTTGACCTTGATCTGGTAGGGCACTTCGACAATCACGATGCCCGGGTGAAGGGCAAGGGCCCGGCGCAGCCAGTCGGCGGTGTTGGCATGCAGGATGCCGCTGCCCAGGGTGGGCGAGACGAAGCGCGGCACCACCACGGTGATCAATTCGCCCGGCAGGCGCACCTTGTCAATCTTGTCAATATATTCCAGCAATGGCTCGACCAGCAAACGATAGGGGGAATCCAGAATCACCAGGCGGGTGCCCGCCCCCCACAGATCCCACTTCTGGCGCACCTTTTCGGCATCCGCCGGGTCGATGGAGACATGCACCGCGGTGACGTCATCCGAAATGGAACGGGCGTAGCTCAAAGCGTAGAGCGTGCCGCGATGCACCGAGGAGAGCGGCAGGATCACCCGGTGGCGCTGGATGGCCCGCGGGCTGCCAAAGTCTTCCAGGGTCAAGTTCTTGGCCAGATTTTTATAGTGCCGGTGGATTCCGACGAACACAACCACCAAAAGCGGGATGACCACCAGGACAATCCAGGCGCCATCGGCGAACTTGGTCACCGCGAAGACCATCATCACAATCGCTGTGCAAACTGCCCCAAAGCTGTTAATGATCATTTTTACAAACCAGCGCGGGTCATGGGCCAATATTGAGCCGCGCTCATCCAGCCTCTCACCGGGCTTCAAATGGCCAGACTTCCACCAGCGATGCGCCATACCCGTCTGAGACAGGGTGAAGGAAAGGAACACGCCAATCGCATACAGCGGGATCAGGGCGGTTACACTGGCTTGAAACAGGAAGATCAGCAAACAGGCGATAATCGAGAGGGAAACAATGCCGTAGGAGTACACCAGCCGGCTGCCGCGGAAGGCGAGCTGGCGGGGCAGGTAGCCGTCCTTGCCCACCATCGCACCCAGGCGGGGGAAACCAGAAAAAGCAGTGTTGGCCGCCATGATCAGGATCACGGTGGTGGCGGTGATGGTCAAGAGATACAGAATGTTCTTGCCGCCCAACACTGTGCGGGCTAACTGGGAGATGACCGTCTCGGCTTCGGAGGGCACCGCGCCAACCTCGCCCGTCAGAAAGGTGATCGACAGAAAAAGAACGCCCAGGATGGAGGACATCCACAACAGGGTGATCCCCGCGTTGCGGCTGCGCGGCTCGCGAAAGGCGGTGATGCCATTGGAGATCGCTTCCACACCCGTCAGGGCTGTGGTGCCGCTGGAGAAGGCGTGCAGGATCAGGAAAAGCGTCACCGGCTGGAGGGTGTGGAGCATTTCCATTTCTGGCGGGTCGATCACCGTCCCCAGGCTGCCGGTCAAATAGCGCACAAATCCAATGCCCACCGTGATGGCCATCATCAGCAGGAAGAAATAGGTGGGAACGGCAAACGCAGAACCGGCCTCTTTGACTCCGCGCAGATTGATCACCATGATGAATATGACCATGGCAATGGCAATGTAAGCCCGATAGGGATACAGCGCAGCAAAAGCCGAAGTCATTTGGGCCACGCCGGAGGACACCGATACCGCTACGGTGAGGATGTAATCGGTGAGCAGGGCCGCGCCGGCAATTTGGGCAGGCAATTCGCCCAGGTTATCTCGGGCGACAATGTAAGCGCCGCCGCCATCTGGGTAGGCATGGATGGTCTGCTCATACGATATGGTGACAATGGTCAGCAAAGCAACAATGGCGATGGAGATCGGAAAGGCGTAGCCGAATGCCATCGTGCCCGCCGCCGCCAGGATCACCAGGATTTCCTGGGTGGCATAGGCGGTGGAGGAGAGCGCATCCGAGGCAAATACCGCCAGGCCAACCGCTTTGCCGATGGTCTGCTCTTCAGAGTCTGCGGTGGAGAGGGGCTTGCCAAACAACCAGGTGCGCCAGGAGCGCGGCGGCTTGTATTCCGAGCCTCGGTAAAGCACACCGGTTTCTCCCGGATATTCGCCATCCGGTATGGATATTTGCGGCTCATGGTAAAAGTTTTCGCCATGGGCTTGATCGCTGTGCGACTGGTTGCGGGTCAATTTTTCGGTCATAGGTTATCTCTTGATTGGGGCCGCCAGCCGTCAAATGGGATGCTGCAGCAGCCCCAAAAGACAAACCAATATTATAGCACGCTCTGGGAACTGGGCTAAATGGGCTCGCTGAGTTTTTCGATCCTGGCCTGATAGGCGTGGATCAAAGACCGGGTGAGCGGACCAGGGCAGACAGTCCCAATGACCGTCTGGTCAATCTGGCGCAGGGGAAGCACGCCGCGGCTCGCGCTGGTGATGAATGCCTCTGTGAAGTTGGGCAGGTCTTGCCGGCGCGGCGGCTCCAGGCGCAGGGGGATCCCGGCCTGCCGGGCGCATTCAAGCACCAGGGCCCGGGTGATGCCCGAAAGCACATCTTGTTCGGCGGTCCACAGCTCGCCTTCCAGGACAGCGAAGAAGTTGCTGCTCAATCCCTCCAGGAAACGCCCGGAAGCATCCACCATGATGGCCTCGTTCACGTCGGGCGGCAACGACTGGCGCAACGGCGCCGAGCGGCCAATGAACCGGGTGAGCTTGGCCTTGGGGAGCTGGCGCTGCAGGTCGCAGGTGATGGCGCGCACCCCCCGCTGGTAGGCTTCGGGGGGAGGCGTGACCAGCGGCTCGATGGCCAGGTAGAGATCACCGGGCGAGCGCTCCAGGTCCAGAGTCAGGCGGATGCGCACCTCCTCGCCTGGGGGGATATCGCTCAGCAGACTGCGCAGCGCCCGGCGCAGCGCCTGCTCATCCAACACCTGGGGTTGGCCGGCCAGGCTGGCGGTCTGCTCCAGGCGCTGGAGGTGATCGCTGAAGCGAAGCGCTTTGTGGCCGGCAAAGGTGCGCAGGGTGGTGTAGGCGCCGCCCGGCAGGCAGGCCGAAGCGCCGTCCAGGGTGTGGACATCCGCCGGCAAAGCAACCGGCTCCAGCTCCTGCGAACCAGATTGCCGGACCAGCTTCCAGACGCGCAAGACCACCGTGTGACTCATTGCTTTTGCTCTTCCAGGTTCACCAGCAAGGATGGACCAAAAGCCGGGTTTTCGCAACTCTCCAGGGCTGTGACGGGGTGATAATGGACATAGACTCGCCGCACCAGGTCCATGTTTAGATAGATCAGGTTCTCCACCTGGGTGGCGATGCAATCGCCGGCTGCCACGCTCAGGTCGCCATCGACACCGATGGTCAAGTTGACCACCAGGTACGGGCCAAAGCGGTGGGCGTGCACTTCCTCGATGCGTTCCACTTCGGGGACAGTCGCCAGCAGGGAGTTGATCTGGCGGGCCAGCGCCCGGCTGGGCACGGCATCCATCAGGTCGGAAGAGGACTGGCGCAGAATCTCCACACCGGTGCGCAGGATGAGCAGCGCCACCAGAGCGCCGACCAGCGGGTCGGCCCAGGGATAGCCGCGCTGGCCCAAGAAAATGCCCAGCGCCGCCGCTGAAGCGGAAAGGATATCGTTGCGGTTGTCGTAAGCCAGGGCCATCACCGCCGGGTTGTTGGTCTCCCGGCCCAGGCGGCGGGTGTACCAGAACAGGCCGATCTTGATCAGCACGGCGAACAGGGCCACATAGAGCGCCAGGGGAGAAGCGCCCGCCGATTGGACATTGCCGGTGAGCAGCTCGAAGACGTTGTTCACCGCATCCCAAAAGACAGCAATGGCGGTGGTGATGATAAACGCGCCAACCACCAGCGAGGCGATGCTCTCCAACTGGCTGTGGCCGTAGGGGTGGGTCTCGTCGGCGGGCTTGCGCGACATGCGCATGAACACCGCCACCACCAGGTAATAGGCCACGTCTGAGGTCGAGTTGACACCCTCCGCCAGCAGGGCCGGACTGTGGCCCAGAATGCCCACCGTGGTCTTGATCACAGCCAAAAAGATATTGGCCACCAAACCCAGATTGACGGCCAACTGGCTCTTGCGGTTGCGTTGTCTGATCGATAAGGTTTGCTCGCCCGCCCCCCAAAAATCCAGGTCTTGTTTGGCGATGGCGCCCCTTTCGGGCAATGGTTTATTCTCAGGTTCCATGCGTGGCCGAAATTAACAAATGATGATGGCGTCATGGGCGGGCAGCCCGCCCACAACGCCACCCTGGGTCTTCTTTCGGAGTGTACAGCCTGACGATTCAGCGCTGTTTCAGAGCGTCACGGATCTCGCGCAGCAGGATGATATCCTCTGGCGGGGCGGGCGGAGCGGCCTCGGTGGGTTTCTCAAACTTGCGCTGCATGGTGTTGATCGCCTTGATCACCAGGAACAGGGCCAGGGCAATGATCAAGAAATTGACCAACGCCTGGATGAAGTTGCCATAAGCGATGACTGCATCGCCCACCGTGATGGTCAGGGTTGAAAAATCCACCCCGCCCAGGATCACGCCAACGATCGGCATGATAATATCGTTCACCAGCGAATTGATGATGGCGCCAAACGCGCCACCCATGACCACAGCAATCGCCAGGTCCAGAACATTGCCTCGCATGACAAAATCGCGAAACTCTTTGATCATTCTGACCTCCGCAGCAACCGGATGGCTCCAGAGGGTTCCACCTCCGGAGATAGCCTGCGCGAGCGCCTAATAGCTCACCTTGCGCTCGAGTTTCTTGGCCTGCTCCACCCAGCTCTGCACCTGGGAAAGGACCGGCAGGCGGCGCACCAACTTCTTCTCGGCGTTGACGGCGACCATCTTCTCAAGGAGGTTCTCTGCTTTGCGCTGGGCCAGCTCGGGGACGGTGTCCACCCCGGCTTCTTCGAGCAGGTCGGCGTACTCCGAGCCCACACCGCGAATGCGGTACAGGTCAACATGATTGACCCACTCCAGGATCAACGCATCGCTGACGCCGGATTTTTCAGCAATCTCCTTGCGCCCCTTGGGGGTTGCGCCCTGCTCCAGCAGCGCCTCAGCGCTGCCGATGCCCGCTTCCTTGAGCTTGGCAGCGTAAACGGGCCCAATGCCTTCGACATCGATTAGTTTGGTCATGATTCGCCTCCAAAATATGTGGGATCTGGGATTGTATTTGTGCTATTTGGGAAATTATACCAGCTTCTGAATGAGTGGATCCTGTAGATTACGGCCTGTTTGCTGTAGTGACGACTTCAGTTGTTCTTTGCGCCTGCAACGGCTAAAGCCGTCACGACAAATCCATCCTTTTGATTCCGATGGGCTGTAGTGACGACTTCAGTCGTTCTTT
>CAZDAU010000017.1:0-54132 GCA_964503625.1 uncultured Anaerolinea sp.
GATGCCACAGGACCTTCATTTTTTCAACCTCCACGGTTTACTGTGGAGCTACCGCATCCTCACCTTGTGGAACATATTCAATATACCCGAAAATGACATCAGGCTGACCCCGCAGGTAGCCTGTTAAATTAAATTCAATCGTCTCGTCTCCACCCTGTTCGACCTTTACCGACAATAAGGGGTATTTGTAATCTTCAAGGGCTTTATTACGATTGTAAGTGACTAAAAGATTAAGCAAGCCGCTAGCGCTAATCTTTTTTACAACCTCGAAAATAACCTCGTCAGATGTCCAATTTACCACTGGTTCAGTCTGTAACTCTTGAATGAATTCAATCCATCCTTGCCGCTCCATTTCAGCTTTCAACCGCTCCCATTTTTCAAACGCTTCTGGATATTCGTCAAAACCTTCAATACTGCCAGTGTTGATTCGTATTCGTAATTTTGACTTACCACCTGGTACTTTCTGAGCCGTAATCCTCAGTCGCTCGGCACTTTGAAAGTTTCCCGCACCATCACCCTTTGACTGGTATAGAATGGCATTTACCGGGTTGGCATCTGGGCGCAATTGACCATCAGCAAATGGGCTAGAACTCGGTGTTGGGTACCGAGCGCCGCCGATGACAAAGTCTTTGTCAAACTCCTTTGCCATAACTCCAAATTCTGATGGGGTGCCACTGAAAAATAGTTCAAATTCATCCATACGACAACCTCACAAAACAAACCGAGCCGTCCACAGCACGCGGACGGCTCGAAAAATGTGCTATACTTCACTTTGTCAGGCCGTCACGTCGGCGTGACCAACACCCTGGGTGTTAGCGCACCGCAGGGTTTTGTTTTCTCCTTGCTCTATGATAGCACATCCGTGCGAGATTTTCTCTTAAAATACTGGGCAAAACTCGTTTTACATCTTAAAAGAATCAATAACTACTGTTTAAACTCGAGTTTAGACAAAAATAACTTAAGCACCACCAGTGGCGGCGTTTTGTATTTGGCTACCGCCAGATACAGGACAAATAGCCATTTTTTCTAGACTCGAAATTAAAAGACTGACTATAACAATAAATGGTGATGCTATCTGCTCTCCATCACGCAATGCGTGAAATCTGATGATAAGTGAGCCAAGGCTCTAAGCACAAGGATATTTCGTGCTTACAAAATTATCAGAATTTTATGGCGTAAAAGCCTTATTATGCAGTAAAATCTCTTGAGTAGTGTTGTCCGGGATATTTACAGGTTATGTTGAAATTTTCCACCTCTGTGCTCGTACGGCGATACGTTGTAGCGCGGCAAGGGGGAATGTTCGATTTATTGGCCTCTGAATTGAGCTCCCCAACATGTTCTGCGCAAACCATTAAGGCTTAGGAGCGTGCGGTGAATTTTCTGATCGAAGAGGGTGTCAAACCGACCTTCGGCGGACACGAAAAATTTGTTTTCAGACACGGCTGGTTGAAAAAAGGTGTTGATGCGGTATGTGAAGATGATCTGATCTTCACCCGCGACGAAGCGCTGGTGATTCTGGGGGTCGGGAAGAACATGGTTCGGTCGATCCGCCATTGGTGCTTGGCTACGGATTTAGTGCGAGAAAAGCCCGGCTCACGGCAGGTTAAGCCACTTGAGCCATCTATGCTTGCACACAACTTGATGCTCAACAATGCCTGGGATCCGTATTTAGAGGATGTCGGTTCTCTGTGGTTATTGCACTGGCAACTTGTCTCGAACACTACTCGGGCACTGGTTTGGTCGATTATCTTCTCCGCTTATTTTGTAACCGATTTTTCTAAAAAGCAAACGATAGCGTTGGTCAATCGAAGGTTCGAGCAATTGGGCGTTCGTACCACGGAGGGGACGATCGAGCGAGAGGTTGACTGCTTGCTGCGCACCTATATTCCATCGGGAATTAGAAGTGGCGCTTTTTCTGAAGAAGGTCTGGACTGCCCACTGGCGGAGCTTGACCTAATCCAGCACGATCCTGGAGATAATCTCTTCCGGTTCAATATCGGCCCAAAGCCTTCCCTGCCGGCGGAAATCTTTGGTTTTGCATTATTTCACTTCTTATCGAAAATCCTGGAAACGAGACGAACCATAACTATTGAAGAAATCTTGTACAATGACGGTAGCCCAGGTCAGGCATTCAAGCTGGACGAAAATAGCGTTGTCGAGTATTTAGAACAACTCGTCCAACAGACCGATGGCTTAATTCAGTTGAACGAAACCACCGGGTTACGCCAACTATATTTACAGGAGGGAGCTCTAGATACTTTCGACTCCATTGCCTATAAACTCCTTGAGGGCTATTATGGTAATGTTTGAAGCTCCATCCGCGCCAGTAGCGCTGAGCGAACTGGTTAGAGTGCGCCAGAGCAGCATCCGTTCCATGAACGTGGAACAGGATCTAGAAAATTCGCTGATCATCGACGAGTATCTGCTTACCGGGCAAAGTCGCTCGAGCCTCAGCCGCATCCTCAGTCATTTACAAGGCTCCTCACCTACGCGAGCGTGGACGCTTACAGGTCCATATGGCTCAGGTAAATCCTATTTTGCCCTCTTTTTGATGAATCTGGTCTGCCCGGAGCACCCCGGTCATGCCCGTGCTTTGGAGCTATTGCAGTCGGTTGATCCCATCCTGACCGAACAGGTTCTGTCTCGATTTGAAGTCCACAACGGTACAGGTTATCTGGCTGTACCGATGGCAGGATATCGCGCCTCCCTGCAGGAGTGCTTACGGGGCGGATTACAGCGCGCTTTGCACCCTTATGCCGAGCATTCTGGTATCCCACACCTGTTGACTGAGCTGGAAAGCTGGAACGCTCATACCAACAGCCGATCCATTATAAGCTGGCTGCAAAAAACAAAAAAAGTGTTTTCTGATACTCGGCTTCCCTTCCACGGTATCTTGTTTGTTTTAGATGAAATGGGCAAACCGCTGGAATATGCTGCCGCCAGTCCTGAAAAGGCAGATGTCTATGTATTCCAGGAACTGGCCGAATACGCCAATCGCAGCGGCGATTTCCCCATCATCTTTATCGGTATTTTGTACCAGGCATTTGAGCGTTACGCTGCCTTGATGAACAGCGCGGCACAAAAAGAATGGTCCAAGGTGCAAGGCCGATTTGACGACATCGCTTTTCAGGAGCCACCCACGCAGCAAATGCGGCTGTTGGTGCGGGCGCTGCAGGCGATCCGCCCGGATGAGTATCGTCACTTATCCTCCATGCTGCGACAAACAGCCGATGAGGCTTACCGGGATGGCTGGCGTCCATCCTTGTTACCTGAAGATCAATTCATAGAATTGTCAACAGCTGCTTACCCGTTACATCCATCCGCCCTGGCGGCGTTGCCGTTCTTGTTCAAGCGCCTGGCGCAAAACGAGCGCTCACTGTTTGCTTTCCTGGCATCGTCAGAACCATTCGGATTTCAGGATTTTCTGCAAAAGCATCAATCACCGGCGTTTTTGCGCCTGCCGGATCTCTTCGATTATCTGTTCGCCAATTTCCAGGCTCGATTGTATGCGTCAGGCCGAGCGCGTGCCCTGACCGAAACCATTGAACGATTGGCGAGCGCCCCGAACATCGAACTATTGGAAGTAGATCTGCTTAAGACCATCGGGCTGGTCAACTGGATGGCGGAAAGCGGCGGCATCCAGGCTCATGAGACTGTGATCATCGGCGCTCTGCGTGGGTCTGAGCGCAGCGATGGCGATATCCGCCGCGCCCTGAGCCGGATGAAGGACCGCTCGCTGATCGTTTTCCGTCGTTACAACAGTACGTACAACATATGGCAAGGCAGCGACGTGGATATAGAAGCGCGCCTGGATCAGGCGCATGCACAATTGACCGGTGCCTTCAGTTTTGCTAATATCGTGCAACATTACTTGCCGCCGCGGCCACTGGTTGCTCGCCGTCACAGCTATATCATCGGCGCACTGCGCTACTTCGAAGTTCGCTATGTCGATACATCGAATTATTCGCTGGTTTCCTTGCAGCCAACGGCAGGCGCCAATGGTTTGGCGCTCTTAGCCCTGCCAACCACCGCTGCGGAAACAGCCCAGTTCGAAGCCTGGGCTGCCGAAGCGGACATTGGCCAACGGGCCGATATTGTGGTGGGCATCGCCGGGCGTTCGGTACGTCTGGCCGAACTGGCGCAAGAGCTACGGGCGTTGAATTGGGTAGGCGAAAACACGCCTGAACTGCGCGACGACCCGGTCGCCAGGCGTGAGCTGCGCGCCCGCCTGGCCGGGGTCGAGGCGTTGATCCGCGCTGAACTGGATGCGAATTTAAAGCTGCACCGCCTGGCCGAGGCGCATGGCAGCACATGGTTTTGGCAGGGCCAGCGCGTGGAGGTGAGCGAGCGCGGCGGACTTTCCCATTTAATTTCGAGTGTATGCGACCAGCTCTACGACAAGTCGCCGCGTCTGTGGAACGAACTGATCAACCGCCGCATGTTATCCTCTCAGGCAGCCGCTGCCCGGCGCAACCTGATCGAGGCCATGCTCACCCGTGCCGACCAGCCCAGACTGGGGATCGAAGGCTTCCCACCCGAACGCAGCATGTACGAGAGCCTGCTTAAGAAGGGCGGCATCCATGCCTCGACAGCGGATGCCTGGCAGTTTGAAGTACCACCAGAAAATGACCCATTGAATCTGAAGCCTGTTTGGGCGGCAATTTCGGACTTTATCTTTGCTCTGCCATCCGGGCCGCGCCCGGTAGAAACGCTGTTCCAACGGCTGGCTGCGCCGCCGTATGGGTTAACTGAGGGGGTGTTGCCGGTAGTGCTGTGCGCCTTCCTCCAGGCGCATGCTTCCGAGACCACCCTCTATCGCGAGGGCACACTGCTGCCAGAGCCTGGCGTAGCCGATTGGGAGGTGCTGTTGCGCCGCCCGGAGTTGTTTGCAGTAGCTGGGTGTCGAGTGGATGGCGCCTTGCGGCCCATCCTGGAGCGACTGGGGCGCGGCCTGCGCGTCCGCCCCGAAGCCATGCCCGTAGTGCGCGCCCTGGTACGCGCGCTGCGTACGCTGCCCGAGCATGCCTGGCGCACCCAGCGCTTGCCGGCCCAGGCGCTGAGGCTGCGTCGTGCTATCGAAACCGCCCATTCACCTGAACGATTGCTGTTCCATGATCTTCCAACCGGGTTGGACCTGGTCCCCTTCGATGAAGCTTTGCCGAATGCGGAAACGATCGAGGTGTTCTTCGATCGCCTCAATCTTGCCCTTGACGCATTGATCAACGCTACACTGCGCCCGGTTGGGCGCCTCGATCGCCCGCCGCACCATATACACCTTTCGTCTTAGCTCGAGCCCGCTGATTGGAACCTGAACCACGGTTCGTTCCCGCAAGGCATAGCCGGCGGATAATCGCGAGACAAAGGAGATGCCAAAGCCTGCTGCCACCGTCTCTACAATGGCTTCGGCATTGCCCAATTCCAGGAACACTTCCAGGTCTTCCAGATGGATATCGTGCTTCCCAAGTTCCGTCAGCAAGACGCGCCGCGTGCCGGAGGTGGGCTCACGCATAATCAGCTGCATATCCAGCAGATCTCCCGGTTCGACCGATTGGCGCAGCGCCCAGGGATGCCCCTTGGGCACGATCAGAATGATTTGATCAGTGAAGAATTCCTGTGAATCCAGGCCTTCCTCGAAGGCTTCCCGGCTCAAAACGCCCAGGTTGGCCTCCTCTTCCAGCAATCGAGGCACCACATATTCCGGCGTGCAAGATAAGATAGATATTTTCACCCAGGGGTAACGATGGCGGAATCGCCCGGCCAGGAAAGGCAACAGGTATTTGCCAGACGTCGTGCTACACGCAATTCGCAGGTGGCCAACAATTTTCTCTTGCAAGGAAGTCATCATTTCCTGCACCTGCATGGATTGGTGGATCAGCTTGTGCGCCCAGGGTAGCAGCAACCGGCCAGCCTCGGTCAGGTGCAGCCCTCCAGCAGTGCGCTCGAACAGCTCCACGCCCAGCTCGTTTTCCAGATCGCGGATATGGTGACTGATCGTAGGCTGGCTCAGGTGCATCCGCTTCCCGGTTGTGGAAAAGTTCAAGCTTTCAGCAGAATGCAGAAAAATCTCCAATTTAAGCAAATCCATGCAACAATCCTTTTCTTAAGGCTCAATTCCTAAACATACGCGGATCAGATAACCGAGCGGAAACAACACCCCGGCCAGGCCCAGGCTCAAGCCTGCCATTTCGAAAAAGCCCCTGCGGAAGGGTTCGTCTTTGGCTACTGAAATATAGGCATAGCAGATCGCAATAATGGACAGGGCAATGCCCAGCGCCAGGCCCAAGTCCAGATAAATATTTTCAAAAAGCCAGTACGGCGAGACCAGGAATGTAACCATCAGGACGTACATGAGACCAACCTGGGTCGCCGCGCGCAGCGGATGCCGGCACGACTTTTCTGAGCGCCTGAACATGAATTCAGATACCGCCATGGCTATCGCCGCGGCGATGCCGGTGATCCATCCAGATAGTGCGATCATTTTCGTATTCTGCAGCGCCAGGGTAAGAATTGCCAACACCCCACATAACGCTACCAGGACCTCGTTCAAACCCAGGACCACCGATCCATCGTAATGCAGCCGGTCCTCGTCCAACATTTCCATCAGCGCCTGCTCGTGTGTTTCCTCATCCCGGATCCAGGTTTCAATTTCGGGGATCGCGCGGCGAAGCCCGGCGTAATTCGATTGCGCTTTTTCCTCGCCAAGCTCCATCAGCTTGAGACTGAATGGAAAACCAAAAACCCGGCTGATCAGGTGATATTTCCAGGTGGTCAAAGTATCCGGCTGTACATCTTGACCGGTGTATAGCCTCCAATTCCGGTAATGGCGCAATTCATCCTGGGCGATCTTTTCCAGCACCTGGCGGTTTTCCGGCGCCCGGATCATGCTCGCCAGCCGCCGGTAGATGTGGTGCCTGGTGATTTCGAACCGCTGGTAGGTTAAGAGCTGTTGTCGAAACTCTGCAGCAAGTTTCATCTAGGCATCTCTATCGAGAAGAACGCTTCTTTTGGTTGAACAGCTGCCTGAAGGCTGCTTTTCCCGGCTCCAGGGAGAGCCAGAAAAGCACGGTCATCAACACCGCCGAGGCCAGGCACCAGGCGCAAGTGGCGCCGATCACAAACGGCTCCAGAAAAGTTAGATAAATCGAAAAAAGCAACCCAAAGCCGGTCAACCCCAGCAGCGCCAGCCCGGCCAGCCAGGAGAGCGGCTTATGCGCATACCGCCCGACCAGCCAGGCCAGCAGGATCAGCACATAGCCGATGACGCCGAGTATTCCAATTGGCAAGACGCCAAACAAGCGCGCATACGGGCTTTGCTGCACCGTATTGCAATCGCCCACCGGCCCGCACACCGCTTCGACCTGGGTCGTTTCGACATAAGCCAGGTACCCGGCGACGCCAAGACCCACCAGGCACAGGGCAGGGATCGCCCATTCCCATCGCCGTAGGTCGAATCTGATTTTGGGCTGTTGCAGGTAAACGGCCGCCCCCACCGCCGAGACGGACATCCCCAACAGCACCGCGATCGCCAGCGCATTGCCGGCCGGGTCACGCCCCAGGCGATCGATCAGGCTGTTTGACGCTTCGAGCGCAGGGCCTGCGGTCGTCTGCCCGGGGTTGGCCGGCTGGCTGGCCTGCGTCGTGGGCGCAGAAGCCGCCTGCGAAGTCTCAGCCGCCTCGATCGCCTCGGCCAGGCCGGGGATGGCCGGCCAATCCACGCCTCCCTGGGACAAATACAGGTCGATCAGCCCGGGAAACTTCTCCGGGATATCCAGTGAGCCGAGCAGCGCCTGGTCGCCCACCACCAGCAGCGGCACCGCGCCATACTCCTCGCCGAACATCTCGATCGCCGCCGTTAAGAAAGCCTGGCCGGCTTCGCTTTCCACGTTGATGCCAACGATATCCAGTTGATCGCCATATTTCGTCCTCAGCGGCGGTAGCACTTCTGTGATGACGTATTCGCAATGGCCGCAGCTGGGCGAGTAGAACAACACCGCCCGCACCACCGCCTGCTGCGCCTGGGCAGCAGTCTCATTTGCGGCAAGCAACCAAAACAACAGGATCAATGTCAGTGTCAAGAGTCGTTTCATCATGGTGTCGTTTCCTGGTTATTCTAGAAATTCCGCATCACCTCGGAGCGGTGAGCAATCTCTTCCGTGAGCACTTCTCGCATCAGATCGCAAATTTCCACGATCTTTGGATTGGCAATTTGATAGCTGATATCCTTGCCCTGGCGGGTTACGATCAGGACTCCGCCATTACGCAACAAGCTGAGATGACGGGAAATTGTCCCTTGTGGATGTCCGGTTAATTGAACAATCTCGCCGACTCGTTTGGGGCCATCGCGTAAAAGATGGACAATTTCTAAGCGCACCGCACTGGACATCGTGCGGCAGAGATCGGCTTGAATTTCAAAAATGGTTTGAGACGCCATGTCCAACCTCCATGCAAGATCGACCTTTAACCATCCGAGTCGGGATAGCGCGCCAGCGCCGCGCTCCAAAAGCGCACGCCATAGCGCTCCACCACCTGCGCCCGCCCGCTGGATAACAGCTCCTCCAGCGTTTGGCTCACCTGGCCGGGCGACCAGCGGTCCAGCGCGCGCTCGAGCTCCTCCTGGCGCATGGGGTGTCGGGTTATGATCCCGATCACTGCATCCATTATATTATCATAACCTCCCAGATCAAAGGTTCCCTCGGCCGGATGCACCACCTCGGCGATATTCCCCAGGATGGCTATGGCCTGCATCAGGCTCTCTTCATGCGGAGGTTGCACCCAGGTCTCTGCCGGCGGCCTAGTCGGCAGGGTAATGTGCACAGCATCCGGTCCGATCTGCTGCAGCACCCTGGCCATATCCCACAGCGCCTCGGGGGTGTCATTCAGCCCCTGCACCAGCATCACCTCCACCCACAGCTTACCCGCATACTCTTTGCGGAAGGCCACATACCCATCCACCAGGTGATCAAAAGTGATCTCTGGGTGCGGGCGGTTGATGCGGCGATAGACATCCGCTGTACCGGCGTCCAGGGTCGGCAGGACCGCATCCGCAACCATCAGCTCCTCTCGCACTTCCGGTAAGTACAACAGGGATCCATTGGTGATGACCGCCACCGGCAGCTCGGTCAGTGACTTCACCTGCCGGATCATCCAGCCAATGCCAGCATGCAGTGTCGTCTCTCCCGAGCCAATAAATGTGACCCAGTCGATCTCACCTGGTTTGTGAGCAGCCAAAGCCTGTTCAACCTCAGCAACAATCTCTTCACGCGGGAAGTACTCGCCTCGTTCATTCGTCAAAGGGACACTGCGTCCTAACTGGCAGTACACGCAGTTCCAGTTGCAGGTTTTGAGCGGAACCGGATCAATCCCCAAAGATTGCCCCAATCGTCGAGATGGAACCGGTCCGAAAACGTGTTTCATGATTTCAGTTATAAGCCTTTCGAGTTGCCTCGTCTGCCATGGTTGCTTCCAATAGCGGTTGCCATTCAGCATCTTTCCATGTCCCCAGGCTTGTGTGCAGATCCAGGTATTTTTGGGGGATGGGATGTGTGCCCACAACCACCTTCACTCCATAGCGTTTTTCCATGAAAGCTTTGAAGGTGTGGATATATGGGCACGGGGGATAGCCAACCAGCAGCCCGGTAGCCAGGTGGATCACCTGCGCCCCATTCTTAACCATTTCTTCTCCCGTATATTCGACGTTGCCGCCCGGGCAGCCATCACAGGTGGTGTAGCCCACCAGCTCTACTGCAACACCGGCATATTGGGAGAATGCACCCTCCCTGTTCCTCATCGACCGCAGGCACTTCCCGCCAGCGCAAGTACGATAGCGGTCACAAATGATAATCCCGATTTTCACCATAGCACTCCTCTATATATCAAACAATTTCTCCTGGTTGATCATCTCGGTCAATTTCTCGGCCGCAATATAATTCTCCACCGTGATCTGCTGCGCCACGACCCCGGGCACGCTGGCGACAGCCATCTTGATCTGGATCGCCAGAAACACCGCCACCGGACACAAGGGCGAAGACGGGCGGATCGTGTAGCTCACCTGTCCCTCGGGGCCGGCGACCAGATTCTCGATCAACCTCATCCGCACCACATCGGCTCCCGTCTCCGGATCGATCACCGTAGACAGTTTTTCCAGGATAGCCAGGCGCAATTCTGCCGGATTGCTCATCTTTCTTCCGTTTCATGAATTGGAGCTGTCTCGCTTGGCGCAATAGACAGAGATCTCAGCAAGTTTTTCCACACTTCCACGATAGCCTGGCTGGCAGGCGTCTCGGCGCGATAGGAAGTGACCGGCTCACCCATCAGCATCGCCTGTGGAATGCTCTCATCGAACGGGATTTGCCCGGCCACCTGGATGTCGTTTTCCCGACAATAGGCAATAATCTGCGCCGTCCCCGCCGGGTAAATATCCGCCTTGTTGACACACACCTGCGACGGCAGGCGGAAGTGAGCCGTGGTCTGCAGGATGCGCCGCATATCGTGAATCCCGGCCGCCGAGGGTTCGGTCACGATCAGCGCCAGGTCGGCGCCCGCCGCCGCCGAGATGACCGGGCAGCCAATGCCCGGCGGCCCATCGATGATCACCAGGGGATCGTCTTCGTCCAGCGCCAGGAGCCTGGCCTGCTGTTTGACCAGCGTCACCAGCTTGCCCGAGTTTTCCTGCGCCGGGCGCAAATCGGCGTGGAACAACGCTCCGTAACGGCTGTCTGAACGGTGCCATTGCCCGGCAATCTGCGTCTGCATGCGAATGGCTTCCTCCGGACACTGGTAGACGCACGCCGCGCAACCCTCGCAGGCGATCGGATCCACACGGTAGGCCAGGTCACCGTCAGGGCTGATCACCGCATCGAAACGGCAAACTTGCTCGCAGGCGCCGCAGCCCTGGCATCGTTCGGCGTCGATCACCGCCACCGCTCCGCCTTCGAAATCATGCGTTTCCAGCCTTTGAGGGCGCAGCACCAGCTCCAGGTTGGCGGCATCTACATCGGCATCTGCCAGCACCGCTTTCACAGGGACAGGACCCTCACTCGCCAGATGGGCAAAGGCAGCCGCCAGGCTGGTCTTGCCGGTGCCGCCCTTACCGCTCAGGATGACAAGTTGCTTCATTATCATTTTTCACCGCCGCGAGCACAATGCAGTGCGTCCCATTTACTCGCCCGTGGAGTGCGCCATCTTCTGTCGATAGGAATAATTTCTCCAACTCGACCGGTGTGTAATGGGCAAGCAACTCAAACCCGCGCTCGGCCAGGAAAGGTTCCACTTCGCCTTCCTCCAAGCCAAACGTCCAGCTTTCCCCAGCGTTGGCGACTGTCTTGTAGATGTCTTGCTCGCCGTAGTAGCGGTTTTCCTGGCGCAAGACTGAGGCGTAGATATAGTCGAAGATGATCCGGCTGCCACGAGCGGCGTGTTTCTGAATGAATGCTAGCGTGTTATCCACTGCCTGGGTATTGAGATACATGCAGACGCCCTCCCACAGGAAAAAGGTCTTTTGCCCATCCTGGTAACCAGCACGGGTCAACACTTCGAAAATATCTTCCTGGTTAAAGTTGATTGAGACAAACACCAGTTCGGGCGGGGGGATGAGTCCTTTCTTGCGGAAGATTTCTAGTTTAGGCTCCTGCGTGGTGGGTGCATCCAGCTCGAAGATTTTGGTACCGTGGTTGCACACCCCGAAGCGCAATGCGCGTGTGTCGAAGCCGGCGCCCAGCAAGACGATCTGTGCGAAGCGAGCTTCCAGCGCCTCTAAAAACGCTGCATCCATCACCTTTGTTCGTGCGCAGACATACTCGTAGATGCCGGCGGGGAACATCTTGTGCATGAGGAATTTCCGCGCAGGGGCAAATTCAAGTGTAAACCTCGGGATCGGCGGTAGAATGACTTCTGCCAGGGTGTCTGGCCCACGAAAACGGGGGTCTTTTTCACGTGTGGCGCAGGCGCGCGAAAAACAGGTGTAGGCCGCAGTGCGAGAAGCTTTGGTTTCGATCCGGCGTATTGCCATAAAGTGTCACTTTTTCTTTAATAAACGACATAACAACCACAAAACACCCAGCATGCCCGCCAGCACTCCGCCAGCCGCCCATACCCCGCGCCAATCCAGCGGGATCTCAGCCGATCCTTCCGGCATCGGCGGCGTACCCGGGTCGAAGTAGGCCGAGAGACGATCCATGGCCGGAGTTGGCACCGAAGTCTGGCGCTTGAGCGCCAGGAACTCCTCGGCCAAATGATGGATCTCATCCTGAGCGGCATCCGCATGTTCCAGCATGGCGATCCGCATGCGCGGATCCACCAGGCGCTTCTGAAAGCCCCACACCAGGATCGGCTCGGGCAGCCAGCCAAACAGGAGCAGAACCCGCGGCGGAACAATCGGAAAACCCAACGCCCGCAGGACGCAGAAGCCTTCCCGTATGGCACGGATGGCCAGCACGATGGCATCGCGGGTATGCGCCATGCGCACGTTGTCACGCCCGGCCGCCCGCATCGCCGGGGCCAATGAAGGCATCAGCAAAGCCACATGCGTCTTGAGCCAGGCGTCCATATCGCCGCGCAGCTCGGCGTCGAACCCGGGCATGCTCGCCAGGACGTCGCCGACCTGCCGCAGCCGGTGCGTGATGCGGCCATCCACTTCCCCGATCGGGATGTGGGCGTTCTGGCCGGCCTGCGCGCCGAGCATATAGTGCACCACATGGCCCCTACGATACCCGGCCGCCATCGGAAAACCCATCAATACCCGCTCCTGGCCCAAAGCCTGGACCAGATCGCCCGGTCCGGCGGCATTGTTCATCAAGAAGAGAATATTGGGAGTGCGCTGGTTAGCGGCCAAGGCTGGTAAGATTTCCAGGGCGCGGTTCTTGCGCATGACGACCAGCACCAGATCATACGCCTGATCAGGATCGAGCCGCTCGACAATCTGCGGCCGTGCAACCGTCTCCTCCCCGCTCTGGGTATCCACCAGCACAATCCCGTGCTGCCGCAAATCAGCCAAACGCTGCCCGCGCGCCAGCACAGCCACCTGATGCCCGGCCTGGTCAAGCCTGGCGGCGAACAAACTACCCAGGGGTCCTGCGCCATAAACGAGTATTTTCATTGCTCACACCGTATGATTATTCGTCAGCCATTGTGGGGCATCTTTGTGCGACCACCACCAGCTCGCCAAAAACAGGCCCCCGGCGATCAAAAACGGCACGCCGGTCACCAGCACGGAAAAGACCTCATACGGGTGGCTGGTTACATAGGCGATCAGTGTGAAGACAAGTCCCCAAAGGATCATCGCCACACCACCGGGTCCTTCCCACCGCCAGGCAGAGATCACGCTCAACACAGAGACTGTAGCCAGCACAACCAGCAAGCCGGTTTCCCAGGTCAGCGTGATACATCCGAAAACCAGCTCGCACAGCAAAATATCCAGCATGATCAGCAGCCAGGCGCCTGCAGCCAGCAAGCTGATGATGCGGGCGGTCCAACGCACGATCCGTACCTCCCGCGGGTGTGGAGAAATGGGCAGCCAGCCGAAGATGGCGGAAATCCATAAAATGACCCAGCCCAGATTAATGACCGCCGCATTGCCATCCGGGTCGTAGAGAAAGATTGCCAGGATAATTTGCCCGACGCTGGCCAGCGTCAGTATTGTGGCCAGGATGGCAACGCGCGGGTTGTTCATGCTTTCACTCCCACGATCGCCTGGATTTTTGAAAAGAGCTGCTGCAATAGGACCATGTACGCAGGACGGATCTCCACCAGCGTCTTGCCCTGCGCTACACCCTCTGCAATCGATCGCTCGAAGGGGATGCGCAACAATACAGGCAAACCTTCGGCCGCGCAAAAGGTCTCTAGATCTGGGAAGGCGCCGTTGTGACGATTAACGACCACTCCAGCAGGGAGGCCCAATTCCCGGGCGATCTGCGTCGCCAGCCGCAGGTCGTGCAGCCCAAACGGGGTCGGCTCGGTGACCAGCAACAAGAAATCGCTGCCCCGCGCCGTGGCCACTACCGGGCAGGAAGTCCCTGGTGGCGAGTCGCGCAGCACGACCTGACCGGGCGCCGGCTGCGCCCAGTCCAAAAGCTGGCGGATCACCGGCACGGCCATTGGCTGGCCTACATCCAGCACGCCCCGGGCAAAGGGGATATGCTCCGTAGCCGTTCCACCCTCGATCACCCCCAAGCGCGCAGGAACCTCACGGATCGCCGCCTCGGGGCACAGCGCCGTGCAGCTTCCACAGCCATGACAGAGTTGTGGGAAAACCAGCGTCTTTTTGCCCAGCACGGCGATGGCGTGGTACTGGCACACCTCCGCACACCGCCCGCAGTGGGTGCATTTTGCCTCGTCGATGCAGGGGATCAGCAGGCTGACTTCTTGATGCTGATCGAATACCGGGTGAAGAAACAGATGGGCGTCAGGAGCTTCGACGTCACAATCCAGGAACAAGGGGGGAAGCTCTGGCGACTTCAGCGCCAGGCTGAGCGCCAGGCTGGTGGCCACGGTTGTCTTGCCCGTACCGCCCTTGCCGCTTGCGATTGTGATATCCATCCTTTGCCCTCACGAGTGGTGACCCCGACCAGTGGGACCGGTGACGCGTTCAAGCTGCCCGGCCTTGAAGCGCTGGATGGCATCGAGGGCGGTGCGGCTTTTCCCGAACAAATACATCGCCACTCCACCGGCTTCAAGCGCTTCGTAGGCGTTGGGGCCAAAATCGCCGCTGATGACCGCCTGGGCTTTCTCCTTGGCTACGAATTGCGCTGCCAGCGAGCCGGCGCCGCCCGAGGCGCTCACGCCCGGGTTAGGATGCGCTTGCCAGGCCAGCGTTTCTGCGTCTACCACCAGGAAATTAGCCCCACGCCCAAAGCGAGGGTCGATATCAGAATTCAGGTCAGGGGAACTGGTTGTCAAGATGATTTTCATTGAATTACCCAATCCGGGCTGCGATAGTTGCTTTCGAGACCCATGTTGTTTTGGTGGAAAAATTACTCGCGGGTCATCTTCGTCCCGCACTTGGGGCATACTTGATCCAGGCAGCGCTGACCGGCGACGTGCGGCTCTTTGTGCCCGCACTTGGGGCAAACGCAGCTGCCGCCGGGGCCGGAGCCGGGTTTATCCCCGCCGCCACGACCACCGCCGTAGCCCTGCCCGCCGCCTGCACCACGCCCCAGGCCTCGGCCTTGTCCTGTCCTGCCTCTTCCGCGCAACATTCGAGTGAACATTTTTACCTCCATATTTGAACATTATCAGGATGATTGTTTCTTGGAAAGACAATCCAATTTCCAACAGCGATAGCCAAAGGCAATCACCAGCAGAAAAATGACTGTCAGAACACCCAGCCCGGCCAGGCGCCAGGGCTCAAGCTGGTCCAGGCGGGTGAAGGACACCGTGGGCGGCTCGCCGGATATCAGGCCAATCGCCTGCTGCGGTGTTGCCGTCAGAACGGGTACGGGCGTCGAGTTGATCCCGGCAAGCGAGTCAAACTTCACGATGCGGCCCATATAGTCCTCCGCATGGCAGGTCTGGCAGCGCTCTGCGTGTTGGCGAGTGGGATACAGAACCAGGCCCTGGTGAGCCACCTCTTCCACATACGAATCGGTGCGCCCGCCATGACAGTAGATGCAGTGCATCGGCGCCTCGCACAGGCAGAACCATTTTCCCGAGTCGTATAAATAGTACTGATCCGCGTGACAAGAGACGCAATTCTGGTCATTCTCGGGGGTTGGCTCCTGGGCCTGCGCCGGTGATACCAGCGCCAGGCTAATGATTGCTACACCCAGTATAATCAGCCACAGTGCAAGTCTTTTTCGAGACACGACACACCTCCAAGCGCGCACACGTTTTCGTAGAATGGATACTCTGCTCTCGATCATGCTCAACATGCTGACTTTCGCCTCGCTCGATCATCTCATTTCGATCAACTATTATTATAGTACAAACATCAGATATTGGCAACACTTCAACCATAAAATTGTTAGTTTTCGTTTGGGCTGCGGCGACGCCACCACCCGCCTCCAAACCGGCGACCGCATCCGCCTGGACGGCGCCTGCAGCACGGTGGAGATTTTGGAGACTCGGGCGCCGCTTCATTTTTAACCTGGCCTGTCCGCGCCTGTCCGTGGTATCATTTTGCAGGATAACAAATGAAAACCAAACCAAGCTTATCCCCGGCCCTCCAGACTGTCCTGCTGTCCATCGCCGCGCTGGCCTTGATAACCGCCATCGTGCTTGCGCTGCAGATTGCAGAAATCTTGCGTTCGGAAAAATCCTCCGCTCTGCCCAGCTCAACCGCCTCACGGGCAACCCAAAGCCAGGCTGCACCAACCCAACCCGCTCCGTCAGCCACTCCCGAACAAACCCCCATGACCGAAGCCCTGGCTGCGACGCAAGCCAGCACCGCGCAAGTCCAACCCAGGAGCGAGACGCTGTTTGATTACTTCCCCCTCGAGATCGGCAGCACCTGGACCTACAGCGTGACCCATGTGACCGAAGGGCAGCCGCCTGAGCAGGGCAACTTCACCGAGACCATCCTTACCGTCGAGCCGGGGCCGGCGGAGCCCTGGCAAATTGTGGCTATTCAAACCACAGGCAAGAACCCGCTGACCCGATGCGCTGCAGGGGAGGCGGAAGGCTCGCCATCGCCGGACACCTATTACGTGGTGAACGAAGAGCAATTGTTTATCGTTTGCTCAAAAGAGGACGCCAACCGCCTGGTCAGTGAGATGGAGGACATGCCAAAAGGGGGCTTCCCCGCCTCGGGTGAAACGCCAAGCTATGTGTCTCCTTTCAGCGTTGGAAAATTATGGCCGGCCTTCCCGGATGTGAATCCCCCGGATGATGGCTCGTACCAGTGGCAGGTAGAATCCATCTCCGATGTGGATACACCGGCTGGCCTGTTCACCAGCTGCTACCGCATCATCCTGGTCACGCTGCCGGATACCACGATTCGTTGTGTGTGCCCCGGCGTTGGCCTGGCTGCGGCTGAATACCACCATCATGGCGCGACCGTCGATACCCGCGCCGAGCTGGCCAGCTACCAGCCTGGAAATTCGCCGTAATCGTAAGCCATCATTTTAGACGATAATGGAGCACTCGATGACCACTCCCCCAGCTCAACCCGCCCCTCAACCCCTCGACCTGCTCAGCGAGCAAACCCGCCTGCAGCGCGACATGCGCTCCAGCCTGCTGGAGCTGAAAGATGCCAGCCGTATCGAGCAAGAAGTCGTCCTGACCGACATCGACATCCCTTTCACCCACCTAGTCATGTTGATGGTCAAGCTAGCCCTGGCCTCCATCCCGGCAGCGATCATCTTTGGCCTGATCATCGGCAGTTGTTACCTGGTTTTTATGGCAGCTGTAATCGGTTTGGGCCTGGGACTTGGCGGACTGCGTTGAGAAGCGGATCCAGGTCAGGAGAATTGACATGAAATCCTACCGCAAAGAACTCTGGTTCAACGTGCCCAGCCGGCGGGCATTTATCAACATTACTTCACAAGTGGAAGCCTGCTTGAGAGAAAGCGGAATCCGCGAAGGCTTAATTCTTGTTTGTGCAATGCATATCACAGCCTCGGTCTTCATCAATGATGACGAGTCCGGCCTGCACCAAGATTATGAGCGCTGGCTGGAAAGCCTGGCCCCCCACGAGCCGGTGAGCCAATATTTACATAATCGCACCGGCGAAGACAACGCCGACGCCCACCTCAAGCGCCAGGTGATGGGCCGCGAGGTGGTGGTGGCGGTGACCAACGGACGGCTGGATTTCGGCCCCTGGGAGCAAATCTTCTACGGCGAGTTCGACGGCGGCCGGCGAAAGCGCGTGTTAGTCAAAATTATCGGAGAATAACAAACTCCCCAACTGGACTGTCGGGGAGTTTGTCCGAGAGAATTGATTTTGTCTAATGTGCTTCGATTAGCAAACGATCTCTTGGCTGAGAAAGCAACACGACGAAATCGGGTGAAATCCGATAGTCGTGATTGTGAATGACTGGTAAATGCCATGCACATCACCGCCTCCGTCTTCATCAACGACGACGAGTCCGGCCTGCACCAGGATTATGAGCGCTGGCTGGAGAGCCTGGCCCCGCACGAGCCGGTGAGCCAATATTTACATAATCGCACCGGCGAGGACAACGCCGACGCCCACCTCAAGCGCCAGGTGATGGGCCGCGAGGTGGTGGTGGCAGTGACCAACGGCCGGCTTGATTTCGGCCCCTGGGAGCAGATCTTCTACGGCGAGTTCGACGGCGGCCGGCGCAAGCGCGTGCTAGTCAAAATTATCGGAGAATGACAACCCTGCCCGCCACCGCGGTGGGATCAGGGGGACGGCGTCGGATTCAGGTTGGGTGTGGAGGCAAGAGAGCCGCTGGCAGTCTGGGTTGCGGTGGATGGGGCAACCGCAGAAGGGCTGGGCGGAGGTGAAGCTGACGATGTGAGCGGCTCAAAACTGAGCAACAAAGACAGCACCCCCAGGTTGGTTTCGAATTCCGTATCGACCCCGCTGTTCAATTCCAAATCCACCGCGGCGAGCACGCCGTTGCTGGCGGCCCAGTCCACCAGCGTGCCGGTGTATTCGCACCCGCTGCGCACCGGCGGGTAGGGATAGTCGCTGATGTCGTGGATAGCCTGGGCCAGGCGAGCCGATTCAGGATGCGGGGGATCGCCGCTGGGAAAAACTCCCAGATAGGCGCTGTGGTAGCTGATCAAGACTTCCACATTGCGCGAGGCCAGGAACTCTTTCAGCGCCTGGGTCTCCGGCTCGGAGCCCGGCCCGGAGCCACCTGTGCCGGGTAGGGAGGAACAACCGTTGCTCCTCCAGTCGGCCTTCCAGCCAACGTCAAAATTGCGGTTTAAATCGACCCCGTTACCATTCAGCCGACCTTCTGGCACGTTCCCCAGCGCCTCGCCGTCTGGGTTCAATGATCGCAGAATATACAGGGTGTATCCGGCGGGCACAATACGCCGGTTGCGGCGCAGGTGAGCGATCAATTCGTTCGCCAGGGCGATGGTATTCCCTTCATCGCCGCCGTGGATGCCGAAGATCATCATTCGCTCTTTTGGCCCGCTGCCAAATCGATAGACTTCAATCGGCCGGTTTTGCGCCGACCGCCCAATGACGATCATCCGGTCTGATGAGATGGGGGTCAAAGAAGGCAACGGAGTTTGGAGGCTGCCGGATGTGGGGGTCAGAGCCCTTGGTGAGGCGGCAAGGCTGGGAACCTGGCTGGGGGTGGGAGTCCAGGTGGCCGGGAACTCAAAATAAGTCACCGAGGCCCGGATCGCTGGCGCTTGCGCGGGCTGGATTGCCGATGATCCAAACGCCTGGCTCTGAAGCACGATCAGCGCCAGCGCCATGACTGCAGCCAACATCAAGATCGCCAGCAGGATGATCAGGCAGGTTTGAGCGCGGCTGAAACTGGCGCCTTTTTTAGGCGCCGGGCGAACAACTGCTTTTGGGGCCGGGGGTTCATCCATGGGCCCCTGGCCGGCTCTGGGAGCGCCTTCGGGGGGCAGGGCGCCTGTACTGGAGAGCGGGGCGGGTTTCTGTTCTTCGGGCGATTGGTCGCCAATCGGTGGTGCGCTCTCATCAGTCATTTCTCCAGGCGGGGCGGCCTCAACTTTGTTAAGCTTCTCCAGCGCCTGGAGCGCCTGGTCATTTTCTGGCTGCAGGGCCAGCGCCCGTTCCAGGCAGTAGCGCTTCTTTTCGACATCGCTCAGGCATTCAGAAAGCAGCAGCCAGGCCTGGCCGTCCTTTGGGCCAGCCAGCAGGTGCTGCGAGATCAATCCCTGGGCGCGCTGACGATCCCCGGCTTTCAGCGCCTGAACCGCTAATTCAAGCAAGTCTGTCTTGGGCATTGGCTAAATGATGAAGACTCGAAGGTCACGGGGACCATGTACCCCGATGGTCAGGGTCATCTCAATATCCGCGGTGCGCGACGGCCCGCTGGCCAGGACAATCGTTGTGGCCTGGCGGATCGCTGGCAGGCGCAGAGCGTCCACCAGAGTATCCACCAGGTCGTCCTGGCGCAGGATGGCGAAATGGACCTCGGGCAGCAATGAAGCAGTTTGGGGCTTACCCGTACCGCCGGCCAAGACCAGGGTTCCGGTTTCTGCAATCCCCGCCAGGGCGCCAGTCAATCCAGCGCGTAGAGTCGGGTCGGGTGTTCTTTGAATCTGGATGCCGCCAGCACGCAGTGCCGGGAACAGCCCCACCGGAAAACAGTCTTCATCCCAGGCCTGCAGGGCAGAGATCTCCAGCCCGTTCAGCTCCCGCAGCAGTCTCCCAGCCAGCTCCTCGGCTGTGCAGGATGTTGCTGTGCCGCCCAGGGCAGCCAGCTCTTGTGAGAAGCGCCTCACGCGCTCCTGGGTGGAAGGAGGCGCAATTTGCACCCTGGCAGGCGGCGGCTCGACAGGCTTTGGCGGAAGGCTGCGCGATTCAACAATTTCCGGCGCCGTTGCAAGCGAGGCAAAACGGTCCCGAAAAGGCCGCAAGGCGGGCCGGGCGATGTCTTTCGAATATCCCCAGCCGGTGAAGGCTGGCAGGCGCAGGAAATCGGACGAGGGTGAGATGACCCGGCTGAACATTCCCGCCAGGCGTTGGGCCAGTGCGAAGAGTCTGGGCGAAGCCGCCAACCAGCCAAACAGGCGCAAACCCAGGCGCATGCCGCCGGGCACTTGCGAGCGGCTCTGTGCAGCCGGCTGAACGCCAGCGGTGGTGTGCCCGGGATGATTGGGCGCGGTTTTGCCCGCCTTTGGATCCGCGCCAGCAGCCCGAACCCGCAGCAGCAATTTGGGCAGGTCAATATCCACCGGACAGGCTTCCTTACACGCGCCACACAGACTGGAGGCCCGCGCCAGGTGACCAAATTCCGCCACACCGAACAAGCCGGGCGAAACCACCGAACCGATTGGGCCAGGGTATGGCGTGATGCGGCCGTCTGTGCCCTGGTAGGCGTGACCGCCAATCTCGCGAAAGACTGGGCAGGCGTTCAGGCATGCCCCGCAGCGAATGCAGTACAGCACTTCCATCAAAGGCGACTGGCGTATGGCGTCTCGCCCGTTGTCCACCAGCACCAGGTGTCGCTCTTGCGGCCCGTCCACCTCGCCGGGCTGGCGCGGCTTGTGGATCAGGCTGGTGTACACGCTGAGCTTTTGCCCGGTGGCAGAGCGCGGCAGCAGGTAGAGCATGAGGGCCAGGTCATCCAGGGTTGGCACCAGGCGCTCGATGCCCATCAAGGCCACGTGAATCGGCGGCAGTGTGGTGCACATTCGCCCATTGCCCTCATTCGTCACCAAGGTCAGCGTCCCGGTCTCTGCAACGCCAAAATTAACCCCCGATAATCCCACGCCGGCATCCAGGAAGGTCTGGCGTAGCACCTGGCGGGCTGTGGCAGTGAGGGTTGGGATGTCCTCGGTCAAGGGGATGCCAAGCTTCTCGCTGAATGTCTTGCCTACCTGGGCGCGGGTCAGGTGCACGGCAGGGGTGATGATATGGGCCGGCGGTTCGCCGCGCAGCTGGATGATGTACTCGCCCAGGTCGGTTTCAACCGGCTGGAAGCCCGCTTTTTCAAGCGCATGGTTCAGGTGAATTTCTTCGCTGACCATAGACTTGGATTTTGCCACCACTTTTGACTGGGCGCGGTGGGCAATCTGGAGCACAATCTGCACCGCTTCCTGGCCGGTCTCCGCCTGGTGAACGATTATACCGTTCGCCTGGGCGTTGGCAATGAATTGATTCAGATAATGATCCAGGTTTGCAATCGTATGGGCGCGCACAGCGTGAGCGCGCTGGCGCAGAGGCTCACGCCCTTCAGGCAGGGAGGCAAATGCCTGGTTTATGGCATTTAACCGGCGCTCAGCATTGCCATCCAGAGCGGATTGAAGGACAGGATTCTCTAAGGCGGTGCGGATCTGTTCGTGGAAGACGTTTGGCATCGACACACCCGGTTGATGAACAGGCTCAGCGTTTGGGATCGGTTTGCGCCAGGATTTGAGCGATATGGACTGCGCGCTGCGGCTTGCCCTGGCGGTGAAGCCCACCATTGATATTGGTGATGCAGCCGCCATCGCAGGATACCACCAACGGCGCTCCACTGGCTTCGATATTGGCGATCTTGCGCGCCAGCATCGCTGATGAAATCTCTGGGTGTTCTACGGAGAACACGCCGCCAAACCCGCAGCAATCGGTGGCGTATGGCAACTCGACCAGCTCAGCATCCTGCACGCCTGCCAGAAGGGCGCGAGGTTGCGCATCCACACCCAAGTCGCGCAGAAGGTGGCAGGAGGCGTGGTAGGTCAGCTTGCCAGGAAAGCGTGCCCCCAGATCAGTTACGCCTAGCTGGTCCACCAGAAACTCGGTCAATTCAAAGGTTCGCTCAGCCAGCGCCCTGGCGCGGGGCAACCAGGTTGGATCATCGGCGAAAAGCTCCAGATAACCGTGGCGGATCATTGCAGCGCACGAGCCAGACGGCACCACCACCGGACCTTCTGTGTTCTCAAACACCTGGATGGTGTGCATTGCGGCCGGGCGCGCCTGGGCGCGCATCCCGGCGTTGAAAGCGGGCTGACCACAACAGGTTTGCCCGGGAGGAAATTCCACCCTCACACCGGCGCGTCGGAGGATTTTGACCACCGCCTCCCCCACCTCCGGGTACAGGGTATCGATGATGCAGGTGACAAAGAGTTGTACGGTTGCGTCCATAGCCATAATTGTATCCCAAAACTCTAATCTCCAGTCAAAATGCAAACACGTTTTGTTAAGCAAAATCACTCCCGGCATGTGGTAAGATTATTTCCGCTCTGGCGTAAATGCGCCAGAGAGATTCTGTTTTTTTTTGAGGATGTTTATATGATGCATCATTATGCACAAATACCGAATAATTTCAGTTTGCCGCGGCGCCTTCATCGACTGGCGGACCTGGCATATAACCTGTGGTGGACCTGGAATCCGGAGGCGCAACGCCTGTTTTCCAGGATTGATAAAGAGTTGTGGGAGCGGGTGTACCACAACCCGGTGCGTTTTCTGCGCCTGGTTGAGCGGGCGCGGCTAAATGCGGTGATGAACAACCGCTACTACCTGGAGTTCTACGATCGCATCTTTCGGGTCTTTGACCAGTACATGGAAGCCCCAACTACCTGGTTTTCGCAGACACACCCCGAACTGACCGACCGCCTGATGGCCTACTTTTCTATGGAATTTGGTTTGCACGAGACTCTGCCAATCTATGCTGGCGGCCTGGGTGTGCTTTCGGGTGATCATACCAAAGAGGCCAGCGATCTTGGCCTGCCTTTTGTGGCGGTCGGTTTTTTCTATACCGAAGGATACTTCAGCCAGCGCATTACGGAAGATGGCTGGCAGGAAGCTCGTTATGACTTGCATGCCTTTGATGATTTGCCGGTGATCCCGTTGTTGGATGAGTACGAGAAACCAGTCAAGGTGTCAGTCGAGCTTCCTGGCCGCAATGTCGTTGTGCGGCTTTGGCAGGTCCAGGTTGGGCGGGTGCCGCTTTTTCTGTTGGATGCCAATGTTGAAGACAATAATGCGCACGACAGGGCCTTGACTGCCCGCCTGTACAGCAGCGACCCCGACTTGCGTATTTCACAGGAAATCTTGCTTGGCATTGGCGGGGTGCGCGCCTTGCGCAAATTGGGTTACTCGCCAGCAGTATGGCATATGAATGAAGGACACTCTGCCTTCTTAACCCTGGAGCGCGCCCGTGAATACGTCGAGGCAGGAGATACCTTCGAGCAAGCTTCGGAAAGGGTTCGCAAAAGCAGCGTATTCACAACCCACACGCCGGTTCCTGCCGGCAATGACGAGTTTGGCCTGTGGCTGATTGATAAATACTTTGCCAATTATTGGCCAAAACTGGGCCTGACGCGCGACCAATTTATCGGCCTGGCGCGCCAGACGGTGAACTGGGGTGAGACCTACAGCATGCCGACGCTGGCGCTGCGCCTGTCGGATGGGCGCAACGCAGTCTCCGAGCTGCATGGGCAGGTTGCCCGCAAGATGTGGCGGCACCTGTGGCCTGACCGGCCAGTTGAGGATGTGCCAATCACCCATATCACGAATGGTGTGCACACTGGCAGTTGGCTGGCCCGGCGATTGCTCAACTTGTATGATCGCTACCTGGGCGCAGATTGGATGGACCACGCCGACGATCCAGATATCTGGGAACTGGTCAACAACATCCCGGATGACCAGCTCTGGACGGTGCGTTTGCATCTCAAGCGCAAGCTGGTGGCCTATATTCGTGAGCGCGCCCGTCAGCGCTGGCAGCGCGGTGGCTGGTATCCTTCTCAGGTGGTTGCCTCGGGTGTGCTGCTCGATCCATACGCCCTGACGATAGGCTTTGCCCGCCGCTTCGCCCCCTACAAACGCGCCAATCTGGTTCTGAAGGATTTGAACCGCCTGTTGAAGATCATCAATTCGTCCGATCGGCCGGTGCAAATCATCTTTGCCGGCAAATCGCATCCAGATCATGAAGGCGGCAAGATGCTGATCCAGGAAGTTTACCGGGCGGTCAAGCGTTCCGAGAGCGGCGGGCGCCTGGCGTTCCTGGAAGAGTACGACATGAACCTGGCCCGCTACCTTGTGCAGGGCGTCGATGTCTGGTTGAACACGCCGCGCCGGCCGAACGAAGCTTCAGGAACCTCGGGCCAGAAAGCGGCGCTCAATGGCGTGCTGAACTTCTCTGTGCTGGATGGCTGGTGGCGTGAAGGCTATAACGGGCAGAATGGTTGGGCAATTGGCAAAGATATCGACTATGAAGACGAGGACTACCAGGACGCCGAGGATGCCCAGAGCCTGTATGATACCCTGGAGAAAGAGATTGTGCCACTCTATTATCAACTCCGCTCTTCGGATGGGCTGCCTGGAGAATGGATCGCGAGGATAAAAGAGTCCATCCGGACCAATGGTCCACAATTCAGCATGCGCCGTATGTTGCGCGAGTATCTGGATCGCCTGTACATCCCAGCCATTCAAGCAGATCAGGTCGCTCCTGCCGAGAGACGTTAAGTAAATGCCCATGCAAGACTGGTTATCCTTATCTGCCCTGACAGGCGCAGGTCTGATTTTTGCGCTGCGTGTCTCAGATATGACGCTGGACACTCTGCGTGTTCTGGTGGTGATGCGCGGCCGCAAAGGAATAGCCTGGGTGTTGGGCTTTTTTCAGGCCATGATCTTTGTGATCGCCATCACGAGTGTGTTGAGCAATCTGGACAATCCATTGAACATCCTGGCCTATGCTGCTGGTTTTGCTACCGGCAATGTGGTCGGAATGCTGATAGAAGAGCGGCTGGCAATCGGTCATATCCAGCTCAGCATTGTCAGCCCCCGGCGCGGCGCGGCGCTGGCCGAGCGGTTGCGGGAAGAAGGTTATGCCATCACGGAGATCTCAGCCCGCGGCAAGGATGGCGTGGTTACCTTGCTAAGTTGCAGCGTGCTGCGCAAAAACGTTTCGAAAGTGCAGCAATTGGTCAATGAGGTGGACGATTCAGCCTTTATAACTGCCGAAGACGTGCGGCCTGTGCGGCGCGGCTTCTGGCGCGCTTGATTCTGGCGCCGGGCGTGTCTGTTCGATCTGAGTGGACATACCCGGCAAGCTCACCATGGGATGATGATTGGGGGTTACTAAAAAAGTGACATTTGCCACGTATTGAATAGGATACATAGTATCTGGCGTGGCCGATAAAACTCCTTACCATTAACTCAAAGCCAAAGGAGGCGGCTGTTCTGTTTGCCGTATTTTCCCTTTTTTGCAAGTGTCTATGAGTGAATAAGGAGTTCCCTATGGATGTGCTTGCCCTTTCCCGTCTGCAATTTGCAATCACAACAATCTACCACTTTTTCATGGTTCCTTTAACCCTGGGGCTGTCCTTCATGGTTGCGCTGATGGAAACCCTCTATGTGCGCTCGGGCAGGGATATGTACTTGCGGATGACCAAGTTCTGGGGAAAGTTGTTTGTCATCAATTTTGCCCTCGGGGTTGTCACCGGTATTGTCCAGGAATTCCAGTTTGGGATGAACTGGTCAGAGTACTCTCGCTTTGTTGGTGATATCTTCGGAGCGCCCCTGGCAATTGAAGCATTGTTGGCTTTTTTCCTGGAATCCACCTTTTTAGGCATCTGGATCTTTGGGTGGGATAAGCTTTCAAAAGGCCTGCACGCTGCTGCGATGTGGATGGTTGCCATTGGCACCAATGTCTCGGCGCTGTGGATTTTGATTGCCAATTCCTTCATGCAGGAACCGGTGGGTTACACCCTGGCCAACGGGCGCGCCGAGATGACCAATTTCTTTGATCTGGTCTTGAACCCCAATGTCTGGGTGATGTTCCCGCACACTCTTTCGGCCGGGTTTACCACTGCGGCTTTCTTCGTGATGGGCATTAGTGCTTACCACTTACTGCGCAAAAATCAGGTGGACCTCTTCCTGCGCTCCTTCCAGATCGCTGTGGTGATCGGTACAGTGGCGACTGTGCTGGTGGCCCTGAACGGGCACAGCCAGGCACAGCACATGGTTGAGTCGCAGCCGATGAAAATGGCGGCTGCCGAGGCGCTATGGACGACTGAGTCTCCTGCTTCCTTCTCGCTTTTGACCATTGGCGACCTGACCCAGAGAGAAGAAGTGTTTTCGATCCGCCTGCCGCGCCTGCTGTGTTTACTCGCCTATAACCAACTGGATTGCGAAATCCAGGGCATATACGACCTTCAGGCCAAGTTTGAGCAGCAATTCGGCCCTGGGGATTACATACCGCCTGTGGCTATCGTCTATTGGAGCTTCCGCGTCATGGTGGGCCTGGGCTTTTTGATGATTGGATTGGCTCTCTATGGCCTGTTCCTGGTGATGGGAGATATCCTGCTGGAGCGCCCGAAAGCCTTGAAGATCTTCCAATGGGCTGTGTTCTTACCCTACCTGGCCAATACGGCTGGCTGGCTCATGACCGAGCTGGGTCGCCTGCCATGGATTGTCTATGGGCTGATGACCATTGATCAGGGTGTTTCAACGGTTGTCTCGAGCGCTCAAGTTCTGCTCAGTCTGCTGGGGTACACGCTGGTCTATGGGGCTTTGATGGTAGCGATGATTTACTTGATGCTCAAGGTGATCAAGGCAGGCCCGGAGGCGGGCAAAGTTGACTCGCTGGATGTTCCGGATGCTGTGCCTTCGCTGGTTGGCGCGCAAGATTGAATGGATGGAGATGAGAGATGGACCTCAACACGCTTTGGTTTATCCTGATTGCGGTACTGTACATCGGCTTTTTTGTGCTGGAGGGCTTTGACTTTGGCGTTGGCATCTTGCTGCCGTTCCTCAGCCGGGATCAAGATCCTCAGGCGACCGATGTTAAGCGCCGGGTGATGATCAACACGATTGGCCCCCATTGGGATGGCAACGAGGTTTGGCTCCTAACTGCCGGCGGGGCGACCTTTGCTGCTTTTCCCGAATGGTATGCCACGCTGTTCAGCGGTTTTTACCTGGCCCTCTTTTTGCTCTTGCTGGCCTTGATTGGGCGTGGGGTGGCTTTTGAATATCGCAGCAAGGACCCCAATCCGCGCTGGCGCAATCTTTGGGATTGGTTGATCTTCCTGGGCAGCGCCGTCCCTGCTGTGTTGCTGGGTGTGACGTTTGGCAACCTGGTGCGTGGTGTGCCAATTGACGCGGAGATGAATTATGTGGGCGGCTTCTTCAACCTGCTCAATCCGTATGCCTTGCTGGCTGGAGTTGCCACTCTGCTCATCTTCACCCTGTATGGGGCGATCTTCATCAGCCTGAAGACAGACGGCGAGATCAAACAAAAGGCCCAAGCTGCCGCCGGTCGCCTTTGGCTGGTTGTGGTTTTGGCCCTTTTTGCTTTGCTGGTGGCAACCTATCTGGCGACAGATATTTATGCACGCCTGGGCGTCAATCCTGGGATTGTCCCAATTGCCGGGATGGTTGCCATTTTGATGACCGGCTTCTTCGTGCGTAAAGATCGCCAGGGATGGGCCTTCCTGACCACGGCGGTGGCGATTGCTTTCTCGCTGGTCACTGCATTTTTAATCATGTATCCACGGGTGATGATCTCTTCGATTGATCCTGCTTACAGTCTGACGATTTATAATGCTTCTTCCAGCACCTACACCCTGCAGGTGATGACGATTGTTGCCCTGATCTTTGTCCCGATTGTCCTGATCTACCAGAGCTGGAGCTATTGGGTCTTTCGCAAGCGGCTGACCACCAAATCGCGCCTGGTGTATTGATCAAACTGCGGCTCATGCCTGGCTTACCGGCGTGAGCCGCTATTTAATTTCACATGAATCTGGATCGACGCCTGCTGCAATTGGCCCGCAAGAGTCGGCTGGCCCTGGCTCTCACGATCGGGTTGGGCTTTGCAGCAGGCGTGTTTACGGTGGTACAGGCTGGCTTTTTCAGCCGAATTGTTGGCCAGGTCTATCTGGCTGGCAAGAGCCTGCCAGATGTGGCTGCCTGGCTGGCAGCTCTTTTGGGGGTGATTCTGCTGCGCTATTTGTTGTCATGGGGGAGTGATCTGGCCGGAAACGCCATTGCCGTGCGCGTCAAGTCGGATTTGCGCCTGGCTGTGTTCCAGCACTTGCTGGACCTGGGGCCATTCTATGCCCGCGGAGAGCGCACAGGGGAACTCTCCAGCGTTGCCCTGGAGGGCATTGATGCCCTGGATGCTTACTTTAGCCAGTATTTGCCTGGTTTGGCCCTGGCGGCGCTGGTGCCGCTGACCTTTCTGTTGGTTGTGATTCCCCTGGATCCTTTGTCAGGGCTGGTGCTCTTGCTCACCGCGCCGCTGATCCCCCTTTTTATGATCTTGATCGGCAATGTCGCCCAGGCGCTCACCCGGCGCCAGTGGCAGACCTTGAGCCGCCTGAGCGCGTATTTCCTGGATGTGCTCCAGGGGTTGACCACCCTCAAAGCCCTGGGGCGTAGCCGGGCTCAGACGAAGGTCATAGCCGAGGCCAGCGACCAATACCGTCAGCGCACCATGAACGTGCTGCGGGTGACGTTTCTGTCTGCGCTGGTTTTGGAAATGGTTGCCACGTTGAGCACGGCAGTGGTAGCGGTAGAGGTTGGGCTGCGCTTGCTCTATGGCCGGCTGCCTTTTGAACAGTCTCTGTTTGTGCTGTTGCTGGCTCCGGAATTTTACCTGCCATTGCGCCTGCTGGGTACGCGGTTCCATGCTGGAATGTCGGGTGTAGCCGCTGCGCAGCGCATTTTTGCCATCCTGGAAACGCCTGCCCAGCAAACCTGCACCACCCCGGTACCAGAGGAGAAGCTTGTGCCTGAGGAAGCAGAATTGCCGTTTCCCCCGGTCATAGAATTTGAAGATGTCAGCTTCTCCTACGCGGGCCAGGCCGGTGCTCGCGCCTCGCTGAAAGGGATTACATTTCGTCTTTTCCCAGGCCAGAAGACCGCCCTGGTTGGCCCAAGCGGGGCAGGCAAGAGCACCGTGGCTGCCTTATTGCTGGGCTTCATCCGGCCTGACACCGGCCGGATCATGGTCAACGGCAGGCCGCTGGAGCAGATTGACCCGTACACCTGGCACTCCTGGGTGAGCTGGGTTCCCCAGAAACCTTATCTTTTCAACGACACGGTCATGGCCAATATTTGCCTGGGCCGCCCAGATGCCACGCTGGAGCAGGTTGAGCGCGCCGCCCGCCAGGCAGAGGCCCACGATTTCATCTTGGGGTTTCCACAGGGTTATGCCACGCAGATTGGAGAGCGCGGTGTTCGCCTGAGCGCCGGTCAGGCCCAGCGGATCGCCCTGGCGCGGGCCTTCCTTGTGGACGCGCCGCTGGTCGTCCTGGATGAGGCAACTGTCAACCTCGATCCACACAGCGAGGCCCTGGTGCAGGCTTCCCTGGCGCGCCTGCTCCAGGGTCGCACAGCTCTCATCATCGCTCACCGTCTGACAACCACGCGCAGCGCAGACCAAATCCTGGTGCTGGACCAGGGGCAAATTGCGGAGCGCGGTAAGCATGCTGAGCTCATCCACAACAACGGCCTGTACCGCCGGCTGGTGCAGGCTTATATAGATGAACCCATCCCGGTTGACGGGGCGGGATCTGTCCGCCCGGCCGCGGTCTTTCGGGCACCTGGGCAGGCTGCCCTGCAGGCTGGTTTTGAGACTCTCCTGCCCGCCTCGCAGGGAAGCGCTGTGCAAGCGCCTTTGTCCACCTCGGTTGTGCCAGGCGAATCGATCTCTCTTCGCTTGCTGAGACGGCTGTTTGGCTTCCTGGCGCCGTTCAAGGGGCTGGTGGCGCTCTCGGCCTTGGCCGGCGCGGCGACGGTCTTGTGCGGCGTTGGCCTGATGGCGACCTCGGCTTACATCATTTCGGCGGCTGCCCTGCGCCCCTCCATTGCGGAGCTGCAAGTGGCCATCGTGGGAGTGCGCTTTTTTGGCATTTCGCGAGGCCTGTTTCGTTACCTGGAGCGGTATCTTACTCACCAGGTAACCTTCCGGTTGTTGGCAAGCCTGCGGGTCTGGTTTTATCAAGCGCTGGAGCCGTTGGCGCCTGCTCGCCTGATGATGTTCCGCAGCGGCGACCTCCTGGCGCGCATCCTGGGAGATATCGAGTCCCTGGAGAGTTTTTACGTGCGTGTGGCTGCCCCGCCGTTTGCCGCTGTCCTTGTGGCCTTGATGGTCTTTGCCTGGCTGGCGGGTTTTGCCAGGCAGTTAGCCCTGGTTTGGCTGCTGACCTGGCTGCTGGCGGCGCTGGGCGTCCCATCTCTGGCAGGCTGGATGAGCCGCCGGCCGGGTCGGTGGTTGGCGAACTGGCGGGTTGAGCTGCAGGCAACCCTGGTGGACGGCATTCAGGGGATGGCCGACTTAATCGCATTTGGGCGCGCCAGAGAGCGCTCAGCTCAAGTGGGCCGGCTGGGCCACGCGTTGGCGGCCCAGCAGCAACGCATGGCAGCGATCAGCAGCCTGCAAAACGCCCTGGTCGGGCTGCTGGCGAACCTGAGCCTGTGGGCGGTAATCGTTTTGGCCATCCCGCTGGTGAGTGGGGGCAGGCTGCCGGGGGTGTATCTGGCGGTCCTGGCGCTGGTTGCGTTGACCAGCTTTGAAGCTGTGAACCCGCTTCCTTTGGCTGCCCAGTATCTGGAGAGCAACTCACAGGCGGCTGGCAGGCTGTTTAACCTGGTCGATGCCCCGCCTGCGGTGAGCGATCCAGCGGCCCCGCTGCCACCTCCGCCCGATGCCGCTCTGGAGATCCGAGATTTGAGCTTCAGCTATGCAGGCCAGCAACCAGCCTTGCTCACCCTGGATCATGTTTTTCTGACCTTGCCGGTCGGGATGCGAAAAGCGATTGTGGGCCCCAGCGGCGCAGGCAAGACGACCCTGGCCAATCTTCTGCTGCGCTTCTGGGAGTTTGAACAAGGCCAGATTTTGCTGGGCGGGCAGGATATTCGCAGTTATGCTCAAGAAGATGTAAGGCGCTGCATTGGAGTGGTTTCGCAGAACACTTATCTGTTCAGCGCCACCGTCAGAGATAACCTGCGCATCGCCCGCCCACAGGCCAGCCAGGCCGAGATCGTCCAGGCTGCCCGCCGCGCCCAGATCCACGATTTCATTGAGACACTGCCACAGGGCTATGATACCTGGGTGGGCGAGCAGGGGCTGCGCCTGAGCGGAGGCGAGCGGCAGCGCCTGGCGATTGCCCGGGCGCTTTTGCAAGATGCTCCGCTCCTGGTGCTCGATGAAGCCACTGCCAACCTGGATGCCCTGACCGAACGAGAAATCCTGCGCTCAATCTTTGACCTGGTGGAAGGACGCTCATTGCTGGTGATCACGCATCGCCTGGTTGGCCTGGAGGCGATGGACGAAATCCTGGTGATGGATCAGGGCCGGGTGGTTGAGCGCGGCCGGCAGGCCGACTTGCTCCAGGCTGGCGGCCTGTACCGCCGGATGTGGGATCTGCAGAACCAGGTTTTGCAGGAATGGAAGGGTGAAAACGATTAAGTCAGGGATTGAATAGTTTTCAACACCTTTATCAAACGGCTCGGATAATCGGTAATAATCCCATCCACTCCCCAATCCATCAGGCGGCGCATATCCTTCTCTTCGTTGACCGTCCAGACATGCACCTGGATCCCCTGGGCATGAGCGTCACGGGTAAAGCCTGGCGTGACCAGGCGCAGCCGCCCGGCAAACTCGGGGACCATGAAGGCTTTTGCTGGGGACCGATACAACCTGGAAAGCCGAACCCGGCGAAGCAGGTAGAATTTGCGGGTTTCAGAGATGCCGGCTGCGGTGTCCACCTCCGGGCAGAGCCTTCGGAAGCGCCGTAGCTGGGCATCATGGAAAGAGCCGACCACCACCTGTTTCAGCCTGTGATAGGCGCGCAGGGTTTGGACAAAGATATCGACGACCGCCGGATCTTCAGGCTTGATGTCGATGCTCGCGCGCGCCTGAGGAAATTCCTGGAAGACCTCCTCCAGGGTGGGTATGGTGATCCCCAGGCCGCGAAAAGGGTGGGTTTGCCCGCCGTCTGCTGTCCAGGTGGCGCCTGCGTCCAGGGTTTTGATCTGGGCAAGGGTCAGATCGCAAATACGCCCGGCGCCATCGGTGGTCGAATCGACCGTTGGGTCGTGGCGCACGACCAGGACTCCGTCGGCGGTGGCGTGGATGTCCATCTCCAGCATGTCCGCCCCCAGCTCGAGAGCCCGCTGAAAGGCGTAGAGCGTGTTGGAAGGCCATTGCCCCTCGCCGCCGCGATGGGCAGCAACAACGAATTGGGGGAGCAATTTATAAGAAAGCACCGTTGCGGTACACGGCCTCGCCATCCACCAGGATTTCCGAATCCTGGCGCATATCGCAAATCATGTCCCAATGCACCGCGCTTTTGTTTAGGCTGCCGGTCTCGGGGTAGCCCGCCCCAATCGCCAGGTGAAAGCTGCCGCCAATCTTTTCATCCAGGAGAATATTGTGGGTAAAGCGGTCGATTTGAAAATTGGTACCGATGGCGAATTCACCCAGGTAGCGCGCACCAGGGTCGCTGTCCAGGATGCGTAGGAGAAGCGCCTCGTTCTTCTCAGCAGTCGCCTGAACAACTTTTCCAGCCTCGAAGGTCAGCTCGATTCCAGAGACAATCTGCCCATGGTACACCGCCGGGTAAGTGAAGCGGACCCAGCCATTGGCAGATCCTTCCGCCGGGCCGGTGTAGATCTCGCCATCTGGCAGGTTGACCAGCCCGCAGGCGTTGACGAATTTGCGATCTTGGATCGATAGCGTCAGCTCTACATTGGGACCGCGCAACATCACCTGGTCATGACCCTGAATGCGGTCGATGTAGGTCTGCTGGCGGGCCTTAACCGCCTGCCATTCAGCGACTGGGTCAATGGTATTCCCATCAGCTTTGCAGGCGCTGTAAAAGAAATCCTGGTACGCCTCATAACCCATCCCGGCTTCCATGGCGTAAGCCCGCGTGGGGAAGAGGGTGGACATCCAGCGCAGGGAGCGATTTGCCCCGCGTTCCATCTGGGCAGCCAGCAAGCTGGAGAGGCCTTTCTGGCGGCGGGCAAGGCGATCAGGGCTAACCTGGGTCAAGGCGCGGGTGTTGGTCTCGCTGCGGATTTTGAGCAGCACATCGAATTCTTCAAAAGCGATCTTGTGAAAAGTGGGGACAAATTCGAGCTGCTTATCGCTGGCGTTGGCGTAGTACAGTTCTTCCTGGTCGGGAATATCCATCAGGATGTGGGGATGGGCGCCGCGCTGCAAGACCAGGACAAACAGCTCCCGCACCACCGGGAGGGCTTCGGTGGTTGCGATGATGGCGACCCGTTCGCCGGGTCTGACCGAGGTCGAATAATCAACCAGGATCTGGGCGAATTTTTGGTGGCGAATGTCGGACACAGAATGCTCCAGAAAGATTCTTAAGATTAGATTAAGGAACTACATTATATCATGCTTCCACAGGCTTTCTCCAGGATGGCCGGACTGCGAAAAAACCTGCCCTGCAAGGCCACCCCCCTAAAACGTTGCGCCTCTCGTAATAAAGCCCCTTGCTTGTCTTACCATGCAGTGCTATACTTACAGTTGGCAAGCCGGAAGGCTTGCCATGATATATGCGAATTCTTGTAGAGATGACTGGCATGTTTAACCCTGACCTGGCCTTTTCAGCCGACCAGACCAAGTTGCTTCATGCAGTTTGCCGGCGTGCCGGTATACCGCGGCACACGAACGCGCCCGAACGTAGCAGTAAGAGGGGAGCCCCGGGCTGAGGGGAAGTCCGAGCCTGTTTGATTTAAGGCGCGCTTCCTGAGAAGCCTGGTCTCCTGCAACAGGGACCCTTTTCGGGAAGCGTTTTTTTGTCCCGATTCAAGGAAATCTCAATGAACAAAACCCATGATAAGAATGATGATGATCCGCTGAGTACATCAAAGAAGCCACCCTGACTCAAATTCACCCTGAGGGAGTTTGCCCTCAGAAAAGGAGCTGACAATGATCACGATCCACAAGAACAGCGCAAACGGGTTGCTCCGCCTGCCCGAGCCAGTCAACGGAAGCTGGATCAATGTTATTAACCCTTCTCCTGAAGAAATTGCCCAGATCCAGTCCCTGGGTGTGCCACAAGACTTTATCACCTATCCTCTCGACCTGGATGAGCGCGCCCGAACCGAGCGCGAAAATGGTGAACTGCTGATTGTTTTGCGCATCCCATATTTCCAGGGCGCCTCTGCAGATATCCCCTATACAACCATCCCACTAGGAATTATCCTGACAGACCAGCACATTATTACGGTCTGTAAAATGGAAAACGATATTCTCAAAGAATTTGTCAATGGGCGCGCCAGGGATCTGGTGACCTCCAAACGCCTGCGCTTTATCCTGCGCCTTTTGCTCTACACCGCAAACAAATATCTGATGTACTTGCGAGAGATCACAAAAGTGGTGGATGTCCTCGAAGACCAGTTGCAGCTATCCACTCGCAACAAAGAAGTGCTTGAATTGCTCAAATATCAAAAGAGCCTGACTTATTTCACCACAGCGCTCAAGTCGAACGAGCTGATGATGGAACGATTGCAGCGCAGTCAATTGCTGCGCACTTATCCGGAGGACGAGGACCTGCTCGAAGATGTGTTGACCGAAAATCAGCAGGCAATCGAAATGACCAACATCACCAGCAACATCCTGAGCAGCATGATGGACGCATTTGCTTCGATCATTTCCAACAACCTGAATAGTGTGATGAAATTCCTGGCCGCGATTACGATTGTGCTTAGCTTGCCCACCATGGTTGCCAGCTTCTTTGGCATGAATGTTCACCTGCCGTTTGAGATACTGCCTCAGGCGTTTTTGCTCATCTTGCTGATCTCGTTTGCTCTCAGTATGTTGGTGGTGTATATATTCTGGCGCCGCGATTGGTTTTAGCTGTTTATTAGCCGGGCCCCATGGCCATTGGGGAAACTTTGTTGGTGCCGCTCATAAAACCGTTACGCCTGGCGATTCAGCGCTCAGGCGTAACGGTTTATGTTGCTTCTTTTTGCTCTGGGAAGAGAGCCTATGGAATGTAAAATTTATCCTCCCGGCGGCGTCTCGCTCGGTTCGCTGGCCTCGGTGGGCTCAGGAGTTTCAGTCGCCTCCGGCAGCTCGGTTTCTTCGGGAGCGTAGCTGGGCTCGGGGGTTACATCAATCTCTGGCGCCTGGCTGGGCTCTGGCGTTTCGCTCGGCTCCGGGGTCTCACTTGGCTCCGGGGTGGCGGTCTCAGTAGGCTCTTCGGTAGGTGGGTCTGTGGGGGTTGCGGTCACAATTGGATCCCAGGAAGAGGTGGTGTGGCAGCGTGAACATTGGCCGCTTGGATGGCCGCTTGGCCGGTCATCGGCATGGCAGGAGCGGCAGTTGACAAAGTTGGTGTGGTCGAAAGTGACTTGGCTCCAGTCCACTGTGTTATGGCAATTCGAGCATTGCCCGGTCCAGTGACCGGATGGGGCCTGGTGACAACCGGTGCAGTTCACCGCGCCGCTGTGATTGAATGAAATTTCCGTCCAACTGTGGGTGTTGTGACAATTGGTGCATTGTCCAGGATAGTGCCCTGCAGGCTCCCGGTGACAGGCGGTGCAGTCGATCAAGCCGGTGTGGTCAAAAGTCACCTGATACCAGTTTTCCGTGCTGTGGCAGTTAGAGCACGCCCCTGTGTAGTGTCCGTCCGGAGCGGTGTGGCAGTTTGCGCAGTCTGTCAGGCCAGTGTGGTCAAAATCAACATCAAACCAATTGCTCGTGTTGTGGCAGTTGCTGCAGAATCCACCGTAATGGTTATTCGGTGCATCGCTGCTGTGACATACCGCACAGTTGGACACATTGATGTGGGTGAACTGAATCGGCGTCCAAGCATGCGTGTTATGGCAGGAGTTACAGGTGCCAGGGTAATGATTGGCGGGCGCGCTATGGCACTGGAAGCAATCTTTCAAGCCTGTGTGATCGAAATCGACCTGATTCCAGTTAGATGTGTTGTGGCAATTCTTGCAGGCGCCTTCGTAATGGTTATCTGGAACCGCGTGGCAGTTGACGCAGTTGCTTGGGTTGGTGTGGTGATAGGATATTTCACTCCAGTTATCCACACTGTGACAGATGGAACATTCACCGGGGTAGTGGTCCAATGGGGTTTCCTGTTTATGGCAGGCCAGGCAATCGCTGAACCCGGTGTGATCAAAGTCGATCACAGTCCAATCTTCGGTGTCTGAGTGACATTGATTGCAGGCGCCCGGGTAGTGCAGCTCTGGCCGGTTCAGGCTGTGGCAGGATTCGCATTCCTGGACGTTCTTATGGTCAAATGCGTATTCCTGCCAGGTGGTTGTGTTGGTGTGGCAAAGGCTGCAATCGCCAGGGTAATGCTGCGGTTTGTTTTGGGCGAAGAAGGTAGCAATGCCGAAGTAAGCCGCACGGATGGTGGCCCCTTCACTCAGGGCGATAACTGCTCTTGGAAGGTCGTCTTCATGGCAAGCAGCGCACTCAACCACGCTGAGATGATCGAACTGGTAGGGCGTCCAATCAAATACGGTGTGGCAGTCTGAGCACTCACCGTCGTAATGCCTCAGGAATATCCCCTTGTCCTTGAAGGTCAGGTTTTTGCTGGCGTACAGCGCCGCCTGGTCCGGCGCTGTGTGGCAGGATGAGCAACTGGAGAGCGTACTGGCGTATTGACCATCTGCGTGGCAATCCAGGCACCCCAGGTTGGTGTGACCGCCGTACATGGGAATCTCTGAGTGATCGATTGTTTTGCCCAGAAATGGGATCACCTGGCCGGTCAGGCGCGGGAAGTCCAGTTCCTGCTCTACAATGATTTGCTGGCAATCCGCAAAACCCTGGCAGACTACCAGGTCGTCGATTTTTTTCTGCAGCAAAGCGATGACGGGTAAATCCGGCGAGGGGATTAAACTGTGAACCACAATTTCAGCCTGGCCGATCAGGGAAGCCAGCCGGTTGTGGAGCAAGGCCTGGGTCTCCGGAGGAGCTGTCTTGAGCTGCTCAGCGGCGCGAGTCAGGGATTCATCAAATGCCTGGGCGCTGAGATAAATCCGTTCTGGCTCCGAGGCTAAGGCCAAGTCGGTCAGGCGGCGCTCCATCAGGCCCAGCACAGCCTGGCTGCGATTTTCGGGGCTGGCTGTCAGGTGCAAACGCGCCTGTTCTGAGTAATGCTGCAGTGGGTACAGGGCGTCCCCTGGGTGGAAAGGATAGGTCTCCGCCAGGTAGAGCATGCCCAGAAACAGGCTGAAAAAGACGAAATTCAAGCTGACCAGAAAAATGATTGTGTTTTTCATCTCGTTTTATCCGTTCCTCCATACACGCTGTTTTGGGTATGGAACGACCAGAGCCAGACTTCGCGTCTCATTGGTTGCTGCTCGACCCAAGCGGAGCCTTGCCTTTGTTGATGGTGGGTATTTGCACCGATTCACGGCCGGTCGGATGGCAGCTCAGGCAATCTTCAATGTTTTGGATATCGTGCTTGAGGTGCACGATCTCCATTTCCTCTTTCTCATGGCAGGTATAGCAGGGATACTCGGTATAAGTGCCGCCATGACAGGTTTCGCAATCTTCGATCGTGTCTGTGCCGACATCATGATTCAGCGCGAAGGTGTGTTGGATCAATTGCGCCGGCACCCAGGCATTGGTGGTGTGGCAGCGAGCGCAGTCTGTCCCGAACAGGTTGGCATGCAGCTCTGGCTCGGCATGGCAGCCTGCGCAGGTGTTCGGCGTCACGGCATACTGGTCATCCAGGTGGCAGGCATCGCACTCGACCTGCTCGTGGGCGCCATCCAGCGGGTAAATGGGATCATGATCAAAATCGATCATCCGATCTTTGCCGTCGTGGCAGTCCACGCAACCGGCGCCGAACTCTTCAATGTGCGCCGCCAGGTAATCATGATCCGCTTCGGCATGGCAGGTGATGCAATCCAGAGTCTCCCGGGCAAAGCTGTCCTGGCCGTGGCAACTGTGGCAATCCAGCGGATTATCGGCATAATCCACCTTGTGGCGCTCCAGGCTAAAACCGGACAGGCGCTCATGGCTGATGTTCTGAAGCGCCAGGTGGGTGAGCGAATGATCGCTGCCCTGGTGCTCGGTGTGGCAGGTCTGGCATTTCTCGGTGCCAGGGAGCGCATTGTGCAGGCCAAAGCCTTCTGAGCGCTGGCGGGCAATGTTCTGGTGGCATTCCTGGCAGCGGTCATCCGTGATACAGTGAATGGGCGCATGACAATGGCCACATTCCTGCTGAAAGTCGGCATGCGATACATAGCCGCTGATCGGTTGATTTTGCGGGTGGATGGCGCTCACCGGCCCAGGGCTCAAATAGCCTGATGTTTTCAGACCATAGCCGCCTGCGAGTATTACCGTCAGAAGCGGTAAGCCCCACAGATATTTCCATTTCATGATGATTTGAAATAAGTTCAACATCCTAGTTCTCCAGGCAGTCTTGAGAGTTCGTTTATAGAACAGGTTGCGATCGATGTCCTCACCCCGGAACGTGATCCGGCTTTTATTGGCGCCTCCCAGTTATCATCATCATCTGCTTGGCCTCTCCAGGGCGCCCTGTTGGGTGGCAATCGACACAGGCATCGTATTCAACAATAGCTTCCTGGTTGTGAACCTGCTCCATTTGATCAGGCTGGTGGTCGTGGCATCCATAGCAGGTGTGCTCGTAATAATTATTTACATGACAGGTTTCGCAAGCCACCTGCCCCTGGTCGCCATGTTCCAGGGCGAAGTAGTGCTTGGTGAGCTGGGCTGGCGCCCAGGCAATTGTGCTGTGACACCTGGCGCAGTTCAAGCCAAACTGGCCGATATGGGCTGCAGGATCTTCATGGCAGGCAATGCAGCTATGGGGGTCGTCTTTGCCTTCCCCTTCCAGGTAGGCGACGCCGATCTCGGCTGCAGGCGGGGCCGGCGCTTCGAACCCCTTTGCCTGGGCGATCTCTTGCACTTTGTTCCAGTTGACGAAGCGGATCAAATCGACCAACTCTCCAATCTGGTAATCGCTCAAGATGCCACCTTCGTCCACATGCCAGGCCGCCATTGTCGTGCCGTGCCCGGCTCGGGCGATGGTCTTGAAGAGCACACTTTCGTCTGCATCTGCCAGCCCTGGATTGTTCAACGCAGGCATCACGCCAATCCCCTCGCCGCTTGCGCCATGACACTGGGCGCAGCTTTTCAAGTAGATGTCTATGCCGTCTTCCAGGGCAAGCTGGCGCTGGGCCAGTTCCGCTGCCTGCATGCGGGCTGGCTCCCGCAAGGCATACACCGGCCAGGCGATCACAAAAACCGCCAGTGCAATAAAGGTGATCCAACTGTATCTGTTCATCATGGTTTTTCCCATCGACTCATGTCTCTGTTTCTTGGGGTTGGATCAGCGGTAGGCCAGCTGAGAGGCATCGAAGCTCTCGCGTTTGACCACTTTGGTGGTGTCCACGACAACCGCCCCATCTTTGAAGCTGACTGGAAAAGTGTCCAGGGCGCGTGGCGAAGCATTGTTTTCATGATCGCCATAGATCGTGAAGCTGGAAGCGTGACACGGGCAGTAAAACCGTTCCTTGTCCTCCACCCAATCCACCGTGCAGCCCAGATGGGGGCAGCGCTTGTACATCGCCAGGAAACCGCCATCTTGGGCACGGGCCAGGAAGAAATTGCCCTCCGGGAAGTCGGTCACCGAGCCGGGCGGGAACTCGTCGATCAGGCCGGCTTTGATCACGCTGCCGTACTTACCTTCCTGGGCGCGTGAGCGCAGGAACAACACTCCGGCGCCGACCAACTCAAGCACCGCCAGAGCGTTCAGCGTCCTCCATCCCAGTTGCAGGAAGCCCCGGCGCGAGATGGGCCGGACTTCGGGCTCTTGATCAGGATATGTTTGTTTGCTAGTCATCATTCGTCCCTCATCCCTCAGCATCAATTAGAACGGCAGTACCAGGGTCATATTCTCCCCGCGGAAGAAGACCCCGATGATGGTCAGAATCACCAGGCTGATCACCAGAAAACTGAACACGCCCACCAGTGCCTCACTGTGGTTGGCCCGGCTGCCCTGGTAGGAAACCAGCACTCGCAGCAGAGCGTAGAGAAGCGCCAGGCCGGCCAGTGAGATCAGAAAGGGTAGCAACCCAGCGCTGATCGCTGCCGGAAGCCCGGGAAACCATCCGGGCAGGTCGATCCAGAATTCATCCAGGATCACCAGGAGGGGGATCAAATCGAACCCAATCAGCGCGCCGATCAAGGCAGCCCGCTTGCCCGCTGGGGAGCGGAAGTACAGGCCGATGTCGCTTTCCCGCCGATCGATCAGCGGGAGCAGGAACAGGCCGGCCAGGACCACCCCTACCAGGCCGATGGCTGCCAGGGGGTGCATGTGCAGCAGCAGCTCCTGTAGCCCCATGAAGTACCAGGCGGCCTTGGCCGGGTTGGGGGAATGAAACGGGTCTGCGATCGACCCCAGCGGGGCTGCAACGCTCATAGCATAAAGCAGGAGGGCGGTGCCCACCACAGCCGCCACGGCCGCCTCTCGGCTTACCAGGTGCGGCAGGGTGGTCACCCGCTCGTTGCGCTCCTGGGATGAGCGCTGCGGCTGGGAGATGCCCCCATTCTTGCGGATCTTCCAGAAGTGATAGCCCATAAAAGCAGTGATCAGCAGGGGCAGGAACACGATGTGAAAAGCGTAAAAATTGCTCAGCGCCGGCTGGCCGACCTCTGGCCCACCCAGGATGAAGCGGCTAATCTGGATTCCTAGCCAGGGGATGTAGGTGAGCAGGTTGGTGCTGACCGTGATCGCCCAATAGGAAAGCTGGTCCCAGGGCAGCAGGTAGCCGGTGAAGTTCGACGCCAGCGCCAGGATCAGCAGAGCCACACCGATGAACCAGTTACTCCGCCGCCCTTGTTTGTAAGAGCCAGTCAGGAAGACCCGCACCAGGTGCAAGAATACAGCGATTACCAGCAAGTTGGCCGACCAGTGGTGCAGCGAGCGCACCAGCGAGCCAAACATCACCTGCGTCTCCAGTTGTTGGATGCTGCTGTAGGCATAGTTCACCCGAGAGTCGTAGCGGAAGACCAGCAGCAGGCCGGTGATGCCCAAAATCGCCAGCAGCAAGGCTGAAATGCCGCCCAGCCCCCAGGTGTAGGTGAAGCGCAGCGCCTGGGCTGGCACGTGCATGGGATGCAGGTGCAAGATCAAGTTGTTAGCTACCTGGGCAGCGCGGCTGCGCTCCTCGGCCGGGCTCCGATCCGGAGCCAGGATGCGCTGCCACCAGCGGGTTGATGAAGATATCTCACTCATAAAAGGTCCCTCACCCAAATAAATATAATTTGGATCGATGAGCTCTCTCCCAGGCTTTGGGAGAGGCTGACTACACAAGGTGGAAAATCGGGACCTGTTAATTCCGGTCCAGGGGAGGCCCGGATCAGTGAGCAGATTGTCCTGGTGTGGGCCGGTGTGTTTGAGTGTGGCGGCGCTGCTTTCAGGACGGTGCAATGGCTATGGCTGAGAGAGGCGGCAATTCAAATCAGAAATAATTCCCGGAAGAAGATAAACCCGCCCGCTTTCCAGCTCGGTCGCCATCCCATGGATGAGCTTCCTCAGGCCCGATTTCCGCTTATGTTATTAAGGTCCTTGCTTTCAAAACTTGCTGATCCATTGCGCTGCCCGCCGGCGCGCCCGGAGCGTTTACGGAGCCCGGATGATCAACGGCAGGAAAACGCGGCTTTCATAAGACGGGTTGGCGTCGCCGCCGTGGAAGACATAGGCCTGGCCCATAACGACGCGCTCGTCGCGCTTATAGATCGGGGCACCCACGGCCAGATCCGCCTGGCCATCGCCGTTGACGTCGCCGGCTGAAGCGGCGGAAAGGCCAAATTCGGTCTCAGCCTTGTCGCCGCTGGCATGCCAGCTCGAGTCCAGCGCAGCCCCGGCCGGCCCGCCGCGGTACACGAAGACCGCTCCTTCTTGCGGCTGGTCAAAGGCGTGGTAAGGCGCGCCCACGCCCACGTCGGCGAAGCCATCCAGGTCGGCGTCGCCGACCCCGGCAACCGCAGTTCCAAAGCGGGCTCCTTCTTGGCTCCCGACAATCATCCAGCCGGCATAGGGCGCCAGGCCGCTCAGTCCGTTGTAGAACAAGAAGGCCGCCCCACTGTTGGCCAGGCCCAGGTTGTAGCCCGGAGCTCCAATGATCAGGTCGGTGCAGCCGTTCCCGTCCACGTCTCCGGCGCTGTCTAACGCGTAGCCAAACCAGGCCTCTGCCCGGCTGCCCAGCGCCTGCCAGGCCGGCGCCGCCTGTAGACCGCCTTCTGCGCCGAAGAAAACCAGCGCCAGGCCGTTGTTGAGCTCTGTGGGGCTGGCGTCGAAGTGCGGGGCGCCAGCGGCGATATCGGCGTAGCCATCTCGATTGAGATCGCCCGCCTCGCTCACCGAGTAGCCCAGTTGGGCGCCGGCATGGTCGCTTTGGTAGCTCCAGGCGGGTGTGTCGCCCAGCCCGTCGGCGTTCCCCAGGAACAGGTAGACGATGCCTTCATGGTTCTGTTCCTGGGTGTACGCCGGGGCGCCAATGATCACGTCATTGAAGCCGTCATGGTTCACGTCGCCGGCTCCGCTGACAGCAAAACCGAACTCGGAGTCGCCCTGCAGGCCAATCTTTTGCCAGGCCGGAGAGGCGCTCAGGCCGTCAGCCGAGCCAAGGTAGAGGTAAGCTGCACCGTCGTAGCCGTTGGTGACGTGGATGTGCGGGGCGCCAACGATCACATCGTCGTAGCCGTCGCCGTTCACATCGCCAGCGCTGCTGACGGCAAAGCCAAAGTACGAGCCATTTATGCCGTTGCTTAGAACCTGGTGAGCAGTGGTCGCCAGCCCGTTGGGCCGGCCCAGAAAGACCAGCGCCGCCCCGGTGCGCACCCCGCCCACCAGGTAACCCGGCGCGCCGATGATCACGTCATCGAAGCCATCGCCGTTGACATCCCCGGCGGACGAGACGGAATAGCCGTAGCGCTCACCGTTCTCTTTTCCTGCTGTGGTCCAGTTGGGCCACTGCGAGAGCAAGCTGTCGATAGCCAGCAGCTCCCGGGCCTGCGGCGCGGCAATGGCGGGCAGCGCTGGCGCAATCAGCGCCAGGCAGGCCATGCAGAGGAGCAGGAGGGAGCACACAGGTTTCATCGTCGTTTCTTCGTTATTCTTTTTCGGTTGGTATCCCCCAGCACCCGCCCGCATCGGCCCAGGCCGACGCCGGGCGGGCGCCGGAAAGGTTGAATAGGTTACGGCTTGAGCACCAAAGGCAGGGTGACCTTGGTGATATCGGCGATCAGGATGTTGATCGTCGCCGCGTTGGACCAGTGGCCTTCGTGATCCTTGGCCCGCACGCTGAAGCCGTGCCAGCCCTTGCTGAGGGTGCGCGGCGGGGCGTTATAGGCGTTGGACGTGCTCACGCTGACCACCACGCCGTCTATTGACCACTCGTACTCGACGATTTCGGTTCCTTCGCCGAGCCGGTCGTTGTCCTTGGCAAAGGCGACCAGGTTGAGCTCTTCGTCGATGTCGTACATCGACAATGGAATGGTGGTCACGATCGAGACACTGGGGGCGACTTCCGTCCAGATGTTGTAGAAGAAGCGGCGGAACCAGGTGTCGGAGTCGTAGATCAGCTCATGGCCGTCTTCCAGGATCTCTTCCCGCCATTGGTTCCAGTCGGTGTACATGAAGTCGCCGCTGGGATTGGCCAACATGGAAGCCTCGCCAGAGAGGTCCTCCCGATCTTTCTCGACCCACGGCCAGCGGTATTCGGTTTCGCCGCTGGATGTTTCGACCAGCTCCCATTCCCAGAAGTCGCCATAGACCGTGGCCCGGCTGTAGAACAGGTCGAGCGGGACGGCCTCGCCGACATCCACCGTGGTGTTGTCGCCGGTCTCGTAGATCATGAAGAACTTGGACGGGTCGCGGGTCAGGTCGTAGTCTTCAATTAAGTACTCGCTGGTGTCCAGGTATTCGTCCACGTACGGCTCGACCACCCATTTCTTCAAGCCTCCTGAAGGCGAGTAGCGGGGATCCAGGATGGTGACCTTGGTGCCAAGCAGTTGCGAGACGTTGCGGGCGCGCTCAAACTCGCCGGCACCGTAGCTATAGCAGACAGTGGTGATTCCTGTGTTGGGGGTGCCAAAGTTCTCGCACAGCGACGGATCTGTGACGGAGTCCGAAATACCGTTGCCACAGGTCCCATCGACAGGAGAGCACCAATCGGCTGGGGTGGTGGTCCAGGTTTGCCCGCCGTCAAACGAGCGGCGCACGTACAGGTTGTACTTGTCGTTGCCGACCGAGTTGGCCTTCCAGTTGGGTGACCAGGCGTACATCGCCATCAGGAAGTCGCCGTCGAGGAAGCCGCGGTGGCCCTTGGCGACGTCGAACGGGTTCTCCCAGGTCTGATCGTCCAGGTTTTCAGGGAATTGATCCCAGGCGGTCACTTTCGGGAAGTCTTCCGTGCCGCCCTCCCAGGGGAAGGAGTTCAGGGCGCAATTCTTGTCTGGCTCGTCGGCCGACGCAACGGGATAGCACAGGTCGTTGGTTGTTCCGGAGACGTTGATCGCCGGGGCGCCGCACAGGCCTTCGACATAGTTCGGGTTGTAGTCTTCCGACCCTGGCTCAGTTCCCGGTGGGATGATCCAGTTGTCGCAGACCATGTGCTCATACAGGTACGGGTTGTCTGTGGTGGGATCGAAACCTTCTGCCTCGGTGGGTACGACGATACGGCGGGCCAGGATATCCGCCGGGCCGCCCTGGTTCAGGATACCCTGTTTGAAGAACAGGAAACCGGCTGTGCGCGTATCGCCGATCTTTGCCACCGGCTGGTAGGTGGGCGCCACCCGGCGGGCGATCTCGGTTTCGTAAACCACATTATCAAACTCATCCAGGAAGGTCAGGAATTCCCCTTCTGGGGCCTCGGCCAGGGTCTCCGGGTTGAAGGCCACCGGCTGGTTGATCATGCCGCCCTGCTGGACTGGCTCGGGATGGAAGATGTCGAAGGTGTGGTACCAGACGTTTTTGCCGATCTCGATTTCATAGTCATATGAATCGTCCAGGACGTCGCCCTGGGCTTTGGTCTCTTCGTAGGCGATCATGGCCCAGGCGCCGGCTGTGCCGTCCGGCTTGGTGTAGGGCTGCAGGCTGAGGCGCGGCCGGGATGCGCCGACGCGGCCATTCAGCACGCGCAGGTCATCCGTCTGGCAGATGTTTTTCGTGACGCCGGACGGATTGGTCCACGGGACAACGTTCTGGCAGAAATCTGGATCCGCTCCTTCTTCTTCCAGTGTGACATCGCCGGTTTCTGTGTCGATGTCAGCCAGGCAGTATGGATCGGTGTTTGTGGAATCTGCCCAGCACATGTTGTTGTCGGTCAGGCGGATCGGTATAGCCATCGGCACCGCCGGCTTGGGCTGGGTGCCATCCGTGACGGTGGTGACATATTCTTCAATCGGGAGAGTGTCCGTTTCGCTGAATGTGCCGATGTCGCCGTCCACATCCACCAGGTTGAAGTCTTCCCAGCGGATGTAGCTGTACCAGATATCCGTTTTGGCGTTGACGATGGCGCCGCTCCAGCCCTCACCGGGGCCGAGGCCCTGCCCAGGACGCAGCCCTTCGGGATCTTCCTGCCAGGAGACGGCGCAGCCAGCGCCCTTGATGCAGTCCACTTCCAGGCGGTTGGGGTCGCGCACGCCAGAGGTCAGGCGCTCAGCCTTGGTGAAGACCATGTAGTGTGCTTCAACCGCTTCGGTGGTTGGGTCGTCTCCAGCAATCAGCGTGCCGCGGGAGGTCCACACACAGCCGTAGGGGATCTCGCCGACTTCGGGGAAGCCCTGCAATTCGTAATCCACCGATTTCTGCGTGCCGGTCACACCCCAGATATCCAGCAGATACAGGTCGGGGAGCCCATAAGTCTCCTGCATGTAGGCGATGTATTCTTCATCCATAACGCCTGCATCAGATACCCGGCTATAAGTTGGGTTGCCTTCATCGCAGTAGCGGCTGATCCAGGCGGCCAGGACTTTGTTGCCTGCCACCTGGTGGACCATGGAGTGGGTGTCTCCGGGGTATTCGGTGCCGTCTGCCAGTGCAAATGAAGAAAGGTCAGCCGCGCGCGAAACGTTGACGTTCTTCCAGGTCGCGCCGTCGTCAAACGAGTAGGCGACGAATGCGTCGCGCTGGCCAAAGCTGATTCCGCCGGTGACCGAGTCGGGCCCGGTGATGGTGGTTGGGGCCAGCGTTTCTTCGTGGCCGATGTCATCGATGTAGACCGCGATCAACGGCTTGGCGCTGGTCGTTGTGTGAACAACCGTACCATCTTCCAAGGTATATTCGACAGAATCTAGCACCGTGCCATCGGACGCTTGAGGCGCAATGGTGAAGTTCATAAAGAACAGCGCGGCTTTTTCGGATTCTGCAGCCGGTGTCTTGGAGATGTTCTTGCGGAAGACGATGCTGTCATCGGCCATTGCCGCGCCAATCAACAGCGCGGTGGCTATAAATACTGCCAGGATTGAAAAAAGAAGATTTTTTGCTCTCATGATATTTGCCTCGTTAGAATAAAAGTCTCATAAATCGTGGACAGGCTGTGAGATGAAAGAGATGATCGGTCAAGCTTCCTCCTTCCGCTGGTATGAGATTAATAAGGTTCAATTTGACTCCATTTCATAGGGGTCGTTTTTCTTGTTGATGCCTGGTTTAGTGCTGCTCTGGGCTGAATTCTTGCATTCCCACCTCGTAAGGGCGTTCTACTTTGGCTTCGCAGGGCTCTTGATTGCTGCGCAGGAAGTTGATCATCGCAGCCAGGGACGAAAAATTGTAGCACTCGCTGGTGATGATATCCTGCAAGGATGCCCGGTAGTCATCCTCCGGCATTTCTTTCCACATTCTGAGCAAATAGGAGCGATACTGATTTGCAGGCATTTTCTCTCATCCCCAAGGGTTGCAAATTGTGCACTTATCCATTATTATTACGCCAGTGTGTGATATCGATGTGATAACATCGTGATAATGGCGTGAATTAAGATTAGAGTTTCTGATCTTCTCAAACAGTATATGTGACACACTCCAGGGGTTTTGGCTGAGAGGGGAATTTGTGAACTACTCTGTCCTTCTGCTGGGTTCGATGCAGGTTCTGATGGACGAAAAGAACATCGATGCTTCTTTTCGCACCAAGAAAGAGCGCGGTCTGTTGGCCTACCTGGTTGTTGAAGGACGCAAGCAGCACCGCCGCGAGTCGCTCTCAGAGATGTTCTGGCCAGGACGCCCAGAAGGTTATGCCCGCACCAATCTGCGCCAGGCGCTGCTGGGCCTGCGCCGGGTCTTGGGCGAAGAGGCAATCAACGGGGGTGATGAGTATGTCAGTTATGGTTTGGCAAAATCCACCCGGCTGGATATCCAGCAGTTCATGGCTTTGCTTCAATTCACCCAGTCTCACCCTCATCGTAGCCTGATCAGTTGCGATGCCTGCATTGGCAACCTGGAAGAGGCGGTGGCCCTGTACCGGGGCGATTTTTTGGAAGACATGCTTCTGCCTGACAGCCACAGTTTTCAGGAATGGGTGGTCTTGAACCGCGAGCAGTATTTCCGCCAGTTGCTGAGCGCCTATCGCACACTGAGCGACTCGTACCAGGCCCAGGGGGATTTTGAAACCGCCCACAATTATGCCTGGCGCTATGTCAACTCTGCTCCCTTGGAAGAGGCTGCCCACCGCCAGCTGATCCAGTTACTGGCCCTAACCGGGAGGCGCAGCGCCGCGCTGGAGCAATTCCATGCGGTGCGCCAGATTTTAGCTCGAGAATTGGGTGTGGAGCCATCACCGGAGACGGTGGAGCTGTATGAAAAAATCCGCAACGGGAGATCGCTCAGGTTTGAGCAGATGAGGAGCGAAGCGCGCCAGGCTTCCTCGGCTGCCCGCCGGGCGCCCAAGGCTAAAACCGGCCCGCTTAACGTTGAATTGTTCTGGGACCGCCTGGAAAACACCCTGGCGCGCGCCAGCCGACACAAGAGGGTGGCGGCTTTGATCCTTCTGGAAATCAAAAGCCGGTCTGATGACCCTCAGACCAGCCAAAGCCAGGCCCGCCCCTGGATCCAGGAAGCTGGGCAATACCTGGCCAATACACTGCGCGGCAGCGATACGGTCAGCTACCTGGGCGGGGCGCGCTACGGCATTGTTCTAGATGAGCTGGCCTCTCCCCACGATATCCTGTATGTGATCAACAAGCTGCTTAAAGGATTATCCGAGGCGCTCGCCCGCTACCCTCTGGATCAGATCAGGCTTGGCACAGCGCTGTATCCGCAGGATGGCGCCGAATCGACCGCTCTATTTAACGCGGCTCAAGAGAATATGACAGATTCATGACGGCCGCGCCGGGTTCAGAGTGCCGGCGGCAGCTCAACCGTGTTGAGCCAGTAATTGCTCAATTTTTTCATCACTTCCAACAGCCCGCTGAACTTGACCGGTTTGGTGATGAAGCCGCTGACGCCCAGGTCGTAGGAGCGCAGGATGTCCTCTTCGGCTTGCGAGGTAGTCAAAACTACCACAGGGATGCGGCGCAGCTCGGGCTGGGCTTTGATTTCCGCCAGCGCTTCACGCCCATCCATACGGGGCATGTTCAGATCAAGCAGGATCAGGTTTGGGCGCGGCCATTGGTTCGGATCGGTGTATTTCCCGCGCTGTTGGAGATAATCGAGCAATTCCTCGCCATCCTGGACGATGAAGAGCTGCATTGCAACGCCGCTTTCATCGCAGGCCTCGCTGATCAGGTATTGGTCATCCGGGTCGTCTTCGGCGAGCAAAATCACAACAGATTGCTGGTTCATCGCCTTATCTCTCCTTGTTTGTCTGGCGGGTGGGCAGCTTCACGATGAATGTCGTCCCCTGGCCAGGCCGGCTTGCAGCGGTGATGCTGCCGCCATGCCGTTCAGCGATCTTGCGGCAAATGGCCAGGCCCATCCCAGTGCCTTGAAATTCGCTGCGCTGGTGCAGGCGTTGGAAGGGTTGAAAAATCCGGTCGAGGTATTTTTCCTCAAACCCAATTCCATTATCGGTCACCATTAATTCACAGAATTGCTGAGCTGGGTGAGGGTTGGACTGCGCCGGGGCTTCGTTGTAAACACGGGCTTCAATCTTGATGCGCGGCGCTTCATTTGCTTTTTTAAATTTGAGCGCGTTGCTGAGCAGGTTTTGGAGTAGCTGGCGCATCTGGGTCGCATCGGCGTCGATGATCGGCAGGCGTCCCCGGTCGATGTGCGCCTGGGTTTCTTCGATCTGGACCTCCAGGTCGTTCAGCACCGAGCTTACAACCTCGTTCAAATCTACCCGCTCGAATGGTTGGGCACGCGAAGTGACCCGTGAGTAAGTCAGCAAATCCAGGATCAAGGCCTGCATTCGCTCGGCCGAATCATCGATCCGGCGGAGGTATCCCTGGCCTCGCTCGTCGATTTCCTTTTGATAACGATCCTGCAACATCCCGCTGAAAGTCTGGATCTTGCGCAGGGGCTCCTGCAAGTCGTGCGAGGCGATGTTGGCAAAGTCCTGCAGGTCGCGATTGCTGCGCACCAAATGGCTGGCGTACAGCTTCATCGCTGCCTCGGCTTTATCCCGCTCGGCCTCGCGTTGGCGGATTGCTTCGGCCATCTGATCAAAAGCCCGAGCCAGTTGGGAAAGCTCGCCCCCGTCATAGGAGATGCCGCTGCGGGCCTGCAGGTCGCCTGCCTCCAGCCGTTTTGTGGCCGCAAGCAGGGCGCTGGTCTTGCGCACGATCAGCACGTCACCCAGCAACCAGGCCGCCGCCACCGCAAGGCTGGTCATCAGGATCAGGATAAAAATATTGCGCTGGAGTGTGCGATTGGCCTCCGCAAAGGCAATCTCTTCGGGGATCCCCAGGGCCACATAAACCTGGTCATCGCCGCCTTCCATGGGCGTGATCGAGTACAGCCTGCGCACGCCGTCAAAACCGGCGCCCACCTCGGTCGCTTCTCCTTGCTCAATCAGGTGAGATAAAAAGGAGCCGGGCTCCAAATGGCGCTGGTATTTTTCGATTGGATCTGGATAGTGGGTCAGGATTGTGCCTTCTTTGTTGAAAACATCCAGTGTTGAGCCTGGCGGGAGCTGGGCGTCTGCTGCCAGCTCGTTGATCCAGCCCAGGTCCAGGCTGACGTGCAGGATGTGACTCAGGTCGCCCTGTTCATCCAGGATGGGATAAGCGATCCCCAGGATGGCGTGGCCGGTCACGTCACAGATGTGGTAATTGCCGACCACAAAGTCGGTAGACTTGAGGGTTTTTTGATAATGAGGACAGTCTTCCAGGTCGGCGGGTATGTGCGTCCCGGAGGCGTGGCAGATAATATTGGCGTGCGGATCAGTGATATACAATGTCTCGTAAAACGGGTGGTGCTTATCAACGATATGGGAGAAAAGGCTGTCGCACAGGGCTGGATTATCGGCCCCGAGCGCCGGCAGGTGGGCCATGGAGATCATGAACATGCGCGTGTTCTCGACAAACATTTGCTGGTTGATCGCCGCCAGGCGAGCCAGCGACATAACCTCCCGCTGGGCTTTCTGAGCGGCATCTCTGCGCTGTTCCAGGCTGGTGAACAGGGTGATCAGCACGGCTGGCAGCGCCGCAAGTAAGACAAAAAGGATTAACCGAAAGCGCAAACTAGAGAACCAGCGAGGCATTGATCTCCTTTCCTCTCCACACCATGACTTTATTATATATCCAATTTGACATCACGGTTATGATTATTTCTTGCGTCTGAGCGCTGGCCCCCAAATTTTCCCTTCAACTGCCAGGCAGTTTGGAGGTCATTCTTTGTGGATGGCGCTCCCAGGCCCCGAGGTTTGCAGAGAAATGAAAACTCTGGCGGTGAATGGAGCAGGGGCCCAACTGCGCCAGGCTGCGACGGTGCGCCAGGGTGCCATATCCCTTGTGGGCGGCAAAACCGTAGCCGGGGAACTGATCTTCGAGCTGTCGCATCAGGGCGTCGCGGCTGGTCTTGGCCAGGATCGAGGCGGCAGCGATGCTCAGCGAGCGGGCATCGCCCTTCACCAGACTGGTCTGGGGGATGGCCAGGCCGGGCAGCGCCAGGTAATCCACCAGCAGGTGTTCCGGCGGGACGGCCAACCCGCTAAGGCTGCGCTCGATTGCCAGCCGGGTGGCGGGCAGGATGCCCAGGTCATCAATTTCCTGGCTGGAAGCGAATCCCACTGCCCATCCCTGCGCCAGTTGGCAGATGACCGCTGCCCACTTCTCGCGCTCAGCCGGCGACATCTGCTTCGAGTCGCGCACCCCGCCGAGGCGCGCCGCCAGGCTGGGATCGGCAGGCAGGATCACAGCGCCAGCCGCGACCGGCCCGGCGAGCGCTCCCCGCCCGGCCTCATCCACGCCGGCGATGAATCGCACGCCCTGGTCCCAAAGGGCCGTCTCAAAGGCCAGGTCGGGGCTGGGCGGCAACAGGCGGCGATCAAATTTTTGGGCGCTCATGGAATGCTCTTTAACCGTCAGGTTGGCGCGGTTGGATCAGCAACGATAACGCCCACTCCAGTCGTTGCGGCGAATTTTCAGGATATCGAGCACCATCTTGAACGTATCCCGGATCAAGTTGACTTTGCTCTCGGTCATGAAATACCAGGGGATGGGTATCTCGACAATCTGGTAGCCCCGCTTGCGAGCAATAAAGAGCAGCTCAACGTCAAAGGACCAATCGGTCATGGTCAGGCTGGCAAACAGATCTTCCGCTACCTGCGCACGGAAACACTTGAAGCCGCATTGGGTGTCCTGCATGCCTGGCAAAGCCAGCAGGCGGATGACCAGGTTGATCAAACGACCGCCCAGGTGGCGGTAAAACGGCTCGTTATAGCGCACAGCCCCGGGTGCTTCGCGAGAACCGATAGCCAGATCAAAATTCTCCTGAAGCGGAGGAAGAAAGCGGTTGATTTCGTCAATTGGCATCGACAGGTCTGCATCGCACATGAAGCGGTATTGGCCGCGCGCCAGCAACATTCCCCGCTTGACTGCCCGGCCTTTGCCGCGCTCAGTTTCTTGAATGGCCTTGAACTGGGGGTGCGCTTGAGCAAACGCTTCCGCGACTTGAAAGGTGCGGTCACTGCTGCCGTTTTCCACCACCAACACTTCCACCGGGTAACTTTGTTTTTCCACGAACTGGCGCGCCTGCTCCAGGGTGGTGGGCAGGCGGCGCTCTTCGTTGTACGCCGGTATGATGATGGAAAGATAGGGGGATTCCAAGCGCGCGTTTCCAGTCTCAGGAGATAGCGAGCACTACCAAAATGATGAGGATGAAAACCAGGATATTCACCACCAGCAGCGCGCCCAAGATCAGCCATTGGCGCCGGGAGAATGCCGCCTGGCGCCCCAGGCGCTTGATGATCTCAGGCTCATTCGTGTCCAGCGCAGCAGATATCTGGGAGGTCAGGATTTCTTTTTTTGCCTGGGCAGGTCTTCCAGTTTCATCCAGGGTGCCCAACTCTGGCTCTGCCTGGGCGGCGTCCAGCTCCAGGATGGGCGCTTTGAAGGCCTGGACGATGGCCTGGATGTCTTCCGGCGCAAAAACTGGCCGGCTCTGCAGCAGACTGGCCGCGAACCGCACGATGGCGTCAGACTGGACCAGGCGACAAGGCGGCCGGGTGGCCTCAATATGCGCGCCGGGTTGGGTGAATAAGATCACCGGCTCGATGGATGGGACTGCCACGCCTCGGTTGTGCAGCGCAGCGGTCACGGCGTGGGCGGTTGCAGTGGTTTGTGCAGGCAGGTTCACCCTGGCTGGGCGGAACTTCTGAGTCTGGTTTTCCATCTCCTCCCAGCGGTCTTCCATGGCCCGGTACACACCCTTGGCTGGGCTGGCCTGGATCAGCCAGATGCCGGGTGGCCCTACCAGCAGGAGCGGTGCGGGCAGCTCGATTTCGGGCAAGATCAGGTTGCATAGCAGGTAAAAGCGGTTATCCAGGACCTTTTTTAACGTCTGGATCGCCGTTTCCTGGGCTTTGGCGTTGGGCCTGGGCTGTAAGGAACCCAGGCCCTGCTTCAGACGGTCCAGGGCGCCGGGTTTTTCAGGGCCTTCTTCTAGGGCTTGGTAATCAATGACTTTCATAATCGCCTGTGGGCGTACAGGTGGTATTTCCTCAGCTGCCTGGTAGCAGTGAGGTATATTGATTATATGCCTCCTGCTTTTTTCGACAAGGTATTGGATTGATCTGGCGGGAGAAAATCGGGGTTTCTGGCCAGTCTAGAGGATGGGTACGCCTTCCAGGTGATCCCGGTTGCGCTGCGAATCCTCCTCCGTGACCAGGATCTCTTGACCGTTCTTATGATACAAGCGGATGGGCTTGTTGAACCGGAACGTGCCACCCATGAACTCGACGCGCTCCCCCGCCATGAAATGTTTTCCGGCTTTCAACTGTTCAACCAGCGCCTGGCGATCCAGCAGGATGTGGTCCGAAAAAGTTGGACCACGGCGCAGGTAGGCTCGAACCCATTGAATCTGCCCATCTGGACCGTAGCGGGCGGCTTCAATCACGCCATCGACCTTTGGCTTGGCCATACATCGCCTCCACAGAGGTGATTCGTTGAATATTTTTTGGTTGCAGAATCGAAATAAAACCTGGTCGGGGCGGGCGGACTCGAACCGCCGACCCCCGCGTCCCAAACGCGGTGC
>CAZDAU010000018.1:0-44473 GCA_964503625.1 uncultured Anaerolinea sp.
GGACTTCCAGGTCACGCGCCCGGAGGCGTCCTGCTCCTGCACGCTGTACCAGCGGCGCTCCACAATCTCAACGCTGAGCACCTGGCCGGGCAGACGGTTGCCTTCCCAATCCACAGCAACCACCTCAAAAGCCTGCTCCTTGCCTTCCGTGCCCACGTAGGATTGCGGGCGGATGCCGGGGTAGACCTGGCTGGGATGAGCGACGACGGCAGCGCGACCGCTCACAGATGTCTGAGCCAGGTCGGTGACGGTGGCTTCAAAGGTCAGCCGGTAAGCTTGTTGGTTGTCGCTCAGGTTAGCCGGCAGGGTGATGGTGTAATTGCCATTCTCGGTGGTGTAACCTTTGCCTTCAGCAATGATCGCGCTGTCTGGACCGCTGTACTCCTGGTAACCATAGAGGTCTTCTTCCAGATCGGCAAAAGAGTAGCCAGACAACTCGGCAGGCGGCGTGAAGGCGTATGGTTCCTCGGTCAGCGTCCAGGCCACTTCTGCGCCGGCCACGCCGCCGCCGGAGTAGTAATCCGCCTGCACCTGGGCGGTGAAGCTCTCGCCGGCCAGCAGATTTTCTGGCCCAGCCGAGACCTGGACCTGAAACTCAGGCTTGCGATATTCCGCCACATTGAAGGTCAGGCTGCCGATGGCGGTATCTATGCCGGGCAGGTAGGCTTCAATGGTGTAGTAACCCAGCGCTGCTTCGTTATCCAGGGTGAGTTTGCCATCAAAGCTGCCAAATGGCGATAGCTGCAAATCTTCCTTGTACACTTCTTCTTCATAGCTCGAGATCCGCACCTTCACCTGGCTGGCATCCGGCAGGCTGTAATCCAGGTCGTTGTCCTGGCGGACAATGCCCTTAAAGAACACCGGCTGTCCAGGGCGGTAGATGGGCCGCTCGGTATAAATGTAAGCGGTAGGGCGGTTGGCCGGGGAATAATAATCGCTCCAGATGCCCAGGTCCCAGATGTTCACCCCGCTGCCCCAGCCGGTGGAGGCAAAACCAAAACTCTGGCTTTCTTCAGCCAGGGCAAAACGCTGGCTGTAATCTTCTGGCCGCTCGGGCAGGGCGGTGTAGAATTTCCCCTGCGCATCGGTTGCGCCGCTGGCAAGCTCGTTGTAGTCTTCGTCGAAAATCTTAACCGCCGCATTGGCCAGCGGCTGGCCGCTTTCCAGATCAGTCAACCAGACCAAACCATCGCTGGCAGAACTCTTGAAGGTCAGGTTGGCGTGGGCCACAATCACCAGGCGGAAGTCATCGAACGAACTGTTGCTGCGGATTTCCGGAGAGTCTAGGCCCAGGTAGTAAAAACCTGGGGGCAAGGGCTCGCCCTGGGCCGTCTGCGGCCTGAAACTCTGGGTCACTCTCCGGTTGAGCTCCTGGGCGCCTGTCTCCTCCGCCTGCCAGACCAGGGTGGATTGCGGCGGGCGATAATTGTAAGCGCTGTTTTGGCCGCTCAACAAGGCCATATATTGCGAGGGGGTCAGGCTGTGCAGGGACAGCATCAGGCTGTCGATATTGGTGTAGGCGACATAAAAATCCTGTGTCCCAGGCGGGCCGCCGGCGCGCAGGATTGGGCTTTCGTAGGGCATCAGCAGGCTGGCGGATGGCTCATAGGCCGCGGTCGTAAACCGGACCACCCGCTCTTCCTGGATGGCGTTGCCGTAAATATCTTCCATGCCGGCCAGCAGCCGCACCTCATACTGCGTGGACGGCTTGAGGAAGAAGCCGCGCAAGCCCCAATCCCATTCATCGTAGTACCATTCAATCTCTTTATCTGGCGTGGGTGTGATCTGGATGCGCGGTTTGACGGTGTCGATGCGCATTGGCGAGGCAAATTTGATGTAAAAATCAATCGAGAAATATTCCTGTGTCCGGCCATCGGCGGGGTTGGTTTGCACAATCGCCGGGTATGGAATGGTTGTGAAATTCCAGTTCAGGCCCTCGTCCAAGGACCCGCCGTCGGCCGCAGTTGCGCTGGTATCCAGGCGCAGGGTATAAGAAGTTTCTAAAGCCAGCCGCTGGGTGGGGGTGATCACCACCTGGATGCTGGATTCATTCCATTCGGTGGTCAAAGGCGCCTTTTCGCCATTGCGGCTGGTCAACGAGAGGGCGGCTTCGGTCGTGGCCCGGTCCATGGGCTGTTGGAAGCGGATGGTGAAATATTCGTCCAGGAGCACATTGCGGGTGTTGTTCTCCGGGTTGGTGCGGCCATCCGAAAGCGAAAACCATTCGATTGCCGGGCTGGCTGTCGAAAACTTCCAGGTGTAGTCCTGGGCCAGGACCGACTCGCCGGTGGCATCTGCCAACCCGGCTTTCACCGTGGCGGTGTATTCCTGGCCGCCTTTGAGGCTCGTTTCAGGCCGGAAGGCAAACACAGAAGTGCTCACCCATTCGCCTTTTCCAGCCACATCTGGTGAGAGCTCCAGGGGTGAAGGCAGGTTGGCTGCTTGCTCGGCGGTTCCCAGCGCCACAACCGGGCGATTGAAGATGACCGTGATCACCGCGCTGCTGGAGACATCCTGGGCGCCATCTGCTGGAAAGACCTGGCTCACCTGCAGGTCGCCGGTGGTGAGGAACTGGAAGTCGAATGGCTCTTGGATCGCCACGCCCTGGGCCGAGGCGGCTCCCTTGCCCAGGCTGGCCAGGTACAGACTGCCGGCTTCCAGCGTGGCGGCGGGCTGGAATTCAAGGGTGCGCTCATCCGGCCAGGCGACCTGCCCGGCGACGGGTTTGCCATCCTGGGTGCTCACCTGGAAGGCGTCTCCGGTCCTGGCGGCGTCCATGGGCTGGTCGAAGGCCAGGCGGATGGATCCGTCTGGGGCCAGCTCCTGTGCGCCGTCTGGTATGCGCCCCACCACCTGGGGAGGCAGCGGCGCGCCGTCGTCGATTTCAGGCATGGCAGGGCTTGTGACCGCAGGCGCAGCCGGGGTTTCTGGAGTGGATGTTTGTCCGGCCGTTGGGGGTTGGGCGGTAGGCTGCGGCGGCTTGGGCCGGCAAGCGCCGAGGATCAGCGCAGCGATGGTGAGAATCAGGGCAGTTTTATAGGCTTTGGAACACATACGCACCTTCGATTGGGTCATGGATTTTCAGGTTTTTGATTGCTTCGGCTGGAGAGGGTGGTGGATCAGGGTTGAATTTCCACCACAACGCCGTCTTCAGCCCATTGGTAAAGCCAGCGAGCGGTTTCCAGATCCAGGATGATGCAGCCGTAGGAGGCCGGGAGCCCCAAAACATTGGCCCACAGCCGCTGCCCGTTGGACAGGGTGGGCAAGCCGTGAATGCCGTTCATAAAACCGGGCCAGGCTTCATAGATGCCCAGGAAGTTGGGCATGTAGAGGTCCCAGACCGAGGCATAGGCGTTGGGCTCGTGCGTCTGCACCTGGAAGACGCCCGGCTGGGTGGGCGAGCGGTCGATGCCGGTGCTGATCACATGCTGCCCAATCCTTTTGCCATCCTGGAAGACCCGCAGGCGCTGCTCGCTGATATTAATCACGATGCGCTTATTGGGGATCACCGGCAGGGGTAAGAGGTCGGTCTTTGCCGGGATGATCAGGTCGGTGCCAGACGGTATCGCCTCCGGATTGACCCCAGGGTTTGCCCGGGCGATCATCCAGAAGGGCATGCCCAGCTTCCAACCGATCTTGAGCAGCGTGTCTCCAGGCTGGACGCGGTAAGTGGTTGGCAGATGGGTGACCATCACGGTGTAAGGATGGCCTGCGCGCAGCGCCTCGGCCAGCGGCCGGCTATCGCCTGCCACGTTCAACGAGCGGCCGTTGCCAAGTGATCCGGCAAGCTGGGTAAGGTAAGCCGCCACCTGGTTTTCGTCAAACAGGATCTGTGGGCCGTCCTCGCCTGGCGCAACCGCCAGCCAGCCAGCAACAACCTGGCGCGCCACAGGCCAGGAGATTTTTTCATCCTGGATTGGGTCATAGGCTTCTATGGTGAAGGGGGCGTTGAGCAGACGCTGGGCCTCTGCCAGCGCAGGAGTGATATCGCTCACTTGCGGGGCCACCGGCTGTGGGACGGCGAGCAGGGTTTCACTGGCCAGGATGGCTGCCGGATCAGCTTTCAAGGCTTCCAGGGTGGCGCCGATGTTCAGGGTGTAACCCATCTCTGCCGGAATGGGGACGATGGTGCCGTTTTCGAGGCGCAATGAAGCGTCTTTGGCGGGCAAGCTCATCTCTGGAGCAAGCATTTCCAGGCGCTCACGGGCTACAGTCTCATCCAGGGTCAACACCGGGGCTATTTGCCAGCCATCCCACAGGGCGGCGAACATCTGAGCCGTCTCAGCAAGCATGGTCCCGCCATGACCAACTTCGTGTGCTTCCTGGACGGTCTTTGGAATGTCGACTTTCAATCCCAGCTCTGCTGGAGTGAGCGTCTGGCTTTGGATGCCGTTGGTGACCTGGATGCGGGCCTGCAATTCCCAGTCTCGCTGCAGGGCGATGATGGCTTCGTCGACGGCCATGCCGCCCACAGGGACATCACCGACCCACACGCCTGGCAGGATGCGCCCGCTGTATTGGTAATAGCCGTAATAGCTCAGCGCGCCGCCAAGCGCCAGGCAGGCCAGGGCCATCGCCCCGAAAAAACAAAGCAACAGAAATAAAGATATTGGCGAAATGCCGCGCCGGCGCGGCAATGGAACGCGGATCACGGACGATGGAGCGGGTCGAACACGGGGATAGGTGCGCATACGCAGTTGTTCAGCCGGTGAAAACAGGCTTTGTGACATATCTCCTGGACGGTGGGCCGTCTGTTTTTGTTCCATGCTGCAGCACGCTGTTGCTCCCATTATCTTACCAGCATTATTGCAGAGTTGCTACCTGGATTCCAGCAGCTTGGCGGTCCCGCTGACCTCAATCATTTTTGAGTGGGGCATGAAACTTTAACCACAGTTTGATCGTCATAAGATATAGTTGGCGAAGAGGTGTAAAATGATGGATGATTGGTTTGCAAAATTGATCGTGGTTGGATTGGCCCTGGTTGTCCTGGCGGCCTGCGCTGATGCCGGACCTGCCCAAAGCCCGGCGGTGACGGCAACTTTGCCTGCGGTCACTCAGACCCTGCCAGCGCGGGCGACCGAATCGGCGCCCACCCCTGAGCGCACCTTTGCTGTTGTTGATACCCTGGTTCCCGAAGAAACAATTGGCGAGTCGATGAAACCCATTCCAGAAATCCCTTACATTGCGAACCTGGTCCAGCAGGCGCAACAAGACCTGGCCAGGCGTCTTGGCGTCCCCAGCGAATCGATTGAATTCTTGGAGTTTGAAGATGTGGTCTGGCCGGATGCCAGCCTGGGTTGCCCGATGCCGGGCATGGCTTACACCCAGGTGATGGTGGAGGGTTACCGGATCCTGCTGCAGCACGAAGGTCAGGTCTATGCCTATCATGGCGGAGCGGGGCGCGCCCCCTTCTGGTGCCAGAACCCGCAAAAGTGAGCCTGAAACCGAAGGCGGCCCAGAAAACTGGGCCGCCTTTTTTATGCTACCAGAGTAGCCGGGTTATCAGCGCCAGGCGCTGAATGCCGGTTTCTCCGCTGCGCCAATGTTAGCGCGTAGCGGTCACCGTTGCGCAGGCCACGTTCACGCCTGGGAAGACGTCGCTGGTCATCTTAGCGCAATTCGTGTAGGTGGCGGGCTTGACCACTTTCGCCGTGAAGGTGATGGTGTGGCTTTCACCAGGAGCGGCAGGTATGGAGCTCACCCGGACGCCTACATCCGGTCCAGGCGGGGTGCCGATGCCGTCGACGTAGAAGTTCTGACCGGAGTTACCGAAGCTGTTCTCGGCGCCCACAGTCAGGAAGCCCAGGTCGCCACGGGAGACATCACCAAAAGCGTAGGTGATGTCTTCCACGCCGTTGATGCCGATCCAGACCTGGAAGCTATTGGGCAGGCGGTCGCTGTAGTTAGCAACAGCTTCCCAATCGAAGACCACCCAACGATTCACGCCATCGGTGAGGATGCCCACGCGCATGGCGCCGCCAAAGGCGGGGTTCAGGTCGGTCCAGAAGGGCGCCAGGACGTTGTTCGGCCGCGCCGGATCGGGCAGGTTCTGGTTAATGAACTGGACGTCCGCTGCCGTGCCGCCGCCCACCACCAGGTAGCCGTTGGACACGAAGCCCATCCGGGTGTAGGTTACACCGGCAAACTGGAATCCTGGGAGGGTGAAGTTGGTGATCGTCTCATCGCCAACGCCGGCAACGGGTGCGATGCCAAAGGCCGATAGCGGCAGGTATCCGCCCGCAGGCGAAACGCCCGGGCCCACAGTGACGATGGGTGGCTCAGCGCCGGCCAGGGTGCCGCTGAAGGCAATCGTGTTGCCGGAAGGCATCGTGGCGCCGCTCAGGGTTCCCGGGACTACGAACATGCCCTTCGGCAGGACGTCAACAATGTCCACAAAGGCATCCGCGAATCCGGTGTTGGAGGCGGTGATGGTGCACTGGGTCGATTCCCGGTAGGGGAAGGTCGTTGGATCGCAGCTCTTGGTCAGGGTGACCGCCGGCTGCTTGCGCACGATGGTGATCGGGAATCGCACGGTGGTGTTGCCGTAAGCCAGGAAGAGGGTGGCATGGCGCACTTCACCCAGCGGCACCCGGCTGGCATCCACGGTGATGGAGAAGGAGGTATCGCCGCCCGCGGGGACGTAGATCGAGGCGGGTGTGATGACCTTCAGATCCGCTGGGGCGGAGGAGTACAACCGCCAGGTGGCCCCCATGGGAAGGACACTGTGAGCGGTGCGCTGCACGGTGATGATCCCGGGCATGGAGGGCACGTACAGGCTGGGATAGTTGGCGTCCCACAGGTGGCTCTGGAACGCCACAAAGTTGTCCGCCGTCTCATCAAAGGTCAGGCCGGGGTTGCCGGCGAAGGCCAGGTTGACCCGGCCAGAGCCGTGATCAAAGGGTGTGGCAGGGGTGACGCCATCTTCTTTGACCACCCGGGGGTTGGCGGTGGTCATCATGGCCGATTTGATCTGGCCGGGGGTCCAATCGGGGTGCAGCGCCTTGATCAGCGCAGCGCTGCCGGCGATGTGCGGGCTGGACATCGACGTTCCGGCGATCGCCTGGAACAAATTGCCATCCGGGCCGTAGGACACATTAACGGAATATCCCGTGTTACCGGCAAGAATTTGAACGCCAGGGGCAGTGATATCGGGCTTGCTGACGCCCAGGGTCTGGCCAGGGCCGCCGCGCGAGCTGAAGGAAGCCATCACATCACCCTGGGCGGTGGTAGCTACCCCTGCGGTCATGGTGGCGGTCGCGCCAGGATTGGCAGCCAGGAAGTCAAGCAACGCTACGCCCTGGGTGTATTGGATGTGGACCGTCGGCAGGTAGTGGCTGTCGGTCTCCAGGTCGGTCACGCTGGTGCTCTGGTTGTACAGAATCATGCCCACCGCATCGCCTTGGGAGACATTGTAGCCTTTCTCTGCACGGCCAATTGTGCCACGGCGGCAAACGACGATCTGGCCGGCGAACTGACCAGGAGCGTACGGGCCAAGGCAGAGCGGGTCCGGGGCGAGAACGACTTCGGCTGGCGTGAATACGCCGTCCGTGATCGAAGCGCCGGTCAGCGAGAGGGTTGCCCCGCCGCTGCCGGTGACGGTGGCGGTGGCCTCGAAAGCCCGGTTCTGGGTGCTGGCGGCGACCGTGGTCACCCAGGGTTCGCGGTGATTGACGGTGTCGGCGCCAGGGCCGGAGTTGCCTGCAGAAGCGGCGACGAAGACGCCGTTCTCATAGGCAGCCAGGAAGGCCAGGCTGACGATGTCGGAGTAGGGGTTGGTTCCGCCGCTGATGGAGAAGTTGATTGCATCGACCTCATCCAGGATGGCCTGCTCAACAGCAGCCGCTGAGTCAGAGGTGTAGCAGCCCACCTCACCGCAGACCCGGTAGGCAATCACGTGGGCGCGGGGCGCAATACCCGAGACCTTACCGCGGTTCACGCCAAACACAATGGCATCTACCCCGGCATTGCCAGCGGAGGTGGAAGCGGTGTGAGTGCCGTGACCTTCGTCATCCCGAGCCGAGTCGAAACCATCTGCCGGCAGGGTGTTGACCAGTTTGTAAGTGTCCAGGAAACTGTAGGCGCCGATCAGCTTGTTGTTGCAGTCGAAGGGCTCATCCATCGGATTGTAGGCGGTATTGCCAAAATCGCAGGTGCTGCGCGGGGCGCCTGCAAAGCCGTTGGAGCCCGGCATAACCGGCGGCGGGGCGTAAGGCTTACCGGCGGGATCGGGATCGGAGAAGGACGGGTGTTCCGGCCAGATGCCGGTGTCCAGGACGCCCACCGTCACGCCTTCACCAGAGCTTCCCTGGCCGCCCAGCGCATTCCAGATTGCCGGAGCGCCGATGAACCACGGGCTGTGCTCGGTATCGGGCTGCATCAGCTCATCCAGGTAGACGCCGGTCACGCCGTCCAGTTGAGCCAGGTTCGCCACGTTGTCGCTGGGCAGGACCACGGATGCGCCGTTGAAGATCTTTTTGTAGGTGTGAACAACTTCACCACCGGTGGCAGCTTCAATGGCGCTGGCGTCGATCGTCCGGTCAAATGTGACGATGACGCTCACCAGGCTGAACTCGGAAGTTGCCTGGGCGGATTGCGGCGCAAACAAGGCTGGTGCTTCTTTTTCGACATCGGCGGTGTAAGTCGACTCAGCCTCCAGGGAGCCTACAACTTCCAGTCCACCCTCTTGGGCAAGGCCCGCTGAGGTAAGGCCCAGCATCAGGACTAAAATCATCAGGATGTTAAACAGCTTGTGTTTCATAATATATCCTCCTAATCAAATCGAACTGCATAATAAGGGAACAGGTTTGTCTGTTGGGATTAGAAATGGAGCGGGTGTCTGACGGTTCAGCAATTCACCTCCTTCATTGATTTTAATTTATTGATAAAATCCTGCCGGGTGTCGGTTAATGTCCCCCATCTTCCTGGGAATCCTGACCTCCAGGCGATCACCCTTGCCAGGGGTAAACGCGCTGTATCATCGTTAAACCTTGCATCGGTTTTACAGCTATTCATGTTGACACGGTTGGCACGATTTAATCGTTTTGTGCATCAGAGCACAGAAATCCATCCTAACGGCGCGCGAAAATGCGTCGGTGGTGTTTCCCCATGGATTTTCCAAGATGGAACGCGAAAATTGCCCTATGTTACGATATAAAACCCGCCGCATATAAGTGCTCCAAGAATGAATTCAGCGGTCTGATGCAGCTACAGGCAATTAATCATCAACAATCGATAATTTGTATGATCGCTAAAATGATTGTATATCAAAACTTGCAGAAATGCAAGGAGTTGATATCTCATTTTGGTCTTTGAGCAAATTAAAAATGAGTCCTGAAACAAAGAAGTGGTTTGCCCAGACTGGTTGACGGCTAAATCGCCGTGTGCAAAGCCCAGACTTAAGTTATAATTTGAACAATTGAATTCCCTGCTCGGCAGATGTATCCCGGAGCAGGGACACCTTCGGGGCAGGGTGAAAGCGCAGGGCGTCCGTTGGAACTGCCAGCGCTCATTCCCGATCGGCGGTTATAGCCCGCGAGCGCAGGAGCGCGCCAAATAGCGATCCTCTGAGCGCATGATCCGGTGTAACTCCGGGGCCGACGGTAAAGTCCGGATGAAAGAAGGTGCGTTTTCTGTGGTTTGCCGCGCAAGATGCCCGGCATATCCACCTGGAAGACGCTAACGCATGCCTGCCCCGAACAAATCTGTTCGGGGTGTTTTTGTTCATGGACCTGACCACGATGGAATCATCATCGTCTGTTACCTATATTTCTAAACGATCGAACTGGTCGCGTTACCAACGGGCAGTGTTTCTGCCGATTTCGCTTGTGTTGGCGCTGCTTCTCTGGGAGGCAATCGTCTACGTTTGGGATCCTCCCGCCTTCATCCTGCCCCCCCCATCGCTGGTTTGGACTCGCCTGACACAGGCGCTCATGGATGGCAGCCTGCTGCGGAACACCCTGGTCACCTTGAGTGAAGTGATCTGCGGCCTGGTGCTGGGCGTGTGCGTGGCTACTGGCCTGGGTTACGCCCTGGCGAAGTGGCCGGCGGTGGAGCGCCTGCTCGCGCCCTATGTGGTCGCCAGCCAATCGGTGCCGATCGTGGCGATCGCGCCTCTGTTGGTGATCTGGTTTGGTCCTGGTCTGCTCTCAAAAGTGTTGATCTGCGCTTTGATCGTTTTCTTCCCGGTGCTGGTCAACACGGTGGTGGGCTTGAACTCGGTGCCGGAAGACTTGCGCGACCTGATGCGCTCGCTGAAAGCCACCCGTTGGCAGACATTCCGCCTGCTGGAGGCGCCGGCTGCGTTGCCGGTTTTTTTGGGCGGGCTGCGGATTGGGGCGACCCTGGCGGTGATCGGCGCGGTGGTGGGTGAGTTCGTTGGCGCCGACCGCGGCCTGGGCTTCCTGATCAACCGTGCTCGCGGCCAATATGACACTGCCCTGGTATTTGTCGCTCTGCTTGCCCTGGTGCTGATGGCGCTGGGGCTTTATGGCATGGTGATCCTGTTGGAGCGCCGCTGGCTCTCGTGGCGGGATCGAAGCGAAACTTAGCAGCTTGATAAAGAGGATCTTTTATCTTGCCTGATTTTGGAGGTTCTATGTTGCAAGTTCGGAATGTTCTATGGGCAGGCCTGGTGCTGGCGCTGGCAGCCTGTGGGGGTCGGTTGGCTGCTCCGCAAGCCACGCCCAGCAATGAAAGCCTGACTAAAATCCGCCTGCCGATGGGGTATATCCCCAGCGTCCAATACGCTCCTTTCTATGTCGCGTCAGCGAAAGGGTTTTATGAAGATGTTGGGCTGGATGTGACCTTTGATTACAGTCCAGAGACCGATGGCGTGGCGCTGGTGGGGGCGAATGAGCTGCAGTTTGCTGTGGTTTCCGGCGAACAGGTGCCGCTTGCCCGGGCGCAGGGGCTGCCGGTGGTCTATGTTATGGCGTGGTGGCAGGATTACCCGGTTGCGATCCTGGCGATGCAGAATCAAGGCATCCGTACACCGGCGGATCTGGCTGGCAGAAAGATTGGCCTGCCTGGCCTGTACGGGGCGAATTACGTCGGTCTGCGCGCCTTGTTGAGCACTGCGGGGTTGGATGAAGAAGATGTCACGCTGGACTCGATCGGTTTCAACCAGGTTGAAGCCCTGGTGGCAGGGCGTGAAGACGCCGTGGTGGTGTATGCCAACAATGAGCCAATCCAGATGGAGCGCCAGGGTTATGCCACCGATGTGATCCTGGTGAAAGATTACGTCTCCCTGGCCTCCAACGGGCTGATCAGCAACGAAACCACCATTGCCAATCAACCAGACCTGGTGCGGCGCATGACCCAGGCCACGATGCGCGGCATTGCCTACACCCTGGCAAACCCGGACGAGGCTTTCGCCATTTGCGCTCAGTTTGTGGAAGGATTGATGCAAAGCGACCAGGTGACGCAACGAGCGATTTTCGACAAATCGCTCGAGTTCTGGGAAGCCGAGCAGCTTGGCGTTTCAGACCCGGCTGCCTGGGAGAATATGCAAAATGTGCTCCTGGAGATGGGGATGCTCACCGCTCCCCTGGATTTGAGCAAGACATTCACCAATGAGTTCGCTGAAAAGTGAGGCTGGTCCACCAATGATGCCGGTCAATGGGATGCCTCAGGAAATTGAGCCACTCCTGCGAGCCCGCAGCCTGAGCGCCACCTTCCCAAACGGGAATGGCGGTCTGCGCGCCCTGGAACGATTGAGCTTTGAGGTGGCCGTGCAGGAGTTTGTGTGCATCTTGGGGCCATCGGGAAGCGGAAAAAGCACCCTTTTGCGCATCCTGGCTGGCTTGTTGCAGCCGACTGCCGGTGAGATTTTCTACCAGGGGCAGCGCCTCACCGGCCCGCGCAGAGAAGTGGGGTTCGTTTTTCAAAAGGCCAACCTGATGCCCTGGCGCACTGTGGTAGAAAACATCACCCTGCCGCTTGAGCTGGCCGCCATGCCAAAGGCCCAGGCTGTGAAGCAGGCTGAGGAAATGGTAGAATTAGTGGGTTTGGCCGGTTTTGAAGACACTCTGCCGCGCGATCTCTCGGGCGGGATGGCACAACGAGTGGCCATTGCCCGCGCTCTGGTGCATGACCCCGACCTGCTCTTGCTGGACGAGCCTTTTGGGTCGTTGGACGCGCTCACCCGCGAGCGGATGGGCAGTGAGTTGCTGCGGATCTGGCAAGCTCGGCGCAAGACAGTTGTCATGGTTACTCACTCGATTTCGGAAGCGCTCTTTTTGGCCGACCGGGTGCTGGTGCTGAGCGGTCGACCGGGCCGTCTGTGCCTGGACCAGCCTGTGGACCTGCCCCGCCCGCGCCTGGAGACCATGCGCTACACACCCGAATTTGGCAGCCTGGCCCGCCAGATGCGCCAGGCAATTGGCGAAATATAAACGATATTTGCCTGAGGAGTAGAAAAACTCGCATGTTCAAAAAACTCATCATCCTGATCCTTGTGGTGGGTTGCCTGATCCCGGTCGGCTCGAGCGCCCAAACGCAGACCTCATTCGCTTCGCTGACGGTGGACCTGTGGCCGGAATTCGACAAACCCAGCATGCTGGTGATGTATGCGATCACCCTTTCGCCGCAGGTGAGGCTGCCGGCTGAGATCAGCCTGAGGATCCCTTCCAGCGCTGGCGCCCCTAACGCTGTGGCGAATTGTCAGCCAGACGGCAATTGTTTCAATGCGCCCTTTGAGCAGCAGCCCGCTGGGGAGTGGTCTGTGTTGACCTTTCAGGCGACGTTGCCCGATTTTCGAGTCGAATACTACGATCCGGCTCTGAGCAAGGATGGCATCAAGCGTTCGTATACGTTCACCTGGCCGGGCGATTACGAAGTCGAAAACTTCTCGATCCGGGTGCAAGAGCCGGTGGGGGCAGAGAACATGCAGGTCAAACCGGGGACGTTCTCGGTGGTGAATGCGGACGATGGTTTTGTTTACTATTCTTTGGACGCCGGCCGCGTCCCCGCCGGGCAGACTGTGAGTGTGGTCATCAGCTATGAGAAAACGACCGACGAGCTTTCTAACAGCAGCATGCGGGTCGAGCCCAGCGAGCCTCTGAGCAGCGAAACCGCCGGGCGCACCAGCCTGACCACATCCACCTTGGCTATTTTGCTGGGGCTGGCCGGGCTGGCGCTGATTGTTGGGGGCGGCGTGTGGTACTGGCGCTCGGGGCGCCAAAGCCCTCAACCAGCTCGCACCCGCAGAACCCGGCGCAAAACTTCCACCGGGCGTGCCCCAGGCGAGGCTGCACAGGTGAACGTGTACTGCCATCAATGCGGCAAGCGTGCCGCCCCCGGCGACCGCTTCTGCCGCACCTGCGGGACACAGCTGCGCACAGGTGGATGAACCCTTTGCAAACAAAAAAACCGGGCGCTCATGTGCGCCCGGTTTTTTTTGTTTTGCAGACAGGCCGCTTATTCGGCGGGTACTTCGGGGCGGGTGAAGTTGGCGGTATCGCCACCCACCGCTTCGATGGAGTCGAACAGGAACTGCAGTACATACTTGGGATTGTGGGTGTAGGCGCCCGGATCCTTTTGGTAGTACTGGTAGTTGTAAGCCGCGGTCAGCAGCGTGGGCGTCCAGGCGTTGTAGCCGACGGGTCCGCGCTCGCCGACATCCGGCTTGCCATCCTGATCCGCATCCACGAAGAAGTACGGATAGGCCCCTGCATCGTAGACGATGGGCGTGCCTGCATCCGCAGCATAAGCCTGGATGCCGGCGTAAAGCGCCTCAGCAAAGGCGTCGATCTCAGCCGAGATGCCTTCCGTCACATCGCCGTCGCCATCGTAGTCGGTGGTATCCAGGCGGTAGGTGCGGGGGTCGTTTGGATCGCTGGCGCTGCCATGGCAGGTTACACAGGTCTCCATCTTGAGCTCCAAGGCGTGGACGTCATGGCAGTCAGCGCACTTGTTGATCGGGTGCTTGACATTTTGCCCCACGTACTCCTTGCCCTCGTACTGGTAAGCGCCCTGGACATCGCTGCCGAACAGGGTAGCACCGGCGGCAAAGTAGTGGATGTTGGCGAAGCGGATCGACGGATCGGGGGTATCCGCTTCCTTGCCAGCCAGCGCCTTGTTAACCGAAGTGGTAGAAGAGCGGCCCTGGTGGCACAGGATGCACAGGTTGGATTCGTCGGCCACGTAGTTGCCATCCGCATCTACGCCGCCGAACGATACAGTGGCGCCGGAGGGGAAGGTCACAGATTCGACCACGTAGCGGGCAGGCCATTCTTCTGGATTGTGGCAGGTGGTGCACATGAAACCGTTGCTGGGCTCCATGGCAATGTTGGCGCCGTTCTTGAGGAACTGCGGCACGCCCTCGGCCTGGTGGCATTTCACACAACCGCCTGGAACCTCGCCTTCCTCATCCCAATGCCGGAAGGCCTCGGTGCTGCCAGCGAAGTGACCGGGGTCCTGACGGTGCATGGCAGCCATGTCGATGGAGCCCAGACTGGCGTTCAAATCTTCAACGGAGTCGTACATCAGTTGAACCATGTACTTGGCGTTATGGGCGAAGGCGCCAGGGTCTTTGACCGACATCTGGTAGTTGTAGGCAGCCTTCTCCAGCCGAGGCGTCCAGTTAACGTAGGCTTCCTCGCCTTCATCGGCGGTGCCGTTCTCGTTGGCATCAGTGAAGAAGTAGGGGTAGGCATCCGGGTTGTAAACGATGGCTGCTCCGGCCACATTCTTGGCATACTCCTGAATACCAGCATACAGGATTTCCTGCAAGCCCTTCAGCTCGGAGTCGATCGACTCTTCCACGTCGCCATCGCCGTCGTAATCCGCCAGGGAGCCTTGCATGCGAACATTGCGCAGGTCTTCAACGCTGGCAACACCCTCATGGCATTCGGTGCAGGTCTCAAGTTTGACTTCCAGGGTGTGGCTATCGTGGCAGCCGATGCAGTTATCGAGGCCTTCCACATGGCGGAACTTGCCGTCGTACATCTTACCTTCATACTCGTAGCCGCCCTTGACCTGGGTGCCGTACAGGGTGGCGCCGGCCGGGTAGTAGTGGATGTTGATGAAGCCCAGCTTAACTTCGTTCCCCTGGCTATCGGTAACCGGGGCAGGCACGGCGTCAGGGTCGAGATCCTCGCCGAACTGCGCCAGGCGGTTATCCACCGTGGATGTCGAAGCGCGGCCCTGGTGGCAGACCATGCAGCGCGCCTCAGCACCCAATCCCGTTACCTCTACGTTGACCGGGTCGCCGCCTTCCTCTGGGACATAGGTTTGTGGGAATTTGACGCTGGTCATCGTGGCGGTGTCTTCGTTGTGACAGGCGATGCACTGGATGGTGCCGGCTGGCGCCGGGATGGGCTCAGCGACTGCGCCGGTGGCTACATATTCCTGGTAGCCAGCCGTGGTGTGACAGTTGGCGCAGTTGGTGGGGACTTCAGCCGGATCTTCCTCGTTCCAGTGATTGAAGGCCTCGGCCTCTGCGTCGTTGTGCGCCGAGCCGGACCACTCATCCTCGAAGGGGACCTCCGCCACCACTGGCTCCGGTGGAGCTGGGCAGGCCGGGCATTCTGGGCAGGCCGGCGCTTCGGGGCAGGTGGGACAATCCGGGCAGGGTGTGGCTGGCGCAGGAGCCGGCGAACAGGCTGCCAGCAGCGCCACCAGCAGGAGCATTAAGGCTCCTATCAACAGATATTTTGCTTTCATACACACATTCTCCTCTCAGTAGATGTTTTTAAACATCAGGGACAATAGGTTTGGAGCATTGTCTCAGTCACTTGCGGGCGATTGATACCTCCTTGTTCGGTAAAGATTTTCTTGCTCAAAAACACCGGAGTCCGTTCAGAAACAGTTTCCGGCGTATATGAATGCCGGGTTATGGCAGTAACCCGGCAAATTGTATGGGTATTATACCCCAAATATTAATTTAGGATTAGTGTGTTTATACTATTTATCACCTGACAAATTTCTTAAGTAAGGGGTGAAATTCTGCATTAGCCATCCCAATAGCATCCCATCGATGAGGATAAAACACAGACCGAGGAAGATTGGGCGTAAAGAACCCAGCCTTCTGTTTGAGACAGAAGGCTGGGTTGCAGGCCAAACAAGAGGCAGCCTGGGAAATGCCCTTAAGACGGTTCTCAGGCAAGCCGGTTAGCGGTGATTGTTCTCCTCAGCCAACTTTTCGCGGCGCACAAGGAGCAGGATGATCAGGATGACAATCTGCCCAACGATCATGCCAGCCACTTCGGGCCAGCGCTCTGAAAATTCCATAATCCAGCCCCGGCCGCCAACCGTGGTCGCCTGTCCAAGAGCGATCAGGGTGGCCAGAATATCAACCAGGTGATCGGTCAAGTATGCCGCCAGGGAAAGCGCAATGGCGGTCAGTGGGATGGCAATGACCAGCGTCCAAAACACGGCTAAAAATTGTACCTTACGCATGGGAACCTCCTTCCCGTTCGTTCTGCTATCATATTAGCAAATCCGGGCGGCGTATTCAATAGGAGGAATCGGGTATTTGGAGTAGTGGATTTGCCCTATTTCTCAAGGCAAGATGATGCCTTTGCGGATGGCGTATTTCACCAGCTCGCTTTTGCTGTGCAGGCCAAGCTTGCGCATCAGGTTCTCCCGGTGCCGCGCCACCGTGTGGGGGCTGATCACCAGTTGGTTGCCAATCTCTTCATTCGATAATCCCTGCGCCAGCATTTCCAACACCTCCAACTCGCGCGGGGTCAGCTCATCCAGGGTGTTGTCCTCTGGATTGGCGTAGGACCGGCCAATAAAATCGCTCACCAGCGCCTTCGCCAGGCTGGGGTAAAGGTAAATCTCATCGTTATAGGCAGCCCGGATGGCGCTGATTAGATCTTCTGGGGCGGCGCGCTTGGGCACGTAGCCCTCCGCGCCGGCCTGGAGCATCTCAAAAAAGTATTGTTCATCTTCATGGATGGTCAGGGCAACGATTGCGGCAGCCGGTTGACTTTGTTTGATCTTCTGGGTGGCCTGGATGCCAGAAATATCCGGCAGGGTGATGTCCATCACAATCACATCTGGCCGGTCACGGACAGCCATTTCCACCGCTTCGGCGCCTGTGCTGGCTTCGCCAACGATCTCCATATCCGGCTGGTGTTCAAGCAGCATGCGCAGGCCGGCGCGCACGACTTCATGGTCATCCACCAGGAGCAAGCGAATCTTTTTCATATTCATCAGGGATTGACTTCTCCTCTCCATGGATGGGGACGCAAACGATGACCAGGGTGCCTTGTGCAGGCTGTGAGAGAATCTGGCAGGTGGCTCCAATTAAGGCTGCCCGCTCCAGCATACCCAAAAGCCCCCAACAAGGGCGAACGGTCGAATTGCCCAAAACGATGTCAACTTCAAAACCCTTGCCGTTGTCCTCCACTTCCAGGCACAGCTCCAGCGGGGTGAAATTTAAGCGGATGAGGGCCTGGCTGGCTTCGGAGTGGCGGATGGTGTTGGTAATTGCCTCCTGGGCGATGCGAAATACCACCGTTCGCACCTCGATTGGAAGTTCGATGGGCGTTCCTTGGCTGGCCAATTGCACCGGAAGCCCGTAGCGCTGCGTAATCTGGTTGGCGTACCAGCGCAGAGCGGCCATCAGACCCAGGTCATCGAGCTGTGGCGGGTGCAATCCGCTCACCAGGCGTTGCAGTTCATCCAGACCGTTGATGGCCATGGTTTCCAGGCGTTTGGCTTGCTGGGCAGCCCGCTCCGGGTCAGCCGGGATGATCTCGGTCAGCCCGCGCAAACCCAAGCCAAGAGCGGTGAGCGTCTGTCCGGTCTCGTCATGCAGCTCGCGGGCGATGCGCTGGCGTTCTGATTCCTGGGCCTTCACCGTTCGGTGGAGAAGTTCCGCCCGGGTGGCTTCCAGCCGTTTCCTTTCGGCTTGTTGGGCCTCCCGCAGGGCTTCGGTCCGCTGGCGGTTTTCCACTTCAAAGGCGCGCAGCGAGTGGATAATGAAGATGGCAGCGATGGTGGCCATGGCAGCCCGGAAGACCTGGATCGGGAAGCCAAACCAGTTCAGGAAGATGGTAGTATTGATAAAAGTAGAAGGGAAGATCGTGCTGGGTGATGCAAAAAGCTGACCAATTCCCCCGTAGAAGCCAAAGGCAATAGCGGCAATGAGAACATCTCGGCCAAAAGCTGGCATGCCCATCTGGATGAAGTTGCGCCGCTGGATCAGCAGCCCCCAAACAGTCAGGGCTGCGCCAGGGATGGCCAGGGAGTAGCGGGTGTACACATCCGCTGCTACCGCCTGCTGGCTGCCCGCAGGCAGCGCAGAAATCATCCAGAGCAACCCCAGCACCCAGACCAGCCCGCAGGCCAACATGATGCTCAGGTACATCTGCCGCCGAGCTGGCCCGGCGATCAACCGGGCGCCAAAGGCGATCAGCATCATGAAGGATGAAGCCAGGAGGATGATGCGCAACGTAGCCACCCAGGCGTGGTCGGGATCCCTGGCAAAACCGGGGTAAATCAGCAGGAACATTTCGAACCATTCGTGGCTGCCATGCACCAAGCCGAAGCCTGCCAGGGGGCGCAACGCCTGGGCAAAGTCGTTATCCGTGGAATGGCCGATTTCCAGCAAAATGGCCAGTCCCATGCTGAAAAAGGACAGGCCATAGAAGAAGTAGACAACGATGAAGTTGCGCAGAAAGAAATCGGTCAAGGGCTGCACAAAATCAACGCTTGGTCCTTGAAGCATTTTACCTTTCTGGCGCTCCTGCAAGGATCCAATTGATCACCTGGTTTAGCTCATCGATGGTGAGCTGCCCCGGATGCCCACCGGCGGACTGGATTTGCACAATGGAGCTGGCATCTGGATTCTCTGGCACAATTCCTGGACCACTGTTGCCACCCTTGAGCGCACCCTGGTAGGTGGCAATGTTCAACCCACCCACCGCGGTGTTCCCGTGGCACGAACCGCAGCGGTTCTTGAACAAGGCCGAGTAATTCCCCTCCCAGCTATCTGGGTCGACCCCGGCACCCAGCTCGGGGGTGGGGGTTGGCAGCGGGGTCGGGCGCGGCGTGGGGGTGACCGGCACAAATGCTTCAGCGGTCTCGCCCGGTGGGATGGTTGAGATTGCGGTCTCAGGCTCAATGTTGATGAACCAAAGGATCCCGCTGCTCAAGACCAGCCCCACGAAAGCGGCAACCGGTATGAAGCGCTTCTGTCGCTTGCGGATGATGGTCTCATCTGGGCGTTGCCAGTTCTGAGCGGATTGAATGCTGGCCAGCTCTGCCGGATGATCTTCTTCCATCTCCTCATGGCTGATTTTGCCGGTAAACATGCTTTTGTTAAAGCGTTTGATATGCACGTGGTACATGTGCCAGATAAAAATGGCCAGCACGGCCAGCACGGCTTCCAGGCCGTGGGCCACCTTGGCCGCCGGGATCACCTGACCGGGCAAGTACTTTGTGGTCGTGATCGGATTCCACATCATGAAGCCGGTGATCCCCATAATAATCGTGCCCCAAACCACCGCCAGGTATTCGGCTTTTTCGGCGTAATTGTATCGTCCGTAATAGGCGCGATGTTTGCGCTTCCCAATAAAATAGAGCACATCCTGATACAGGTGCTTGAAATCATCCATCACCGGCAGCATGTCCCAGGGGACGCGCAGCACATAGACCCGGTAGAGCACCGAAATGATGTGGTAAAGCGTCACCCACATCATCACAAACGCGGCGCTATGGTGCACCAGGCGGGTTGTTTCGATGCCGCCGAAGGCTTCAATGATCGTTTGGCTCACCGGCGAGCTGGAATATTTTTGCACCAGGCCGGTCAACCCCAAAAGCGAAAATGAAAGCAAGAAAAGGATGTGCTCGATGCGTTGCGAGAGGTCAAAGCGATTGTAATAAGCCTGCGGAGGCATTACCTTTTCAGACGGCTCGGAGGGAGTGACGGAGACAGGCTTATCCATTCTGGGCCTCGGGGTCGTTGGTTTGGGGGGAGGGCGGTTCTGACGTATCCGACTCTTCGGCGGATGATTCTGCCAGCGGGTTTTCTGGCGCTTGAAGGGGCTGATCTCCTGGCTCTTCGGCAGTCTCAATGACGGGTGATTCACCTGGCTCTTCGGGAGACACTTCCAGAGTTGCCAGGTCGGTCTGCGCGGCAGGCGCTTCTTCGCCAGTCTCCTCGCCGGCCTGCTCGCTGGGCTTCTCTGGAGAGGCGCCCGGCTCGATTTCTGGCGACGCCGGCGTTTCATCTGCTGGCGGAGCTTTTGCCGCCAGCCTGGCCCGCTTTTTGCGGCGGTTAATGGCGGTGCGACTCGCGTCCATGACCACCAGTAATGCCATCCCACCCAGGACGACGGGAATGAATATTTTGTAAAACAACTCAACGTAATAGACCACGGCGTAATTTTCTGGAGACGGAATGTAATGGGACATCCAGGCGGCGGTGAAATTTGTGGTCGCATCTGGGTGGCAGGCTTGGCAGGTCGCCAGCAGATTCTCTTGCATCTGAAGGCCGACCTCGGGATCATCCGTGGGGCCGATATCATGCACCCCGTGACAGTCATAACACACGGCCTGGTTCACTTCGGCATCGGGGTGCTGTTGTTCAAAAATCGTCACGGTTGTGCCGTGGAAATCGGCCACGTAGGTTTCAAAGACATCGGTCGAGATCCCGTACTTTTCCATCAATGCTTCGTCAGCGTGACATTGGCCGCACATCTGGGGAGATTGCAGGCGGAAGGCGGCCGTGCGCGGGTCTTCCATGTTGTGTACGCCATGGCAGTCGATGCAGGTGGGGACATCTGGGTTGCCTTCGGTCAGAGCTGCGCCATGAACGCTTCCTTTGTACTTCTCGTAGATCGTGCTGTGACACAAGCCGCACCGTTGGGGGATCCAGACCTTTGCCTCTGGCAGCAGCTCATGCGTCTGGGGGTCGTTCAGGCGCGGTATTTCGTGCGCGGTGTGGCAGTCGCTGCATGTGGCTCCGGCGCGGTTGCCCGAAGCTCGCACCGACACGTGAACCCCGTCTTGAGCCAGCTCGTATTGGTGGTTGTGACAACGCTGGCAGCCTGCGTTGAGCTTGAGGGTTGCGTCGCGCCGGTCGACGGCCTGCCACTCCGGATGCGGGTATTCGCCAACATCTGCATGGCACTGCGCGCAGGCAATGCCGGTCTGGCCGTGGACCGAATTTTGGTGCAATTCAGCCGGCACATACAGATCCAGCAGCTCGCCGTTGCCCAATGTGAAGGTCTGCCCCGGCTGGCCGTGGCAGCTCAGGCAATACTCGTCGCTGATCGACAGGTTTGGAACAGGGGTGCGGGTGGGCTCGCCGGCCGGCTCTTCAGGGGATGGCGTTGGCGTGCCCTGGTAAAGCGGCGCCGCCGGGGCCACCGGCGCTAAAAATGCCCAGGCGATGAAAACCAGGAACACAATTCCAGTCAAGATCCAGGGAGCGGCTTTAGGATGCAACATTGCTGCTCCCTTCCGTGGGCTCAATGGCGTCTGCTTTGTTGCCAGTCAGGCGCTCATATTCGGCTGCATGATAAGCGCGCATCTCTTCTTCGCTTAGCCGTCCGGTGAAAATGCTCAGATTCAGGCGTTCCAGGTGCACATGGAAAAAATGCCAGATCACAATGAAGATAGCCGCCACCACAGCTTCGTTGCTGTGGGCGAGTAAAGCGGCGGGGATGACCTCACCGGGCAGGAAGCGGGTGACGAACTCGGGAAACCATAAGATGAACCCAGAGATCACCAGGATGCCAATTCCCAGAAAGAGAAACCAGTAGGTGAACTTCTGCTCGAAATTGTATTTGCCGTAGGCTGGCTTCTTGCGGGTTAAGAAGAGCAAATAGCGAATCATCTGCCAGGCATCGCGCACGTCTTGCCAGTGAGGCAGGATGTCGCCTGGCAGGCGGCGGCGAAAGATCAGGTATAGAGCGCGACCGATATGGTACAACACCTCGGCAGTCAGCACAAGCGCCGTGAGGTGGTGGATCTGTTGGATTTGTTCCACCCGCTCCGGCGTGGAGAGCAGCCACTGGCTCCAAGCGGTGTCACGGTATTTTTGCGGCAGGCCTGTGAACAGGAGCACTGTCACGCTCAAGATCAGCACAAGGTGCTCCCAACGTTGACCGCTGGTGAAACGCTGGAAGGTTCGTTCAACTCGAACTGGAGACGCCTCTGGGGCGATGTTGGCTGGCGGGACGCTCATGACATGCTCCTCCGGACGCGGTCCACCGTGGCGTGGAGAATTTGAAGCAAAACATAGATCAGCGAAAGCCACAAGACCACAGGCGTAAACGTGGCATAGAAAACTTCTGTGTAGTAGAGGATGGGATTGCGCTGCTGGTCGATCCGGTTGTGACCGGTCCAGGCGCCGGTCCAGTTGGGGCTCACTCCTGGATGGCATTGTTGGCAGGTGCCCAGGAGGTTATCTGGATGGACCATCGACTCCGGGTCGTCGGTTGTGCGGATCTGATGAACGCCGTGGCAATCGGTGCACACTGCGCTCTCGTGCCAGATTGTCGGCCACTGCGCCTTGTAAACCGAGATATCCACCCCATGCCAGGACAGGTCGTAGAGACTATAAACATCGGCGGAGAGGCCGTACTTGGCCATCAACTCTGGATCGGCGTGGCAGCCGGCGCAGAGATCGGGGGTTTCAATTCGAAACTGGGCTGTGCGCGGATCCTGAATGTTGTGCACGCCATGGCAATCGGTGCAGACCGGCACGTCTGGATTGTCCTCGCCCAGCAGCGCCGAGCCGTGAATGCTCTGGCTGTACTCGGCGTGAATTTCGGTGTGACATTGACCACAGGTGGTCGAAATTTGGGCGCGGGGCTGATCAGGCGGTTGGACATCGTGGGCGCCATGGCAATCGGTGCAAACCGGCGCATCCAGGTTGCCCGCGGCGGCAACTTGAGCGTGCATGCTATCCTGGGCCTCGGCGTAGTTATCGGGATGGCATTTTTGGCAGGCCTGATGGTAGGCGATCGTCATCTCGCGCTGGTTTTGGAAGTCGATCGGCGGGTGGGGATAAGTCTTAATCTCGGTATGGCAGGCTTCGCATTCGATCCCCACCGGGCTGTGGACGGAATTTTTCAGGTCGTCCTCGGAAATGTACAGCGAGACCTCCTCGCCGCTGGGGAGGGTCATCTTCAGGTTGGGGTCGTTGTGGCAGCTCAGACAGTATTTTTCGGTCTCCTGGCCCGGTTTGTCAGCCCGGATGGGCGAAGCCAGGACCGCTGCAATCAAAACCGCCAGGCAGCAGGCCAGCCAGATTTGATTAACTTTTTGCATGGGCCACTCCTCCACCAGGGTTGAGATGGTTGTTATTCGAATTGTTGCTGTTGTTGTTCCAATCTGCCGGTGGTTTGGGGGGCTCAGCAATTAATCCCAGGCGTTTCAGAAGATAGGAGATACCCAGCATGATCGCCAGAGGGACGATGCAGCGTATGATGAAAAACAGGCCAACGAGCAAGGGGCTGGTGCTATTGGTTTCTTCCATTTGCTAGCCCTCCGGAGCGCAGTTCATTCAGTTGCGATGAGGATGCTGTGATCTTTTTCTCACAGTATATCGCGGAATTAAGACAAACCGAATGCAGTTTTATCGCCTCAGGGACGATAAAACTGCATTTCCTGTTTCTGAACGCATGATTTACGGATGGAAGGTCATTCATGCGCCTCTTTCTTGTGGCTGAAGAGGGGCAAGAACAAAGCGCCCAGGGTGAGCATGAGCAGAGCGTAGCCGATGATTCCTGCGGCAATGCCCCACTCCGGAAGGTTTGGGAAATACGAACCCACCGGGCTGTAATACTGGGTTCCTGGCGAGTATTTCATGGGCACTGTGAGACCCGAGACGGTAACATTCCAGCGATTGACAATGATGCCCAAAGTGGCCAGCAGCGCTCCCAACACCAGATACAATGGCCGGCGATTGAAACGCGGCGCCAGGAAAAATATTGCTGGCAGGATGATCCCCAAAAGGATTTCAAACACCCAGAAGGCAAAGTTGTAAGGAGTGCTGGTTTGCAGCAGCGTCAATGCTTCCATGACGGCTGCACTTCCTCCATAATACAGTACCGACAAGGTATCCCAGAATTTCAGGTAGCCATAGACCAGCAAAGCAATGCCGCTAAACCGGGCGATGGTGAACAGTATTTCGTGCTCAATCGTCCGCTTTCCGGTGATCCATTCCATGATGAACGCTACTGCCATTGTCACCGCGGGTCCAACGGCTATGGCGGAGAGAATGAACATGATTGGCATGCTGGGCTTGAACCAGATTGGACGCGCCTTGACGATTCCGTAAGTGGCGCCAAGCGAGGATTGGTGCAGCAGCGAGATCAGCAAACCCAACACCGCCAAAGCAGGCGCGGCCTTGTGCAGGGTATTTGCAGCTTTGCGGAACCATGGAGCGCGATCAAAAAAGCGCGCTTCGGCGATTACAGGCAAGAATTCAAGTATCATGATGGTGAGATAGATGGTGATGCACCAGGTGATTTCCCACAGGACCGAATGGATATTCCAGTACACCCACGGGTGCCAGAAGCGGTCCGGCCGCCCGATGTCCATTACCAAAGTCAGCAAGGCAGACGTGTAACCGATGAAGCCGACAAACACCGCCAGGCGCACAATCGGCTGGAAGCGCTTAATGCCAAAGATGTAAACAATCGCCGAAAGCGTGAACGCTCCAGCGCCCAGCGCAATGGCTGACAGGTCGATGGTGATCCACAACCCCCAGGGGACTGTGTCGTTCATATTGGTGACCACCAGCCCATTCCAGAAGACCAGAATGGCTGCCATGATCCCAACGACCAAAAGGACGCCAACCAGCCCGAACCAGGCCAGCAGGCCAGGCGTGAGTTTTACCGGTTTGGGTTCCAGCGTTGCAGTAGCCATGATCACAGCCCTTCCGCAGGTGGAATGTAGAGCACGCTGGGCTTTGTGCCCAGTTCTTCCCGCAGGACGATCGTTGGATTATTGGCGATCAATTTAGAAACCGGGCTGTTTGGATCTTTCAGATCGCCGAAAGTGCGCGCATTGACCGGGCAGGCGTTCACGCAAGCGGGCGTGGCTTCCGGGTCCACACCGGGGACCAGTCCTTGCTTCAAACCATCGTCGATGCGATGGATGCAGAAAGTGCATTTTTCCACAACCCCGCGTGGGCGTCGCTCAACCTCGGCAATGCCCCAGGTGGGGATGTAAGGATTTACGTCGGTGCGCTCTTCCCAGTTGAATTTGCGCGCGTCATACGGGCAGGCCACTTCGCAGTAGCGGCAGCCGATGCAGCGGTCGTAGTCCATCACAACCAGGCCGTCGGAGCGGTGATAGGTGGCTTTGACCGGGCAGACTTCCACACAAGGGGCGTTCTGGCAGTGCAGGCAGGGCCGGCTGAAGTAGAAGGGCAGGCCGGCGGTTGTTTTTTCTTCCACCACAATATTCCAGGTTTTGTCGGTGTAGACATCGTTCACTGCAGTGCAAGAGCGGGTGCAATACTCACAACCGATGCAGGTGTTCAGATTGATCACCATGCCCCAGTGGTGCAAGCCGGCTGCGCCGTGTCCACCCGCCTCTTCCTCCAAGTTCAACTGCTCCTGCTTCAGAGAGGCAAATGGCGAGAGCGGCCCGCTGGTGAGCAGCACTGCTGCAGCCGCCGAACCGGCTGCAACTCCTGCCAGGTTCAAGATATCCCGTCGGGTGATATCAACGGTGACTTTGGTCTTTTTTTTCTTTTCACTCATTTTCATCTACCTCCACGACGCGGATGCGCCGGCTGACCACCCAGGCCGCTGCCCCGCCGGTCACCAGACCAATCACCGCGCCCTGAATTAAACCGGTAAACAGGCGGGCTTGCCCGGTGACCTGCAAAGCCGAGATTGTCTCTTCTTGTTCCTGGATTGTCTTTTGCATGTCCTCAATATTGACCTCTGGCGTGGGCAACTCCATTCCGCCCAGCTTCACCAGCTCATCCCGGGTGTGGACGGTCTCTTGGTGGCAGCCGATGCAGGCTTCTGAGCCAACGGTGAAGGTGTGGCCGGTGGGCACAAGGCCGCCAATAGGGTCGTTTTCACGTGGCGCGGTGTACATGTGGCAATTGCTGCATTCCAGCCCAGAATTGGCGTGGGTGCTGTGGGTAAATGAGTCACCGCGCTCCTTGTGACAATTGGTGCACAGTCCGGTGATGGAATCGGCCATGGGCGTTTGAGCATGCGGATTGTGGCAAGCCTGACATTGGACATTTGCCTGGGAGTGTGGGCTGGCGCGCCACTCATCCGTGGTGCCTTTGTGGCATGTGCTGCAAAGATCGGCGTCGGGTTCCAATGGCATTTGCTCAGCCGGGTGGTTGGGTTGGAACGGGCCATGGCAGGACTCACAGGTGACGCCTTCCTCAGCATAGGTGCCATCTTGAGGGTTGAAACCGGTGGTGTGACATTGCAAGCAAGCCGTCTGCTTGCTCAGATCAGTCCAGTCGCGTTGAAAGATGGGCGACGAGAAGGCCTGGGCGTGGCGGGTATCCATCCATTCCGTGTGGAGGTCTTTGTGGCAGTTCGCGCACGCCTGCGAGCCAGCGTAAGCGGTTTGCTGCCCAGGTTGGCGGGAGGCAGGAGCGGCGTCTGCGGGTTGGGTTAACCCCACCATCGCTCCGATCGCCAGACTAAGGCCAAATACCAGAATGAAGGCCAGCCAGCCCCGCCGCCTGCGACCAAATTCGGTTTTAATCATCTCGACCTCTCCGTTCGTTAGGTTATTTACCCTAATGATCCCTAGATCCATGTGGTTTCTTACCCCATCATTCTAAGATGATTATAAGTACAAGATAAGTAAGAAATGTCATTTTATCAAATGGATATATGTAATAAAACTGACGCGCCCATGGATCGGGCGCGTCAGGGCGAAAAGCATCTTCAAAGCGGGCTTTACGGGGCGGGCGGCGGTGTATGATAGTCGGTCGCAGCCTCGATCAATGCCGCGTCTTCAATGGCCAGCGGGGTTTCCGGCGCATGGCAATGCCGGCAGGCCGAATTCAGGCTGATCTGGGAGTTTGCGTAGGTCTTTTCGCTTCCATCCGCATCCGTGACGGTGTAGTATTGCTCAATCAGGGTGGGGTCAATCGCCATCAGGTGTGTGCGGATATCACCCATGAACCTGTCTGGGTCAGCCCAGGCTGTCTTAATGATCTTGGGCATGTGACACTGGATGCAGGACAGGTTTAAGGCCACATGCTTGGCATTTTTTTGCGCCTTCGCCTGTTCAAAATGGCAATTGACACACTCGGTGCGCGTGGTGGGCAGCTTGGCGTCTTCTAATTGCTTAACGCCGATATGAGGATCGTGACAGAGGACACAATCCATGACCGCATGTTTGCCTTGAAAAAGCTCTTCGTATTGCTCGTGGTGCTCGATGAAGCCATCCTTGGCGTCCACTTCTTCAATCTCACCGCGCCGGTGGCATTTGCCGCATGCCTGCGCGTCACGGTCGATCTTCATCTCAAAGCCTTGCGGGTTGCCGATGTGCAAACCGCCCGGCCCGTGGCACTCTTCGCAGCGAACGCCAGGCTGAGCCCACGTGCCCACAATGCCGGGCAGGTTATCCTGGTTGCCAATTGGGCTGTAGCCTGTCGTGTGACAGGCGCCGCAGTCGTACACGAGCTTTTCCGTGCCAGACTTGTAAGTCACCCAAGCGGCGCTCTTGCCAAGCGTTTGATTGGCGTAGTTCCATTGATTTAAATATTCGGTGTTGCCCGTTTTTCCTGGTTCATCGGTGATGATGTACCCGTCTTTGTCCATAAAGCGGGCTTTCCACCAATAGCCACCGATCACATACGAGATATCTTCCCAGGTGTAGCCCTCCGGGGGGGCGCTCAGCTTGCGGAAGGGGTAGTCTGGAGCAGCACTGTTTTCAATTTTGTTCAGTTTCCAGGGATGGCCAGACAGGATGTATTGGTCATACAGCTCTTGGTGGCAACCACCACAAGACGCATCACCCACATACTGCGCTCCCCCGGCTGCGGCATCTTCGCCGGCCGGCCCTGCGGGTCCCTGGGCGCCTGGAGGGCCTTGCGGACCTTCTGGTCCAGGTGGCCCAGCCGGCCCCATCGGCCCCTGCGGGCCTTCTGGCCCTGCGCAGGCTGCCAGGAGCGCCACAAGCGCCAGCAGTGTTGCCATGACGACCCATTTGTTTTTCATGCAACCTCCTTTTTCGGTCTCAATCGCCTGCCAGCAAACTCATCTTCTGGGGGATTTGACCCAATGAGCTGTGTCGGCATAATGCTTGGATTTTATCATAATAAATGAGCGCCAAATGAGAGGGCTTGGCCGCTTTCAATTTGGGCCGATATAGTCAGAACATCCCATTTGCAAGGCGTGATTCCAGTTCGATTGCTATAAAAAACCGATAGAAAAATAACCAATCATCCAGATTAGTATATAATTAATCCCATAGCTTTATTTTGAGCATATTTATGGATATCACCCTGGTTTATTTTATCTACGGCCTGACCTTCTTCTGCATGGGTCTGGTTATGCTTCTGGAGGCGGGTCGTTCACCGTTGCTGGCAGAAGCCTCTGTTTTGTTTCCCCTGGCCGTCTTTGGCCTGGTTCATGGCAGCCATGAGTGGCTGGAAATGTTTCTATATAAAAGCGATTGGCTGCCATTTGCGGATCCGGTACTGGTAAATTGGTCCAGAATTTTGATTCTGGCGGTCTCCTTTGTTTCCCTGCTGGCGTTTGGCTTGCGCATGTTTCGACCCAAAGAGCCGCTCAATCGCAGGCAGCGGACTCTCTGGCTGGTGGGCCTGACCGGCTACACCGCGCTGATCCTCTTGATGGGTGTTTTGATCTGGAACAGCCACGTGGACCGGCTGACCCACCTGGATGCCAGCCTGCGCTATTTACTGGCCACACCGGCAGCCATTTTGGCTGGCCTGGCCCTCTACCGGCGAGCCAGGCAAGCCCAGCGAGACCAGAACTCGATCCAGCAAGCCGGCTTTATGGGGGCAGCTCTGGGGTTCCTGGTCTATGCTGCCACGCAAACGGTTGTTCCACCGCTGGATATCTTTCCGGGCAACACGCTGAACACAGTTGCTTTCAACGAATTTTTTGGCTTTCCGATCCAGATTGTGCGCGCCGCGATGGCGGCGCTGATCACCATCAGTTTGCTGGCGAGCGCCCGGGTCGCGGAGTTGGAACGCCAAAAGCAGTTAATTGCCGCCCAGCAGGCCCGGGTGGATGCCCTGGAGCGGGTGCGATTGGAGCTGGTCAAGCGAGAGGCCATGCGACAAGAACTTATGCGCCGGATTGTGATTGCCCAGGAAGATGAGCGCGCCCGCATCGCCCGCGAGCTGCACGATGAAACGGCGCAAATGCTCACGGCGTTCTCCTTTCATTTGGCTGCGCTGCGCAAAGCCGCCCCCCACAGCCCTCAGGTGATCGAGCAGCTCCGTTATCTGCAGAGCCTGAACCGCCAGATGTCGGATGGAATTTATCGCCTGGTGCGTGATCTGCGCCCCTCCCTGCTGGATGATCTTGGCCTGGTGGCTGCGTTGCAGTATCTGGCGGATGAAGCGGGCCAGCGACTGGATTTACAGGTGGAGCTTCACATCCTTGGCGAGCGGCGGCGGCTGACTCCACTCGCCGAAACGGTCCTCTTCCGGGTGGCGCAGGAGGCCCTGACCAATGTTGCCCGCCACGCCGAAGTTTTCAGCGCAGTTGTGGATCTTGAATTTGAAACCGACCGGGTGAGCTTACAGATATCTGACCAGGGGATCGGATTCGACCCATCCGCCTTGCCTGACTCCGATTTGGGTTGGGGGTTGGCCGGCATGCGTGAGCGAGCTGAGTCGATCGGGGGGAAGTTTGAGTTGAAGTCGGCTCCAGGTTCAGGGACCATCGTAAAAATCATCGTACCTGTCAAAGAAAATGACCAGCAAAGCGCCAAAGCGGCGCAGATTGCAGAACTGGAGGAGGCTACATGGAAACCATCCGCCTGATGCTTGTCGATGACCACGAGGTTGTGCGTACCGGATTAAAGACATTTTTAGAAAGCCAGGGCGGAATGCAAGTGATTGCAGAGGCCAGGAGCGGCGAAGCCGCAATTCAACTGGCCCAGGAACTGGCGCCTCAAGTGATTGTTATGGATATCTCCATGGGTGAGATGGATGGCATGGAAGCCACGCGCCAAATTAAAACGCTCTGCCCCGATTGCAAGGTGCTGGCGCTGACGGTCCATGCCGATGAGCAATACTTCTTCCAAATGCTGGCTGCCGGTGCGGAAGGATACGTCACCAAGCAGGTGGCTGCCGATGAGCTGGTGGAGGCTATCCGGGCAGTAGCTGCGGGCAATGTGTATTTGCAGCCCGCGTTGGCCTCCTGGCTGCTCAAAGACTACCGTCGTTTGCTATCCCAAACTGCTGACTGGCGCCATCTGGAGACCAGCGATCCGCCAGCCAGTGGTCTTGAGCTCCTTTCTCGCCGCGAGCTGCAGGTTTTGGAGTGCGTCGCCCAGGGGATGACCAGCGTTCAGATTGGGGAGGCCCTGGGAATCAGCCCCAAGACGGTTGCCCGGCACCGCGAACGGATCATGGGCAAGTTGAACATGCATTCCAGCACCGAACTGGTGCGGTTTGCTATCCGCACAGGTCTGGTGGACAACCCTTAGATTTCCGTTTACAATTGCGTTGAATCACGCTTTGGGCGAAATGGATCAGGCTCTTCACCCACCGATGTGGAGAGCCTTTCTCATGTTTTCTTTTACGGTGTCTCAGGTTCTATTAACCTTCCTGTGACAGAATTCTTTTACAGTTGGTTTAATTGTTCAAAAAAGCGCAAACAGACACATCGCTTTGGAGGAAAAGGTCATCATGGAACAAACTGCAATTTCCGAGGGAAGCTCATCGGGGCGGATCAAATTTATCGTGGGCGGGTTGCTGATTTTGGCTGCGGTGGTTTATCTGATTGTTTCATCCACCCAGGCCAGCGCACAATATTTCCTGACAGTGGATGAGCTGGTTGCCAAGGGAAGCAGTGTGCAGGGGCGTGATCTGCGCATTTCCGGCGCAGTGATTGGTGACTCGATCCAATATGACCCTCAAACCTTGAACCTCACTTTCGTCATTGCCGACATCCCCGGCGATAACAAGGAAATTGAACGTTTGGGCGGCCTGGCGGAGGTGCTCCACCAGGCAGTGGTTGATCCGGACCGCCAGCGTGTCGAAGTGGTCTACAATGGGCCAAAGCCTGACCTGCTGCGCAACGAGGCGCAGGCAATCATCACTGGAACGGTTGGCGAAGACGGCAAGTTCTACGCTGATGAGCTGCTGCTGAAATGCCCGACAAAGTATGAAGAAGCCGTTCCCGAGCAGGCCGAAGGGTAACCCGTATGCTGGCAGATTTTGGATATGGCGCTTTACTGATCTCGCTCCTGATATCTTTTTACGGGATTTTTGCAGCGGTTTACGGAGTGCGGATGAACAAACCAGCCTGGGTCGAAAGCGCCCGGCTGGCGATGCTGCTCACTTTCCCCCTGATCACTCTCTCTGCAGTCAGCCTGATCATTCTGCTGGTCAACGGCAACTATGAGCTGGAGTATGTCTCTTCGGTCACCAGCAACAGCATGCCGATGTACCTGCGGATCACAGCCTTGTGGGGCGGGCAGTCTGGCTCGCTGGTGTTCTGGTCCTGGCTGATGTCTGCTTTTGCCACCGCGGTGACGTTGCGCAAATGGCAGCGTGATCGTGAGTTTCTGCCCTGGGTGATCGTGGTCTCGTTGGTCACGCTGGGCTTCTTCCTGATCCTGGTTATTTTCTTTGAGAACCCCTTCCAGCGCATCTGGCAGTTCCCCAGCGGCCAATTTGAAGTCGCCATGTTCCAGCCTGCTGGCGCCAGGCTGGCGGCTGTTCGGGATGGACAGGGTCTGAATCCGTTGCTGCGCCATCCCGGCATGATCATCCATCCGCCAATGCTTTACCTGGGATTTGTTGCTTTTGTGATTCCCTATGCTTTTGCCATTGCGGCGCTGGTCACCGGGCGAACCGACGATCGTTGGATCCGCATCACCCGCCGCTGGACGTTGGTTGCCTGGCTGTTTCTATCCCTGGGGCTGATCCTGGGCGGGCGCTGGGCTTATGACGTACTGGGTTGGGGCGGCTATTGGGGTTGGGATCCGGTTGAAATTGCAGCCTTCATGCCCTGGCTGACCGGCACCGCATTCCTGCATTCGGTGATGATCCAGGAAAAGCGGGGGATGCTCAAACACTGGAACATGGTGCTCATCATCCTGACCTACTGCCTGGTAATCTTTGGCACCTTTCTTACCCGCTCGGGTGTGCTGTCATCGGTGCATGCCTTTGCCCAAAGCGCCATTGGCCCCATGTTTTTCGGTTTTATCGGCCTGACCTTCATTGTTTCAATGACCCTGCTCTTGCAGCGCTGGGATAGCCTGAAGTCTGAGACGCACATGAACTCCATGCTCTCCCGTGAGGCGCTGTTCCTGTTGAACAACCTGCTTTTTTTGAGCATCCTGGTGGTCTGTTTTTGGGGCGTGATCTTCCCGCTGATCTCAGAGCTGGCCACCGGTCAGAAGGTGACGGTTGGACCGCCGTTCTACGAGCGCGCCACGGCGCCGCTTTTTGCGGGCCTGCTGCTGCTGATGGGCGTGGCGCCGCTGGCTGCCTGGCGTCACTCCACAGCCAAGACCTTGGGCCGGGCGCTATGGAAACCGTTCATCTTCTCGTTGGTGGTGGGGCTGGGTGTACCCTTGTTAATGGGCGTGTTGAACTGGGTGGCTTTGCTGGGCTACTGGCTGTGCGCTTTTGTGGCTTCGGTCACGTTGTATGAGTTCTGGCGCGGGGCGCTTGCCCGCCGCCGGCGCTCCGGCGAGAATCTTCCCCTGGCGCTCTGGCGCCTTGCTGGCCGCAATCGCCGGCGCTATGGCGGCTACATCATTCACCTGGGTGTGGTGTTGATGGGGATTGGCATTATTGGCATTGAACTGTTCCAGACCGAGACCCAGGCTACCATTCCACAGGGCGGCTCGATAACCCTGGGCGATTACAAGGTCACTTACGAATCCTTGGCGATCTTTGATACCCAGGATGGCCGCAATGTGGCCCGGGCGGTGCTCAATGTTGAAAAGAATGGCAAGTTTGTTGGCCAGCTCTACCCACGGCGTGATTTCTTCTTCGAGTCTCAGCAGCCGATGACCATCCCGGGTGTGCGCAGCACCATGGAAGATGATTTGTATGTCTTATTGGTCGATTGGATGCCAGTCTCATCCCAGGGCGCATCCTTCAAGGTGTATCATAACCCGTTGGTGAACTGGCTTTGGCTGGGCGGGTTTGTGTTCATCCTGGGCACACTGGTGGCTGCCTGGCCGGATAAAGATCCGGAAGAAGTTGTTGCTCCGGCCCGGCGCAGCGCCTATGCCGGGGCAGAGGGATAGATCCCACCAATTGGACAGGTTTGGCAGGCAACTAAAGATGCTGGATAAATCCTTCAAGTCAGGCCTCAAGATCAGATGGATCATGGCCATGCTCACGATGATCTTGGCGCTGCTCATTTTCTCGGCCGCTTCGGCGCAGGAGGCCACCCCCAGGCCGCCCATCACCGATGATCAGGTGAATGCCATTGCCAAGGAAATGTACTGCCCGGTGTGCGAAAACACGCCCCTGGATGTTTGCCCAACCCAAGCCTGCATCGAATGGCGCGAGCTGATCCGGGACCTGCTGGCCGAAGGAAAATCGGAGGCCGAGATTAAGCAATATTTTGTCGATCGCTTTGGCGACCGGGTGCTCGCTGCGCCGCCGGCGCGCGGGTTAAACTGGCTGGTCTATGTGATCCCTCCGATTGCGATTCTGGCTGGTGTCTTGATCCTGTACAGCGCCATTCGCGCCTGGCAGCGGCCCTTGCCTGCCGCCCCGGAATCATCCGGGGTCGAGATTCAGGCTGAAACACCCCCAAACGCAAACGACGAATACACCCGGCGCCTTGAAGAGGAGCTACGCAAGTTGTAGGAGCCATCATGATGGTCGATTCGCAACCTGAAAATACACAGATCGCTGCGGCACGCCGCCCCCGTTGGGGGCGAATTCTTGCCTGGGTGGGCCTGTTTGCCTTGCTGGTTTTGGTGTTCTTCGGGCTGCAACGGGCGCAGAAGGGGCAGATGAAGATTGGTGAACGCGCTCCAGAATTCACCCTGACCACCTTTGACGGGCAGACCTACAAACTTTCCGACCTGCGCGGCAAGGTTGTGCTGTTGAACCTGTGGGCTTCCTGGTGCAAGCCCTGCGAACAGGAAGCCGCCGACCTGGAGGCGGCCTGGCGCCATTATCAGACCCGGGATGATGTGATCTTCCTGGGTGTCGCCTGGACAGACACGGACAAAAAATCTTTGGAGTACCTTTCAAAGTTTGATATCACCTTCCCCAACGGCCCAGACCTGGGGACGCGCATCGCCCAGGCCTATCGGATAACCGGTGTGCCCGAGACCTTTGTCATAGACCGGGATGGCGTCCTGGCTTATGTCAAGTTCAGCCCCTTTCTGTCTGTCCAAGAGATCATTTCTGTGATCGACCCTATTTTGGAGAAGTAGGCCCTTATGGAGATTGGCTCGATCTTGTTGATCCTGGCCCTGCTCGTGCTGGTGATATTGTTCATCAGCCGGCCTTTTTTTGCAAAAGAGAAATCAGTTTCAGACCAGGCCAGCCGCCTGCAGGATCATGAGCATTCTTTCTTGCTGGCTGAACGGGACCGCTTGTTAAATGCGCTCCAGGAGCTGGATTTCGACTACGATTTGCACAAAGTGCCCGAAGAGGATTACGCGGCCCAACGGGGTGTTTTGCTCCAGCGCGGCGCGGATGTCTTGCGCCGCCTGGATGCCCTGGAAGCGCAGAGCGACGCAGGCAAGGCTGAAGATCGCATTGAAGCAGCCATTGCCGCCCGGCGGGCGGCTGCCTCCCCGGCGGCGGTTGCTCCCAATGGGCGCAAGCAAGCGGTGGCGGTGACTGCGCCGGATGATGCCCTGGAGGCGATGCTGGCAGACCGTCGGCGGGTGCGCCAGGAAAAAGCGGCCGGTTTCTGCTCGCAATGCGGCAGCCCGGTGCAAAAATCCGATCAATTCTGCCCAAGGTGCGGGGCAAAAACTGTATGAAGCGTTTATTGATTATTCCTGCCCTGGCGGCGCTGCTCGCTGGATGCAATTTTTCGTTGGCCGCGGATGTCACCCCACCGCCCGGCTATCAGCCGCCCCCAGAAGCGCTGGCCACGTCCCCGGCTTTGACCGGCCCCGTGTTCCCAGTTGTGCCGCCGAACCCGGCGGATGGCGCTCCAATCTATGCCGAGAAATGCGCTCCATGCCATGGAGAGAGCGGAATGGGGGATGGGCCAAACGCTGCCAGCCTGCCCAACCCGGTTCCGCCGTTGAGCAGCCCAGATGTGGCCCGTCAAGCCACCCCATCGGATTGGTTCACCATCGTTACCCAGGGCAACCTGGAGCGCTTCATGCCGCCGTTTCGCAGCCTCTCTGACCCCGAGCGCTGGGATGTGGTCGCCTACGCCCTGACGCTTGGCGTCACACCCGAAAGTTTGGCCAGCGGCGCGCAACTTTTTGAGCAGAACTGCACCTCCTGCCATGGCGAAAACGGCAAAGGCGATGGCCCGCAAGCGGCGGGTCTGTCCATCCCCAATTTGACCGACCAGGAGTTCATGGCGGGTAAATCGGCGCAGGATTTTTACCAGGCAATCAGCCTGGGGGTCGGTGAGCAGATGCCAGCCTTTGGTGAAAAGCTATCTGAGGCAGATATCTGGTCGCTGGCAGATTACACCCGCTCGTTGACCTTTGCTTCGTCGGCAGCCGGCGCGCCCTCAGCCACCCCGGCCATTGCGTCCGGCGCGCCCTCAGCCACCCCGGCGGCCAGCGAAACCGGGGCAGCCACCCCCGCCCCCCCGCCCACCAGCACGCTGGGCATGGTGACTGGATTTGTGATGAACGCTTCTGGCGGCTCTGCGCCGGTGGGCGCGGAGATCGACCTGCACGCATTCGATCAGATGCAGGTTGTTTACACCGCTACGACCACGCTGGAAGAGGACGGCTCCTACACTTTTGTTGACCTGGAAATGCCACCGGGCCGGTCATTTCTGACCACCATTGATTACAATGGGGTGATCTACGGCTCGGATCTGGTGGTTGCCGAAGAAGGCAAATCTTCCCTGGACCTTCCACTGCAGATCTACGAATCAACCACCGATCCCTCGGTCCTCTTGGTGGATCGCCTGCATTATTTCTTTGAATTTGTCGATGACCAGACAATCCGGGTGTTGGAGCTTTTCATCATCACCAACCCCAGCAATAAGACGGTTGTCGCCGCCCAGGAGGGCGAGCCGGTCCTGAACTTTCCATTGCCGGAGGGGGCAAGCAATCTCCAGTTTGAAGACGGCACCCTGGGCGGGCGGTATGTCCAGACCCCGGATGGGTTTGGCGACACCCTGCCGATCCGGCCAGGTTCCGGCAACTACCAGGTTCTGTATTCCTACGAGCTGCCGTATGATCGCAAGCTCGATCTTGCCCGGCCCGTCAACCTGCCCATCCAGGCGGTGGTGATCCTGGTGCCAGAAGAAAGCGTGAAAATCAAGGGAGATAACATCCAGGATGCCGGCACGCGGGATATCCAGGGTCTGCAATACCACATGTACAATGCGCCTGCGATGCAGCCAGGCGGCGAGCTCCGTCTTTCGATCACAGGCAAGCCCCTGGGAAGCTCGTCGCCTTTGACCACCACGACCAACACGAATCTCTTGATCGGTGCAGCGGCGCTGGGGGTAGCGCTGGTGGCCACTGGGCTGTGGTTCTATTGGCGCAACCGTCCGGATGTTGATGAGGAAGAAGAAACCCTGCCCGATGTTGGTGAGGCGGAAGAAAGCTCAGAAGCCCTGATGGATGCCATCCTGGCTTTGGATGATCTCTACCAGGAAGGTAAGCTGCCGGAAGACGCCTATCTGCAGCGCCGGGCCGAACTGAAAGCGCGTCTGGAGCGCGCAATGGGTATATAATCCTTTTGTACTTGCCAAGAAAAAGCCAATGATCCAGGTGCACAAGCTGGTTAAGCGTTTTGGCCTGAAGACCGTCCTGCGCGGCATGGATTTTGAGGTTCAGGAGGGTGAGTTTGTTGCCCTGCTTGGCCCAAATGGCGCCGGTAAGACCACTTTCCTGCGCATCCTGGCCTCGCTCTCGCGGCCGGCAATGGGCGAGGTGCGCATTGCGGGTTATCGCCTGCCGCACCAGGCCGCCGCTGTGCGGCGCATCCTGGGTGTTGTCTCGCATCAGCCTTTGCTCTACGGAGACCTGACCGCCGAGGAAAATCTGCAGTTCTACGGGCGAATGTACGGCATACCGCGCCTGGAAAAGCGCGTGGCGGAGGTTTTAGAAATGGTTGGCCTGGCCGCCCGGCGGCGTGATCTGGTGCGCACCTTTTCGCGCGGCATGCAGCAGCGCCTGGCGATTGGGCGGGCTGTGTTGCATGACCCCGAGGTCATGCTTTTTGACGAACCGCATACCGGCCTGGACCAGGATGCCTGCGCCATGCTGGATAATGTCTTGCGCGAGGTTGCAGCCCGCGGGCGCACCGTGGTGATGACCTCTCATGACCTGGCGCGGGCCGCCGACCTGGCCGGGCGCTATGATGTGCTCTCGCGCGGCCAGATTATCGCCAGCGCCAGCCGCGCTGAGATGGAAGCGGACCAGTTGCTGGCGTTTTACCGCCAGGCAATCAGCGCCGCTTGAGGCTCTGGGATGAGCGAAGCACGGATCGTCCACGAAGCTTCTTCGACCACTGCTGAACAGCGGCGAGCCAGCCGCGGGGCGCGCTTCAGCTTCCTGCGTGCCCTGTGGGCCATCGTCTGGAAAGACCTGGCTGCCGAGTTGCGCAGCCGCGAGCTGCTTTCGGCCATGCTGGTTTTCGCCCTGTTGGTGATCTTTATCTTTAACTTTGCCCTGGAACTGGACGCCCGGACGCGCTCGAGCGTCACCTCCGGCGTGTTGTGGGTCACTTTTGTCTTTGCGGGCACTCTGGGCTTGAACCGTTCCATGGCGATGGAAAAAGACCGCGGCTGCCTGGATGGCCTGTTGCTTGCCCCGGTGGATCGCAGCGCAATCTATTTCGGCAAGGCGATCGGAAACCTGATCTTCATGCTCATCGTTGAGGCGGTTGTCCTGCCGGTGTACAGCGTATTGTATAATGTGAATCTCTTTGATCCGGGTTTGATCCTGGTCATCCTGCTTGGATCGATTGGCTATGTTGCGGTGGGCACCCTGCTTTCCAGCATGGCCGTGCAGACTCGCACGCGGGATATCCTGCTGCCGATTTTGCTCTTTCCGGTAATTATTCCGGTGATCATTGCTGCAGTGAAGGCCAGCAGCGGATTCTTGCAAGGCGCGCCGATGGAAGAGATCTATCCCTGGTTGAACTTGTTGATCGTGTACGATGTCATTTTTACCGCAGTCTCTTTCATGGTCTTTGACTATATTGTAGAGGAGTGATGAAGGAATGGATAAGAAACCCCGCATGCTCACCATCCTGGATGTCATAACGATCACTCTGTTGATCGTCGCTATCGGGCTGGTTTTCTTTTATGCCCCGGTGGAGGCGGTCATGGGATTGGTTCAAAAGGTCTTCTATTTTCATGTGGCCTCTGCCTGGGTGGGGATGCTCAGTTTCCTGGTGGCTGCCGTGGCGGGCGTGATTTATCTGCTGAAAGGCAATCGAAAGTGGGATATTGTCGGGCTGGCCTCGGTGGAGATTGGCCTGGTTTTCACCTTCATTGCCACAGTAACCGGCTCGATCTGGGCGCGCCCGATCTGGAACACCTGGTGGACGTGGGACCCGCGCCTGACGACCACAACGATCATGCTGCTGATCTACGCCGCCTACCTGATGCTGCGCTCTGGAATGGAAGACCCGGATCGCCGCGCCCGCTTTGGTGCAGTGTACGCAATTGTTGGATTCCTGAGCGTGCCGCTGACGTTCTTTTCCGCCCGCCTTTTCCGCACCATTCACCCGGTGGTGATTGGCACCAACCAGCCTGGCGCCCAGGGCGGCTTTGACATGACCGGCGACATGCTCCTGGTTTTCTTTTTTGCCCTGTTCACCTTCACCGTGATTTTTGTGGATCTGCTCTGGCACCGGGTGCGCCTGGGCCGTTTACAGGACCAGGTTGAGCAGCTCAAGTTAAAGTACAACGCCTGATTTGAAAAAGGAGACGCCATGCTTTTCTTGTTGCAGGAAGGTCCGGCTCAGACGACCAATTACTTTATTGCTGGTTACGCAGTGATCTTTGGCGCGATGGCGCTCTACCTGGTCAGCCTGTTTATCCGCCAGCGCAACCTGATGCGGGATTTGGAGACACTCCAGGATTTGCAGGAAACCAAGATTTGAGGCTGATCCAATCCATACTTGTTTTGCGCTGAGCGCGAAACCCTAGCTCGATTGGATGATCGATCTGGCATCGAGGTTTCCCAGGACGGTTGTTTTCCTGATCGCCGTCTACGCTGCGCTGACCGGCCTGACCCTGGTCGTGTTGGCGCAGGGCCTGCCGTTTCAGATCTGGCTGGTTATCCTTTATCCCCTGGTTGGATTTAGTTTTTGCCTGGCGCATGCGCTGGAACGGTTGGGCGCTCGCCGGGCGATGATTTTCTTGGGGTTGACTCTGGCGGTCAGCCTGTTCTTTGAAACGCTGGGGGCGGCGACGGGCTGGATCTACGGACCCTATCATTATGTGGGAAACCGCCTGGGCCCGCTTTTTCTGGGGCTGGTGCCTTACCTGATCCCGCTCACCTGGTTTATGATGCTGTATCCCAGTTATATCATTGCAGAGCGCATCGCTCCTCTGCGGTGGGGAAAGCGGCGCGGGTTGGCCATTGCCGCCCTGGGCGGCCTGGCGATGCTTGCCTGGGACCTGGTGCTCGATCCACTCATGGCGGCGCGCGGCCACTGGGTCTGGGAGAGGCCAGGCGCCTATTTTGGCGTGCCTTTGCAGAACTATTGGGGTTGGTGGCTTACCGCCTTTATCATTCTGGCGCTCTACCTGAGAATCGGTGCAGGTCAGGCGCAGGGCGAGGGGACAAGCAGCTCAGATTTTGACCGTCTGGCCGTGCTCAGCTACCTGATCACCGGCCTGGGGTCCGCTGGCGAGGCCTGGCTGCACGGCCTGACCGGGCCAGCGCTGTTGGGTGGCGCGGCGCTGCTGTTCTGGTTCGCCCTGGGTTGGCGTGGGCAGCCCACAACGGTCAGTCTGTGATCTGTTCCAGGAAGCTCTGGCCCACCAATGGCGGCTCAAGATCCAGCGCCTGGGCAATTGTCGCCGCCACATCGCTGAACGAGTCGCGATCCCCAAGGTGGACGCCCGAGCGGACCGGCGGTCCAAAGACCAGCAAGGGGGCGTACTCGCGCGAATGGTCGGTGCTGGGCGTGGTGGGGTCCACCCCGTGATCGGCGACGAAAAGGACGATATCCCCCGCCCGCAGGCGTTTTTGGATCTCTGGCACGGCGTCGTCCACCTTTTTCAGCGCAGCGGCATAACCAGCGGGATCGTTGCGGTGGCCATAGATCATGTCGAACTCGATCAGGTTGACGAACAGGATGCCCTTGAAATCGGCTTCCAGGAATTCCAACGTGGCTGCCAGACTGGCCTGGTTGTTGGTGGTGTGGTTGGAGCGGGTGATGCCGCGATGGGCGAAGATGTCGTCGATCTTGCCCACGGAGCAGACCTCTAAACCGGCGGCGACCGCTTTTTCGATCATCGTCTGGGTGGGGGGCGGCAGGGGGTAATCCCGGCGGCGCTCGGTGCGGGTGAAGGTCTGCGGATCGTCGCCAATAAATGGCCGGGCGATCACCCGGCCCACGCCGTGCTCCCCCTGGAGCATCTCGCGCGCCTGCAGGCACATCCAATACTGCTGCTCGATGGGGATGATTTGCTCATGGGCGGCGATCTGAAACACGCTGTCCGCTGAGGTGTACACGATTGGCTTGCCCGTGCGCATGTGTTCAACCCCCAATTCTTTGATAATCTCGGTCCCCGAGGCCGGCTTGTTGCCCAGGATATCCCTGCCCACGCGTCGCCGGAATTCGTCGATCACTTCAGGTGGGAAGCCATCTGGATAGGTGGGCAGCGCGTGTTCCAGGCGCACACCCATCAACTCCCAATGGCCCGAGATGGTATCTTTGCCGGCAGAGCGCGGTCTCAGCCGGCCAAACGCGCCTTTGGGATTTGGGACGGGCGGCACGCCGGCGATGGGGGTGATATAGCCCAGACCCATGTCGCCCATATTGGGCAGGTCCAGCCCGCCCAGCACCCGGGCGGTGTTGCCCAGGGAATTGCTGCCCACATCGCCATAATCGGCCGCGTCAGGCGCCTCGCCCGCTCCCACGCCGTCCAGGACGATCACAATCATTCTTTGTATCGGTTTCATTCTGGTCGGTTCTCCTGATTCAATTATAATTGGCTTTTGTACTTTGCCGACCCTGTTCGTGCGGCAAGGTCTTCAAGGATCCTGACAAGGATGGCATGGAGATGATATGGGCAAGCTCTTTGGCACAGATGGTATCCGGGGAACAGTTGGCCAGTGGCCGCTGGTGCCCGATTTTGTCTTGCATCTTGGCCAGGCCGCCGGCAGCCTGATCCGCAGCGACCGGCGGGAAGCAACTGTGGTCATTGGCCGGGATACGCGCCAATCGGGGGCCATGCTCCAGGAGGCGCTGGACGCCGGGCTGATGTCCAGCGGCGTACACGTGATCGATCTGGGCGTGGTGCCCACACCCGGTGTATCCTGGCTGGTGCGCCATTTGGACGCCGACGCCGGGGTGGTCATCTCGGCGTCGCATAACCCGGCTGACCAGAACGGGATCAAGTTCTTCAACCGGGATGGGCGCAAGCTGCCGGACGAGCTGGAAAACGCCATCGAGGCGCGCCTGCCGGCCACGATCAACGATCCCGTTCCACTTGCCCAGGTCAGCGCCCGCATTGGTCACGTGCACAATGGGGAGATCTTCCAGGAGTTGTACCAGCGCAGTCTGCTGGCGGAGCATCCCGGCTTGAACCTGGATGGTGTGAAGGTGGTGATGGATTGCGCCAATGGGGCGGCTTCTTTCATTGCGCCGGAGGTCTTCAGCCGGCTGGGGGCGCAGGTTGTGGCAATTCACGCCTCGCCAAACGGGCTGAACATCAACCTGGATGCCGGCTCGGAGCATGTGCGCCGCTCCCTGGAGGAGATGAACCTGTTGATCCAGCACCACCAGGCGCGCTTTGGCCTGGCATTCGACGGCGACGCCGACCGGGTAGTCTTTGTGGATGAGCGCGGCGGGCTGATCGACGGCGATCATATGCTGGGCATGCTGGCCCGTTATTTTGACTCCCGCGGCCGGCTTCTTGGGCGGTCGGTTGTCACCACGGTGATGCGCAACAGCGGCCTGAAGGCCCGCCTGGAGGCGGCTGGCATCCAAATGCACGAGACACCCGTGGGAGATAAATACGTGACCGACAAAATCTTCGAGCTGCGGGCAAGCCATACCCAGAAGGACGCGGTAGGCGTGGGGGGCGAGCAGGCCGGGCATGTGCTGATTGTGGACCAGGAGCATCCCACCGGGGATGGGCTGCGCACGGCGCTGTACATCTTGCGGGCATTGGACGAGTCAGGGGCGGGCTCGCTGGCGGAGTTTGGCGCCGAAGTGGGCAAAACGCCGCAGATCATTGCCTCTGCCTATGTGGGCCGCGGGCCGCGCCTGGAGCGGGCGGTGCTGGACCAAATGGTGGAGGCGGCGTTGGCCCGTGACCCAGGCATCCTGCGCCTCAACCTGCGCTACTCCGGCACCGAACCCTCCATCCGGGCGATGCTCGAATCGGATGGCAGCCTGAGCGAGGTGTACCTGGCGCGGGTGGCGGTGGGCATCTGCCGGAAAGCGCAGGAATTTGCAGGCGTTGGGGCGGCAGAGATCGACATCTTGAATGTCACGCGAGGCGGGGTGGTTGGGGTGGAGGGCGGCTGAAGGCGCGACCACAGGACCGGAATGGCCGGCGGTGGCAACGAAGTTAACCGTTCGTTTTCAAAGGCACCAGCCAGCGGGCGACAAAAAAGGCAATGAAGGCGCTGAGAACCCAGATGACGGACTTCACCAGCCACCAGCTTCCAGGCGGCAGCCAGTCGGGCAGCTTGAGCAGCAAAGCCAGCAGCGCTCCGAACAGCGCCCAGCGCGCCAGGCCGCGAAGCCCGAAATAGGCCGGACCAAAGAACCGATACAGCCAATAGGCGCCCAGGGTCACCAGGAACATCAGCGCAGCCAGCAGGATGAGTACCAGGGCCAGGAGATCTCCGGGATCACTCAGGCGTTTGGGGTCGTTGACAATGACTCGGGCGTCCCTGGTGAGCAGGTAAGGCAGCAAGATATTGACCGCTGCGCTGACAGCGGTGAACGAGAGCACCGCCGCAGCGCTCATCAGGAACGCGCTTCTCCAGCTTTTCTTCAGCACAGGTCCTCCACCAACTCGGCCTCGTACACTTTCTGCACTGGCCCAGTCATGACGATGTTGTATTCTGCGGCAATGTCGACCTGGATCAGGCCTCCCGGGTTATGCACAGCAACCTGGGCATCCACCAGCCCCAGGCGGTGGGCGGCGGCAGCGGCGGCGCAAGAGTTGCTGCCAGAAGCCAGGGTGTAACCCGCACCGCGCTCCCAGATGTGAATCTGGATGGAACCCCGGTCCAGCACCCGCAGGAACTGGACATTGGTGCGGTTGGGGAAGCGCGGCTCGGTCTCGACCAGCGGGCCCAGGCGGCGAGCCAGGGCTTCGCTCACTTCCGGGCACAGCACCACGCAATGGGGATTGCCCAGGGTGACGGCGCAGTAGCGCAGGGTTTCGCCATCCACCTGCATGGTCTCATCCAGCACCTGGCGCGGCGGCCCAGACACCGGAATGGCGCGACTATCGAAGCTGGCCTGGCCCATCTCCACCCGCACCAGCCGGCCGCCCTGCAGAACCTGTGACTGCACCCGGCCGCCCAGGGTCAGGATACTGAAGGGCTGGGACTGGCCGCCGGGCGGCGCAGCAGGGTCCTGGCGCAGCAGGCCGTGATCCCACAGATAGCGCGAGAAGATGCGCAGGCCGTTGCCGCTTTTCTCGGCCTCGCTGCCGTCGGGATTGTAGATGCGCAGGGCAAAATCGGCCTGGTGGGTGGGCAGCGGACCCAGCAAGATGCCATCTGAACCCAGGCCGTAGTGGCGGTCACAGATGCGCCGGACCTGCTGCGGGGTCAGCGGGCCGGACAAATCGGCGGGGTGAAGCACCAGGTAATCGTTGCCCAGGGCCTGATATTTGACAAGCTTCATGGGTTGTTCCAATTTAAGGCGCACCGCCCCTGCGGCGAACCTTATAGGGTGGCTTTACTTTTCGGGTATATACACCGTGCCGCGGGCGCCGGTGCGGGCTTCGATGATCGCCCAGCAGGCGGGGAAAGGACCCAGCGCCTGGGCGGTGCCGCTGCTCCCGCCGGGCGGTCG
>CAZDAU010000018.1:44483-53296 GCA_964503625.1 uncultured Anaerolinea sp.
ATCACGGCGAGCTTGAGCCGGGGGTCAGCGATGGGGCGGTCGGGCAACCGAGAAGGCGCCGTTGAACCTGACAAGCCAGATGGGCGAGTCGGCGGGCAGGTCGGCCCAGGTTTTCCGCCCCAGCCGCTTGGCAATGGCCTGGTTGGTGGTCAGCTCGGCAGCGTCCAGGGTCGGCTTGGAGGCGGAGGCCACCCGGCCAGAGTTACAGATTTCCTGGCCTAACTGAATGGCCTGTTCCTTGGGGATCAATGGGCCGGTGGGTGTGGCCTGGGGAGCGGTGGGCGGGACCGGCGCGCAGGCGGCAAACAAGAATATTCCGGCAAGCAATACCGGTTTGGCCAGGGGAATCGACCTGCCCGGCTGGGCCTGCAAAACTGGTTTATCCCACCCCTCCTTCAGGCGGTGCACGTTAGATCTCCAGACCTTTTTGGCGGAACTCCTGGCGCAGCTCCTGCGGTAGCAGGCGGCGCAGGCTCTCCGCCCGGCGGATGACATCCTGCAGCCAATGGTTTTTGGGGAGCAGGGCGTAGGCTTCTTCGGCGGTCAGCCAACGCATCTCAGAATGCTCCTCGCCAAAGCCCGCTGGGCGGCTGCTCGCCAGGGAGCAGCCGAAGATGACGCCGTTGAGCTCGTTTTCGGGGATTTCTGCGCCGCGGTAGAAATGGGTGGTAGCGATGATAAACTCGATCTGCACCTGGGCGCCGATCTCCTCACCCACTTCGCGGTGCAGAGCGGCAGTGAAGCTTTCGCCCTGGTCAACCCGCCCGGTGGGACACTCCCAATCGTTGCGGGCGAAGTCTTTGCTCTCGGCGCGGCGAAGGAGCAGGTACTCATGGGTGGCGGGATCCCAGATCAGGGCGGCAATGCCGCAGAGAAAGCGTCCAATGGGCATGATTGGCTCCAAAAAAACTCGGCTAGGTGGTTTGTCCTGGCAAATCGGTTTTTTGCGCTTCAAGCTGGAAGGCCGCTGGCAGTCCCGCGGCCCAGAGACGGATGGCGGGCCAGTTGCGCTTCTCTCCGGCCGGCGCCCGGACGATCAGCATGGCAAACAGGACTGCCCACCATTTCAAGCGGCCGTAATCCAGACGGCCACCAAAAACGCCAATGCTGGCCGGTTTGGCCGGGCGGGCGGCTTTGAGGATAGGATGCAGATAATTGGACAGCCTGGCATAGCGCTCGCGAAAGCTCAGGCGACCAGCTTTTTCGGGCGGCCTGGGCAGCTTTTCGTCCACGAAGACCTCCACGCCGTCGACGGTGGTTTCGCCGGTATCGGTCAGACTCATTGCCATCACGAAGACCGCCAGGGGCAGGCGCTGCAAAGCCCGGCGGTGCTTCTTGAGAAAACCCAGGGCAGAGCGGTGCCAACCCATGATCATGGGCGCACCCACCACCACAGCAGAATACGGGTCGAAGTCTTTGACCTGATCCAGGGGAAGGACTTCCACCTGTAAGCCGCGGTTTACGATCTCTTCAGCGATCGCCTGGGCGACTTCCACGGTGGTGCCGCTCAGGGTGGCATAGGCTACCAGGATTTTGGTCATGAGCACAGGCTCCAGCAGGCCGGCTGGCGGTGCAATCGGCTGATCAGGCGGGCTGTTCGACTTTGTGAAAGCCAATGGCGCGGAACATCACCCGCATCATGGCGTGGCCGAAATCCGGTTTCAGGTACTGGTTGGGGCAGGCGCCAGGGATGACGGCGATGCCGTTTTCGTGGCACACGCGAACGGCATCTTGGGAGACGCTGGTCATGCCGGCGGCCAGGCCGGGTTTGGTGCCCATCATGCAGTGCATCCAGACGTGCTTGACGCCGAGATCGACGCATTGCTGGACGATCTGCTCGGTGACTTTGGGGTTGGCCAGGATGAAAACCGCATCCGGCTTCTGGGGGATAGACTTCAGGTCAGGGTAGCAGGGGTCGCCTTCGAAGGTGGTGATGCGCGGGTTGACAGCGCTGACGGCGTAGCCGGCCTCTTTGAACTTGCGGTAGCCCAGGTTGCAGCCGGTCTCGCGCTTATCTGAAACGCCGACGACGGCAATGTGCTTCTGGGCGAGGAAGTCTTGAATGAGATTGTCGATTTTTGCCACGGGGACTCCATTCATTTTTAGCCATAAGAATTTTGAGGTCAATCATAACCGATGAAGGCAGTTTGCGCAAACATCTCTGCGGGTTGCGGGTTGGAGAGATTTGGATTCGATCGGCGCAAAAACAAAGAAAAAGCTCCATTAAGGATTCAGCGCTGAAGGGCGACTCTGGCAGATGTGCTTGCCAAAGAGGATGATCGAAATGGCCGTGTATTCTGGGTTGAATTTAACACCTCTGTCTTTTGGGAGCAGGGAATTTGTGCTGTGGATGCAGTTTGCCATGGCTGCCGGTGGAGGCTTGAAGCCGAACCAGATTGGGGAACATCTCAGCGGGACAGGTTTGGGCAGGAGTGAGTAGACGGGATGGGTATGAATATTGACCCGGCTAAATCCAATCTGGTTGGTATAATTCATCCTATTCAATTTAGATCCGGCTACGTATAGGAAAGAGGTATCGTTATGGCGCGGAAAAAGTTTTCCTTCACGGATTATGCCTGGCTGCGCATGGACGAGCCGGATAATTTGATGATCATCACCGGCCTGATGACCTTCGATCAACCCCTGGATTACGAGCGGTTGAGAGGTCTGGTGGAGAACTCTTTGCTGCGCTTCCGGCGCTTTCGCCAGCGCATCGCGCCGCCCAGGCCGCCCTTCATGCGGCCATCCTGGGAGGATGATCCCAACTTTAACCTGGACAATCACCTGGTACGAGTTCAATTGGCTGAGCCTGCCGACCAGGGTGCCCTTCAAGACTTCATCAGCAAATTGATGAGCACGCCGCTGGAATACAACCGCCCGCTGTGGAAGTTCTACCTGGTCGAAAACTATGGGCCGGGGGGCGCTTTTGTCTCTCGCCTGCATCACAGCATCGCCGATGGGGTCGCCCTGATGCAAGTGCTGCTTTCGATGGCAGAGGCTGAAGGCAACCCCCCCGCCGAGAGCGCGACCCAGGCGGCAGGCCAAACCGGTGCAGCGGCAACCAACGGGCCGGTCAAAACGCGCCACTCTGATGTGCTCAGTTCCAGCAAGTTGAGCGCCGAGGAGCTTTGGGAAGAGGGGATAAAGATTCTGACAGATCCCTCGCATGCCCGCCAGCGCACCCGCCAGGCGATGGAAGTGATCGCGGCGGTGGGCAAGCTGGCTCTGCGCTGGCCTGACCCGAAGACGGTCTTCAAGGGGCCGCTGGGGGTGGAGAAGCGGGCGGCTTGGTCCGAACCGCTGGCGCTGGCAGCGGTGAAATCGGTTGGGAAAGCTTTCAACAGCACGGTGAACGACGTCCTGCTGAGCGCGGTGGCCGGGGCGCTGGGGCGGTATATCCAGGCGAGGGGAGGCGAGGCGGCCGGGCTGAGCATCCGCGGCTTCATCCCTGTGAACCTGCGGCCGATTGAGCTGGATGAGGAGTTGGGCAACAAATTTGGCCTGGTCTTTCTATCCTTGCCGATTGGCATAACGGATCCGGTCGAAAGACTGCATCGGGTGCGGCGAAACATGAACGAGCTGAAGTCGTCTGCAGAGCCGATTGCTGCCTTTGGGGTGATTAACCTGATGGGGGCGGTTCCACCCTGGCTGGAGCAGATCGTGGTGGATTTTTTTGACACCAAGGGCACGAGCGTGATGACCAACGTCCCTGGGACGCAGACACAGTTCTCTCTGGCTGGGTCGCCGATTAACACGGTGATGGCCTGGGTGCCGCAAACTGGCAGGATTGCCCTGGGGGTGAGCATCATCAGCTATAACGGCAAAGTCTGGCTGGGGATTGCCACGGATAAAGGTCTGGTGCCCGATCCAGAGGCCATCATCGGGTTCTTCCAGGCGGAGTTTGAGGCGTTGAGTTTGCGGGCGCAGAGCGCCCCAGAAGAGCGGCGAAAAGAGTTGAAGGAGCTTTTGGCGATGCTGGAGGAAGCCAACCAGACTCTGGACGCGATTTTAGAGGAGAGCCGGGGAGATCAGGCGGATCTGAGCTGAGGCTTTGGAAGGGTTGGGTATGGGCAGATCTGCCCGTATGGGGGTTGTCGAGGCGCGGCCCCGTCCTACGTTAAGGGCGGGTTTTCTTCAAAACGGCGGGCAAGCTCGCGGCGCAAGACTTTGCCAATGAAGGTGCGGGGGAAATCGTCCACCCGCACCACCAGGCGGGGGACCAGCTCGGGGGGCAGGCGGCGCTTGCAGTAGGCGATGATGGCCTCGGCGCTGGGCGGATCCTTCTTGACGATGACGAAGGCAATCGGCTGATGGGCGATGGCGACCACAGCGGCTTCTTTGATCTGGGGGATTTCAACCAGCACTTCTTCCAGGTCGCGCGGGAAGGCGGGCTTGCCAGGCCGGGAGGGGTACCACATGTCGGCTTTGCGGGCGATGATGCGGAAGTAGCCGTCGCCGTCCATCTGGGCGACGTCGCCGGTGAGCAGCCAGCTATCCCGAGACAGGATCTGGCGGGTGCTTTCGGGGTCGTCCCAGTAGCCCAGCATGACTTGGGGGCCGCGCACCGCCAGCTCGCCAATCTGGCCGACGGATACCACCTTCTGGCCGCGGCGCAGGTCCACCAGGCGCGCCTGGGTGGAGGGCAAGGGGATGCCAATGCTGCCCACCTTGCGCAGGCCGTTCAATGGATTCGCGTGGGTGACCGGGCCGGCTTCCGTCAGGCCGTAGCCCTCAACCAGGCGGCCACGGGTGAGCTTTTCAAAGGATTCCTGAACTTCGACCGGCAGCGGCGCAGAACCGCTGATGCAGGCTTTGATCGATGAAATGCCGTATTTGCGCACGCCCGGAAAATCCTCGATGGCAATGTACATCTGCGGCACGCCGGGAAAGACGGTGGGGCGCTGCTTTTGAATGGTCTGGAGGATGTCTTCCACCTGGAAACGGGCTTTGAGGATCATCGTGGCTCCCAGGGCCACGGGGACATTGAGGGCGGCGGTGAGACCGTAGCTGTGCGAAAAGGGCAGCACGCTGAGGAAGCGCTCTTTGCCTTCCTGGGCTTCGGGCATCCAATGACGGGTCTGGAGGGCATTGGCAACCAGGTTGCGATGCGAGAGCATCACCCCCTTGGGCTGGGAGGTTGTGCCGCCGGTGTACTGGATGACCGCCAGGTCATCGGGGGCGACTTCGGTTTCGAGGGACTCCGGGCTGCTCTGAGGGATAGAGCGCCGCCAGACGTAGGTGTTGGCGTCCAGGGGGATATCCAGCAGGTGGCTTCGGCGCTGCTCTGGGGAGAGCTGAAAGGCCAGGCGCTTCGCCAGGGGCAGGTCATCGGCGAGGTGGGCGAAGATGATATGTTTCAGTGGGGAGGTGCAACCGGAAGCCAGCTGGGTTTTGATCTGGAGGATCAGGTCATCAAACTGGGTGAGCGTGACCAGGATGCTGGCGCCGGAATTGCATAGCTGGCGAACCAGCTCCTCCGGCGGGTTGGTGGGCAGGGTGAAGACGGCCACTGCCCCGGCCCTGAGGACGCCGAAGTAGGCGATCACCAATTGGGGGATGTTGGGCAGGATCAGCATCACCCGGTCGCCCTTCTGTATGTTCAAGGAGAGCAGGAAGTGAGCAAAGCGGTTGGCTTCAGCCTCCAGCCGCCGGTAGGAGATGCGCCGGCCTTCAAAGACCAGGGCGGTTTGGGAGGGGAAGCGGCGGGCAGCCGAGCGGAGCAGCTGAGACACGGGGACGCGGGGCACAGCGATGGTGTAGGGCACGCCTTTATCGTAGTGGGCCAACCAGGGGCGCTCTTTGACCAGGTCGGCGCGCTGCAGGTCATCGGCCGACTCATCAATTTGGGAGAAGGCGCGCACCTCGGTCTCGAGGAAGCGAGAGATGGCCCGGTTGACGGCCTCGCGCCGCTCGAGCATAACCATGTGGCCGGAAGCGCCAACGTCGATATCTTCGACCTGGGGGATGAGGCGGGCAACTTCCTCAAAAAGGGGTTTTTCAAAGACGCGATCCTGGTGACCGCGCACCACCAGCGTGGGAACCTGCAGGCTGCGAAACAGCTCCCACCCGTTCCAGGTGGAGAGGGCATGCTCGTGCCACTCCTTGAGCACCTGGGGCGGTGCGCCCAGCCAGTTCCGGGTGAAGGGCGCCAGCGCTTGCAGGTTGGCAGAGGGCAGGCGCAGCAGCAGGCGGTAGAGGCGGTTGAGCTTGAATTCGCCGGCAGTTGCGATGAGCACCAAATGGCTGACTCGCTCCGGGTGGGCGGCGGCGAACTCGGCAGCGACGGCGCCGCCGAAGGAATGTCCCACCAGGACGACCTGGCCGGTCACGCCCAGCACGTCCAGGGCGTTCATCAGGTCAGCCTGGATCTGGGCCATGTGATAGCCCAGGCGGGGCTTATCCGAGCGCCCATGGCCGCGCAGATCGGGCGCAATGACGCGATTGGAGATGGAAAACCTGTAGAGCTGGTAGCGCCATTGCATTGCCTGCCCACCGAAGCCGTGCAGGAAGACCAGGGTGCGCTGGGAGAAATCGGGGGCGATATCGATCACCGACAGGCGCACCGGCGGCTGGATCGTGACATGCGCTTCCCGGCGGTAGAGCTCGAGGTCGATTTCCATGGGTCAGGATGGGCGGATAACCGCGGTTAAGCCCCAAAAAATGTGGGGTGAATTGGTTCTGGATTCGGAGTGAATGAATTCTACCAGATTTCAGGGAGTATGGTATTTAAAGATAATGACCTGATGTTCGAAGGTATTTACGGACACCAGGTCATTGCTTTCGTATTGTGCGAACACGATGCGGAACTGGTGGTGAATCGGCCTCTTTTACTTCCCGAAATGTCCTACTTCATCACCAACGGCAAAAACAGCATGGACGACGCCCACTCGAACACATAAGCTGCACCTCGCTCCAGATCGTCACTTACGTCATCATACCGTGCACCCACGAGGACGCTGTCTCCGTCAGCGCAAAGCGATACCGAGCGGCCGAAAGCGTCATAAGCTGCGCCGCCCAAAGCGAACAGTTGGGCTTGCTGCGTCCAAATTGCGCCACTGCGGGCGAAGACATAGACCGACCCTTGGGCGGTATTATCCCCGGGCGCGCCAACCAGGGCGGTATTCCCATCGGCGCTGAGCGCAACGGACATGCCGAATTGATCGTCGGCAGTCCCATCCGATGCCACCAACTGAGCTTGCTGGGTCCAGTTTGCCCCGGTACGGATGAAGACATAGACGGAGCCTCGATCCAGATCGCCATAAACGACATCGAAGCGCGCCCCGACCAGAGCTGTGTTCCCATCGGCGCTGAGGGCCACTGATGTTCCGAACCCGTCGTCCGCCGCCCCATCTGAAGCAAGCAATTGGATCTGCTGATTCCAGCTTATCCCGTCGCGGACAAATACATAAGCTGAGCCCTGGCCAGGATTTGCCCCCTGGTCGTCTTCGGGCGCCCCAACCAAGGCGGTGTTGCCATCGGAGCTGAGCGCTGTGGACATGCCGAAATGATCATCTGCCATCCCATCCGTAGCAACCAGTTGGGCCTGTTCGCTCCAACCGGAGATAAATATGTAAGCTGAGCCCTGGCCTGTGTTTGTACTGATGTCGTTTTCAGGGGCCCCAACCAGGGCAGTGCTCCCATCGGCGCTGAGCGATACCGACCAGCCGAAATGATCATCGGCCGCCCCATCTGAAGCTACCAGGTGATCGCCTGGAAGGCTGTAGCTCCAACTTCCACCTTCCGGCCGGGAGGTGTAGCTGGCTGAACCCTGATCTGTGTTGCTACCGACGTCGTCATCAGGCGCCCCCAAAAGGGCTTGGTTGCCGTCGGCGTTAAGCGATACCGACCAGCCGAAGTGATCACCCGCTTCCCCTTCTCCCTCAAAAGCGATCAACTCGCCTTGCTCAACCCACAACGCGCCGCTGCGGTCGAACACATGGGTGAAGCCCTGGTGATTGTCAGCGCCGATCTCTCCTACCAATGCGGTATCCCCGTCGCCGCTGAGCGCGACCGACCAGCCAAATCCGTCCTGGCTCAGTTCGAGGTCCGCTGTCATTTGGGCTTGTTGGCCCCAGGCCGTCCCGCTGCGGGTAAAGGCATGTGCCGAACCCTGATCCTCGTAGTTGCCGATGTCATCGCCAGGCGCCCCGACCAGGGCGGTATTACCATCCGCACTCAGCGCCACTGAGGCACTGAAGAAATCCCCTTCCGCCCCATCCGGGGCCAGCAGCTTAACCTGCTGGCTCCAGCTTGTCCCGCTGTGGACGAAGACATAAGCCGAGCCCTGGTTCACATTTGCGCCAACAGCAGCATAGCGCGCGTTGACGAGAGCGGTGTTCCCGTCGGCGCTGAGCGCCAGGGTAAGGCCAAAACGGTAGGATCCATCCGCAGCGACGAGTTTCGCTTGCTGGCTCCAGGTCCCGCCGCTGAGAATGAAAACATAAGCCGAGCCCTGGTTATAGCTGCTGCCGATGTCATCTAGATATGCCCCAAGCAAGGCGGTGTTTCCATCGGCGCTGAGGGCCGCAGAGTAGCCGAACGAGTCTTCCGCCGCACCATCTGCGGCAACCAGTTTAGCCTGCTGGTCCCAGGTCCCGCCGCTGCGAACGAAAATGTAAGCCGAGCCCTGGTTCACATTTGAGCCAATGACATCATAACGCGCCCCGACCAGGGCGGTGTTACCGTCGGCGCTGAGGGCCGCCGATGCTCCAAACCAGTCATAGGCTCCCCCATCTGATGCAGTCAGTTTAACCTGCTCGCTCCAGCTCGACCCGCTGCGAACAAAGACGTAGGCCGAGCCCTGGTTTTCGTTC
>CAZDAU010000019.1:0-3285 GCA_964503625.1 uncultured Anaerolinea sp.
TTTGCTGATTGCCAGTGGGGTATTTTTACTGGTTTACGGCGGCCGGCTGTTCCGCCTTTCTCTGGTTGTGGGCGCGTTTGTGCTGGGCTTCAGCTTCTCAATGTGGCTGCTTTCCTCCCAACCGGTTGCTGCTCGCCTGCTGATCAGCCTGGTGGCAGGTGGGATCATCGCCTTTGTCGGCTACATGCTGGTGAAAATGGTCCTGCATTTCGCCGGCGGGATCCTGGGAGCCATGCTGGCGCTGGTCATCCTGTCGCTGCTGCCCGTCTCCTTGCCTGATGCTCTGGCCCTGATTTTTGTTGTTGCAGGCGCAGGTGTGGTTGGCTTCTTTGGCAACCGCCTGGGCGATTGGGTGATCATCCTGGCCACCACGCTGACCGGCGCGTACGCGATACTGCTTGGCCTGGCCCACCTTTTCCCGCCTGCAATGGGCGTTGGCCCGGACTATCTGTCTGCCCGGATTCCATTCACTGCCCCAGCGTTCCTGGTCTTTATCATATTTTTGATCACAGGTATTCTGGCGCAATTTGAGATTCGCAGGGTTCGTGGACGCTACGTCAACTTCAGGTAACCGGATTCAGGAATTTGATCTCATGTCGATACCCCCTGAGGCTCCAGCTCGCCCTCCCGGCGCTCCGCCAGCATTCTACCTTCTGGCCAAGCCCAGCGGCTCGGCCTGCAATCTGGATTGCGCCTATGGCTTCTTTTTGGACAAGGAGCGGCTATATTCCGGCAGCAAGTTTCGCATGAGCGAAACAATGCTGGAGCAATACATCCGCCAGTTGATCGAATCTCACCAAACCGACACCGTAAATATCGCCTGGCAGGGTGGCGAGCCAACATTAATGGGGCTGGATTTCTACCGTAGAGCCATGGCGATGGCAGAAAAATATCGCCGCCCTGGTATGCCCTTTCTGCATACGATGCAGACCAACGGCGGCGCCATGACACAGGCAGATCAAAATATGGGTCAAATGGCCTTGATGGCGGTAAAAAAAATATTTCCGCCCGCCTGAGGAGAGATGCACAGCAAACCGAGCCATTAAGCGATCCTGATGCAATCAGCCGGTAAGGCTTTTTCATATGCCTGTTTTCCCTAAGGCAATTTGAGCCAGGAGGTGAAAGCCTGATAAAATCAATGAAACTCTGAAGTTTGTATCCAGGTTTTTTGTTTTGAAAGATTACTATGAGGTCTGAATAATGAGGAACACGATGACGAAGACATACTCTCGCTTTGTTTTGTGGAGCAGTCTATGCTTGATCTTTACCCTGCTGATATCCGCCTGCCGGCCTGCCCCGGCGCCAACGGAGCCCCCCGCTCCGCCAACCCCGCCGCCTGCCGCGACGGCTACTGCTGAGCCAGAGCCGACCGAAGAAGTGGCGCCCACACCCGAGCCGCCCGCCGACCTGGCGCCGCAATTGGTGGACAGGCAGTGGCTGCTGGTGGCTTTTGGCGAAGCGGCCAACCCGGCTGTGGTGGAAGAAGGCACCGTTGTCACCGCTCTGTTCTCAACAGAAGGAACATTGAGCGGGTCGGGTGGGTGTAACAATTACACTACCGGGTACGAGCTGGACGGTGACCAGCTCACCGTTGCCAGCCCGATCGCTTCGACCATGATGTTCTGCGAGACCGGCATGGACCAGGAGAGCGCTTATTTGGCCGCGCTGCAAAGCGCCGGACGCATCGCCTTCACCGCCGAAGGCCGTCTGGAGATCTTCTACGATGTGGGCAGCGTTACCGAGCGCAAGATGGTCTTCGTCCCCGGCGAAACGCCCCTCGTAGACACAGTGTGGATGCTGCAAAGCATGGGCGAGCCGAACAATCCCACCGCTGTTGAAAGCGGAGTAATCATCACCGCCATCTTCAGCGAGGAGGGCAATCTCAGTGGCCTATCCGGATGTAACAATTACGTTGCCAGCTACACTCTGCAGGACAACCAAATTGAAATCCAGCAGGCCGTCTCAACTCTGCGGGCCTGTACTCAGGGCATGGAGCAGGAGGCGGCTTACCTGGAGGCCTTGGCGAGCGCTGAAACATACCAGATCAAGGGCGCAAGCCTGGAGATAACCTACGATGGAGGCGCCGGGGTGCTGGTGTACACTTCGCGCAGCCTGCCGCTGGAGAACACCCTGTGGACCCTGGTGACGATGAATGGCGTGGTCAACACCATTGGCCTGGTGGCCACGACCGCCCTGTTCGATCCGGGGACCGAGCCGGGCCAGGGTCTTGTCGGCGGGGTGGCCATGTGCAACAATTATCATGGCAGTTACGCTGTTGAAGAGGATCGGCTGACCGTCGCCGAGCTGGCCTCGACCAAGATCCGCTGCCCCGAAACCGTCATGCAGGCCGAGGCGACTTACCTGGAGCTGCTGGGGTCCGCCCAGACGTACCAGGTGTTCGGTGAGACCCTGATCATCACTTCAGAGAAAGGCTTGTTGACCTTTGTAGCCAACCGCGCCCCGTTGGAAGGCACCAACTGGCGTCTGACCGCCATGGGCCCGGTGGATAGCCTTCAGGCGCCGGTGGCTGGAGCGGATTTCACCGCCCAGTTCGTGCGCCAGCAAGGCGTGCCCTCGGGTCTGGTCGTCGGCGGGACCGGCTGCAATGACTACAACGCGGTGTACGCCGCCAACCTGACCGAGATCAAGATCAATACCCCCACGCGGTCGAACAATCCTGGCTGCGCCGCCGGGCTGCCCGAACAGGAGATGCAGTATTATCTGGCGCTGAACGCCGCCCACAGCTACCGCATCCTGGGCGATACCTTGCAGATCTTCTATGGCGATGGGGAAGTGTTGAGCTACACGGCTTTCGTGCCACAGGCGCCGCCGAGCGGAGGACCGCTCACCGGTCTCAATGGCACCCGCTGGTGGCTGGTCTCAATGCGCAACATCGTCCTGCGACCTGGGACGACGATCACCGCCGATTTTGCTATCAACGCCGATGGTGAGACCGGCACCATCAGCGGGTCCAGCGGATGCAACACTTACACCGCCCCGATCCTGGGCTACTTCCAGATCGGGCCGGCGGGGACGACCAAGAGGTTCTGCGCTGAGCCGGTGGGCGTGATGGAACAGGAATCGTCTTACCTGGCGATGCTGGAAACGGCCAACCGGATCACGCAGGTTAACAACCAGCTGGTGATTGGCACCCTCGGCGGCCTGCTGGTGTACTACAACCGGCCGGTGCCCGTCCTGCCCATCGAGCCGCCAGCTACCGAAACCCCGCTGCCGCCCGCCACCGTAACGCCCCAGGCGCCCACAGCGACGCCCCAAGCGCCCACA
>CAZDAU010000019.1:3385-51526 GCA_964503625.1 uncultured Anaerolinea sp.
ACGCCCCAAGCGCCCACACCCGAGCCGCCCACGGCGACGCCTGAGCCTACCCTGCCGCCGATGGAGCCGGTGCCGCCGATCGCCACGCTGCCGGCACTCACACCCCAGGCGGTGATCTCCGCCCCTGCGCAGGGCATGGCCGGTGAAGTGATCATCTTTGACGCCAGCGACTCGAGCCCGGCAGGTTGGCTGGGCAGCTATACCTGGAATTTTGGTGATGGCACGATCTCCGAGGGCGTGCTGGTCGAACATGTCTTTGTCGCCCCCGGCTTCTATACCGTCACGCTGACGGTGGTGGATTTCTATGGGCAAACCTCGGTGGATACCGTGGCGATCACCATCCAATAAGAAGGAAATACCCATTGCTGTGAGGGCACAGGCTTCTTAAGTTGTTGCTCGCTTGGGCGCAATCAGGAGATATCGCGCAGCCCTCCCTGGGCCAGCTCCCAGAGTTTACGCTGAACGCAGTGAAGGGATACCAGAAGTCTGACTATCGCCATGAGGTGTAAGCTGGTACACCTCAGCCAATATCTTTAAGAGAGGTAGTAACGATGTCCCTAAAAGAATATAAGCCCGGAACTGCGTTCAACGGTGTCGTTGGGCGAACGTTCGACACATCTGAGCAAGCCTGGCCAGAGCCAAAACGTGCCAAGCCTGGCGCTCCAAACGTCCTGTTCATTGTCCTGGATGACGTTGGCTTTGGGCAGCTTGGCTGTTACGGCAGCCCAATCAAGACCCCCAACATGGATGCCCTGGCGCAAAACGGTCTGCGCTACAACAGTATGCACACCACAGCCTTATGCTCACCCACACGTTCCTGCATCCTGACCGGGCGCAACCATCACTCGAATGCCATGGCCTGTATAACTGAAGGCTCAACTGGTTTCCCTGGTTATAACGCCAATATCCCCTTCGAGAACGGTTTCCTCTCGGAGATCCTGCTCGAGAACGGTTACAACACCTATGCCGTCGGCAAATGGCACCTGACACCTGCCGATCAGATCTCAGCGGCGGGTCCGTATGACCGCTGGCCTCTGGGGCGCGGTTTCGAGCGCTTCTATGGCTTTATGGGCGGCGAAACCCACCAGTATTACCCTGAGCTGGTTTATGACAACCACCAGGTGGAGCCTCCCAAGAAACCTGAAGAGGGCTACCATCTCACCGAGGATCTGGTGGCAAAGGCGATCAGTTTCATCGCCGACGCCAAGCAGGTGGCGCCAGACAAACCCTTCTTCATGTATTTTTGTCCCGGCGCCATGCACGCGCCGCATCATGTGCGCAAGGAATGGTCCGACAAGTATAAAGGACAATTTGATGAGGGCTGGGATGTCTACCGGGAAAAGACCTTTGCCCGGCAGAAAGCGATGGGCATCGTCCCCGCGGATGCCGAGCTTTCCCGGCATGACCCCGACGTCGCCCAATGGGATGCGCTTTCCGCAGATGAGAAACGGCTGTACGCCCACATGATGGAGGTCTTCGCCGGCTTTCTGGAGCACACCGATTACCACTTGGGCCGCCTGTTTGACTTCCTGAAATCAATTGGCGAGTTTGAGAACACCGTGATCATGTTGATCTCTGACAATGGCGCCAGCTCCGAAGGAGGACCGACCGGTTCGGTCAACGAAAACCTGTTCTTCAATAACGTCAAAGAAGATCTCCAGACCAACCTGGAACACATCGATGAGCTTGGCGCCCCAACCACCTTCAACCATTATCCCTGGGGCTGGACCTGGGCGGGCGACACGCCTTTCCGCCGCTGGAAGCGTGAGACCTACCGTGGCGGAGTCTGTGATCCTTTCATCGTTCACTTCCCCAAGGGGTTGAAAACCAGGGGCGAGGTGCGCACTCAATATGCGCATGCCATCGATATGATGCCCACCGTGCTGGAGCTTGCGGGGATAGAGCCGCCCGCCAGCATTAAAGGCGTTGCGCAGGCTCCTATAGAGGGTGTCAGTTTCGCACATACCTTCGAGGATGCCCAGGCAGAGAGCAAGCATCACACCCAGTACTTTGAAATGCTTGGGCACCGTTCCATCTACCACAAAGGCTGGCGGGCGGTCTGCCCCTGGCCCGGGCCTTCATTTGCTGAGGCTGGCACCGGCTTTGGAAATCCAATCCTGGCTGAAAAGTTGACCGAGCTGGACGCCAAAGGATGGGAGCTTTATCATGTGGATGTAGATTTTGCCGAAAACCACAACATAGCCGAAGGGAACCGCGCCAAGCTGATCGAGATGATCGCTACCTGGTATGTTGAGGCAGGCAAATACAACGTGCTGCCGGTGGATGGGCGCGGTGTGGCGCGCATGGCGGATGAGCGCCCGCAGATCACCAAGGATCGCACGCATTACACCTTCTACCCGCACACGCAGGCTGTGCCCTATAATGCCGGACCGCGTTTGCTCAACCGCACACACAGCATCACTGCAGATGTGGAGATCCCCTCCGAGGGCGCCCAAGGCGCGCTGGTTTCTTATGGAGGCGTCGATGGCGGTTATTCATTCTACGTAAAGGATAACAAGCTGCAGTACGTTCAAAATTATGTTGCTCAGGATTACCTGCATGTGGTGAGCACTGTTCCGGTCCCAACCGGGCATCATGAATTGCGCTTTGAATTCGAAGTGACCGGTAAGCCAGACTTCGCCAACGGCAAGGGCACTCCGGGACGCGCCCAGCTTTACATCGACGGCAAGCTCGTCGGTCAGGCTGATTTCCCCCACACAACGCCGTTCAGCCTGGGGCTGACGGGTGGGATTACCGTCGGCGCCGACCCTGGCGCGCCGGTAGCGCCCTTTTACGAGACGCCCTTTGAATTCACCGGTACGATCCACAGCGTGACGTTTGACGTCAGCGGGGATGTGATCGCAGATAGCGAAGCGGAGATGCGCATGATTATGGCCCGACAATAATCGGTACACAGGGCTGGCAGGGCAGGGGGCGCTGCCAGCCCTGAATGGAGTTGAATTCAATCTTTTTCTCTCTTCGGAGTGCTGTTAAAGATGGTTCTCACCCAGCTATTGGTTACGCTTCCCACTTGGTCCATATTTCTCCTGACGGCGCTTATCTTATTCCTGGCGTTTGAGGCAGGCCTCTGGTTGGGTAGGATCATCCAACAGCGCTGGCCGGATAAATATGAGGCAGGCGTGGGTACAAAAGTCAGCGCAGCCTTGACGACATTGGCCTTGCTCTTTGCGTTTGTCATAAATTTTTCGATCACTATTTTCAATGAAAGGAGGCAGTTGGTGGTCTCGGAGGCCAATGCGATCGGCACGGCCTACCTTCGGGCTGGCTATTTATCGGATCCTTATAAGTCAGAAACGCGCCGGCTCTTGCGCGATTACCTCAATTTACGCCTGGAGTTGATCGATCCTGCAAAAGCACAGGCTGCGATTGCTGACTCGGAAGGGATTCTAGACACGCTGTGGATGTCTGCGGAAGAGTTAGCCAGAGATGCTCCTTTACCAACCATATCATTGTATATCTTGTCTTTGAATGAAATTATTGATTTGCACACTGAAAGACTTAATGCAGAGAAGAGTTATCGAGTGCCATTAGCTATCATGCTCGGGCTGCTGGGTGTGTCCGTGATGACCATGATCCTTCTCGGGATCAGCGACGGCTATCACGAGCGCAATAACTGGTTGGCTTTGATCGTGCTGGTGGTCATCCTGTCACTGATTTTTCTATTGTTTGTTGCCTTGGACCGCTCGAATGTGGGCTTGATCCGCGTCCCGATGGAACCCTTGATCGACCTTCAAAAAAAGCTTTCTGGTCTACCGTGATGGCGCCTTCCAGGTTAGATATTTCCCTCATCGAACCCGAATAACCATGTTTGCTGTACGCGCACGGCATCCCTTCAAGCGTGGCCAAGAATTCTTGGAGAATTTGCTCGATCCAATTGATTGGCTGTCTGAGACGATATTTAGCATACTGATCTTGCTCATATACTTGCTTGCCTTTAGCATCATCATGGAATCTGGCACTCCCCAGCAACCAATTTCTCACGAGAATGTGAATGATTTACTGGTTGGAGTGCTGAGCGCCGTGGTGGCCTGGGGTTTGATTGACGGCGTTATGTACGCCTTACTCTCTATGTTCCAGAGGGGCGAGAGTCACCGTCTGCTGAAAGATATTCAGGCAGCACAAACAGAAGAGGAGGCAGTGGACATCATCGCAGAAGACCTGGACTATATCCTCGAGCCGATCACCGGTGAAAACGAACGCAAAGCGCTTTATCACAGCATACTTCTCCATCTACGGGACAGCACGACGCGTAGGATCGGCTTCAAACTGGAGGATTTCTATGGCGTGCTGGGGCATGTGCTGGTAGCGATAATTGCAGTGATTCCCTCGTTAATACCGTTTCTTGTGCTGCGATCCAACTATAATCTTGCAATTCGTCTCTCGTTCTTCGTGTCATTCATTTTGCTATTTGTTGCTGGATACCGTTGGGGAATGTACACCGGGGCGAGCCCGTGGAAAACCGGGCTGCTGCTGTTGTCGGTTGCAGTGGGCCTGGTGCTGATTGCCATCCTGCTGGGGGGGTAGGCTTGATATTTTAATAACATCCTGTTTGCAGATCCTTATGACCCAAAATATTAAAAAACTCCTCCCAATAATTGCTTTCTCCATCCTTCTGACAGGTTGTTTGCCTGCTACATCACAGACCACCAGGGCGACAATCACAGCGCCTGTTAAATCGCCATCTCTCGAAGCTCTCGAAACAGGTCAGGCGAATACGATGGTAGAACCAGAAAGCCAGCCGATTGCAACGGAATACAATTTAGGCGAGACCACGATTACCCAGTCGATGTTTCCTGAAGACAGCCGATTCCACAACATGCCAGTGCGCTTGAATGGTATCATCGCCACGCCGAGCGGAGATGATGCGCCGTACCCTGTTGTTGTTATCCTGCACGGCAATCACGTGGGCTGCCCTGTCCCAGAAGGCGACACGGTCGACCGCTGGCCCTGTGATCCGGAAGTGGAGCGACCCAACTACCGAGGATTCGAATACCTTGTGCGCCGGCTGGCTGCTCAAGGTTACGTTGCTCTCTCGATCAATATCAATGCAGAAAACACGTTTGGGTTTGGTGAGCCAATGCCCATTGAACGGCTGGAACAGTTGATTGATCTGCATCTAAAAGCCCTGGCTGAGGCGACGAACGGCGGCATGAATAAGTTTGGGGTGGACCTGGAAGGTCGCGCTGATCTGAGCCGGTTGGCTTTCATCGGCCACTCGCAAGGAGGCGAAGGAGCTTACTGGCTCACCCAAAATGCAGCTCTGGATGCGCCAGAAAGTTATTCAAACCTGGGTTATGGGCCGGTATACGGTTTATTAATGATTGCGCCATCGGCGAATTGGGGCGGGGCCGGTGGGGCACGCCTGCCGTTGGCAGTGATCTTGCCGGCTTGTGATAATGATGTGATCAACCAGGAGGGTCAGCTTTTCTATGAAATTACCCGGCTCGATCCGGAGCAGAGCACGTGGGCTGCATCCGTCTGGCTGGAGCGCGCCAACCATAACTACTTCAATGAGACACTGGCGGATGAAGCGGTAGCGCGCCCAGGCAGGCCCGACTGCGAGCCATTGTTGGAGCCGGAAGCGCAGCGCGACTTTCTCAGTGCGTATACATTAGATTTTTTGTCGCAAATTTTCAACAAGGATCAAGATGCAATGGCGCGCCTGGGGATGGATTTCCAGGCGCAGGCGCCGTCTGAGCTGTACATGCTGCCTGCCCGCGTTGGCTCCCTGGCACCCGCCGCCGATCGACTGCCGTTGCTGCTTCCTGCCAGCTCAGCCGAGCTGGAAGCCAATCTGGCGGGTGGGAGCGTAACCGCCAATGGGGTAACGACCTTCTATTGTGAAGAGGGGTATTACACGCCAATGGTAAAACCCGGCAGCGAGCCGTGCAAGCGGGTAAACCTGGTTATTCCGGGTAACCCTGCGATGGTCGTGATATCCTGGTCGCAAAGCGGGTCGGCCTTGCGCTTCTCGCTCCCCGAGGGGAGCGACATGAGCCGGTATTCGTCCATTAGTCTGCGCACAGCTCTCGATCCGTTGTCGCCCCTGAATGAAGCCGGCGCTTACCAGGCTTTCACAATCCAATTGGTCGATCAGCAGGGGCGTACTGCCTCCGTACACACGCGAACCGATGAGCCAGCGCTGCAATTCCCGCTTGGAGAAAAAGAGGAAAGTGATATTTTTGAAGGCGGCTGGTTCACCGGCCGCGTTCCATTGACCTCCCTCCGGATACCCTTGAGTGGTTTTGCTGGAATCAATTTAGCCGAAATTCGTGAAATGATACTTTTGTTCAATCAGACCACCAGCGGCACTCTCTTCATGAGCGACATTGAATTAGTACGGTAGCGTGACAAGCCATAATGGAATTCACACTTTGACCATAGTGTCCATAATGCTTATTGTTTGCCTTTTGCGTACATTGCGCTATCCCGATTCTGTTTAGAATGGCGGTCGTTGAGCAATCAGGCAAACCGATGGCGGCGCTCATTCCCGTCCCGTAGAAGTTTATGAACAGTGGGTGGCTGAGCGTGCAAGTTCTTGGTTGGATGAAGTGACTACAGGGATCTCGTCCTTCTATGCCATGGGTGGAAGGTTCGAGTCCTTCCACGCTCATCACGCCGATCTTTTGCCATAGCGGCCTGGCGGGCAGATGGATTCCCGAGAGGCCGCTTTTTGAGGGCTACGGATAGGCCAGGCTCTCACGCACGCTGACGCGAGCAGCGCTGCGCGCTGGCAAAGCGCTGGCCAGCACAGACAGCAGGGTGATGATGGCAAGCCAGGCCAGAGGCCCTTCGGGGGAGAAACGATAGGCAAGCTGCTGGTTGAGGGCCAGAGACAAGCCCTGGGTGGTCAGAAGGTAGGCTGCCGGGATGCTCAGCGGCAGGGCGATCAGCCAGCTCAACCAGCCGAGCAGGATGCCTTCACCAACAAACAGGCTGATCACCCGACGGTCGGAAGCGCCGATGGAGCGCATCACGCCAACCTCGCGCCGGCGCTCCAGGACGCTGAGCGAGAGCACGCCGCTAAGCCCCACCCCTCCCACCACGGCGATGATGACCGCCATGATCGCCAGCAGGGTGATGATCAGCGAATATCCACCAGTGGTCTCTTCGACGATCTCCGTGATAGTGTTGTAACGGAAAGCGCTCCCGGGGGCCACGTCCAGGCCGCGGGCTTCGTACAGCTCGGTCAGCCGGGCAGCAATGGCGCTCAGGCTGGCCGCATCTTTGGGCGCAGTCTGAATCCACAGGGTGTTTGCCAGCCCCATCTGGCCCCACTCCCGCTGCAATTGTTCCAGCGGCACAAACGCTGCCGAGCGCGCCAGGGGGTCATAGGTTATGCCGATAATCTGCCAGTCGGACTCCTGGCCGTTGAATCCCGAGAGTGTGACCAGGTCACCGATCTGCCAGCCGGCAGAAGCGGCCAGGCGCTGAGTGATCACAGCCTGCCGACCGTTATGGGTATCCAGCCATCTGCCGGCGACCAGGTCAGGGCGGTACATGCCGGTCCCGCCGGGCAGGCCAAAAATGTCCAGCCGCGGGTCGGTGACGGCATCCTCTGTCTGTTCCACCGGCCGGCCCTTGCCAGCAGTTACCAGCCAGGTTTCCACCGCCTTGATCTCTGGAAGGCTTGCTGCCAGGCCCTCAACACGCTGTGTGCGCAGGGGCTGCTCAAACTGCAGGGTAACCTGATAGTTGTGGATGCTTTGCAGTTTGTCACCGAACGTGTAGCGGGTGGCGTCATTTACGCCGCTGACCATCATAAAAATCACCCCAGCCAGCACCAGGGTCAGCTCGATGAAAAATACCCGCCGCCGATTGCGGAAGGCGTTGCCCACCATCAGCAACAAGGTGTAAGGCGCCTGGCGCAGTCGGGCGGCCAGGCGGTCCACCAGATTGGCGCTGCCGGTCAGGCCATAGGTGTTGATCGCTTCACGGATGGTGATTCGCACCGCCGTGCGCAACGGGAAGGCCGCAGCCAGCACAGTGACTCCAAGGCAGACGGCCACCTGGAAGGCCACAGCGGTAGGATCAAACGTAAAGCCTGGGTCCTCCAGGTTAAGCAGGTTAATGAACAGGTCTTGCAGCCCACGGGCGCCCAGGCCGCCAACCGGAACTGCCAGGAGCGATGCCAGGCCGCCATAGACCAGCACCAGCAAGGCATAGCCGGAGAGCACCTGCCAGGGGCGGGCTCCGATGGCCTTCATCACGCCAATCTGGTTGACCTGCTGAGTGACGATTGCACTGATGCTGTTGTACACCAAAAAGATTCCCAGCACGATAATGATCACGCCAATCAGGCCCAAGATCAGGAAGATGGCGTTAAGCAACTCAGCGGCTGGGGGAATATCCGGAGAGATAATCCGGTTTTGGTTTGGAAACAGGGTGCCAACCGAGTCGATGTTGTTGTCTTCGAAATAAGCCTGGATGGCCAGATCGGTTGCCTCAGCGCGCTGCGGATCGAAGACCTGATCGCGGGTTAGGACCGTGTCGAAGGTATCCCGGCCTGTCAGGCGGCTGAATGTGGCAGCATCGGCATAGAAGACCGGAGAGCCAAGGAAAACCACCGGGAAGGGACCAACCGGTTTGAGTGTGCCGTCCAGACGAAACCTGCGGACCTGGTCGCCGGTGCGGACTTCGATCGTATCGCCTTCGCCCACGCCGTAGAGCATATCGGCGGTTTTGATCACGCCTAGGGCGCTGCGGTCAGGCCAACGGCCGCTGACCAGTTTGACCAACTCCATTTTCTGTTCCTGGAAATCCTGGCGGGCTTCCAGGCGGGCGGTCTGCCACTCGGACTGGCCAAGCAGGCGCCATTCAATCGAAGTGTTTTGCAGGCCTTCAACCTGGTAAACGCCGTCAATGCGCTCCAGGCCGCGTAGCTGGTCGGCGGTCAGGGCAGGCGTCACAGCCAGCCGGATGTTTGGGGGCTCCGCTTGCCGCCATTGGTCGGCAATTGTTCCAGCGATCAGGTTGCGCCCGCCGATCACCAGGCCGATGCCAATTGCGCCCAGGGCAATCACCAGCACGACCTGAATCGTGCGCGATTTGTGGCTCCACAGGTCATGCCAGACTTTGGAGAGAACAATCATCGGCGGCGCTCCACGGGCAGGCTTTCCAGGCGAGCGGGGTTGAAGATTTCAGGGGCAAGGATCGAGTCGCAGGCCACCATGCCGTTGCGAATTTCAATGATCCGCGGCATCCTTTGGGCCAGATCAACGTCGTGGGTGACCATCAAAATGGTTTTTCCCCGGCTGACAAGATCCTGGAAAAGCTGAAACACCGATTCGGCAGTCTGGGCATCCAGATTGCCGGTGGGCTCATCGGCGATCAACAGGGGCGGGTCATTGGCCAGGGCGCGGGCAATCGCAGCGCGCTGCTGCTGGCCGCCAGAGACTGTCCCGGGCAGTTTATCGGCCTGGTCGGCCAGGCCGACCATCTCCAGCAGATGCAGGGCGCGTTCACGGCGCTCGCGAGGGCGATATTTGCCGGCGAACTCCATTGGCAAGGCAACGTTCTGTGCCAGGCTCAGGGACGGCAGCATCTGGAAAAACTGAAAAATGATGCCCAGATTCTTGCCGCGCCAGACGGCCAGCTCGGCTTCGCTCATCTGGTGAACAGGTGAGCCATTGACGATCACCTCGCCGCGGGTGGGGCGGTCGATGCCGCTGATCATGTTGAGGGTGGTGGATTTCCCGTTGCCCGAAGGGCCGGTTATGGCAATAAACTCACCCGGCTCTACGCTGAAGGACACATCCTTGAGCACCTGGAGATCCTGGCCGCCGACTTTGAAGGATTTACCGACTTGGTTGATCTCAACGATATTCACAAGAAACCTCTCATTAAGTGCAGCATCTGCTGTTTTTGTTATGTATATATATTATACACTATATGTACAAGTTTTGTCAATATGTCTGGGCTGATTGACGCCCTGGTTTCTCCCCCTCCTGGCAAAGACTGCTTATTGGGGGCAATTTGGATGGGCCTGTTATTTTGTTTGTCCCTGGACAGAAAACGCTTGTTCCCCTCATCTTGAGATCTTATGACAAAAAGGTGACATTAGTCACTGCCATGCAAGCGATGGAGGCATTAAAATTATTGCAAGTTGTTTGCAATAATGATGCGACTTTTTTGCAATAAGCAGAATTAAGGTTGGCCCATGGATACCCTTGTAGATCTTGCCACCCAGCGATTGCATGCTCAGGGGGGGCGGATGACATCCCAGAGGCGCCTGATCCTTGAAGCGCTGGACTGTCTGGGCTGTCACCCCACCGCAGAGGAAATCTTTGCTGTCGTCTGCCAGCGCGATGCCTCACTCAACCTGTCCACCGTTTACCGCACCCTGCGCTGGTTGGAACAGGAAGGCCTGGTCAGCGCCCGGCGTTTTGACGAAAACCGGCGCCTGGAGCGCTTTGACGCCGTCACCCCCAGCGAGCACCACCACTTTCAGTGCACCGCTTGCAAAATTGTTATCGAGTTCGATCATCCTTTGATCCAGTCGATCAAAGTCCAGTTCGCCGGCTCATCCGGCTGCCAGGTTGTGTCTGCCTCGATGATGCTCTACGGGCTTTGCCCGCGGTGTCAAAAACTCCAGCAGGCTGCCTGAGATCAGGCCAGAGGGTTACTGGAACATGGAATGTCACAGCACAGCAGGTTCGGAAACTTTGGCGGCTGGGGGCAGCATTGCCCTGGTGGGTCATCCCAATGTCGGTAAGTCGGTGATTTTCCAGCGCCTGACTGGCCAGCGGGTGGTGGTCTCCAACTACCCTGGTACGACTGTGGAAGTGGCGCGCGGCACAGCCCGCGCCCTCCCGGGGACCGTGCTGATCGACACGCCGGGCGTGATTGCCTTTCCTCCTTATTCAGAAGACGAGCAGGTTACGGCTCGTTTATTGCTCAACGAGCCCATCCGTGCCATTGTGCAAGTGGGCGACGCCAAGAATCTGCGCCGCACGCTGCTGTTGACCTTGCAACTGGCCGAAATGGGGCTACCGCTGGTGCTGGCTTTGAACATGACAGATGAAGCCCAGGCCCGGGGTGTATCCCTGGATTACACCCGGCTTTCCCAGGCCCTTGGCGCTCCAGTTGTGCCCACCACAGCGGTCCGTGGCCTGGGCGTCGATCAGTTGACTGAGGCTGTGCGCACTGCCGCTCCCTGCGCATTTCACCTGGCATACCCGCCTGAAATCGAGGCCGCCCTGACCGACTTTGCGACACAGGTTGGCCCGGTTGTCAGCGATCGACCAATGATCCACCTGCGGGCGCTGGGGCTGCTTTGGTTAAGCGGCGATGCAGTGGTCGCTGAGTGGCTGCGTGACCGGCTGGATGCAAGCCGGTTTTCATGGCTGCAGGCGCAACGCAGCGCTTTGCAAACTGGCGGCGCCCTGGCAGCGCGCATCCAACAGGCGCGACTGGCTTTTATTGAGCAACTGGCCAGCACGGCCCTCCTCTCGGCCGGCGAAACCGGCAACGGCTGGGCTGCCCGGCTGGGCGCTCTCACCACGCATCCTATCCTGGGCTGGGTCATTTTGGGCATCGTGTTGTATGCCATCTATTGGTTTGTGGGTGTCTTCGGGGCTGGAATCCTGGTCGGCCTGTTGGAAGAAGGCCTGTTTGGACAGATCATCAATCCGTGGGTGACCGGTCTGGTCAATCAGGTTGTCTCCATCCCCTGGCTGGCCGAGGCGCTGGTTGGACCGTATGGCCTTTGGACAATGGGCGTCACCTACGCCCTGGCGCTGATCCTGCCGATCGTGACCACCTTTTTCCTGGCTTTTGGAATCCTGGAAGACTCGGGCTACCTGCCCCGGCTGGCGGCGCTGAGCAATCGCCTGTTCAAAGCCCTGGGATTGAACGGCAAGGCTGTCTTGCCCATGGTGCTTGGCCTGGGCTGCGTGACCATGGCCATGCTGACCACCCGGGTGTTGGAGAGCAAGCGCGATCGCCTGCTGGTGACCCTGCTGCTGGCCCTGGCGGTGCCCTGCTCGGCGCAGCTCGGCGTTGTCATGGGCATGCTGGCGGGCATCTCGTTTGGCGCCACGTTGATCTGGAGCGGCGTGATCGCCCTGGTTTTGCTGGTGGTGGGCTGGCTGGCAGCCCGGTTGGTGCCCGGAGAGCGCACTCTGCTGGTGGTTGAACTACCCCCCCTGCGAATGCCGCAGGCGTCCAACGTGCTGCTCAAGACCCTGGCCCGGCTGGAATGGTATATTAAGGAAGTGGTGCCTCTGTTCTTGCTTGGAGCGGGATTGATGTTCCTGCTGGACAAAACCGGGATACTGAATGGGTTGATGGCCGCAGCCGAGCCGCTGATGACCGGCTGGTTGGGCCTGCCAGCGGAGGCCAGTGCAGCCTTTGTGATGGGCTTTCTGCGCCGGGATTTTGGCGCTACCGGGCTGTTTGTGATGGCCTCGCACGGGCAGCTGAATGATCTCCAGGTGCTGGTAGCCATGGTGACGGTGACCCTGTTCATTCCCTGCATTGCCAGCGTGATGATGATTGCCAAGGAGCGCAACGTGCGCACGGCGCTGGGGATGGTCGCGCTGATCATCCCGTTAGCCTTCCTGGTGGGTGGTTTGCTCAATCGGTTGCTGTTGGCGATTGGATGGGGGGGCTAGCCATGGAGCTGATCGCTTGCACGATGTGCGGTCACCGGTTTGATCCGTCCGCTTCTGTTGCCTGCCAGGCCTGCCCGTTCCAAAGCGGCTGCCAGTTGACCCGCTGCCCGGCTTGCGGGTTCGAGATGGTCAACCCCGAACGTTCGATCCTGGCGCGGCTGGCCCGGCGCTGGCTGACGCCTTCTCAGGAACAATCCATGACTGATTCATCGCAGAGGAACTGAACCAATGTGGCGTTTTGGACGCAGGCGTCAACGAAAACAAGGGCATTGCCGGCGCTGCGCCGGTTCATATGAAACCCTGGCGGACGTCCACCCCGGCGAGGGGGCGCACCTGAAAGGCTTTGCCCCTGGCTTGGCCCCGGAACATTGGGCCCATTTGCAGGCTTATGGGCTGGTACCTGGGCGTTTTGTGCGTGTCGTGCAGCACACACCGGTAACCGTGGTGCAGGTTGAGCATTGCGAAATTGCTTTAGAGGACGAGCTGGCCTGCCAGATCTGCGTGGACGACGCCTCGAGCTAAGTCTGGGCTTCGTTGGGCAGCGAGGCCAGGATAAAATCCCGCCACCAGCCCTCCGGCGTCCAGATGCGCTGCATATCCTGAAAGGCCTGCTTGGGCGGCCATCCCAGGCGGCGGATGCGGTACAGGGCCATGAAGGCCGAGACGCGCATATTGGCAGCGCAGTGGACGAAAATCTTCTTGCCTTGGTTTGCGTCCATCACATCGCAAAAAGCCTCCAGGTTTTCCTGAGTTGGTTGGCTCCAGATGACAGGCAGGTGAACGTAAGTCATCCCCTGGGATTCAACGGTGGCCTTCTCATCCGGCAGCGAGTATTCGGCGTCTGACAGCGCCAGGTTAACCACGACTTCGTACCCGGCTTGTGCAATTTCAACAATCTGGGCTTCGGTCGGCTGCCCAGAGGTGGCGATGGATTCGTTCAGTTGCAGGTAGTTGTAAATGTCTTCCAGCATGGTGTGATTCCAATTGTCCTCATAAGTTCTAATTTTACTCAACTTGGTTGAAATTGTAGAGCCAGAATAACATCAGCAAGGGATGGTCGATTTGCCCAACCAGCGCGGGTATAATTGCCATCATGAGCGCCACACCCCTTGAGGCTCAAATCGGAGAGCTGTTGCGGCAGCGTGGCCTGCGCCTAGCTGTGGCAGAGTCCTGCACCGGCGGCCTGGTTGGGCACCGCATTACCAACGTAGCCGGTTCTTCGACCTATTTCATTGGCGGCGTGATCTCGTATGCCTACGAAGCGAAGGTGCGCCTGCTGGGCGTGCAATGGAAGACGCTGGAGCAGTTTGGCGCGGTCAGCCGGGAGGTGGTGCTTGAAATGGCCCGCGGCGTGCGCCATGCGCTGGCAGCCGATGTCGGCCTCTCGGTGAGCGGCATCGCTGGCCCGGGAGGCGGAACGCCGGAAAAACCGGTCGGCACTACCTGGATTGGGCTGAGCGCCTCGGGCTACGAACACGCCTGGCCCTATCGATTTCAGGGCGACCGTTTGCAAATCAAGGAGCAGGCCGCCAAGCAGGCCCTGCAAAGATTGGCTGAGTATCTCCATGGAGCCGGTTGAAGTCATCGCTCGTTTCGACGCCCAGGGCCGCCTCACACCGCTGAGCTTCACCTGGCAAGGCCGGTCATATTCGGTGGATTCGACCGGGCGGCGCTGGCAGGATGAGCGCGGCGAGCACATCCTGGTCATGATCCCGATCGAGCGAGTGTGCGAGCTGTTATTTGACCCATCAGAGAAACGCTGGTATGTGCAATTTTACCCGGCCCGGGTTGATACAATCTGAGCGAAGTTCAAAAAATTTAGATAAATTCCCGTGCAAAATTCCAAAAAACTGATAAGATTGTACCCATCTGACCTTAAGGTTCTACTCAATTTCTGTTATCCAAGGAGGCCGTCATGAACATCGGAAAAGCATTTACGTTTGCGTTTGAAGACAAAGATTGGCTCAAAAAGATTGGCATCGCCGGCTTGGTGAGTCTGATCCCTCTGATTGGCCAAATCACCGTAGGCGGCTGGGCGCTGGAAGTGACCCGGCGGGTGATCCAGCACGACCCCGAGACCCTGCCAGATTGGAGTGCTTTTGGCGATTATCTGGTGAAGGGCCTGAAGATGTTTGTCATTGGCCTGGTTTATGCTTTACCAATCATCTTGCTTTCGTTTTGTGCGAACCTGCCAGTCATGTTTCTGCAGGATAGCGGTGATGACACGATGATCACCCTGATCAGCACAGCCTCGATCTGCGTGAGCTGCCTTGCGGCGCTGTACGGAATTGCCCTGGGGTTTGTCGTACCGGCGGCGTTTGCAAACTTTGTCGTCACCGACCAGTTGGGCGCAGCCTTCCGTTTTGCTGAGGTCTTTGGGCTGGTCCGCGCTGCTCCGGGTGCGTACCTGCTGGCTTTGATTGGCAGCATTGTTGCGGGCATTGTTGCTTCGCTGGGTTTGATCCTGTGCTTTATTGGCGTCATCTTCACCACAGCCTGGGCCTATGTCATCCAGGGCCACCTGTGGGGCCAGGCCTACAACGAGGCGATAGCCAAAAAAGGCATGTAGGCGGGCGAATTCAATCTCTCAGTTCTACCCGAACAAAACAGGCCAGGATTGCGCGCAAAATCCCGGCCTGTTTCTATTCTGTTGCTGGGGAACTAGCCCAGCCGGGCCCTCTCCTCCGCCGCCACATTGGGCTCCAGCTTGCGGAACAGCGGCCCTGGTTGGTTGAGCGCCTGCCCGGGGGCAAGCTGGCTGGGCCGCCACTGCACCCCTGCTAGGCTGGGTTGATAGCGCAGGACGGTATGCTCGCCCAGGCTGTCCTGGACAGTCTCGGTGTACTGGCTGCCAAACAGCGGCGCCGTGTAGCCCAGGTAGGTGTGCAGCCGCTCGCTGGAGAAGGGGATGAAAGGCGAAAAAAGCACCTTTAGCGAGTCGATAGCGCGCAGGGCGGTAAAGATCGACCTGGCAGCGGCGGCTTTATCGGTTTTGATCTCGAACCAGGGGGCGGTTTTATCCAGGTATTTGTTTACCTCCGCTGCCAGGCGCAGCGCCTCCCCCAGCGCGGCCCGCAGGCGCACCGCTTCCAGGTGTTCGCCAACGCTCTGAAAACCGGCTTCAACTGTGGCGATGACCTGCTGATCCTCGGGGCGCAGTTCGCCTGGATCGGGCACATGCCCCTCCCAATGCTTGTATGCAAAGGAGAGCACCCGGTTAGCCAGGTTGCCCCAGGTGGCGACCAGCTCATCGTTGTTGCGCCGCACGAAATCATCCCAATCCCAATCGGTGTCTTTTGTTTCGGGCATGTTGACGATCAGATAATAACGCAGCGGGTCCGGATCGTAGCGGCTCAGGAAGTCCAGCCCCCAGACGGCCCAGTTGCGGCTGCCAGAGATCTTCCTGCCTTCCAGGTTCATGAATTCGTTGGCCGGTATGTCAAAAGGCAGGGTCAGGCGCTTGCCCTCTTGGCCTTCAAACAACCTTCCGAAGGCCTCCCCGGCGCCGATCAGTTGACCTGGCCAGATCACAGCATGGAAAGGGATGTTGTCTTTGCCGATGAAATAGTAAGCCCGGGCCTGCGGGTTGTACCACCAGTTGTGCCAGTCATCCGCCTGGCCATTCAGCCTGGCCAGCTCAATTGAGGCAGAGAGATAACCGATCACGGCCTCGAACCACACATACAGGCACTTGCCTTGCCAGCCCTCCACCGGCACTGGAATGCCCCAATCCAGGTCGCGGGTGATTGGCCTGCCGCGGAGACCTTCTGACTGGATTTGCCCCAGCGACTGGCGCAGTACATTCGGGCGGAAATAAGCCTCCCGCTGGCGCAGAAACTCTACAATGGCCGGCTCCAGAGCGCCCAGGTCCAGGTAAAAATGCTCAGTCTCGCGCAGCTCTGGAGTCGAGCCGTCGATCTTGGAACGCGGGTCGATGATCTGGGTGGCGTCGAGCAGGCTGCCGCAGCTATCGCATTGATCGCCTCGGGCGCTGGTGTAGCCGCAGATGTAGCAGGTGCCCTCCACGTAGCGATCGGGCAGGAAACGCCCCTGCGATGCTGCATACCATTGCTTCTGTCGTTCGCTGTAAAGATAATTGTTGGCCTGCAACGCCAGGAAGATGTCCTGTGAGACCTTGAAGTGATTCTCGGTGTGCGTGCTGGTGAAAAGGTCATAAGTCAGGCCCAGCTTCTGGAAAAGCTCCAGGAAGGTGGCATGGTAACCTTCGTAGACTTTCAACGGGGTGGTTCCCTCGGCGTCGGCGCGCACCGTCACCGGCGTGCCATGCGCGTCGGAGCCAGAGACCATGGCCACCCGGTTGCCTGCCAGCCGGTGATAACGGGCAAAGATATCCGCCGGCAGGTAGGAGCCAGTCAGATTGCCGACATGGATTTGCGAGTTGGCGTAAGGCCAGGCCACAGATACAAGAATATACTCGGACATTGGAGACCTCCGGATGCTGATTCACAAAACTAGAGGGCTGCCCTTGCCAGGACAGCCCTCGGATAGACGCAATTAAACGCTTGCTCTCTTCCTAACGGACCGGCTGCCTGCACACCGGCGCGCAGTAAACCGCCAGATTGCGCATCATGGCCATCGAGTAATGAATGGCTACGTAACGAGAATCGATCAGCGTCATTGCAGGCATCCTATCACAACTTAACTGATTAACGCCAGTTTAATCTTACCTGTGCCATTTGTCAAGGTGGCGAATCCGGTTGGCCAGGTTACACAAGACAAGGAACGAATCATCTTGAATGGGACAGTGGGCTGAGTGAAATTGAAGCGAGAAACCGCGGCGACGGATGCAAAAACCGCTTTGGGATCAGCTATAATCGCGCAACAGCCGCGCCCGGGCGGGCTGTCGCAGACTGCGCAGCGCCTTGGACTCGATCTGGCGGATGCGCTCGCGGGTCAGGCCAAATTTTTGCCCCACTTCTTCCAGGGTGTATGGGCGGTCCTGCCCCAGGCCAAACCGCAGGCGCAAGATGCGGGCTTCGCGCGGCGTCAGGGTCGCCAAGACTTCATCCAGCCGCTCGCGCAGCATGTTCTCATAGGTGATCTGAGCCGGGCTGGGTGAAGTGATATCTTCCACATACATGCCCAGCTCGGTATCTTCCTCGCCGCTGAATGGGCTCTCCAGGGAGACAGGCTGTTGAGTGACCTGCAGAAGCCAGTGCAGCTTGCTGGTATCCAGGTCTAGCTGATCGGCAATCTCCTGGGAAGTGGGGGTGCGCCCAAATTTTTGTTCCAGCTCTCGCGATGCTTTGTAAACGACGCGCAGCCGGTCAACCATGTGCACCGGGACGCGGATCGTCCGCCCCTGGTCGGCGATTGCGCGCACGATCCCCTGGCGGATCCACCAAGTGGCATAGGTGGAGAATCGAAAACCGCGTTGGTGCTCGAATTTTTCCACTGCTTTCATCAAACCCAGGTTGCCTTCCTGGATCAGGTCCAAAAAAGGCACACCGCGGCCCAGGTAGCGGCGCGCTACGCTGACCACCAGGCGCGTGTTGGCCTTAATCAACGCATCGCGCGCCAGATGCCCATCCTGTACCAGAGCCTCCAACTCGCGGCGGCGTTCCGGGTCGGAGCCATTCAGATTCAGGCGAGCCAGTTCACGGTTGGCTTGCCGGGCGCGGGCAATCCGTTTGGCCAGGCTGAGCTCTTCCTCAACGGATAGCAGCGGTGTGAGCGACATCTCTTTGAGATACAGGCTTGTGGCATCGTCGCTGGCGATAGATTCGATCGCCAGGAGTGCTTCAGAATCATCCCCTGCCAGCTCGCTCTCTATCTCTTGCGCGTTCTCCGAGTTGACCACTTCAATGCCATGGAGTTTGAGCGCGGCGAGCAGCTGCGACAGGCGGCCATGATCTCCGCTGGCAGCCGGATAGATTTCCAGAATATCCTCCTGTGTCAGCCAGCCTTGCAATTGGGCGCGTTCAGCTAGCAGTTGCAGGATAAGACTGAGTGGTTTTCGTTCGCCCAATTGTGACACGAATTTCCCTCCTGGATGATTCTAAGGGCGAGCAACGCAAGAATAAAATTGGCTGAACGCTGTGTATTGCAATGGATCAAAGGATTAAGTCAGTTGGTTATTCGACCATAGAGCCCAGGCCGTCGAAGCTGGTTTCGGTTGTTTCATCTGTATGCTGGCAGTGGGTCTCATTCAGGTTCTCCCCACAGACCGGGCACAGGCCTTTGCAGGCGAAACTGCAAAGTGGGCTGATGGGGATTGCCAGAAGCATCTCATCTCGCACAACCGGGGCCAGGTCGATTTTACCGTTTTCGGGCAGGAGCAGCCCAGAATCGGTTATGGATGCCTGCGTGAACGCGTAAAGATCGGAAAAATCCACTTCCAACGGCTGATGGAATTCGGTCAGGCAGCGAACGCACTCGGCATCGATTTTGGCCTGCAATTTCACCTGGACCAACAATCCCTGGGCGGTGCGCGTGACTCGCACATTGCCGGTGAAGTCGCTCAAGGACAGGTCTGGAGGCAGGCGGATCTCGGGGATATCGAACGGAAAATCCCGGCAATAGCCAACCGTTTGATGGACGATAAACCCGACGTTGAGCCGCAAAACATCGTGCGAAATATACATAAATCGATTATAACATGGCGTATAAGGTTGTTGCATGGCAAAGCCGGTTTTAACAGGAGCAATAATGTCTAAATTATTAGTTGCCACTCGTAACGCTGGTAAGCTGGAAGAAATCAAGGAACTGCTCAGCGGTTTATCGGCTGAGATTGTCATTCCTGCACAGCTAAATCTGGATTTGGCCATTGAAGAAAGCGGCGGCACCTATGCGGAGAATGCAGCGCTCAAAGCCACTGCCTATGCCAGGGCTTCTGGCTTGATCAGTCTGGCGGATGACTCCGGCCTGGAAGTAGATGCTCTGGGCGGCCAACCCGGGCTTCACTCGGCGCGTTTTGCTCCCTGGCCCGGAGCTTCTGACGCCGACCGTCGGAAGCTGCTGCTATCAAAGCTGCAGGCCATGCCGCGCCCCTGGAAAGCCAGGTTTCGCTGTGTGGTTGCCATCGCCAGCCCGGTGGGGCAGGTCAGGTTTGCCCAGGGCGTCTGTCAGGGAGAGATAATCCCGGAAGAACGCGGCGTGAAAGGCTTTGGGTATGACCCTGTTTTCTTCATCCCGGAACTGGGCAAAACAATGGCTGAGCTGGACATGGCAGAGAAGAATGCCTTGAGCCACAGGGGTCGGGCGGTGAAAGCCGCCTGCCCTATCCTGGATCAAATGTTGAAAAACCTATAAATTTTGTATGGACTCCTTGCCAAGCCCATGTTTTGAGTTATGATACACAGCATGCGCAATGGCAATCCTTCGCATTCAACCGACTGGATCGCCCTGGCTTTGCGATGGGCTTTTCTTGCAAGCGCAAGCCTGTGGTTGGCTTATCAAGGTGTTTCCGACTCCAAATTCCTGATCCTTTTTGCTGCAATGCTGATCGTCAATCTGGCGGCTACGGTGCTCACCGCAGCTAACCAGACGATGGCGGCTGTGCGGATTTTGTACCTCCTGGGGGATTTTGCTTTTGCTCAATTGGTCTTTTTCTTAGGCAATGCTCAGCTCACCTGGGTTTGGCTGGGTCTTCTACCGGTTGCCACAGCCGCCTTGTACTTTCAATGGGTCGGGGCCATTTTATCTTTTCTGTTGACCCTGGGGGTTCAAGCCATGCTGGTTTACACCCACCAGGCGGATGACTTGCTCGCTTTTTTTGCAGTGATGGTGCCGGTGTATCTGATGGTTGGCCTGCCATTGGCTTTAGCCAGCGAGCGTGCCATGCAGAGGGCAAAGTCAGGCGTAAAAAACGCGCCTCGCCCGCCTGCAGCCGTTGAACGCAGAGACCGAGAAAGCCGCAAGTTGATTTATGATTTGATCTCGGCCTTGAGCGCAACCCTGAATTACCAACGAGTGTTGGAGACCTCGCTGGACTTGAGTGCAGATACATTGGCCGAGCTGGATGCGCCGCAGGTGGATTATCTTTTTAGAGCAGTTTTGCTCTACACCGGCGCCAACCAGCGTTCGCCGACTTTGCACATTGCTGCTGCCCGCCATTTGTTGGCTTCCGACCGCGATATCCAGTTGCCTGGCGCCAGCGGATTGTTGGCCCACGCGATAGACGAAGGCGTGCCCAGTTTGTCCAGAAACCTGAGCGCGGATGTGGAGCTGAGCCGCTTAAATTCGTTGCGGGAATGCCGCTCGGCGTTTTGCCTGCCCTTGCGGGCCGGACTGGATGCCTATGGGATTCTCCTTTTTGCCCATCCGCTGGTTGATTTCTTCACACCTGACCGGCGCGAAGTGCTGGAGATTGTTGCCAAGCAGTCGGTGATTGCCATCCAAAATGCGCGCCTGTACCAGGACCTGGAGCAGGAAAAGAATCGGATGATGGAGATCCAGGAGGAGTCACGCAAGAAGCTTGCCCGTGACCTGCATGATGGCCCTACCCAATCCGTCTCGGCCATCGCCATGCGGGTGAATTTTGCCCGCCGGCTGATGGAACGAGATTTGAAAGCTGCCGCCGAAGAACTTTATAAAATTGAGGAGCTTGCCCGGCGAACGACCAAAGAAATCCGTCACATGCTGTTCACGCTGCGACCTCTGGTGCTCGAATCTCAAGGATTGATCGCCACGCTCGAGTCCATGGCTGAAAAGATGAAGGAGACGTTTAATCAAAATGTGATTATCCAGGCCGATCCCAGGGTTGTGGATGTTCTCGAAGCGAGCAAACAGGCTGTAGTTTTCTACATTGCCGAAGAAGCAGTCAACAACGCCCGTAAACATGCCCATGCCACGTGCATTTGGGTGCGGCTCAAAATGCTGCGCGAAGGAATGAGCCTGTTGGAGATTGAAGATGATGGCGTTGGATTCGATGTTAACTCGATCAATTCATCCTACGAGAACCGTGGCAGCCTGGGGATGATTAATTTGCGCGAGCGCACTGAACTGGTGAATGGTCTGCTGCGGATTGATTCGGCCCCAGGGCGAGGCACGCGAGTCCAGGTTGTGATCCCGCTCACTGAGGAGGCTGCCGACCGCATTCGCCGCGGCGACTAGACCACCCCAGAGTTCAGCCGCTGGTTTTCCCGGACTTGAATGCTTTTATCATCGACATTATTGCTCCACGTTCGTTTATGCCAAACGCAGCCAATATTTACTACCATGCTCACTTGGGCAGCAGCGAAGGCCTGTCTCCACCGGTTGTCCTGATCCACGGGGCAGGCGGCACGCACCTGTACTGGCCCTCAGAAGTGCGCCGCTTGCCCGGCTACCGTGTCTATGCTCCCGATTTGCCCGGGCATGGCAAATCGGGCGAGCGCGGGCTGCAGTCGATCCATTCCTACGCCCAGGCGCTGATCGATTGGCTGGACGCCATCGATTTGCACAGCGCTGTGTTGATTGGCCATTCCATGGGCAGCGCAATTGCGCTGACCCTGGCCCTGGACCACCCTGGGCGAGTTTTGGGGCTTGGGTTGGTTGGCGCTGGGGCGCGGCTGCGTGTTGCGCCGGAGCTTTTGGAGCAGGTGTCTAGCTCAACCACTTTCTTGAACGCAGTTAAATTCGTGATTGATCGCTCCTTCAGCCCAGCTTCTCCGGCCCGGCTGGCCGAGCTGGCTGCCCGGCGTATGGCTGAAACTCGCTCCAGCGTGCTTTATGGCGATTTTCTGGCCTGCGATGAATTTGATGTCAGAGATCGCCTGGTGGAACTTAGCCTGCCTGCCCTGATCATCTGCGGCATGGATGACCAGATGACGCCCATGCGCCAGGCGCAATTCCTGGCGAATGGTATCCCAAATGCTGTGTTGAAATTGATCCCTGACGCCGGGCACATGGTCATGCTCGAGCAGCCTCAAGTGGTTGCCACGGCCATCAGCGAATTTGTTGGGGCAATTCCTTATTATTGAACTCGGATTGGGATCGATCTCGAATTCAGAGAATATGATAAAATCCTGAGGCAGATTGCCCCACGATTTTGCAGGGCGAAAGTGAGGGCGGTTTTGTTTTTATTCCAGGCAAGAATTGGGTGCTATGACTGATATCCGGCAGTATATCTTATTGTTTCGAAAATGGCTGTGGCTGCTGGTGGCAGGAGCAGTGTTGGGCGGCTTGGTTGGGTATTTAATCAGCCTGTACCAACCGACTGTCTATGAAACTGCCACCAAGATCATGGTCAGCCGATCCATGGACCAGGAAGGTCAGTCTTACTATTTCTTCAATGAAATCCAGTTGACCAAAACGTACGCCCAGTTGATTAACACCGGACCAATTCTGGACGCTCTGAGCAAGCGGTTGGGATATGCGGTCAGCAAGGGTCAGATTGATGTGGACCAGATTGCAGAATCGTTGTTGCTCGAAATAACGGTCCAGGATCATGATCCGCAGCGCGCAGCAGAGATTGCAAACTCGTTGGTAGATGTTTTCATCGATTATAACGACAACCTGCAATCCAGCCGTTACCAGGCATCTGAAGAAAGCCTGAGAAGCCAGATTGCCCAGGTGGAAGCCCAGGTCAGCGATTTACAAGCTGAGATGTCGCAGATTTCGGAGCAATCTTTGGAAACTCAGAAGCAGCAAGTCTCCGAGCGCATCCAGCAGATTGAAGAACAGCTTACCAGCTCGGAAAGCCAAATCATCCAGCTTGAGACGGAACTGCAGAGCTTCTTTCCTGCGCCTCTGATTACCAACACACCGGTGCCGTTTTGGCAGAAACCCACCTCGACGCCAGCGCCGCTGCCAACTCCTACGCTGTCGCCCGACAATGAAATCAAGTACAAAGAAATGCAACTGCGTCTGGATCAATTGAATGATCTGCGCAATCTTTACAAGGATGTCTATGCCAATCTTCTGGTGCTGGACACCAATGACGAAAACTCAGATCCAGCCTTGCGTCAACAACAACTTCAGACCACGCTGGCATTGTACCAACAGATTTACACCAACCTGCTGAGCAGCTATGAGAATGTTCGCCTGGCGCGCCTGCGCAACACCCCCAATGTGGTCCAAATCGAGGTTGCCCCGGTCCCTGGCAGACCCATCCAACCGCAGCCGGCGCGAAACGTATTGTTAGGAGCGATGGTCGGCGCTTTCCTGATGGGTATGGTGGCTTTTACCATTGAATTTTTGGATGACACCCTCAAGACGCCAGAAGATGTGATGTATTATTTGCGCGTTCCGGTGATCGGCTTGATTGGAGAAATGGAATACCGGCGGGGTAAGAACAGCTCTCGCGGCGAAGAAGTCTATGTCAGTGAAAACCCGCTCTCCCCAATTACAGAATCCTTCCGCACCTTGCGCACCAACCTGGATTTTGCAGGCGTTGATAAGCCGATAAAGTCTCTTTTGGTCACCAGCACAGGACCTGCGGAAGGCAAAAGCACCGTCGCGGTGAATCTGGCAGCAGTCATGGCACAGGGTGAGCGCAGAGTGATTCTGGTTGATACCGATTTGCGCCGCCCATCGATCCACCGCTTTTTGAGTATGTCCAACCGCAAGGGCTTGAGCGACCTGTTTCGCGATCATACCAATCTTGCCAGTGTGATCTCAACCTGGGGCGATCCACCGTTTGCGGTGATTACCAGCGGAGGGCTTCCGCCGAATCCCACCGAGCTTCTTGAGTCGGACAGGATGAACCGCATTTTGAATGAGCTCAGAGAAAAATCCGATATCATTATTGTCGACTCGCCGCCCACCATTGTGGCGGATCCCATCGCGTTATCGGCCAAAATGGATGGCGTCTTGCTGGTCATCCAGCCCGGAAAAACCAAGATCGGCGCTGCCCAGGTATTAATGGAGCATCTGAACCGCGCCGGTGCGCGTGTCCTGGGCGTTGTGCTCAATCCCATTTCTCGCAAGCATATGCATTATTACACCAGGTACCAGTATTACACCGCTTATTACAACGGTCGCACCTATGATCGCTATTTTAGCAAGAATGGCAGCGATAAGCGCAAACGGGGCGAGAATGGCGCCAACCCACCAGAAAGCCCAAGCGAAGAAAAAACATCGCTCCCCACGGAGTAGCTGCTGGACGCTGCTTTGAGCCGCAAGGATGAATCGAGCGCCTTGATGCACATTCACCGCGTTTTGACCAGCCTGGCCTCGGTTGAGCTATGGGTGGTGGGCGCGGCAGTTTTTGCCAGTATTCTCTATCCCCCCTTATTAGCAGTGGCGGTGTTTGTGGCGGCGTGTTTTTGGCCGCTGCGCCGTTTAACGTCTGGCACCTGGACTATTCGGACGCCTGCCGACATTCCTGTTGTGCTGCTTTTGCTCATGTCGGTGATCAGCCTATGGATAACCCCGCTGCCGCAAATCACTGCCCCCCAGGTCTACCGCTTGCTGAGCGGTATTGCGCTCTATTACACGATTGCCAACACCTGCCGCACACGCCGCCGGCTGCGCTTGCTGCTGTGGGTCTTCAGCCTGAGCGGGTTGGCTGTGGCGCTGTTGGCCCCGCTTAGCGTGGAATGGCCGCTGGGAAAGTGGGCCTTTGTGCCCGCCGCCCTGTACCAGAATTTTGCTATCCTGGTGGCCGACACGGTCCACCCGAATGTGGTTGCAGGCACCCTGGCCTTGATCTTACCGCTCGCGGTGGCCTGGCTGCTATTCGACTGGCATGAGCTCAAGAATTATCAGCGGGTGATTCTCTTAATCTCAACCGGCTGCATGAGCGCGGTTATTTTGATTTCCCTGTCCCGCGGCGCATGGGTAGCCTGTGGATTGGCTGGGCTGGCGCTGGTCATTTTGCGCTGGCGGTGGGGCTGGGCGGCTGTTGGGCTTGGCTTGCTTGCTGCAATCGCCGGCGTTTACTGGCTTGGCGTTGAGCGGGCGCTGGACATGCTGGCGGCCAGTAAAACTGTGGGCAGCCTGACTGGCCGCCAGGAAGTCTGGAGCCGAGCGATGGACATGATCCTTGACTTCCCCTTCACTGGCATTGGCATGGGCGCCTTCCAGCCCCTGGCAGACCAGCTCTACCCGTTCCAAATGTTTGGGCCGGCGGCAGTTTTTCATGCTCACAACCTGTTTCTGCAGGTTGCTGTTGACCTGGGGATTACGGGCCTGCTTGCCTGGCTGGGGGTTCTGGGGGTTGTGATCTTTTGTGCTGGTCAGGTGTACCGTGTGGGGGGGGAATCAAACGACGCCTTGATTACAGCCCTGGGGGCGGGAATCCTGGGTAGCCAAATTGCCTTGATCGCCCATGGCCTGACCGACGCTGTTAGCTGGGGCATGGTCCGTTCAGCGCCGCTTGTGTGGGCGGTTTGGGGGGTTGCGATAGCTGCCGCCCTCCAGTCACGTCAATTGCACGAAGAGGGCCTCTGTCGATAAAGCCTGCGCCGGATGGTTTTCATTCTTCTGGGACAGGCGTTTCCAGCGGGGCTGGTTGTTCATCGTTTTGGCGGATGGCGCGCGGGTAAAGGGCCAACACTGGAGAGAGCGTCAGGGCAGAGGCGATCAACGCAGCCCTCACCGAAAGCCAGCTGCCGATCAAGCCCACGACGGGACCACCGGCAACCTGGCCGATGGCGTCCATCTGGCTGCTCATCGAAAGCACGGTCGCCCGCACCCGCGCGTTCAGCCGCTGGTTGACCCAGGCCGTGTAGAGTGGGTTGAGGATATTGCGCGCCATGGAAATCAGCCAGATGGCAATAACTGCCACCAGAAGCGTTTTGGCCAGCGCAAAGACGAGCAAGGCAGATACCAACACGGCTGAAATGGCCCAGGATGCACGCCCCACCGCCGCATGTTGCTCGGTCTGAACCCGGCGCTGCGCCAGCTCGGCTGCGCTAACGCTCAGGATCATCCCTCCCACTCGGATCAATCCGAACCAGACCACCGGTTGGAACCGGTCGGCCAGTGGAAAGGTGAATTGGTCCAGGATGTGCTTGGTCCACAGGCGGTCATACCCTTCGCTGTAGAGACCATAGATGAGGCCAATGCTCAGGATAGTCAGCAACGCCGGGCGGCTGCGCACCGCGGCAATGCCCTGCTGAAAAGTGTGGGCCATATTCTGCCAGGAATTGCGCTCACGGCTGGCCGCGGGCTCAAAACCGGTCTCTGGCATGTAAAGCATCAGGAAGATCCCCACCAGGGCAATCAGCGCGCCGCCAACCTGGATAGGCAGGCTGATCCGTAAGCTGCCCAACACCATCCCCAGACCAATCCCCACCAACGAGGCAATCTGTCCTATTTGTTCGCTGCGCAGAAATGCCCTCCCAGCAGCCGCTTCGCCAATCTCGTCTGTGATCCAGGCCTGGGTGGCGCCGCTGGTAAATGTATAACCCACGCCCCACAGGATTTGCGCCAGCAGAATCATCCCAAAGATGGGGAGGCTTCCTTCAACCAAGAATCCCAGGCCAATCAGAAACGTGCCGATGATAATTGATAATCGGCGGCTGTAAACATCCGCTACCACGCCGGTGGGAACTTCAAACAAGAAAACTGAAAGCTCCAGCGTGGTGCCCACGAACACCAGTTGCAGCGGCGTCAGCCCAGCGACCGTGACCTGGTAAATGGAGCTGGCGGTGAAGATCATGGCGGTGAACAATGCCAGCGCGCCCTGCATCACCAGGTACACGGGTAAGGCGGGCCATTTTTTCATCAAAAAACAGGCTTTTGGCGGTGCCACTCAGTGGCTTGCTCGTAGGCGTATCCAGCGCGCAGAACAGCAGATTCTCCCCAGCGCGGGCCGATGATTTGCAAACCGATTGGCAATCCTTCGGGCGAGAAGCCGCATGGCAGAGATAACGCTGGCAGCCCGGTCAGGTTGAATGGCGCGGTGTAGCGAGTCAACAGGCGCGCCAGCTCCACTGCATCCGGACCTTCAATCGGCGGTGCTACCACTGGCGTGGTGGGCATGAGCACCAGATCATAACGCTCAAAGAAGCGCTCATACTGCCTGCGCAGCAAAGACTGAGTCCGGCGGGCCAGGACATACTCCTTCAATGGCAGGGCAGCGCCGTTTTTCAGGCGCTGCAGCACGTCAGCGCCAAAGCCCTGGGGGTTTTCCAGCAGGCGCGACGCGTGGAAGGTCGCTGCATCGCTGATCACCATCATCCCATTTGCCAGGGCAGCCTGGTAAATATCTGGAAAGGGAGTATTCTCCACCCGTGCCCCAAGTTCTTCAAAGACCTGGGCAGCCGATCGAACTGCCTGTAAAACTTCCGGCTGGGTGCGGTCGAAATAGTCATCATCGGCCAGGGCAATGCGCCAATTCCGGACACCCTTCTGAATGGCAGCAGAGTAATTGTCCTCTGGCGCATTTTCACTATAGGGGTCTTGCGGATCATACCCGGCAATCGCCTGTAGAAGGATGGCTGTATCCAGCACTTGCCTTGCCATCGGTCCGGCGTGATCCAGGTTCCAGCTCAAGGGGATCACGCCGCGCAAGCTGACCAGCCCGTGGGTGGGTTTCAAGCCCACCACGCCGCACAGGGATGCCGGGGCGCGAATCGATCCGCCAGTGTCGCTGCCCAGCGCCCCCAGGCAGAACCGGGCGGCCAGAGCTGCAGCCGATCCACCAGATGAGCCCCCAGACACGCGATCCAGGCCCCACGGATTGTGGCAGGGTCCAAAGTGTGGGTTCACATTGGTCAGGCCGAGGGCAATTTCATGCAGGTTTGTCTTGCCCAGCAGAACAGCGCCGGCCGCTTTCAACTTTGTCACTACAGCGGCGTCTTCCTGGGGGACGTAATCGCTGAAGTGGGTTGTCCCGGCAGTGGTCCGGACGCCCTGGGTCTCGTAGAGGTCCTTGAGTGCCAGCGGTATGCCGTGCAGTGGGCCAAGCGGCCGGCCCGTCGCCATTTCGCCGCGGCGAACCTCAGCCTCTGCCCGGCGGGCTTGCTCCAGCGCGCTCTCAGCGGTGACTGTGATGTAACTGTTGACTTGAGGATCCAGCCGTTGGATACGATCCAGGTGCGCCTGGGTCAGCTCAACCGGGGAAAGCTGGCCCAGGTGGATCAACCTGGCAGCCTGCGCCAGGCTGAGGTCAGTCAGCTCATCTTCGTTCACGGGCGGCTCCCATTGAGCAGGTCTTCCAGCTCGCGGCGAGCCTGTTGGGGGTTTCTAAAATGAATTGCATGAAGGCCCACCGCTTGCGCGCCCTCAACGTTGCGAGAAAAATCGTCAATAAAAACTGCATCCGCGGGTGCAACCCCCAAACGATCCACCGCCAGCTGATAGATTCGTGGATCTGGCTTGACCAACCCGACCTCCGCCGAAATCACCATCTCGTCAAAGGCATCTGCAAATTTCCAGGTCTCGGCCACCACTTGCCTGAGATCGGAGAAGGCGTTGCTGAGCAGACCTGTCTTGAAATCCCGCCGCAGCAGGCGGATGTAAGCCACCAACTCAGCGTCCAGCCGGTCGCCGCCCCAAAATTCAGCCTGGAAGGCCTGCAACTCGGCGGGGCTCAAGCCCAATGCCTTGCGCTGATTCTCCCAATGCTGCTCAACGCTGATTTCGCCGCGCTGGGCGCGCTCGCCAGAGTCGCTGGAGAACACAAACTCTTCAATCTCTGCCAGCGTCATCCCAAAGCGCTGCGCCAGCGCCAGGCGCGGCGCATAATCTTCGGTTCGAACCAGCACACCGCCCAGATCCCAAATCACTGCTTGGATGCCCATCAATGCTCCTTGGTAAAAATTTATCGGATTTTACCTGCATCCAGCTTAAACCGCAACCGGCACGTGCGGGCGGTTGCAGTGCGCCCTTTCAAGCCCATGTTGCTGGGGCTCAGACCGATTGGGTGCTCAGCTCAATCCCAGAGCGAAGCTCTTTCTCATAGATGCTCCATTGGTGCCTCGGATCGGGCTGCATCCCTGCTTTCAAGTAAAGCCGGGTTGCGCCGGTCAGGCTTTCGGCGTCCACGCCCAGGCCAACCTTGCGCTTGCCGCGCTGGTAGAACTGGCGGAAAGAGTGTTGCAGTAGAGCCAGGCCCAACCCGTGTCGCCGCCACTCGCGCACCACGCCCAGCGTGCCCACCCAGCCCATGTCATGGTCATCATCCACATAAGGGTAGTTCAAAGCAATGCCGACCACCTGGTTGCCAGCAATGGCCAGGTTCCAAAGGCTGGGGTCGAAAATATCATCTGTGTCCATGAAATGCTTCCACCGGGCCAGCTCTGCATCGAAGGGGCGGGTCACATACCCCCAATGATCCTTGAAAGAATCGCGCACAGCCTGCAAGGTGGCAGATTCGTCCTGGCCGCGCACCAGCGTGCGCACCATGATGCCCTCGGGCCAGGCTGGTTCCGGTGGCAGGCTGTCCAGATGGATCACCATGCGGAGCGAATAGCGCACAAGGTTGAAACCTGCGCTGAGGAAGAGATCAACTGCGTCTTGATCCATGCTCAAGCAATGCCCAACCATGCTCACCCGCGCCTCTGCTGGAGCCATGGGAATTGCCATCCGGCTGCGCTCTTCAGCCCATTCAATCATATACGAGCCGATTCCACAGCCTGAGTGTGCCGGGTGGACCCGTCCCCAAAGGTTAACTTTCACGTGCGGATCATCGATATCCCAAACTTGTAGTACCCCACAATTTCGCCCTGGGACGTCAGAACCAGGCGAGTATCCCGCTCCAGGTCAAAGCCTGGTGTGCTCCATTGGGTGTAGAAATCGATGGCTTCAAATGATTCTACCCCCAACACTTTTTGCGACCATTTGTTCAGCATTCTTACGGTGGGCTCCAGGTCCTGCATCGTCGCAGACCGGAACTGATAGCCCGTTGGCAATTGGTTCTTCACAGTAAATTCTCCATTCCTGCCGGCTTGAGTTATGTGTTAAAGTCACAGGCTGGCCTGTTGGGCTTCCCATTCTGAGCGCAAAATGCCCATGTAGATCAAATCCCAACGCCTGCCGGCGCGGTGCAGAACTCCGCGGGAGCGCCCTTCGTGCTTGAAGCCGGCCTTCTCGTAAGAGCGAATGGCGCGCGGGTTATATTCAAAGACGTCCAGCGAAACACGGTGCAGGTTCAGCTCCATGAACGCATAGCGCAGAATGATGCGCATGGCGTCGGTGCCATACCCCTTTCCCCAGTATTCGCGTTCGCCGATGCCAATGCCGACGAAGGTGTCTCCGCGCCCGTCGCGCACCGCATCCAGGCCGGTCTCGCCAATCAGGCGGTTATCCTCCAGGGTTCGGATGAGAAAAAGAGAAAAGGACGGCGGGTCTTTCTCCACGTCTTTCTCGATCCAGCTTTTGATTGCCCGAACCGAGTAAGGATAGGATGCCTCAGAAGCCAGCAGCCGGAAGTACTCCGAATCGCGCTGCCAGCGGTTAAAAGCGTCTGCCGTTGCCTGCGGATCTCCTGCCGCCAGGCGCACCAGCTTACCACAAAAGAGATCATCCCTCATGGACTGTTCCTCCATACGTTTTGCGCCAGGTACTCCTGGCGCAGGATCCCCATGGTGAGCAAATCCCCGATCTTGCCATCGCGTCGGACGACCTGGCGCTCCATCCCTTCCAGCTTGAAGCCGGCTTTATCATACGAGCGAATCGCGCGCGGGTTGTCTGCGAAGACAACCAGGGTCACCCGATCCAGGTTAAGCTCCATAAAAGCATAGCGCAAGGCCAGGCGCATCGCATCTGTGCCGTAGCCTTTACCCCAATACTCTGGTTCTCCGATACCGATCCCCACCCAGGCGTCCCCCTGGTTCCAGAGCACGCCCCGCAAAGCCACAAAACCGATCAGCTTGTCCATATCGTTGGTATGGATGGTGAAGAAGAAGCTATCCTGCGCTGTCTTCTCCAGCTCTTTCTCAAACCAGTCCTTAATGTTTTTTGCCGACCACAAGCTCGGCGGTTCGCTATCCAATAAGCGGCGGTATTCGGAGTTGCGTGTCCAGCGAGAGAAGGTCTTGCCCAGCGTTTCCGGGTCGTCGTCTGCCAGGTGAACCAGTTTGCCGCGAAAAAGATCGTCCATTTTACTGCTCCTCTCCTGCTCAAGCGCTATTAACCAGCCGGGCTTGCCACTCATCGCGCAATATGCCCAGGTGGAACAAATCCCAGCGCCGGCCATCTCGGTTCACCGATTGCCGGCGGCGCACTTCTTCACAAAAGCCGACTTGGGCAAATACATGCAACGCTACAGTGTTATATTCCGGGATCACCGCAGTCAGGCGGTACAGGTTCAGTTCGTCGAAGGCAAAACGCAACAGCAAAGCCAGCGCTTCCCTGCCGTACCCTTTCAGCCGATCGTTGGGATCGCCGATGCCAAGTCTGACAAAGCCTGTGCCATTTGACCACTCGATCCAGTACAGCTCAGCAAAGCCGATCAAGCGATCATCGCTGCGCATGCGCAGGGTGAAATAGTACAGATTTTTCTTCTCCTCCTGTTCCTTTTCGATTGCCTCGTAGCGTTTCTTCAGCCGGGAAGGAGACGCCGGCAGGGCCGGGTCCAGGGAAATTAAGCGCAGGTAACTGGCATCGTGGGTCCAACGCGACTCAATTTCGGGATCTTTTTCATGGTCAATTGGGCCGAGACAGATGTGTTCGCCTTCAAAAAGGGATTGTTCAATGCTCATGGTGGGCTCCTTTTGAGTGAGTTGTGGGCAAGGCAGACCCCGCCCACAACTCAACAGGTCAATTTTTCTTCACAGGCCAACGGATTGCCGATCCGCTGGGCAAAGATCGAATTCATCTCCAGCGAACATGGGCAAACACCGTTTGGTTGCTGCTCTGACCGCTGCGGGACGTCAACTGAAATCAACCGCCCGTTTTCCAACGTGGCGATCCGGTCGCACAGGCCTTCGAGGTCTTGCCGGTTTTGGACAGCCAGAAGAACTGTAACGCCGTGCTTGTCGCGCAGTTCGCCCAAGATTTCTCCAATCTCGTACCGGGCGCGGGGGTCCAGGCCACGAGTGGGCTCATCCAAGAGCAGCAAGCGCGGCCGAGAGATCAAAGCGCTGGCGACAAAGACTTTTTGCAGCGCGCTCCAGGGCAGTTTCTCCATTGGAGCGTGGATTTCACTTTGCTCCAGGCCCAACCGGCTCAGAGTCTCGATGGCACTCCACAGAGCTTCGGTTTCACCCAGCCCGTAAGGCTGCAAGCCGTGGAGCAAATTCTCCAAAGGCGAAAGTTGCTTAAAGAAGCTGGCTTCCACCGAAACCCGGTTAATCAGGCGCTGCACCTGGGCGGGTTGGCGTGTTGCGTCGAAGCCAAATACGCGAATCTCGCCGGTGTCGGGCTGCAGCAGGGTGGCGAGCAAGCGGATCAAGGTCGTCTTTCCCGAGCCGCCCGGTCCCACCAGGCCAAAGATTTCGCCTGAGCGAACAGAGAGCGAAATGTGATCAACCGCTAACACTCTGTGCGACTGGAGAGGCGGGCTATTGGGCTTGGCGGCGCGCAGCGCAGTCTGGTTCCAGGGATAGAGCCCCAGAACGCTGAACTGTTTGGTTATTTCATAGAGTGATAATGCCGTAGCCATTGCAGGTTCCTCATCCAGGACATGATCCTAGAAAATAACGCCAGCCACAGAACAGGTCCGTGGCTGGCGTTTACCGGCGGGCTGGCGACCAGTGTCACACATAAAAAAACAGCCACGGGCTTTGGAGCGCACCCGTGGCTGTCGTTCGTTCAGGATTGTATCCTAGCGAGCAACAGGCGCACTCCGAGAAGGCAAAGCTGCACCACCGCTGGCAGCGGCAGAGCAAACTGTGCAGAATGTGACTTGCTTCTCGACCATTGAATGCGCCTCCTTTCTCAAAAGGTTAAGTTTTGGTTAAGCGAACGGAAGTTTATCATACCACCTTGAAAGCTGTCAAGGGCTTAAACCAGCCCAATTTCGGAGCGATTAAGCAGGATTTTCCCGGCAGCAGCCGCGCTCAGCGCAAGAGTCTGTGTTCATCGATCACCTGGCCCCGCCGGGTGATAAACTGAAAGATGATTTGTGTCTCGTCGGCGGTGACCAGCATTGCGCCGTAGTCGTCATTGTACCGTGCCTGTGACTCAGGATGGATCTGGATGAAATAGTAAATTGGGCCGCCGCCCAAGCCGTTGACAAAATAAGGAATGCCACCCACTTGCAAACGCTCATAGACGTGGTCGTGCCCGGCAAGCACCGCTGAGGCGCCCCACTCCTCAAAGGGCCATTTCATCCAATCCACCGGGCCGTGGTTGCCGGAGGAATAAGGCGGCTGGTGAAAATAGACAATCTTCCAAGGCGAGGTTGAAGCGGCTAAACGCTCCTGGAGCCACTGTGCCTGGGCCGAAATCCTGGAAACGCCGTCTGGTTCACGAGAATCTGCGCTGACGGCAAAGAAATGCACCGGCCCCCAGACGAAATCATAATAGCGTTCATTGCCCGGCAAAGTGAAATAATCGAAATAGGCCTGCGCTTTGGCGGTGTCCCAATCGTGGTTGCCCAGGGTGGGGAAAAAGCGGTTTTGCTCGGCGCCTGGTCCAAAGCTGCCGTGATACGGGTAGATATAATCCGAATAAAACCGCCCGATTCGATCATCAATTGTCTCTGCTGCCCCGCTGGGGTAGTTGTTGTCTCCCACGGTGATGATCAAGTCTGGGTTCCAGCTCTTCACCAGGTCGGCTACATCCTGTTCGGCCTGGTTGCCTTCGCCGTAATCTCCAATGACCGCAAAGCGCAGCGGAACGGGGGATGGGCTGGCCTGGAGGGTATGGGTTGGTGTCGGCGCTTCGGCCGGTGCGGCATCTGTTGCTGTCGCCGGGACCTCGGTCGCCGGGGGTGGCAGCGTGTCCACCGCTTTCGTGCCTGGCTGCAAAGGAACCGTAGGGGGAACCGGTGTGGCCAGCGCGTCTGCTCTGGAGCAGGCAGGCAAAAGCGCCAGGGCTGTCATCAGCAAAATCAAAGCAATCCAAAGCGAATGCAATCGTTTCATACCACTCTCATCATCCCATCTGCAGGGCCTTTTTACGGGGCGTTCAGCCAACCGGCGTAAAAGGCGTCCAACTCACGGCCGGTTGCTTGCTCAAAAGCGGCCAGCAAATCCGCCGGCCTGGCATTGTCATATTTCTCGGCTTGATAGTATTGTTGCAGCGCCTCAAAGAATGCCTGGTCGCCTATTTCCTGGCGCAAAGCATGGAAAAATAGCGCCGCTTTCACATACACAACTCCGCCGTAGATGCCTGGGTTATTCAGGCTTTCAAAGTAGGCCAGGTCCCGCGCAATCTGGTCATCTTTGCCTTCCATCTTGAGGCGCTCCAGGCGCTGCTGCCAGTATCCGACGAGATTGCGGGCAAACTCAGGGGATCTACCGAACTCGTAATACAGGCTGGAGGAATAGGTGGCCAATCCTTCATCCAGCCAGGGATCGTCGAACACGTCGTTACCCACCACGCTGTACCACCATTGATGCGCCACTTCGTGGGCGATGGTGATGGAAAACTCGGGCTCTTCCGGTTCATCATACAGCGTATTGCCGATAAGAATAATTCCAGGGTATTCAACGCCCAGCGCATTGCGCATAGGTGCATCGACCATGTCCAGCTCGGCAAATGGATAGGGGGTAAATTTCTGGTTGAAGATACGGAGCGAGTCCCCGGCAATTTGCAGCGCCAATTGGGATGCCTGTTCGTGCCCTGGCAATGAATACGAGTGAATTGTCACGCCATCAGCCTGCAGGCTATCCAGGCGAAAATACGGGCTGGCGGCCAGGTAGAAATCTCGGGTGGGGCCGCTTTCCAGTCGCTGGCAGACTTTGCTGCCAGATACCTGCTCATCGATCAGGCTGCCAGTTGAGGCCACGATCAGCCCAGCCGGCGCGCACACCTGAACGGTGTAAAGCGCTGTATCGCTGTATACGGAGTCGCCGATTTCTGATACCGGGTCCAGATTCCAACCTTGTTCATCATACACTGCCAGGATTGGATACCATCCAGAGAGGGACAAAAAGACCTGGGTCCGGTCGAAGTTGTAGATTCCATAGCCGGTTGTTCCAGATCCGAAATCGAGAGGCGCCTCCCCGGCAAACTCCAGGTCGATTTGTGCGTGTTGGCCGGGCGCCAGGCTGGCAGGCAAAGTCACCTTCAGGATGGTGTCTTGCTGGGCAAGATCGCTGGCGGCTGGTTGACCATCAACCTGGACGTTGCTGACGCTCAACGAGCCATCGCCATAGCTTTTGCCGCCGTTGGGCAGCAGGCGGAAATAAACCTCCTCCAGGGAGGTTTTTTCCTGGTTCAAGTAATCAACCCGGGCGCGGCCCTGGAATCGGCTCAGAGACGAATCGATATCCAGCGAAAGGGAATAGCGGGTCGCCCCCTCCAGGTTTGCCAGGTCCTGGCGGGCGGCGGGCAGCAGGGTCACTGCCGGTTCGCCGGGCGTGGGCAGCGCCAGCGGTTGCAGGCCGGGTGGGGTGGGTGACGGTTCGGCAGCAGGCTGGGTTGGCGCTGGTGTGACCAAAGGCAAAGATGTGGCAGGTGCAGAAGTCTGCGACGGCTGCCGGGCTGTGGTCAGCCTGCAGCCCACCAGCAAAAGGCCCAGGGCCAGGCTGGCCCCGAGGATGCCCGCTCTGGCCGCCAGCCTACGATTACTTTTCATCCAGAACATACAAGATACCGCCCTGGTCAACCAGATATACCTCGCCCTGCTCATCCTGGCCAAAGGAGGTGATGCGCCCAACTGACTCAAACAGGATCTGACTTTGCCATCCCCCCTGGGCGTCCCGGGTCAGCCCCCAAACGGACCCGGTGCAGTAATCGCCAAAAAGATAGATCCCTTGCCAGGCCGGCAATCGGCTGCCGCGATAGACCACACCGCCCGTCACGGAACAGCCAAACTGGTGGGTGTACTCTGCCACCGGCGGGATGACTTGCAAACCTGGCGGCGGCGCGCCCTTGTAAGCGGACGTGCCTTCGAAGAAGTTCCAGCCGAAGTTTGCCCCACCGGTTTCGCCGGCGGGAAGGAAATTGATCTCTTCAACCTGGTTCTGGCCCACATCGCCAATATACAAGTCGCCGGTCAGGCGGTCGAAAGAAAACCGCCACGGGTTGCGTAGCCCGAGAGCCCAGATCTCCTCCCGGCCGCTGCCGCTGGCAAAGGGATTGTCTGGGGGGATGGCATACGGCTCCCCTTGGTCCACATCGATGCGCAGGATTTTGCCCAGCAAGGTATTCAATGATTGACCATTGCCCTGTGGATCGCCCGCCGATCCGCCGTCGCCCAGTCCGAGGTAAAGATAGCCATCCGGTCCAAAAGCCACCTGGCCGCCATTGTGATTCGGATAAGGCTGGGGAACAGCCAGCAATCGTTTTTCAGAGCCAGGGTCAGCCCGGTTCGGATCATCCGGTGAGACCTGGAAGCGTGCAATCACGGTGTCGCCGTTGAGGTCGGTGTAGTTGACATAGAAAAAGCCGTTTTCGGTGTAGCGGGGGTGGAAAGCCAGACCCAGCAGTCCCTGTTCGTTGGAGGTGCTTCCCACACGGCTGACGATATCCAGGTAGGGCGTCGAAAAGAACTGGCCGTCCTGGATGATCTGGACTCGACCAACTTGTTCCAGCACAAACAATCGCCCTGTGCCATCCGCTGCTGAAGTCACATCCAACGGCCTTTGCAGCCCGCCTGTCACAGGCCGCCAGGTGTAAGCCGATGGGTCGGGCAGGCCCAGGGCAGCAGCCGGTGAAGGCGCATCAGTTTGTACAGCCTTTTCTGTTGCAGGCAGGGGGGGCGTTGGTGTTTCTGTAGCTGTCGCTGCCGGCAACGTAGCGGGAGGCGCAGTGGCTTCCGGTGCTGTGAGGATGGGCGCGGCAGCCTGGGTGGTTGGCGCAGCGGGCAATTGCGCCGCTGGCTCCCTGACGCACCCGCTCAGCAGCAGAACCCCAATTACCAGTAAGAGCTGTCTCATCAATCTATTTACCCTTAATTCGGAACAGTTGTTCATCTTAGAACCTGCGGCAGCCCCCAATAATCTCATCCTGTGCAACGAGAAGCTAATTATTCTTTTCTCTCCCAGAACTCGCCCTCGATCACATCTTCCTTCCCCGGATCAGGGTCCTGCCATTCGCCCGGCAGCGCCTGGTTGCGCAGCGCTGCCAGGTGCTCCTCAACGATCTCGGGTGGGCACAACTCAACAAAAAGATACGTTCCCAGCCAGACCACCGCCACATCGTCAATTGGGCCAAGCGCCAGGTCTGGGATGACGAAATAAAGCGCCGAGCCAATTGGCAGCAGCTTCAGAAATGGACTAACGCGGCTATCTCCTAGCAAGCGAAAAATTAGCTTGATGCGCTGGGAAAGGTTATTGAAAATGCCGCCCCCAGAAGGGATAATTTTGCGTTCATTTTTTTCAGACATGCGGCCTCCGTCTAATACAGAGCCGCTGCTCAGCGGCCTGTCTCGATGGACATTATACTATGAACAAGAAACCCGTCCGCGACTCCCGGCAGGGAGTCGGAGAACGGGTTTCGGATCGTAGAACCAATCAGGATGTGTATTCTTTGAGGAAAATCGTTCAACACTAACCAGCGCCTGCCTGAGCAACCACCGCCGCAAAAGTCTGCGGGTCACGCACAGCCAGGTCAGCCAGCATCTTGCGGTTGAGCATAATCTGGTTGTCTTTCATGGCGTGGATCAGGCGGCTGTAGGTGGTCCCATTCAGCCGGGCCGCAGCATTGATCCGGGCGATCCACAGGCGGCGCAGGTCGCGCTTGCGCTGCCGCCGGTCACGATAGGCATACCACATGCTCTTAAGCATGGCCTCATTGGCGCGCCGGAACAGGCGGTGGCGAGTGCCAAATTGGCCTTTGGTGATCTTCAGCACTTTCTTATGATGCTGGCGACGATACGGTCCAGTCTTTACACGAGCCATTGTTCTCTCTCCTGCAAGCCCCTGGGCGCCGGCAATCCTTCTTTTGCCTGTTTGGTGCACCCAACAGCTGCAACTACGTTATGGGTCTAGAAATCGATTTCCGTTTGAATTCGCTTTGACTCCCTGGTCAGGCGGTCGCAGCAAAGGTCAAACGCGCAGCGGCTACTGCCTGCTAGTCCGCCTTTTTCATGTACGGAGCCAGGCGATGGACGCGCTTCACGATCCCGCGTCCTTTGACGGGGACCATCTCCTGGAACAGCGCTTTGACGCGCTTCGGGGTGCGGCGGCGCAGATGGCTTTTGCCAATCTTGGTGCGCATCAATTTGCCCGTTCCAGTGACCCGAAAGCGTTTTGAAGTAGCCTTGTGGGTCTTGATCTTATACTTTCCATCGGGTTGCTTGCGTGGCACGGTCGAACTCCTCTCATCACACAAAATTCCGCGGAGCCTGTCATCCTCCGCGGCGATCAAACTACTCTAGAACAGAACCGAGAATGAAACCAGCGCAGTGGGTTTACTTCTTCTTCGGCGCCTTTCCCGGGGCCAGCACCATCAGCATGGTTCGCCCTTCCAATGCCGGTACCTGTTCAACAACGCCCACATCTGAGAGCGCTTCCGCCACCTCTTTGAGGTCGGTCAGGGCAATATCCAGGTAATCGATCTCACGACCGCGGAAGCGGATACGCACCTTGACTTTGTTTCCGTCCATCAGCCAGCGGCGTGCATCCCGGATTTTAAAATCCCGATGGTGCTCGTTGGTTTTAGGACGCAGGCGGATTTCCTTGACTTCAATCTTTGTTTGTGCTTTTCGAGCTTCGCGTTCCTTTTTTGCTCGCTCGTAGACAAACTTCCCAAAATCCATCACCCGGCAGACCGGCGGTTCAGCAGCAGGAGCCACTTCCACCAGGTCCAATTCGGCCTCTCGAGCGATCCGTTGGGCATCTTCGATGGAAACCACACCAACGTTCTCGCCGTTAGCGCCGATCAGGCGGACCTGTGGAACGCGAATGGCGTCGTTCACTCGGTAGTTTAATGCGCTGATATTACACTCCTTTTCCTTTACTACTTAATAGAACCAACAACTGATGTTTACTCAGCCCACGCATGATACCAAAAAACAAGCAAATCGTCAACAGCCGGACAGATCTCATCGGTCAATTTCGAGGCTTTTTGTCTGGGCCTCGAAATTGACCATGAAGACTAGGCCCCCGACTGGATATCCTGGCGGGCGCGTGCCAGGAAATCTTCTACCGACACTGGGCCGGGATTTTCACCCGAGCGCAAACGCAGGGCAACCTGACCCTTAGCCACCTCCTGATCGCCGACCACCAGCATGTAGGGGATCTTCTGCTTTTGGGCGTCGCGGATCTTTGCGTTCATACGCTCGCCACGTTCATCCACTTCGACGCGCAGCCCGGCTTTCTTCAACCGGTTGGCCACTTCTTGGATATAGGACAGGTGCCGGTCTGCAATTGGGATCAAAACAGCTTGCACTGGCGCCAGCCAGACCGGAAAAGCGCCGGCAAAGTGCTCGATGATCACACCCATGAAGCGCTCCGTGGTTCCGGTGACGGCCCGGTGCAGCACCACAGGGGTATGCTCCTGCCCATCTTCGCCCACATATGTCAGCCCCAGTCGAGCAGGTTGGATGAAATCCACCTGGATGGTGGAGAGCTGCCACTCACGCCCCAGCACATCCCGCGCCAGGAAGTCCGCTTTCGGTCCGTAGAAGGCCGCTTCGCCAGTTGCCTCAAAGTAGTCCACCTGGTTGTCATCCAGCGATTTGCGCAACGCAGCCTCTGCTTTGGACCACTTTTCATCATCCTGGACATATTTACCGCTTTCACCGCGCAGCGACAGGCGTACTTTATAATCGGTGAATCGATAGCGGCCCAGCACCTCCTGGATCAGGCGCAGCGAACGGGTGAACTCGCTGCCAATCTGGTCTTCGGTGCAAAAGGTGTGACAGTCGTCCTGTGTCAGAGCGCGCACCCGCGTCAGCCCGGTTAGCTCGCCGGTTTTCTCATAGCGATAGAGGGTGGCAAATTCGGCAAAACGCAGCGGCAGCTCGCGATAGGAATGGCGCCCCATTTCGTTATACAGGGTCATATGACTGGGACAGTTCATCGGTTTAAGCCGGTATACGACATTCTCGTCCACCATTGGCGGGAACATCGATTCTTTGTAGTTCTCGTAGTGGCCCGAGCGGCGATACAGATCTTCTTTGACCATGTGCCCTGTCCAGACATGCTGGTAGCCATAGCGCGTCTGCACTTCGCGCACATAACCTTCCATCAGGTAGCGCAGCATTTCTCCCTTAGGCGTGAAAAGTGGCAGGCCAGGGCCAATATCGTCGGAAAAATAGAACAGGCCCAGCTCCTTGCCCAGCTTGCGATGATCCCTTTTCTTTGCTTCCTCCAGCCGCCAGAGATGTTCTTCAAGCTCCTGTGGGGAGTGCCAGGCCGTGCCGTAGATCCGCTGCAGCATGGGGTTTTTCTCGTCGCCGCGCCAGTACGCCCCAGCAACGCTCATCAGCTTGACCGCAGCCGGGTTGATCTGCTGGGTGTTCTCCACATGCGGCCCGCGGCACAGGTCAACGAAGGCATCGTGGGTGTAGATAGAGATTTCTACTTTATCTTTCATCGGGTTGCCGTATTCATCGAAGCCGCCTTTTTCCAGACCATCGATCAGCTCCAGCTTATAGGGCTGATCTTTGAAAATCTGGCGCGCTTCTTCTGCTGTGACAACCTTTCTCTCGAAAACATGGTTGCCGGAGATAATCCTGCGCATCCTCTTTTCGATCTCCGCCAGATCTTCCGGGGTCAGGCTGCGCGGCAGCTCAAAATCATAATAAAACCCATCCTCGATCGGCGGGCCGATCGTGTATTTGGCCTGTGGGAAAAGCTCAACTACGGCCTGGGCCATCACATGGGCCGCCGAGTGGCGTATTCGGTACAGGTCGCTTGCTTCATATGGTGCATGTTGCTGTTCTGGCATCTTACACTCCTTTCGAATACAACAAAAACTCCCGTCCATACTGGGACGGGAGCACAAACCAGGCTCACGCGGTTCCACCCAGTTTTGCTCTCAAAAGAGAGCATCTTGGGGCGACCGATAACGGGGTCAACCGTTTGCCTTACTGGAGGGGCGCACGAGTGGGGCGCTCTCCCTGTTCAGGGTCATGCTCGCGGGGGGTGTTCGCCTGGCGGCGCCCGGTGGAGACTCTCAGTCGCTGATCTCCATTCCCTGGCGGGGCCTGGACAGGTTACTCGTCCCGGTCTTCGCAGTTTCTGCTTGTTCAATTGAGTGGGCGGAATAGGGCTCGAACCTACGACCTCTGCGATGTCAACGCAGTGCTCTAACCAACTGAGCTATCCGCCCGGGCGAGAAAGAATTATACCCAGACTGGGTTGAATCGACAAGGTGCAAGTTGGGCACAAAAAAAGCCGGTTGCGCCAATCATCCTTCTCCAAGGATCAAAGGCCGCATGGCATCAAACTCTTGCACGGCCTGCTCGTAATCGTCGGCTCGCCCCAGGTCCTGCCAGTAGCCATCGAAGGGAAAGCCTTTCACCACCTCGCCATGGTGGATGAGGCTGAGCACCAGGTCAGGAAAATCCAGGTATTGCTCGTAAGGAATGTATTTTAAAACGCGCGGCTCAAACACATAGATGCCCATACTGACAAAAAAATCATAAACCGGCTTTTCAAGATAGCCCGTGACCACGTTGTTCTCGTTCAATTGCAAGACTCCCAGATCAACCTTGACCTGGCGTGTGTGGTAGGCAATCGTGGCAACTGCTCCAGAAGCTCGATGGGCTTGCACGACCTGGCGCAAATCCAAGGTGGTCAGCACATCGCCGTTTGTGACCAGAAAGCTATCCTCCAGCCGCTCAGCAACCAGCGAGAGTGGGCCGGCAGTGCCAAGCGGTTGATCCTCCACACTGTATTCGATCCGCAGCCCCAGGCGCTCGCCGCCTTGAAAAAACGCCCGCAGCAAACCCGCCATGTGCCCCACGGTTAAGATGACGTCTGTCACTCCCGCACGTTTCATTTGGAGCAGCAGCACCTCCAGGACTGGCATATCTCCAATTGGCATGAGGGGCTTGGGTAAGATCTTGGTGTATGGCGCCAGGCGTGTGCCTTTTCCGCCAGCCAGCACAACTGCTTTCATGCGCTACCTCGCCAAAATTGTTCGGGTACTAAAACAGCACAACCAAAACAGGGTCAGACCTGGTATTCAGTGGGGCGATAATGAGAGAGATGGGCATCCATCCAATCGATGGTTTCCTGCAACCCCTGACGCAAATTCACCTTGGGCTGCCAACCCAGGCGTTTGCAGGCCAGCCGATTGTCTGAAACCAATCGCTGAACCTCGCTCCTTTCGGGGCGCAGCCGCTTGGGGTCAAAAGCCAGGCGCACAGGCCGCCCGACCAGTTCAATGACCATCTGGGCCAGATCGCCAATGCTCACTTCCACGCCTGTGCCCAGGTTGAAAGTCTCGCCCTCAATGCCCGGCGTTTGGGCCACTTGCAGGAAGCCATCCACCGTGTCGGAGATGTAAGTGAGATCACGCCAGGCATTCAGGTTGCCCAGATAGATCACGTCTTGGGTCAGCGCCTGGGTGATGATCGTTGGGATAACCGCCCGGGCCGATTGCCGTGGGCCGTAGGTGTTAAATGGTCGCAGGGTGACCACCGGCAGATCGTAAGAGCAAAAAAAACTTTCTGCCAGCTTATCCGCCCCGATCTTGCTTGCTGAGTAGGGGGATTGCCCCTGCAACGGGTGGCTCTCATCGATTGGCGCTCGCAGGGCCGTTCCATATACTTCGCTGGATGAAGTGTGGACCAATCTCTCGACGCCTGCCAGGCGGGCGGCCAATAGCACGTTCAGGGTGCCGATCACGTTTGTTTCGACCACCTCGGCCGGATGGACATAGGAGTAAGGAATTGCAATCAATGCGCCCAGGTGAAAAACGTGCGAGACGCCGCTCATTGCCTGTTGTACGGCGGGCAAATCGCGCAAATCGCCGGCCACGATTTCCACCTGCGCAAGGTTCTCAGCAGGCAGAAAAGTGAGCAGGCCAGGGTCGCCGCGCGAATTATAGCGCACAAATGCGCGCACCCTGGCGCCGCGCCTGGCCAGTGCTTCCACCAAATGGCTGGCAATGAACCCTCCTGCGCCAGTCACCAGCACCGGCTTTCCTGCCCAATACTCATCCATTAGCCGAGTGCTCCTCCTTTGCCAGGTTTGCAGCGGTCTGAATGGAGACATCCCCGCGCAATTGGCCTCGCAAACCCCGGATCTGGTCTTGCAGCTTCTGCAGGTCGCCATCGTTGGCTGTCTCTTCCAGTTGGGCGAGCCAGTTATCCACTTTGATCGGCGAGAGCTTGACCAGGCACAGGTGGCAGGGCAGGCGACCCGAACTTACAACGGTCCCTGCGCTTCCCGCCAGGTGATTCTCCTTTGCAGCGGTTTCGATCTCTTCCTGGGCAAGGCCGTTCATTGCAGCGGGCAGGTCAGGAAAGACGACCACCTGCGCCGAGGTGCTGCTGCAGGTCTCCAGAAGCTGGCGGCGCTCGTCGGGTGGAATATTGTGGATGGCGAAAACAATCATGCCGACGTCATAGCGAGCAACTAGGTCAGGGATGTGCGTCCGCTGGCCAAGCACCTGTATGCCAAGAATGCGGGCGCCCTGCTTTTGCAGATCATCGTCTACGTAGCCGATCACTCGAAAGGCGGCGGCATAGCGGCCCTGGTGGAGGATCCAGGCGGCAAAGCGACCTGTTTCTCCGCCTCCAATAATCAATACGCGTTCTTGCGCTGCGGGTACTGTCTGACGCCAAACCACCCAGCGTGTGGCCAGCCCGGTGATTAAGCGGCTACGATAGCGCGCCACCACAAAACCAAAGAGCGCCAGGCCGGATGCCATCAGGATCAACCCGGGCGGCAATAAGGGCCGGGTTAACCAAATGGGTATTTTTCCACCGTATAAAAGCGCAGCCAATCTTTGGGGATAAAAATAATTAAAGATCAAAGCCAGCGCGGTTGCCAGGCCGGCGCCGGGCAACAGATCGAGGACATCGCTCGCGGAAGATTGCGACCAATCAATGCGGTTCACACCCAGGAGGGCGTTGGTCAGGCTGAACAGGAAGGCAAAACCGAGCGCCAGGGCGAATGCAGAGAGCCAGCCGACGTTGAGCGGGCCCAGTGAGCGCCAGAAAAGCCCGGTGATCCCCATAGCCGTCAGGGTGATCAGGGTATCCACCAGGAACCAACTCATGTGGCGCTCCACCAGGCGCGCTACTGGCCCGACAAAGAGTTTGTCTTCCGGCGGGTTGTATTCTCCCACCGGCGGCAAGAGCACCAGAGCGGTCCAGAACAAGATATCCAGGTCGCTCCAGAACGATCGATAGCGCACATAAAGCTGGTCGAGGCGCGACTTGCTGGGCAGGATTTCATCCAGGTAGGTGTCCATCACCTGACCCGCCATCAGCTGGCTTTCTTCATCACGGTATAAGACGGAGGCTGGGCTGGTGATGCCTGGGCGCACGGAGAGAATCTCGGCGCGAACACCTTCTGGCCAGGTCGCCGCGATGTCGGGGCTCTCGGGGCGTGGGCCAACCAGACTCATCTCGCCCTTGAGTACGTTCCAAAGTTGTGGAAGCTCGTTGAGCTTTGTGACCCGCAGCCAGCGGCCAACAGAGGTGATCCGGGGATCATCTTGTGCAGTGATGCTCGGCCCCTGGTAGCTCTGGGGGGTTTCATACATCGTGCGGAATTTTAGGATATAAAATATTTTCCCATGCAGCCCCACCCTGGGGCCGCGAAACAGGACAGGTCCGGGTGAGTCGCGCTTGATACGCAGCGACAGGTATCCAAATACAGGCGCCAGCAGCACTATCCCCAGGCACGCCAAAACTATGTCAAAGCCGCGTTTTAGCCTTTCATCGATCTTCTGGAGCGCGGTGCGGTTTTGGACAGGTCGGTAGGGTATCCCAGAGTAGGATGCAGTGGATTGCGCCATGATCAGGCTTCAATAAAACAATGCACAGGTCGGCAGGTGAGCAATAGAATAACTGGATAATTATACCCGTTAACAGGTATGTTCAAACAATTCTTCGGATCGCTACCAGATAATGGGTATTGAAAAATTGGAGTTTCTCCAGGAGGGCGCACGCCTGCCAGGAAAGCGGTGCCAGGCGGCGGGCAAGCGGGGGTGCCAGGGTGATGCGGCAAAAGCGGAACTGGCAGCCGGGAAAGATCTGCCGAATCTCCCGTGGTTGGATGCCGCGGGTTTGCCGATTCAGTGGATTGATCCAAAAGTCATACCACAAAATCATCCCGCCGGGGCTCAGCACGCGCAGCATCTCCTGGGCCAGGCATCGCTTTATCTCATCATCCAGGATGGACGAGAACACGGTGAACTGCAAAACCAGGTCGAACGCTGCATCCGGGTAAGGCAGGAACTGGCCATTGGCGCAGGTCAGGGGCAAGTGCGGCAGTGTTTGGTGAGCGCCCAGCAGTCGTTCGAGAAGCAAATCGCACCCGAACAACCGCGCCGGGCTGGCGCCGTAGCTCAGCAGCTCATGCAAAACCCCACCCTGGCCGCAGCCGACCTCCAGAATCTGATAGCGGCTCAGCGGTTCATAACCCCAACGCCGCAGCAGCGCCAGCAAAGCGCGCTGCCGTCCCTGCCAGATGAACAGGTCGCCCGGGCTGTAGAGCGAATAGCGGTCGCTGCCGGCAAGCCGCTGTTCCCGCGCGGTATATTCAGCCCGCAGGCGCTCCAGCTCAGCCGCCGGTGTTGTCGGGCTTGATTTTGGCTTTGTCATCCGGCTTTATCCAGGCGCGGCCTTGCCGATCTCCCCAGCGGTTGGCGAAGCGCGCCAGCCCCACCAGGAATCCTGAACCATAACTCAGGTGCAGGGCGGCGTAGATCACCGGCAGCGCCGGTAAATGTCGCCAGCCGCGGCGCGCTGCCGTCCATAAGGAGGCAGCCAGATCGGTGAGCAGATAGATTCCAGCAACCCATCCCAGCAGTCGCAGCATCAGCGGGCTGAACAACGCCAGGGTTGCCGAACCGGCCAACCCGGCTACGAAAGCAGGCGGGATGAACTGGCGCAGGCGCATTTGCCGCGGGTGCTTCTGAAATACGCGCACCTTCCAGTAGCCATACTGATAATATTGACGCCACATGGTTTGGAGTGAGCTGCGGCTGTAGTATTTAGATCGGACATCGGCGGCGAGCAACAGGCGATAACCGAGCTTGCGCAGGCGGTAATTGTATTCGTCATCCTGGTTGCGCACCAGTTCCTCGTCGTAAGGTCCCGCATGTGCCAGAGTCAGGCGGGTGTAAGCGGGGAAGGGGACGGTATCCACGAAAAGAGTGCGCTCCTTCAGCGTGCGGAAGGCTGAGCCGCCAACGCCGAACGGCGTGCTCATGGCAACGGCGATGCTCTGGGCCAATGGGCTTTCACCAATTGTTTCGACCGAGCCGCCGACGCCGCCGATATCCTCCCTTTGGAGGTGACTGACGCAGCGGCGCACGTAATCCGGAGCGATCTCGCAGTGACCATCCACCCGAACAATAATTTCACCCCGCGCCTGAGCGATTGCCAGGTTCAGCCCGGCGGATACAAACTTCCCCGGGTTGTCGATCAGCCGCAGCCGTGGGAGTTGCGCCTGGAGCTGGCCGATCACCCTGCGCGTCCCGTCGGTGGAACCGCCGTCCGCTACGATCACTTCCATGCACTCAGCAGGATAATCCTGCGCCAGGACCGCCTGCAGGCTGCGCCGGATATGGGCCGCTTCATTGCGCACCGGCATGACGATGCTCACAAAGGGCAGTTGGGCGGTGGTTTCAACGGTCATTTGAGCGGGATCCAACGTGCCAGCGCTGCTTGTGCACCCGAAAAGCGGAAGACGCCTGCCGGGATCAGGGTGATCAGCAGCCCCATCACCGGCACCATGTACCGCAAGATAGACAGCACTGCAACAGTCATCGCCCAAAAATACAATGCCTGCAATGCGATAAAAATCAGATAGCGCCTTTGTGCCCCACCGTTTTGCCACACGTTCAGGCCGCCCCAGGCAATGGCGATCAGATAGGCGCACTGGATCAGGCCATTGGCAAACTCCAGCCTGCCGCTCTCGGTGCCGTACCAGCTTCGCACAGCTTTCAGCCCCAGCAACTCCCAGGCGCCGGCCATGTTCCTGGCGGCTTCTTGGATCGAAATCCTTATCACCCTTTCCAGGCCTCCCCTGGCCGCTTCCGGGCTGCGGTCGAAAAGGGCAGCCATCAAATCCCTGGCGTTGGCGGGGATGCGGCCCGATGGATGATAATCGCCATCGACGGCATAGGTCAAGCCGTCCCAAACGCTGGGCGCTCCGCCTGTGCTGAGCGGAATCACCTGCTGGGTATCCTGGTACACTTTAGCCTCCCAGGGCAGTGTGAAAAGCAGAAAGCCAGCCAGCAACATCCCAATCCCAATCAGGCGTTTTTGCATGCCCCAGGCAGGCCAGAGCAAGAGCAATCCGGCATAAATGCCAAACAGGCCGATGGCGATGGGGCGGATCAAGGCTGCCGCGCCGATCAGCAGGCCCCCCATCAGGACTTCACCCCAGCGCGGGGTGGCTGCGGTCAGGCAACGCCATACCAGGAACACGCTGGCGAAGAACAAAACCATGAACGGAATCTCGCTATTGGGCTGCTTGGTCAG
>CAZDAU010000020.1:0-50055 GCA_964503625.1 uncultured Anaerolinea sp.
GGTTAAAGGGCTGGTTTGCGCTCAAATTTCTTGCCGGTGGCGTACTCCACGCATTTGTAGGCGCCGTCGTAGATGCCGATGCTTTTGTTCTTGACGATCGAATCGCAGAATAACTGCATCAGGTCGGTGTCCTGGGTGAGGATATCGATGGCCTGCAAGGTTTGCGGCACCGAGCGAGCCTCCACCGTGCCGTCGCCTAACTCTGCGCCGCGGATGGCGCCCCACATTTCGTGCCCGCCAACCCGCTCGTTGAAGATTTTGGGCACGGGGTAGAAAGCCAGCTCGCTGGGTTTGGTGATCATCACATCGACCACCCGCATGAGATAATTGGTGGCGTAAACCGCGTGGAAGATGTTATCGTGCAGGAAGACGTGCAAACCCCGGGCCGGCCCGGAGCGAATCTGGTCGGCGAAAGCCTGGGTGTCCTCCCAGGTGAAATGAGTCTGGATCAGGTCTTTGTGCTGCGCCAGTTCGGCCTGGAGCCATTCCCAGTTCGCTTTGTGATCCCCCAGGTTAACAAACAGCGCCAGGTGGTCCTTTTCGATCAGGGGGATGCAATGCTCGATGATGGCTTTGAAAAGCTCGCGCTGAGCGCCCGCGCCTCCCATGGTCAACAGGAAACGACGCGGCTCTTTCCCCGCCATGCGCTTCAGGCGGGCGGCGCAATCCACTTCGATATTTTCCACCAGCTCGTGATCCACGTGGTGGCCGGCAAAGAAGATGGCTTCGGGCGGGACCGGTTTCAGGATCCGGTCTTTATCATCGAAGCCGCGCATCACCCGGAATCCGTAGTAGCCGGAGGGGGACTGGATGCCATGCTTTGCACCTTCGGTGAGCTGGAACGCCATCGGCCAGTTGTCGAAGACCATGTCCACCACGTTGGTCATGCCGCCGGCCACCGCCCCCATGCAGTTCCACATGTGGGCCGTCAGCACCGGCATGTCGGCGGGCAGCGCCTGGTGCAGGTTTCGAAACAGCTCGCTCATTTTGTAATCTTTGACGTTGGTCTTCAAAAAGCGCCACGGCCAGCCAACGATGTAGTTGTTGAGGATGAAAGATATGAAGGAAAGCGTGGGCTCACCCGTTGTCACTGCCTCCCAGACATATTTATTGAAGAAGCGGCTGCGCTGCGACAGACGGGAAAAGAAACTGTAATTGTGGTTGCAGCGATTGATCACATCGGTTGTGATGCCAGGGATGGCCAGCAGGTCCAGCCAATAGGGATCAAAGCCCATGGCCCTGGCGCAGGATACGCCTGCCATGGCGATGCGGTAGTGGCCAAAGCCCATCCGGATGGTGCTGCAAATGACCGCCTGACCATGGTTGACGATCTTTTCGCCATGGCCGCCGCGCACCACGTTTTTCACCCCAAAGAGCGGGCCCAGGTAGGGGTTCTCTTCCAGGCTGAGGGTGTATTTTTCGTTTGGATCGTAGCCAAACTTCTTAATGAACATGTTTTGCCATTTGATGGTCGCTTTGGATTGGGATTCACTGATCGGGTTGCCAAAGACGACAAAACGGCCGTTTTCCATTTTCATAGTGAGCGCCTCAAAGAAATTAGGATATCGGTGGAACAGAGCCTGCCAGGCGGGCTGGCCGGTTTAATTCTTCATGCCGGTGGTGGCGACGCCTTCAACAAAATAGCGCTGGGCAAGGAGGAAGATCAACACCGTGGGCAGGATGACCAGGGTCGCCCCAGCCATAATGATCGGCGGCGAGGCATGGTAGCCGCCCTGGATATCCGCCAGCCCCTGGGTGACCACATAATTGGACTTGCTCTGAATGGCAACCAGCGGCCAGATAAAGGAATTCCAGGCATACAGGAAAGAGATGGTGAATTGGGTCGCAATGGCAGGCACCGAGAGCGGCGCAAAAATGCTCCACAGGATCTTCCAGCGGCTGGCGCCGTCAATGATCGCGGCCTCTTCCAGGTCTTTGGGAATGCTCTTGAAGAACTGGCGAAAGAGAAACGTCCCGGCTGCGGTGAACACCCATGGGATGATCAGCGATTGGAATTTGTCCAACCACCCAAAGACCTGCATCATTTTGTAAATCGGGATCATGATCACAACGAAGGGGATCATGATGGTGCCCAGGTAGATCCGGAAAATCAGATCCCGGCCGGGGAAATTTAACCGGGCAAAGGCATAGCCGCCCATCATGGAAGTCAATATCTGGCCAATGACGACACAGATCGTCACGAAGGCCGTGTTGAGCATGTAGCGGCCCATGTTCACGGTCCCCAGGACGATGAAATAATTTTCGAAGCGCAATCGCTCGCCAAACGGATTCAAAATATCGGCGAATACCTCCGGGCTGTCTTTGAAGGAGGTGGTGACCATGAAGAAGAACGGGTAGATGACAATCATGGCCAGCAGCGTCATGAGCACGTAATAGACAATCTTTTGCCAAATGGTGATGCGTTCGACCTGTCCTAACATGGCGACTACTCCTCGTAAACCCAACGATTGGCGACGCGAAACTGGAGCGTGGTGATGATAAAGATCAGGGCAAAAACGATCCAGGCCAGGCTGGCCCCATAGCCCATCTGGAAGCGTTGAAAGCCTTTCTGGTAAAGATAATACACGATGGTCAGGGTGGAATTGGCTGGACCGCCCTGGGTCATGATATACGGCTCGCTGAAGATTTGCAGGACGGAGATGGTGTTCGTCACCAGGACAAAGAAGATGGTGGGCGTCATCATGGGCAGGGTGATCTTAATCAACGACTGCATGCGGGTCGCCCCATCCACCGTGGCAGCTTCAAACAAGAAGCGGGGGATGCCTTGCAGGGCGGCCAGGAAGATCACCATGTCATATCCGATCGTCGCCCACGAAGTGAGCATGACCAGCGAAAACAGGGCAACGTTGCTGTCAACCAGCCAGCCGACGAGCGGCTCTGGCACCTCGAAACCCAGGTATGCGGTCAGGTTGCTCAAGGCGTTTGCGATGGAGCCCAACACGATGTTCAACACGCCTGAATCGCGATTGTAAATCCAAAACCAAACCAGGGCCGAGCCGACGATCGAGGCGACAACGGGAATGTAAAAAGCGCCGCGGTAGATCGCCATCCCGGGCAACTTGGAATTGAGCAACCAGGCCAGCAGAAAGGCTGGCATGATGCACAGGATGAGAACGCCGATTGCATACTGGAAGGTGTTGCCCAAGGCCGTCCAAAAGATCGGGTCTTTGGGGACAATCAGCTCCTGCACGGCTTCCAGGAAGCTGGCGCCCCCTGCCAGGGCCGCCTGGTAATCCTCCGGGCGGATATTGAAGCCAAGCGCGTTGATGTAATTCTGCAATCCAATGAAATTGGGCGGTTGAAACAGGTTGTAATCTGTGAAAGAGTAATAAAAGGAGACCGCCAGGGGCACGGCAAAGAAGATCAGGAATCCCAGGAAGTTCGGCAACAGGAAAAGGAAGCCTTCAATTGCCTCTCGACGTTTGTTCGCGCTCATGCTCCACCTCTCCCAGTGAGTGTGATCGCTGCCCTGGGGCCTCCCGCAGGCTCCATGCCTGCAGGAGGCCCAGGACATGCTATGGGGTTTCAGCTCAAACCGTCGCGCGGTTTGCTCAAAATTCCACCGGGGTCCTGGCAGTTGAGCTGCCGAGACCCGCGGTGGATCGGTTCCCGCTTACGGTTGCTTGAACAATGGGTCAGCGCCTTCGCAGGCTGCTTTGACGGCATCCTCCACCGAAGCTTTGCCGTACAGGATGTTATCGATGTTTGGCTGATACTGGCCGTTCACGATATCGCCCCAGTTGCCGGTGTAGAGAGGAATTTCAGCCTGGGCGTAGGCAGCGCCGGCGATGAAGGGCTGGTTATCTTCAGGCGGCTTTGAATTCAGGAATGCTTCCACGGCAGCCTTGTCTTTATTGGAGGGGATGTTCGTGCCAAGCGCAGCAATTTTAGCTTGAACTTCTGGGCTGGTCAGCGCCTTGATCACTGTCCAGGCCTGCTCGGGGTATTTTGTCTTGGCGTTCATGACGTAGGGACCCCAGAACAGCCAGGTGGATTGGACGCCGCAGTTGGGCATCTCGACGACGGCCCAGTTGAACTTGGCGTTTTCCCGCATGCCGGGGGTCATCCAGCGGCCATTGGGGAACATGCCAATCGAGCCAGAAAGGAACTCGGTTTCGCCGACGCCGCCTTCGATGCCGGGCGGGGGCGCGACTTTGTCCACGTTGAACAGGTCTGACATGAACTGAAGACCTTTAACCGAGTTCGGATCGGTCAGGCCGCAGGCGGTGCGGTCCTCGTTGAACATCGAGCCGCCGTGGGCGTAGACAAACCAGCCCCACGGTCCCCACCAGTTGCTCATGCTGAAGCCGTAAACTTTATCGGCTTCGTGGGTGAGCTCCTTGGCAACCCGCTCAAAGTTTTCACAGGTCCACTCGCCTTTGGCGGCCAGCTCGGCGGGGTCATCAACGCCGTACTTCTGGAAGAGGTCCTTGTTGTAGTAAATCACCAGGGTGGAAATGTCGCGCGGCAGGCCCCACAGCTTATCCCCTTGCTGCAGCTCTTGGATGGGCGCGTCATAGTAATCCGACAGTTTGAACGATGGGTCTTCGTTCACAAAGGGCATCAGGTCGGCCAACACACCCAGGTTTGCATAATCCGCTGTGCTGGCGCCAGGGATCCAGACGACATCTGGGGCGTTGCCAGCCGAGAATTCGGTGGTCAGCTTGTCCAGGTAGCCGGTGACAGGCGCGGGGTCGTATTGCAGTTTAATCCCCTGCGGCTCGAGCTCCTTGGAAAGCTCATCACTGATCTGCTGATAAACATCCTGCTCTTGCTGGTTGTCTGGCCGGGTGCGCCAGCGAATGGTCACCATTTCAGGCGCGGCTGGCTGCTCTGCGGTCGGCTGCTCTGCCGGGGGCTGGGTAGCCGGGGCGCCACAGGCGCTGAGGAACATGCTGGTGATCAGCAAGAAGCTGATCAGGGTCCATAAAATTCTGCGGTTCATGAAGGGTTTCTCCTAATCTTGAAAGTATCCTGAAACTGAGATTCGGTTAGATCGATTCTTGCGTGGCAAGGTTTTAAGATACGCTGTATGGGTTGTCTTGAACACCTCCTTATTCATCACTCAAGGATTTTGGAGAAATTGAACTTGGGGTTCCAGCTTGTTTCAGCGGACTTGTGGAGCCGCGGATCACAAGCTCGGCATGGATGCGCACCTGTTCCTGCAGCGGCGCTTTCTTTTCGATGGTCTTGATTAACAGGCGGGCAGCTTCACGCCCCATGGAAAAGGTATCCTGGCGCATTGTTGTCAGGGGCGGGTCAAAATAAGAAGCCAGGGGCATGTCATCAAAGCCGATGACGGAAACATCGCCGGGGACCGAGAGGTTCGCTTCGTGCAAGGCATGGATTGCGCCCACAGCCATGCGGTCATTCTGAGCCACGATCGCCGTGAAGTCTGCGCCGGCCTGGATGAGCGATTGAACCGCGTCAAATCCAGCGGTGGCTGACCAGTCGCCATTTCGCACCAGGCGGGGGTCGCAGGCGAGCCCCGCCCGGAGAAGCGCAGCCTGGTAGCCACGGAAGCGGTCCTGGCTGCTATCCTCGCCCATTGGGCCGGTGATGACGGCGATGCGGCGATGGCCAAGCCGCAGGAGGTGATCAACGGCCTGGCGGGCGGCGTCTTCGTTATCCAATGAAACGGAGCTCAGGCCGTCCTGGCGGGACGTCACCCCCACCAGCACGGTGGGAAAGTCTTTGACGAACAGATGGGCAAAGCTTTCCGCAAACAGGCTGATCACGAGCAAACCTTCGATGCGGCGTGCGTTGACCATCTCATGGGTCAAGCGTGAAAAGCTCGGATCATCGGGGGTGGAGGACGAGACCAGGAAGAAGCCGTGTTTTCGAGCTTCATTCTCGGCGCCTTCGATGATGCTTGCAAAGGTGAAGTCAGTCAGGTTCGGGGAGAAACAGCCCAGCATATAGGTGCGGCCAATGGCCATCGAACGGGCGATGGCGTTGGGCTGGTAGTTCAGTTCTTTGATTGCCTGTTCAACACGCTGGCGGGTTTCGGGGGTAACGCGCTCGCTGGAATTGATCACGCGCGAGACCGTCTGGTGCGAAACCCCCGCACGAGCGGCAACATCACGAATGGTGACAGGCGAGCGCGGCATTGAGCTTGGATCTGGTAACAGATAAACGGGCTAAAAAGCGGCTATGTGACCGGTCACGTGACCGCTAACATTATAGCACAATGAGAATGCTTTCGTCAAGACATCATTCCCAGGCTGCGATCATTAATATCCTTATTAATACCGGGTTTGTCTGCCTGTGGTATCATCTTCTCTCAAAGCCCTTCGCCATTGGAGAGATGATGCAGGTTAAGAAAAATAGACGCCAACCGATATTTCCGATTGTCATGGTCCTGCTGGGGGTGGGATTGATTCTGGGCTCTGTGGCCTGGCTGGTGAACTCCAGCCGGCTGGCCGAGGCGCAGCGCGCCTCGCTGGCTGCCCCCGTCACCTCGCCTCGCATTCCATACCCGGAGGTCCAGCGGGTCAGCCTGGGCGATTCCAAAGCTGCCTTTGACCTGAAACAAGCGATATTCATAGACACGCGGGGCGAGCCTTATTTTTCTCAAGGTCATATCCCGGGCGCGATCTCGATGACCGACGATGAGCTTCCCAGCCGCCAGGGCGAGCTGGACCCCAACGCCTGGATCATCACCTACTGCACCTGACCGGCGGAAGAATCCAGCGCTCGTGTAGCGCGCTTGCTGATGGATAGCGGTTTCAAAAAGGTCACACCGATGCGGGGCGGTCTGGAAGCCTGGCTGCAAGCGGGTTATCCCGTGGAGAAATAGCGCTGGTCTTAGCATAAATCCGTTTGACATGGGGTTGCGCAATGCCTGATACACCCGAACGATTAGCGAACCGCCTGGCGGATGAGGGTCAAAGGACAATGCAGTTCTTCCAGGCGCTTGCGCCCGACCAGTGGGAACGCACGCTGTACACGGAAGGGGCGCTCTGGACTGTGCGGCAGGTGTTGGCCCATTTTGTCATCACCGAGGCGGGAATCCGGGCGCTGATGGCGAATATCCTGGCGGGCGGCCCAGGCTTGCCGCAAGACTTTGACCTTAATCGCTACAATGAGAGCCAGGTCTCGAAATTGGACGGCATCTCCACGCAGGAACTGTTGGCAAGATTTCGCCAGGAACGCCAGTCAACGGTTGACTGGGTGTTTGGGCTGGCTCCAGACGACCTTGCCAGGACCGGGCGGCACCCCTGGCTGGGCGTTGCGCCGCTGGAAGAGATGATCCAGTTGATGTATCGTCATAACCAGATCCACCAACGCGACATTCGAAAGCTGTTGGCGGGAGGTTGATGGATGAATGACCAAAGCGGGCCGAATGGATTGGGCCAGGCGCTGCTGGGGTTCATCCGATTAACCCGGCCGCTATTTTTGTTGGGCGTGGCAGTCGTCTTTGCCCTGGGCGCGGGCATTGCCTCCTACCTGGGAGCGCAGATCAACTGGAAGGCTTACCTGCTGGGCCAGGCGTGGGTGAGCCTGTTGCAGCTCAGCACGCAGTACTTCAATGAATACTACAATGCTCCCGCCGATCTGGTGAATCCGAACCGCACCTGGCTCACCGGCGGCAGCGGCGCATTGGGACCGGGCAAGCTGCCGCGCCGGGTTGCCCTGATGGCTGCCCTGGTGTGCATGGCATTCCTGGCCTCGCTGACAGTGTTGGTCATCGCTCAGCTCAGCCCGCCCCCCGAGGCCTTCCTGATCATGAGCCTGGCTTTCCTGGGGGCGTTCTTTTATTCCAATCCACCGGTCAACCTGGAAAAGACCGGTTATGGAGAGCTGACGACTTCGGTGTTGGTGGGCTTCATGGTGCCGGCGTTTGCATTCATCCTGCAATATGGAGAGCTGCACCGGCTGGTGGCGATGTGCGCCTTCCCGATGGTGGCCGCCCACATGGCGATGCTGCTGGCCTTTGACCTGCCCGATTACGGCAACGATGTAAAGTTTGAGAAGCGCACGTTGATGGTGCGCCTGGGCTGGCAAAACGGTATGCTCCTGCACAATATCATGATATTGTCGATTTATCTTTTGTTGCTCACCGCCCGCGCCCAGGGTCTGCCGATATTTGCGTTGGCGGCGGGGTTCCTGACTCTGCCGATTGGGCTTTTCCAAATCTGGCAGATGCGCCAGATTGCCAACGGCGCCCGGGTGAACTGGAACGCCTTGACCATCGGCGCGGTTTCCTTGTTTGCCGCGCTGGCCTATTTCCTGGCCTACGCATTCTGGACTCAATAAGTTTCGTGGCAATTGAAATCCTTGCTGCGACCTTTGCATCTGTTTGTTTGCCGCGTATAATCCAGCTATATGCCTGAGTTTCTTGAGCTGCTGCCACCGACCGACGCTCTGGGCGTGTTGTTGAGCCATCTCTCGATGACCCCGCAGGCGGAGGAGGTTGAAACGGTCCACGCCCTGGGCAGGGTCACGGCAGAACCTGTGGTTGCCGCCCATCCCTTGCCTGCCTTCACCCGCTCGACGGTGGATGGTTACGCTGTGCGGGCGAGTGACACCTTTGGCGCCAGTGATGCGCTGCCCGCTTACTTGAGCGTGACCGGCGAGGTGCCGATGGGCGCTGCAGCCGGGATGGCTCTTGCTGCCGGGCAGTGCGCGGTCATTCACACCGGGGGGATGCTGCCCGACGGCGCCGATGCGGTGGTGATGATTGAGCACACGCAAACCGCCCGGCCGGGTGAAGTCGAGGTGCTGCGAGCGGTGGCCCCGGGTGAGAATCTGCTCAAAATTGGCGAGGATGTCACCCAAGGCGAGGAGGTGATCCCGGTTGGAACCCGCCTGCGCCCGGCCGAGATCGGCGGGCTGATGGCGCTGGGGGTCACCCGGGTCAGCGTGGCCCGGCGCCCACAGGTGGCCATCCTCTCCAGCGGCGATGAAGTCATCCCGCCGGAAGCGGAGCCAGGACCCGGCCAGGTGCGGGATGTGAACTCCTACAGCCTGGGGGCGCTGGTTGAGCAGGGCGGTGGCATTCCCGTGCGGTATGGCATCTTGCCAGACCGGGCCGATCTGCTCCGCGAAGCGGCCGTCCGGGCGCTTGAAGCGTGCCAGGTTGTGATCATCACGGCCGGCTCTTCGGCCAGCGCGCGGGACCTGACCGCTGAAGTGATCCACTCGTTGGGCAAACCTGGTGTGCTGGTGCATGGGGTGAATGTCCGCCCGGGAAAGCCGACGATCCTGGCGGTGTGCAACGGCAAAGCTGTGATTGGCCTGCCCGGCAACCCTGTGAGCGCCCTGGTGATCGCCGGCCTTTTTGTGCTGCCGGTGCTGAATGCAGCTCTGGGGCTGCGAGCCCGCCGGCCGGCGGCCCGGGTCAGCGCCCGGCTGAAGACAAATTTGCCGTCTCAGGCAGGCCGAGAAGATTGGGTGGCGGTGCGCTTGCAGGAGACCCCGGAAGGCAATTTTGCCGATCCGGTCTTTGGCAAAAGCAACTTGATCTTTACGCTGGCGCGCGCCGATGGCCTGGTGCGCATCCCGCCCGCCGCTACCGGCCTGGAGGCCGGGCAGCTGGTGGACGTCCACTTGTTTTAGGGAGGTCTATGGCTCCTCAGACTGATTTACCCCTCATCATTCTGCCAGATCGCCTGGCGGTGTGCCGTTTGCCGGCAGAAGCGCCTTACCCCGAGTGGGCCCGCCCCGGCGGTCTGCTGGCTTTGATTCGCACCGCAGATGAGCTGAGCGTCGTCTGTGTGGAGCGGTATGTGCCGCCAGACGCACGGGCAGAGCGAGGCTGGCGGGCGCTCCAGGTTCAGGGGCCGCTGGAATTTGCCATGACCGGTGTGTTGGCTTCGATTGCCGTCCCCCTGGCGCGGGCGGGGGTCAGCATTTTCGCCCTGTCCACGTTTGATACCGATTACATCCTGGTGAAGGAAGCTGCTCTGGAGCGGGCGGTGGAGGCGTTGAGCCAGGCGGGTTTCCTGGTGATGAATCATGTCCGTCTATCTGCATGATATTCCCCTACCCGAGGCGCAGGCTCGTCTGGAACAGGCCTTGAAGCAGGCTGGTCGATACGGTGTGCTGGGAATCGAGGAGCTGCCTCTGGATGAGCGGTGCCGGGGGCGGGTGTTGGCCCAGCCGGTGTGGGCAAAGATCTCCTCGCCGCACTACCATGCTTCGGCCATGGATGGCTTTGCCCTGCGGGCGGCGGCAACCGTGGGGGCGATGCCCAATCAACCAGCCGCGTTGCGCTGCGACCCATCTGCCGGGCTGGAACGGGCTGCCTACGTTGACACGGGCGATCCATTGCCGGAATGGGCGGATGCGGTGGTGCCGATCGAAAACACGGAACCCCTGGACGAGGCGGGAAGGCCTGCATTGGACCCGCGCCATCCGCAGGTGATCTTGCTGCGGGCGGCCATCACCCCCTGGAGCCATGTGCGCCCGATGGGCGAAGACATGGTCGCCACGCAGCTGGTCCTGCCGGCCGGACACTGCCTGCGGCCGGTGGATTTGGGGGCCATTGCGGCCTGCGGGAACACATCCGTCCAGGTTGCCCGGAGACCACGGGTGGCGGTGCTGCCCACCGGCACGGAGCTGGTGGCGATTGGCGAACCGGTGCGGCCAGGCGATATCATCGAGTACAACTCTTTGGTCCTGGCGGCCCAGGTGGAGCAATGGGGCGGGCAGGCAACCCGGTTCCCGATCACGCCGGATGATTTCCAGGCGATCCAAGAGCGGGTTGCACAGGCGGCCAGCGACCATGATTTGGTGCTGCTCAACGCCGGCTCGTCTGCGGGTTCGGAGGATTTTTCCGCCCGAGTGGTTGAATCTCTGGGCCAGCTCCTGGTGCATGGCGTGGCCGTGCGGCCTGGGCACCCGGTCATCCTGGGGATTATCCGCTCCGGAGACCGGCAGATTCCGATCATCGGCGTGCCGGGGTATCCGGTTTCAGCGGCGCTGACGGGGGAAATCTTTGTTGAGCCTTTGCTGGCGCGCTGGTTGGGACGCCAGCCGGAGCAGCCGGTGACCGTCAAGGCAGCCATGACCCGCAAGGTGACTTCGCCGCCAGGTGATGATGATTATATGCGCGTAGCCGTGGGGCGTGTGGGCGGCAGGCTGCTGGCCGCGCCGCTGGCGCGCGGCTCGGGGGTGATCACTTCGCTCGTGCGGGCGGATGGCATTGCCATTCTGCCGCGCGGTTCGCAGGGGGTTGCGGCTGGGGCGGAAGTGAGTGTGCGGCTCTACCGCAACCCGGCTGAGCTGGAGCGCACCATCTTTGTGATTGGCTCCCACGATATGACCCTGGACTTGCTGGCCCAGTTTCTGGCTGGGCGCGGCCGGCGGCTCGCCTCTGCAAACGTGGGCAGCCAGGGCGGCCTGGTGGCCTTGCGCCGAGGCGAGGCCCACCTGGCAGGGTCGCATTTGCTCGATCCTGAAACCGGGGAATACAACCTGTCTTACATCCGAGAATATTTGCCCGGGGTGGCAGTGAAAGTGGTGGCTTTGGTGGACCGCCAGCAGGGCCTGATTGTGCCTCGCGGCAACCCCAAGAAGATCTATGCGCTGGCCGACCTGGCGCGCCCCGATGTTCGATTCATCAACCGCCAGCGCGGCGCTGGGACGCGAGTGCTGCTGGACTATCAACTTCGTTTGTTAGGGATTGCGCCTGATTCGATTCAAGGCTATACTCAGGAGGAGTACACGCATCTGGCTGTGGCAGCCGCGGTGGCCTCTGGGCGTGCGGATTGCAGCCTGGGGATTGCCGCCGCCGCCCATGCACTGGATTTGGATTTTGTCTCGCTGTTCAATGAGCATTATGAACTGGTGATACCGGCTGAAGCCTATCAGAGTGAGCTGCTGGCCCCCTTGTTCCAGGTCCTGGCGGACCCGGAATTTCGCCAGGCTGTGGCGACTCTTCCTGGCTATGATGTGTCCCGCATGGGGGATCTCGTCGCTGAAGTGAGATGAGCTATGACGACTGCGCTTGTGATCGATGACAACCGTGAAGCTGCCGACTCGGTGGTCCAGATGCTTGAGCTGCTGGATGTTGAGGCGCAGGCTGCCTATGGTCCACGGGCGGCGATGTTCTTGCTCAAGGATTTCACGCCCGATATCATTTACATGGATATCAACATGCCTGGCGTGGACGGTTTTGAAGTGACGTCTTACTTGCGCCGTTTCCCGCGCATGCAGGAAGTGCCCATTGTGTTTGTCACTTCAGACGATCAACCGGAAACTGCGGGAAAGGTGCGCAAAACGGGCGCCTTGTTAATTATCATCAAGCCCGCCACAGTGGAAGCCCTGGAGCTTTCCCTGCGCAAAGCCGGGCTGTTTCGATAATTTCAATCTCAGAAAATACAGTCTCAATTACGGAGGTCATATGCCAATCTCTGCTGGGATCGAAGCCCCTGATTTCACGCTGCCTGATGAGACAGGAGTGCTCCGAACACTTTCGGAATACCGGGGACGACCGGTGGTGCTCTATTTTTACCCCAAAGATGACACGCCTGGCTGCACTACCGAAGCTTGCAACTTCCGCAATGATTACAGCCAATATGAACAGGCCGGTGTGGTCATTTTGGGCGTCAGCCCCGATTCGCCCAAAAAACACGCCAAATTCAAAGAGAAGTATCACTTGCCCTTCACCTTGCTGGCCGATGAGGAGCACAAAGTCTGCGACCTGTACGGGGTCTGGGGGCCCAAGAAGTTTATGGGCAAAGCTTATGAGGGCGTGTATCGGACCACATTTCTGATCAACGCGGAAGGCCAGATTGTCAAAGTGTTCGAGGCTGTCAAGCCGGACGAACACTCAACCGAGGTCCTGTCGGCGCTGGCGGCATAAAATGGTCCTTATGAACAAGAAACATTCATGGGCAGCCGTGCTGTTGGCTGCACTTCTTTTTGTGCTCCAGGCCGGCTGCAGTCGATCGGAAGAATCAGCCGGGACGCTGAACATGGAGCGCCCTGCGCCGCCTGTCCCGTATGCTGGCAAGGTCAATCCGCTGCCGGCAGATACAGCGGCAGAAGCGGGCAAGCAGCTGTATGCGGCCAACTGCGCTTCCTGCCACGGGCCGGAGGGCATGGCAGATGGTCCGGCTGCTGGCTCGCTCAACCCGAAGCCAAAGCCGCTGGCGGTGGAGATGAAGGCGTTGAAAGACGACTATCTTTACTGGCGGATCGCTGAAGGAGGCGCTTTTGCGCCTTTCACGTCTGCCATGCCCTCCTGGAAGTCCATCCTTTCGGAGGAGGAGATCTGGCAGGTGATCGCTTTTATGCGTACGCTGGCAAACTGACCAGCTCGGCGTTCACTGGCAGGTACACCCGCAAATCCATGACCGGCACCAGCCTGGCCATGGATTTGCCTTTCATTTGCCCGCTGGCGATGGCCTGCACCGTGGCCTGGTAAAAACCACGGTCCAGGCGAAGCTGGCGCATGGCGCGCCGGCTGAGCTTGTCGGCCTGGCGGTTGTGCTTGCGCGGCATCCAGGTCCAGCTCACGCTTCGAAGCTGGTCCGCCAGGCGCTGCGCCCGCAAATACAGCGGCCGCACACTGGGCGCGTTGACTTCGGCGGCGCCGCGCATCTGGTCGATGATGCTTTTGGCATCGCCATAGACCTGGACATATTCATCCCCGATATCCAGGTCCAGCAACGCATCCAGGCCTTCAATTAATGCCAGGTACTCAGCAATGTTTGAATTTGCCTGGGTGGGGCGGGCAAATGCGCCATGACCCTGGGCAAGCACGGTCTTTTCTCGGAGGATCAGCCAGCCGTAGCACATGAAGCCAGCGTTGACTGGCGAATCCGGCTTGCCGTGGATGCTGCGAAAGAGGCCATCAAAGAAGAGGGTAATCAAGGCAGAGCGCTCCTGTTCAGCAGAAATGGACAGACCGGTGGGGGATTTCCGCCACCGGCCTGCCTACTTGCAACCCTATAAGGAGGAGAAGGAGAGTATGCACTACGATGCTATTGAGAGTGTATATAACCAGGCGAAAGTGAAGATCATTCCAACCAGGGAGCCGGCGATGGTCTGCGCCGGGGTGTGGCGCTGCAGGCGCACCCGCGCCCAGGCCACCAGCGGGATCGCCAGCAAAGCAGGCGTGCCAGCGCTGCCATACAGGCCCACCAAAAACACAGCCAGGCTGCCTATTGCCGCTCCATGCCCGCTGATCTTCCAGCGCAGGGTGATCAGGAGCAGGAAGGCCAGTTGGGCAACGCTGGCGATGGAGAAAATCAGCAGCACCCGCGGCGCCTGCCCCACCCAAAGGCTGCCCAGGGCGGTGATTGCGCCAGCCAGGGCGAGAGCCATGGGGCGGAGGCGCTGCTCGCGCACGCAGATATGGATATCGCTGATCTCGCCGCGGCGCACTTTCCAGACCAGGTAGATCAACGGGATGACCATCGTTAGCGCCAGGGAATAACCGATCCACCACAGGGCGCCTGGCGTATGAACCAACGATGCCAGTAAAATTGTGGCGGCAACTGCCAGGATGGGCGGGCTGAGCAGGTTAGAAATCCCTCGAGCCAGGCGCTCATCCCAGTTCGCGGGGATCTCGATATCTGGGGATTGCGCTGAATTGACGTATTCCGGTGAATATTCCAATGATTGTCTCTCCAAGTCCCATTGTAGACGATGACGGTTAACCGGCCTTTATTTGGGTGTTAACGTTGGGTCAAATCTGAATAAACCGCAAATTAATGGCGTCTTTGGCGCTCGCGGATCAGGTGGTCGATGCTAAAATGATCGCTTCGACCGCCGCGGACTCAATCGCATCGAGGGTTTCGGCTACCGCTTTGCCAAACACCTCATCCCTTCCGATCTGCTCAATCTTTAACCGGGCGGCTCTGCGCTCATCTTTGGTGAAGACCAGGTCGAGCATCTTGCAGCCGCGCAGCAGGCTGAGCAGGGCCACCGTGCGGATATCGGCTTCGGCGTTTGCAAGAACCGCTTCGCGCAGTCTGTGCTTGATCCAATATTTGGCTGAGGCGTCTTGCTGTGGATAGATCTCGTAGGGGACAATCCACATGAACCGCAGCCCCTCCTTGCGCAGGATTCCCATGGTCACCAGGCCAGAGGATAACCGACTTTGAAACTGCTTGATGTGCTGGCTGAGCTCGGAGACCCAATAAGATGCGCGGCGCAGCTTCTCGCTTCTGCCAATCTGGATCATTGCCTCGTCCAGCAGCTCATCGCCGCTCAGCACTTCGTCGATCACGATCACCCGGCGTTGCTTGTCCAAACCCAGCTTGCCCTGCAAGGTCAGGTCTGCCAGGACCGCGCCGGCCAATCCATAGCGCAAGTTCACTGCCGCCGACGGGTGGATGGTCCCCTTATCGTCGTTGATGGAAATCAGGAACAACTCTTCGGCCAGGTTCAGCATAGGCGCTCCGCACGGCAGGCATGGATCTTTGGAGACTCAGTTTTGGTCATTTTAAACAATTGTTTTTATCGCCAATTTATGGCCCAGTTAATGTTTTGTTAAGCATCGGCCAGCGGCGGACCGTCAAGCGACGGCGCTCTCGGCGGCTAAAAGGTGATGGCGTCTTTGTTTCGGCAAAATTTCCTGGTAAACTACTTGCCATAACCCAGGCCTGAAGGATACGATTATGGAATTTGCCCCCGATTTCACCCACATCCGCCGCCAGGACCGCGCCATCCAGGACGAGGCCTGGATCGAAGGGTTTTTGCAGCGCGCCCCCTATGGCATGTTGGCAACCACCTGGCAGGAACAGCCTTTCGTGCATGCGATCCTTTTCGCCTATGATCCTCAGCGCCGGGTCATTTACCTGCACAGCGCCGCCGAAGGCCGCACGATTGACCATGTGCGTTTGAACCCCAGAATCTGCTTCAGCGTTGCCGAGATGGGACGACTGCTGCCCCATTCAACGGCGCGCGGTTTCAGCGTGGAGTATGCCAGCGTGATGGTCTTTGGCGTTGCCCGCCTAGTTGAAGAGACCGAAGAAATGCTCCATGGCCTGGGTCTGCTGATGGAGAAATATGCCTCTCACCTGCGGCAGGGCGTGGATTACCAGCCGGCAAGCGCAGAGGACCTGGCAGGCGTGGCGGTTTATTGCATCGAGATCGCCGCCTGGAGCGCCAAGCGGAAACAGGCGGCGGAAGATTTCCCCGGCGCGTATTGGTTTGATTCGCCCGGCATTCGATCCGAGCCAGGCCCAGGACGGTGAACGCCCATCGCTTTTGATTTCATCCGCGGTTCATTGCCGCTTGCCATTATTGGATAAAAAAAGTATAATTTCGCTTGCAACAACCGTGTTTTTTATTTGTTCCGCGAGAACGCCCGGTTGAGGAGGCGAGAGATGCGCGTCGTGGTGGTATTACATGCACAGGCCGCACAGGAGAGGCTTTCTCCCACGCGGGGCAGCGCCACTGAATCGCTTGTGGCCGGGGCGCAGGAGTTGCAATCCGCAGAGGAAGAACTGGGGATCAGCCTGAAGCCGATGTACCCCGGCCAGAGCCATCCCACCCTGGCCCCCTTTTATTTCATTGACGTGCCGGATCAAACGACTGCCGAAAAGGTCATTGCCCGTCTGACCCAATCCGCATGGGTGGACGCGGCCTATTTGCAGCCGGATGCAGAGCTTCCGGGGTAGCATTGACCGGCTAAGGTTTTCAGTCTTTTTTTTTCAATTCAAGAAGGAGGTCCCACATGCCTAGCCAAAGGAGTACGAGCGGCGCTGCGCGCCGTAAATCGCGCCTGGTCACATTGCCTGGAGCGCCGCGCGAATTGATTGTGGTCACCCAGCAGGACAGCGGGGTGCGGGCATTTGGCCCGACGGTTGAATCGCTGAGTGGGTTTAGCGTATCATCGCTGAACAAGTTGCTCAAAGAGAATGGGGCAACCATGGTCCCCTGCTTTGGCGCGGAGGATCGGGTTGAGCGATCGATGATGGCCGCCGCGCCGTCGGTGCTGGAAGGGATGCCGGCGCTCCCCAGTTATTATTTTGTGGAGGCCGATGACGAAAAGCTGGACAAGCTGGCAGAAGAAATGATGAACCAGAACCTGGTTGAAGCGGCTTATGTCAAGCCATCTGCCTATCCTCCGGTGTACCTGGAGGTGGACGAAGCCGCTCCGCCAGCGCCGCAAGTCGCCCCGCCGGTGACGGGCGATTTCACCGCCAACCAGCTTTACCTGGAGGCCGCCCCCGGCGGCATTGACGCACGGCACGCCTGGTTATGTTCGGGCGGGCGCGGGCGCAATGTACGGATCATTGATATCGAGGGCGGCTGGCGCTTTTCTCACGAAGACCTGGTCCAGAACCAGGGCGGTGTGGTGGGCGGCTTGCAATCGGGCGACCTGGGCTGGCGCAACCACGGCACCGCCGTGGTGGGCGAATTCGGCGGCGACCGCAACAGCTTTGGCGTCACCGGGATCAGCCCTTCGGCAAATGTGCGCGCCATCTCGATTTTTGGCCCCGGTCAGTCCTGGGGCAAGGCGATCACCGACGCGGCCAACGCCCTGCGGGCCGGCGATATCATCTTGATTGAGCTGCACGCAGCCGGGCCGCGCTTTAATTTCACCGGGCGCGACGACCAACGCGGATACATTGCCATCGAATACTGGCCGGATGCCTTTGCGGCGATTGTTTACGCCACCCAGGTGCGCGGGGTGATTGTGATTGAGGCGGCGGGCAACGGCGCTGAAAACCTGGACGACCCCATCTACAACACACGCCCGGCGACTTTCCCCTCCTCGTGGCGCAACCCGTTCAACCTGGCTAATCCGCAATCGGGGGCGATCATCGTTGGCGCTGGCGCGCCGCCGCCGGGGACGCATGGCGCAAACCATGGCCCAGACCGCTCGCGTCTGGACTTCTCCAATTACGGCGCCCGGGTGGATGTGCAGGGTTGGGGCCGCGAGGTGACCACCACGGGTTACGGTGATCTGCAGGGCGGTCCCGATGAAGACCTGTGGTACACCAACCGTTTCAGCGGCACGTCCTCCGCCTCGCCCATTGTGGTGGGGGCTGTGGCCTGCCTGCAGGGCGCCCTGCGCAGCGCGCATAAGCCGCTGCTCACCCCGGCGACCGGGCGCGATTTGCTGCGCACCACAGGCTCGCCCCAACAGGACGCCCCTGGACGGCCAGCCACGCAGCGCATCGGCAACCGTCCGGACCTGAAAGCCGCTCTCACCGCCCTGGGCATCCAGCCCACGCTTAAGGTGTCAGAAGCCAAACTGACCAAAGAAGCCGAGAAATTCAAGGATTTTAAAGAGGCCAAGGAGAAGGATCTCAAGGATCTCAAGGACAGCGCCGAGAAGGTGTTGGATAAAGTCCAGGACAAGATCAAGGATGTCTTTGACCGGCCACAGGCGGCTGCTGTTCCCGCCAGCGTTGAAGAGCGCCTGGAGCGGCTTGAGCAAGCCGTCAGCCAGTTGGCCCATTTCATCACCAGCGAGGAGCGCCCTGACCTGCAAGCTTCGGCGCTCAGCCAGGAGGAAGACCTGAAAGCCTTGAGCCAGGCGTTGGAGAAACAGGCGGTCGATGCCAAGTCAGCCAAGGATCAAAAGGACACCGAGAAATTACGCGAGGCTTAGATCGCGTGTACTGTGTGTTCTGTTCGGCAAAAGATCTCTCCGCACTCTGGGCCTACCAGGGCTTGAAGCTCCGCAGGCTCAGCCCGCTGGAAGTGTTTACTCCCGAGGCGCTGGTTTATAACCGGCGCCTCGAACATCGGTTGTGGAACGGCGAGAGCTACACTCGGCTCACCCTGCAGGACGGGCGCGTCCTGGATAGCAGAGTCGTCCGCGGCGGGTTGAACCGCATCTGCGCTCTACCGCAGGAGCACTTCCTGGCGGCAGACCCTGCTGACCGAGATTACGCCATCCAGGAGCAACAGGCCATTTTTCTGAGCTGGCTGCACAGCTTGCCGGGGGTTTGGATGAACCGCCCTGGGCCGCGCGGCCTGAGCGGCGATGAGCGCCCTCCTGCGGAGTGGGCCTGGCTGGCCGGCCAGGCCGGGATGCCCGGCCTGCCTTTGCGCATGGGGGATACGCTATCGCCGCCAAGCGCTGCAGGGATGCAGGGGGCCGGGATCGTTTATCGGGGAGTTGTGCTGGATGGCCAGATGTACAGCCATCCCCAGACGGCCGCAGTGCCCGATGGATTGCGTTTGGCCGTGGCCCGGCTGGCCCATTTGAGCGGTTTGCGCCTTTTTGGGATCGATTTTGCGTCTGGCCCCGCCGGCGAGTGGCTGTATGCCGGCGCGACGACTTTGCCCGACCTATCCCTGGGCGGCGAGGCGCTGCTGGATGCCCTGGCGGAGGCGCTTGGATGATCTTGCTGTGTGGAATCCCGTCGGAAGGCCCGCTGGCGCTGGTTGCCAACGCCCTGGACGATCTGAACGCGCCGTATGTGCTGTTCAACCAGCGGGCTTTTGCCGGAGCAAGCATCGAATTCACCGTGCAGGGCGGTCGGGTGAGCGGCGCGCTGCGCCTGGAGGGGCAGGAATACGCGCTGGAAGCGTTCCGTGGGGTGTACAACCGTCTGATGGACGACCAGGCCTTGCCGGAGGCGCGCGACCTGCCGCCCGATCACCCCGAGCGGCTGCGTTGCCGCCGTCTGCACGACGCCCTGCTCCAGTGGATGGAAATAACCCCGGCCCGGGTGATCAACCGGACTGCGGCGATGGCCTCAAACAGCTCCAAGCCTTACCAGATGCAGCTCATCCGCCAAAACGGTTTTGCCATCCCCGATACTTTGATCACCAATGATCCGGAGCTGGTGCGCCAGTTCTACCGCCAGCACAGGCAGGTGATTTACAAATCGGCCAGCGGGGTGCGCTCGATTGTTTCGCCGCTCCAGGCGCAGGATTTCAACCGGATGGAGCGCATTCGCTGGTGCCCGACTCAGTTCCAGGAGCAGCTGATGGGCGAGAACCTGCGCGTCCACGTCATCGGTGAGCAGGTCTTCGCCACGCGCATCCAGACCGGGGCGGTGGACTACCGCTACGCCGGGCGGCAGGGGAGCAGTGCGATGCTGCAAGCGGTTGAAATTGGGGCAGACCTGGCGCAGCGCTGCGTCCACCTGGCGCGCTCGCTTGGCCTGGCTTTTGCCGGGATCGACCTGATGCTCGTGGAAGAAAATGAAGCCGGGATGGATGATCCCGGCTCACAATCTGGGCGGGTGTACTGTTTTGAAGTGAACCCCAATCCAGGATTCAGTTACTACGAAGCTCAGACCGGGCAGCCCATTGCTGAAGCGGTGGGCCGTTTCTTGTTGGGGGAAACGCCCTGATCGCCCAGGCGCGTTCAGCGGATGGGATCGCTAGGCGCCGGGTTCACTTTCCGCCTCTGCCGGCAGATCGGCCGCAATCTCCGGCGAAGCCGGTAGCGGCGCAACTTCGGTCTCCGCTGCACCGGTCGCATCGAAGGCGGAGATGACCTCGGCCGGAGCTTCCAGCGCGGCCGGCTCCTTGTCTTCAAGCTCAGGCAGCTCATCAGCGGGGGCCTTGGCCGCAAGGCTGCGCCGGCGCGCGAGTTGCAGGTAGATGGCTCCCAGGCCGAACATGGTGCCCAGCACGGAAAGCACCCAGCCCAGGACGGGGATCGAAAGCAGCAGCACCACAATCGCAACGCCGAGAAGCAGGGGCCAAATCCGGCGGCCCCAGGTGGTCTCTGGCATGCGTTTCAGCAGCAGGCTCCCAAACAGGAAGGCGACGATAATCTTGCTGAGATAGATGATCGCCAGGCTGAAGAGCGCCAGCCCTGCGCTCAGCCCGCCCAGGCCGGCGGCCCAGGTGATCAGGGCCAGGTCCCAATACTGGATCGTGGCAAAAAACATGCCCAGCGCGGTGAACAGGGCCAGGGCCAGTGTGGCGGCGCCAAACCCGACAAAAAACACCACCAGGCCAAGCCCAAGACTGGCCCACGGGCGGGATTGCAGGCTCGCAGCAGAGCCTTGCAAAAAGTGGGGAAACAGCCAAAGGAGAAGCAGACCAATCAGAAAAAGCGGCGCGAATGACCTGAGCACCGCTGTCAGCCAGGCGGTGAGGGCGGCGCTGTCCAACTGGGGTGTTTGCAGTTGCGGCAGGAGCAGCAAGGAAAGTCCTTGGGCGGGCGCCCCTGCGCCGGGGGTAAAGGCAGGCCAGGTGAAAAGGTCCGCCGGCTGGCCTGCCAGGCGTTCAATCGAGCTCAGGGGCAGCTCAAAGCCTGGCGGCAGTAGTGGGCGCAGCAGGCCGTTCTCGCCCATCAGCATCACCAGAATCTCCAAAAAGCCGATGTGGGCGCGCTGGTAGCGCCCGACGGTGCCAGATAGCTGTCCGCCCAGGGCAATCAGGTACAGGTCATGACCGACCTGGCTGCCCGGAAGCATATTCACCAGCGCTGCCAGGATATAAGCGCTGCGGCCAACAACAGCCTCCGATTCCACGGTGAGGCGGGTGTTGGCAGCGAACAAATCCCCCTCCAGATTTCCATCGATCGTTGCTGTTGTGCTGAGCAAGAACAGGCTGCCTTTGATTTCGCCGGTGACGATCACTTCTTGACCGATGACAAAAACATCCCCATCCACGGTGCCTTCAATATTGACCCTGGGGGCAAACAAAAACTGGCTGCCCTGCACGGTTTCTCCAGCCGGGATCAGCCCTGGCGGGTAGGAGCTTTGCGCCATGGCAGTTTGCAATGGAAGCCAAGCTATCCCAATGACCAGGAGCAAAACCAACCGCCTTTGATGCGTTGCGAGCTTATGTTGGATAGCCATCTGCTCCATCCTTTTTCTATTTCATGAGATTTGTCAGGAATTTATGATTGACGATTCCCAATTGTGGGATTTTAACTGATTTTGGTTGCCCAGGAGAAATCTCTAACCATGATTTTCCAGGCATCCAGGCTTTTTGTATTTTACTGCCATTTAAGGCTTTTTGCTGGTTGGCTTTGCAAATTGGCAATGCTTTTGGGGGGAATATTGTATAATCTGTAGGGTTCTGGTCTGAATTTAATCTGTTGGGAAAGAGGTTCCTATGCAAATTCCAGAACTTCAACCTGGCGTGGTGCAGGTGAGCACAGGGGGTGGGCATTATATCGGCAGCCCGATCCACACTGCGGGAGGCGCGGTGATCCTGGGCGACCAGATCGCGGGGGATAAAATCGCGGGGGATTTTATCGCCGGCGATAAGGTTCAAGGGGATAAGATCTATGTTGACCGGCGTGTCCAATACACCGTGGAGGTGTACGCCGTGCCGCCTGCCAAACCCGGCGAGCGCCAGGAGCGGGTGGTTCACGCGGGCCTGTCGCCCTTCTTGCCCGACCGCCCTTTTACCGTCCTGGAGGAGCCGCTGTTCGCCGGGCGGGATGCTCAGAAGCGAGATATCTTGTCCCAATTGGTGGACTCCCAGAAGCAGGCCGTGCTCCTCCACGGGGCGGCCGATGTTGGCAAGACCTCTCTGCTCACGGCGGGGGTGATCCCAGAGCTGGAACGGCGGCAAAAGCTGGTCATCTATCAAAATGATTATGACCACCCGCTTCCGGGTTTGCGCGGCGCACTGGTTGGATGCGGAGCCCGCTATGGGCTGGCGCTTTCTCCAGAGACCCCGGCCGCGCAGCTTACCCGCCACGTGCTTGAAGCCAGCGGGGTCGATCTGGTGTTGTTGTTGGATCAGTTTGAGCGCTATTACCTGAGCGGCGGGGAAAACGAGGAGCGGAGCGCCTTTCGCCAGGAGCTGGCCCAGATGGTGCAGGCGGTTGAGCCGGGCAGGGTGCATGTCTTGATCGCCATCCGGGATGACCTGCTCAGCCCGCTGGATCGTGAGTGGGCAGAGATGCTCCCCGGCCTGCGCAGCGCGGCTGTTGGCCTGCAGGCGCTGGATTATGACCAGGCTTCTGAAGCTATCTTGCGGCCTGTCCAGGTGCTCAATGGTCCCGGCATGGATAAAAACTTCAAAGACCAACTGCTGATCGACCTGGATGCCCTGGACCGAAAGACCGATCGCAGCATCTCGCCTGCCGATCTGCAAATTGTGTGCTACCAGCTCTACCGGGCTGCCCAGACCAGCGAATACCGCATCATCGACCAGAGCCTGTATTACCGGGTCAGCCAGAACAAAGGCGCCGAGCAAATCATCGATCGCCATTTTGATGAGCTGACCGCCCGCCTGCCGTCGGCCAGCCGTTCCATTGCCAGCGAGGTGGCCTTCAACATGGTGATGGATCCAGAGCTGCGCTTTTGGTTTCGCCCGCAAGACCTGGCCGTGGAGGGCGTTGGGCAACAGCAAGTGGAGGCTGTGCTCAAGGAGATGACGCGCGCCGGTTTGCTGATCTGGCACCAGGAGGATAGCCAGCCAGCCTATGCCTTTGCCAGCCAGAGCATCCGCGCCGCAGCCGATCGGGCGATGGGCAGGTCGGCGCGCCAGCGCCGCCAGGCAGGCAACGAACTGGAGTACATCTGGCGCGCCTGGCTGGCCCGGGATGAATTGCCCGGCCCCAGCATTCTGCATTACATCCATGAGAACGCCGCCAATCAGCCGCTGCCGGCGGAGCGCGCCCTGGTGCTGTTGCGATCGGCAGTTCGTCACACGGTGCCCCTTGCGCCCTGGTTAAAACTGGCCCAGGACCAAGACGTGCGCCGACTGGTGCAAGAGATTGAGCAACCGCTTGCAGCGGATGGCGCGGAACCGGATGCGATGATCTCGGCTGAGCGGCAGACTCGCCGCCAGCAGGCGCGCCACATTTTGGGCCTGACGGATGAGAAAATCCCTGCCTGTCCTGAGGCGGACGGTTTTGGACCGCTTGCCTGGACTGCGGCGCAAACCCAGAACCGCATCAGTCAGGAGACCTGCGCGATGGCGCTTCTGGCAGCCTATGCGGACCAGGCCGCCAGCCGGCTGGAAGCGGCTGTGCAATCTGCCCAGGAAGGGCAAGGGCGCCGGTTTGCCCGACGGCGAAGTGTGGAGCTGCAGGGTATGCTGGCTGATGCTGACCCCTCCTCAGCCGGAGCGCTGCGCAAAAAGCCGCTTTTGGAGCGCGCCCTGGTGTGGGCATGGCGCGCCCGGCGCCGAATCCGGCGGGATGGACGATACATCCGCATGGTTGCCTGGGGCGGTGCGCTGGGCGGCGGCCTGGCGCTGGCCTTGCTGCGCGGCGTGCTGGCTGGGGTGCTGCAAGAACAACCAGGTTTTTTCTTTTACAACTACTTTCCGATTGGTTTCTTCCTGGGCGGCGGGGCTGCGTTGGGCCTGGTTTTGACCAATGCCCTGCTGCTTCGCCCTCCAGAGCATGAATATGTCCCTGGGTCGGGGCGCCCGGTCTTGTGGGCTTTGGGGCTTGGAGCGCTGTGGTTTACCCTGGGCCACTTCTTGCTCAGCGTGACCCTGCGCGGCGGCCTGGTCTTTGAGGCGCCGCTGATCACCTTGATGACCCTGTTTGCTGGCCTGGGGCTGGCTCAGGCCGGCCGGGATCTGCCGACCTATCGACCGGGGTTTTTGGGTACGGCGGTGCGCCTGCTCACCGCCGGCCTGGTCTTTGCCCTGGTGCTGAGCGTGTTCACCGTGGTGGGCGGGTATGGAGTCGGCCAGACTTATTTTTGGAGCGCCGATTTCTATCGCTACCGCCTGGATGATGTCCTGCCTGGGTGGGGTATGGGCTGGGTGATGGATCTGGCCTACTGGGATGTGGTGATCAGCCTGGTGGACGCGGCTCTGGTGGGCATGGCCCTGGCGGCGGGAATGATGGCCGGCATGCGCCTGGCCTACCGTGATTATGAACGCTGGAGGAAGCTCAAGCGGAAGGCCAGCGGCTGGTGACGGAGGATTATGATGAAAGATCCGCATCATAAATTTAAGTTGCGCAGAATCGGCCTGTTCCTCCTGGCGGGATGCTTGGGAGCTGCTCTGGCCTGCAATTTCTCCGCGGTGACACCGGTCCCGCCCACGCAGACCTTGACTGCGACTGCCGTCTCCCCAACGGGCGCGCCTGTGACAGGCACGCCTGCGACAGGCACCCCTGAGCCAGACACGCCCACCCCCACGCCGCCGACGGCCACGGTCTCTCCCTGTGTTGAAAACGCTGCCGGGCGCACCCAGGGCTGCGATGAGTTTACCCCGCAGCTTGTCGCTGTGCGCCGCTTTGATAACGCCGGCGTGCCGCTTTCTGCCTGCCAGGGTTGGTGCCCGCTCAGCGCAGGCGATTTGCTGGAGACGGATGGCACGGGCCAGGCTGAGCTGAATTTCTCTGATTGCTGGCCTGGGCGGCTGTTCCTGTACCAGGCCTCGCTTGCCCAGGCCATGGTGAGCGTGTGCACCAAGGCGGATTTTTGCCCCGGCGGCAACTGCAGCAACCCTCCCGCGATGTGCGTGCCCAACGGCGCCTTGTACACCGACAAATGCGCCGGTGAGTTTAACCCGGTCACAGGCAGCGCCCGGATTGAAAAGAGCACCGCTACGTATTTGATCACCTATCGCAAGGAGGGGGATGTGACCACGGTCATCCTCATGGATGGCGAGCTGCGGCTGCGCCCGGTGGCCCAGGTCGATCCTGTGCGCCTGGGAGACCTGATGCAGGTGCGCGGCGGGCAGTTCCTGTTCACCATGCCCGATGAATCGCTCAGCGGTGTGGGCGGGCTGGCGCCGCGGGTGCCTCACTCGGTGGAGCAACTGCCCCAGGTTGTGCAAGAGCTGGGTCTGGAGGATTGGGTTCTCCGGGCCGCCGAAACTGCCCGCCAAAGCGGCGTGTTGCCGGAAAACTGGCCCTCCAGCCTGAGCGGCCTGGGCGTGGATGTGGTGACCGGCGGTGGCCAGCTCTCGAACCCTGAAACGCAGCTCTGGCTGTACCAGGCGATCAACTGGAGCGATTTGCCGGTCTCCGACCGGCGGATGCGCCTGTTCATCCGGGGCGAGCCGGTAAACGCCCTGGATATCAATTACCTGCCGGCCCGGGCGGCGGAAGCTCTGAAGCCGCAGGCGCTGGCGATCCGGCTGGTCTTCCCGGAGGGAAACGCCGAGCTTGAAGAGAGCGCCAAGGTGATCGCGGAATACCTGGCCAGGGCGGGCATCAGCGCTGAATTGACGCCGGTGGCTGCCGACCAGCTCGCCAGGCTGATCCGGGTGTACGAGGCAGGCCAGCAGCCCTACCTGTACCTGACGCGCTGAGTTTTTCTATGCCGGGATCTCCTGGTCTTGTGTTCCTGGCTTGCTTTGGGTGATCCCGAGCACAACGCCAAAAACGCCAAAGGCCACCACCAGGTCCAGCAGCACCGCCAGCATGCCGCTGCGCAGGCTGGTGGTCTCGAAGAGCCGGCCGATCAGCCAGGGCAGCGTCATGCCGCCTGCGCCGGTGCCAACGAAGAACCAGCGGGTGACCTCGCCGCGCATGGGCAAGTGTCGCTCGGCAAAGGCCAGCAGGGTTGGGAAGATCGAAGCCATGGACAGGCCCAGGCCCAACGTGCCGACCACCACGGCCGGGTAGGAGCGGGGAAAGAGCAGCACCAGGCCCATGCTCACCAGGCAGCCCAGGAAATCAGCGATCACAATGCGCTGCGGGCTGAAATGGGCCGCAACCGGGATGATCAGCAATCGTCCCAGAGTCAGCGCGCCCCAGAAAGCGGAGGTCAGGAAGGCCGCGCTGGTCACACTTCCCAGGCCTTGCTCTGTGGCGTACGTATAAATCCAGCCGCCGTAGCCGATCTCAGCAGCCACGTAGAGCAAAAAGACCAGCGTCAGGAGCGCCACCAGGCCCCAGCGCACGGGTTTCTGGTCGGTGGTTTGGCTCAGGTGGGGCGCGGCCGGGCTGGGCAGGCGGAGCAGCCAGAGGATCGCCGGGAGGGGGTACAGCGCCATCAGCCAAAAGGCCGCCGTGATATCCCCGGTTCGCAGCAGCGACTGGGCCACCAGGATTGGCGCCGTCAATGCCCCCACGCCGAAGAAAAAGTGCAGCCCGTTCAGAAAAGGGGTGGCGCGGGCCCGGTGCACCCAGACCAGCAGCAGGTTAGAGCCCATGTCCAGCGCACCCTGCCCCAGGCCGCTCACCAGGAAGAAAATCATCAGGAGCCAAAGCTGCCGGGTGATCGGGACCAATGCCAACATTATTGAGTTGACCAGCAGCGCCAGGGCCAGCAAGCGGTGACCCGGCAGGCGGTCAAAGCTCTTGCCGCCGGTCAGCGAGCCAAGCATGTAGCCCAAAGAGGAAGCGGTGAAGAGGAAGCCGATGGCGCTGAGCGCTGAGGCGGTGTTTTTTGCCAGGCTGGGCACAGCCGGGCCAAGGTATGCGGCTGTCAACCCCAGCATGATAAACGCCAGGTAGTAAGCTGCGGTGTAGGAACGCTTTGAAGATTGAGCGATTGTTTCAGTGATCACCAGGAATTGCCGCTTTCTGTCCCCGCGCCAACCGCGATGGGCCAAATGCCGCTGTTACCGCAACGGCTGCCAGAATTTGAATGCAGATATAGAGGACTTCGGCCCTTGCAGACATGACCCACAGCTCTCCGGTCAGATTGACCATATAATGATACAGGATGGCGGTGAGTGTGCTTCGTCGGTTGTTATTATAGATCCAGGTCATCAGGACCGATTGGGGAACTTTGTCCAGCATGAAGAGCCAAAAGTTTAGCGTGCCGAAGCCCAGGCCGTTCTGATAGGTGCCGTCAATAAAGAAAAGAGGCAGGTGCCAGACTGTCCAGATTGTCCCCAGGATCAGGCTTGAATTGAGCGCGTTCCAGCGCCTTTGCAGCCGGTCCAGGGAGTAGCCTCGCCAGGCCAGCTCCTCGGGCAAGGGGCCGAGGAAGAACAGGAGCAGCGCATAGGGGATAAATTCCACCGGACCGGATGAAAATGGCTCGGCCACGATCGGCGTAAATGGGCCGCCTCCACAGGCCTGATCCACCAGGATGCTCAGGCCAGCCAATGCCGGGGGCGTGAGCAGTGTGACCAGCCACCAGACAGGGCCGATCCGGCGCACATCCACCGCGCGGATCCAAAAATCATGGATTTCAAGGCGATCTCCCAGGGTGTAAAGGAAGGTCAGGGCAACCAAAAGCGGTGCTAATCCTCCCAACAAATAAAACGCCAGGGTTGGCAGCCTGTCGAAGGGTTGCAAAGAAACGCCGGCAATGATCCAAAACAGCCAGGAAAATCCCAGCGCGCCAACAAAGAACGGCCAGGGGTTTGAAGGATTCTTGATGATCGCTCTCATCTTGGTGAAAAACTCCGCGCGGCAGGGTGAGGCGTTGGGCGGTATTGTAGCACAACAATCACCCCTTGTCCCTTTGGGCTGGATCATCAGTTATAATTACGTGCGAATTGGCTGACCTGAAGACTGCTCTCTCCCGCCTGGAAACCCGGCTTTCGACCATTGTCGAAGGCAGCGCAGCGCGCCTTTTCCCAGGCGGCCGGATGCCCCAAGGGCTGACCACCAGCCTGGTGGAAGCCATGCGCCAGGGCGTGCACCCCGGCCCGGATGGCGTTCCGGAAGCGCCGAACCTGTACATTTTGCTGGTTCACCCCGATCAGGTGGAGCCGCTGCTGGGCAGCCCGGCCTTCATGGATGAGCTCTCCTATCTGTTGCGCCAGGCCAGCCTGGAGGGTGGATTGCGCCTCTCTGGGCCGCTCATGCTGCGCGTGGAGCCGGGCTGGGGCCTGGCGCCTGGCGAAGTGCAGGTGCGCGCCCTGGATAGCCTGAGCGATCTTTCACCAACCACCGGCTTGGAGCTGCCGGCCGATAGCAATTCTCCGGTGATGCCGCGAGATGCGTTCCTGATCGTGGATGGCGTGCGCATCTTTCCCCTGGACGCGGCCACGATCAACATTGGCCGGCGCGAGGATAACCAGCTTGTGATTAACGATCCGCGCGTCTCGCGCTTGCACGCTCAGCTGCGCCTGGTGCGCGGCCAGTTTGTCATCTTTGACCTGGATTCGACCGGCGGCACCTTTGTCAATGGCCAGCGCATCCGCCAGCAAGCGCTGCGGGCCGGGGATGTGATTTCGTTGGCCGGGGTGCCGCTGGTGTACGGCCAAGAAACGCCTGAACCGGGCGATACCCAGGATGTTCTTTCGCAATAAGCGATGAGCGGCCCCATCTTACTTGTCCTGCGAATTGCCATTGCAGTTTGCCTGTATGCTTTTCTGGGGTGGGGGTTGTGGCTCTTGTGGCAAGACCTGCGCCGCCAGAGCCGCGCCCTGGGCGCGCCGGTGCACCCGGCGCTGTTGTTGGCCTTGCAGGAAGGCGCGCAACCCGCGGTGTATCGCTTCACTGCGCCGGAGATCACGATTGGGCGGGATGCCACCTGCGAATGCCGGCTGGATACGCCAACCATTTCCGCTCGCCATGCCCGCCTATCCTACCACCATGGCCAGTGGTGGGTCGAAGATTTGCATTCTCGCAATGGCACTTTTTTGAATGACGAGACGGTGCGCAACCAGGTGGTGATCACTTCTGGCGACAGCCTGCGCTGCGGCTCGGTTGTTTTTGGAATTGAGGTTGAGCAAGGATAAGCCGGAAAAAGAAAAGGAGCAAACATGGATCCAAAACCCATCCTGGCGGTGATCGGCGGATCTGGCCTGTACAACTTTGAAGGCCTGCAGGACGCCCAGCAATTTGACCTGGAGACTCCTTTTGGCAAGCCCAGCGCCCCCATCGTTGTGGGTTTGCTGGAAGGCCGATGGGTGGCTTTCCTGGCTCGCCATGGCCTGGGCCACCATATCCAGCCCAGCCAGGTCAACTACCGGGCCAACATTTACGCCCTGAAATCGCTGGGTGTTGAGCGGATCGTCAGTATCAGCGCCTGTGGGTCGCTGCGCGAAGATTATGTCCCCGGTGAGATTGTCATTCCCGATCAGGTTTTTGATTTCACCCACGCCCGCAAGCGCTCCTTTTTTGGCGATGGACTGGTCGCCCACGTCAGCGTTGCTGATCCTTTCTGCTCAGCGCTCTCCGAGCAGTTGTACCAGGCGACGCAGCAGACCGGCGCAGCGGTGCATCGCGGCGGCGCGTTGATCACGATTGAAGGGCCGCGCTTTTCCACCCGGGCCGAATCCAACGTGTACCGCTCGTGGGGCATGTCCTTGATTGGCATGACCACTTCGCCGGAGGCCTTCCTGGCGCGGGAGGCCGAGCTGTGCTACGCAGTCATGGCGCATGTCACGGATTATGATGTCTGGCACATCAGCGAGGAACCGGTGACGGTTGACAAGGTGATCGAGATTCTGAACCGCAACACACAGGCGGCCCAACAAGCCGTGCGTTACCTCGGGCGCGCCTTGCCGCTGGAGCGCAGTTGCGGCTGCGGCTCTGCGCTGGCGACCGCTTTGATCACCCACAAACAGGCCATTCCAGACGAGACACGCCAGCGGTTGGGATTGCTGGTCGATAAATACCTGGATTGATATCACCCACTGCGCTCACCAACACCGATCGAACTGAACGCCGGTTGCTGTTGATGGCGGCCGGGTTTATGTTTTTCTATTCCCTGGCGCTCAGCCTTTCGCCAGCCGCCTGGATGCGCTCCTGGCAGGTGAATTACCGCTGGGATCACTGGCTGGGCTTTGCGGTCTGGATGGGGATGTACACCCTGGCCCATCAGCAGGGGCGCAGGCGTCTGCCCGGCCGCGATCCATACCTGCTGCCGGCGGCAGCCCTGCTGACGGGGTGGGGGCTGCTCAGCGTGTGGCGCCTGCTGCCCGAGTTTGGCGCCCGCCAGACCGCCTGGCTGCTGCTTGGAACAGGGTTGCTCACCGCCGGGATGCGGCTGCCCGGCGACCTCGCTTTTTTGCGGCGATACAAGTATCTGTGGCTCTCTGGAGCGCTGCTGCTCACCGCCGCCACGCTGCTTTTTGGCGTCAACCCGCTTGGATATGGCCCGCGGATGTGGCTGGGCTGCTGTGGCGTACATTTGCAGCCTTCTGAGCCGCTGAAGCTGCTGCTCATCGCCTATCTGGCGGCTTACATGGCCGGGCGGCAGCCTTTCCTGGTTCTGGCCAACGCTCCCATCCCTTCCCGCCCGCGCACGATGGCCTCGCTGCTCCCGCTACTTGCGCCAACGCTGGTCATGACCGGGCTGGCGCTGGTCATCCTGGTGGTGCAGCGCGACCTGGGGACGGCAGCGGTATTTTTTATTCTCTACGCCGCCGTGGTGTATCTATCCTCGGGCAAGCGCCGGGTGCTGCTGGCGGCGGCCGTTGGCCTGATTTCGGCCGGGGTATTGGGCTATTATTTGTTTGACGTGGTGCGCCTGCGAGTGGAAGCCTGGCTCAACCCCTGGCTGGACCCAAGCGGGCGCTCTTACCAGATTGTCCAATCCCTGATCGCGGCGGCTAACGGCGGGCTGCTTGGCCGGGGTCCTGGTATGGGCAGCCCCTGGCTGGTGCCGCTTTCCCATTCCGATCTCATCTTTTCGGCGATCGCGGAGGAGACGGGCCTGGTTGGGGTGGTGGGACTGCTGCTGCTGTTTGCGCTGATCTCGATGCGCGGGTTGCGGGCTGCTTTGAACGCCCGCGACCACTACCACCGCTACCTGGCCGCCGGGCTGACCGCCTTGATCGCCGGCCAGGGGCTGCTGATCATGGCGGGAAGCCTGCGCCTGCTGCCTTTGACCGGGGTGACCCTGCCTTTTGTCTCTTATGGCGGCTCGTCGCTGATCACTCAGTTCATTTGCCTGCTTTTGCTGATCCAGGTGAGCGATCGGGGCGAAAACCCCCCGGCTCCGCTGTATCGAACCGGGCCGTATCTTTACCTGGGCGGCCTGATGATGGCTGGCTTTGCCGCTTGCGGCCTGATCGCGGGCTGGTGGGCGCTGCCCCGCAGCCAGGTGCTGCTGGGGCGGACCGACAATCAGCGCCGGGCGATTGCCGATCGCTATGTGCTGCGCGGGGCGATCCTGGATCGAAATAACCTGCCCATCAACTATTCGGTTGGGCAGGCCGGCGCGCTGGAGCGCCGGACAGAGGTTCCCCCGCTGAGCAATGTGGTCGGTTATACCAACCCGACTTACGGCCAGGCCGGGCTGGAAGCCAGCCTGGACGATTATTTGCGCGGCCTGCGCGGCAACCCGGGATTGGTGATCTGGCTGGAGTACCTGCTTTACGGGCAGCCGCCGCCAGGGCTGGATGTGCGCCTGACCATCGACCTGGATTTGCAACGCCAGGTGGATGCGCTGCTGGAAGGTCACACAGGATCGGTGGTGGTGCTGGACGCGGCCAGCGGCGAGATCCTGGCCATGGCTTCGCATCCCGGTTTTGACGCCAACCAGTTGGAGCAACAATGGGAAACGGTGGTGAATGACCCTGCCTCGCCGCTGCTCAACCGCGCTGCACTGGGCCGCTATCGGGTGGGGAACCTGGAGCAGCTTTTCCCGATGGGTTTTGCGCCCCTGCAGATTCGTCCGGCCCCGCCCATGCGTATGGACCAGCTCTCCGACAGGCCGGGGGAAGCGGGGGCCGGCTACAGCCCGCTGCAGATGGCCCTGGCCGCAGCGACGATCAGCGCTGGTGGTGTGCGCCCTGCCCCGCAGATCGTCGCCGCGGTGAAAACCCCCCAGGCAGGCTGGGTGCCGTTGGAGCCCCTGTCTGAACCGGTGCAGGCCCTCGAGCCAGCCCAGGCTGCTCTGATTGCCGCGCGCAATGCCGATCCGGATCAGCCAATTTGGTCCAAGACCCTGGTGATCGCCCCCGGCGCCGCAGACGCCCTGACCTGGTTCCTGGGGGGGACCATGCCCGGCCAAAGCAAGACACCCTATGCCATTGCGGTTGTTCTGGAGGAGCAAAACCCTGATCTTGCAGAGCAGATTGGGGAAGAGGTGTTAGCAGGTCTAATAAACTAGCCAGCCCATTAACAGTCTGGCAACCTTTCTGGTTTGAGCTGAGCAATCCGTGAATCAAAAAAGGGCAGGCCAACCGGCTTGCCCTTTTTTGTTGCCGGTCCAGTCTGGATGGGCCGGTTAGCCCATCAGCATTGTTGCCAGCTCATGATCCAAATCCAGGCGTTCGATGTGGCCGGCGTAGTTCGGCAGCTGCCGCTCGTAAGGCTCGGTCATCAGAGGCGACGAGATCACATAGTCGGCAGTCGCCCGGTCGCAGGCAACCGGGATGTTCCACACCACGGCGATGCGCAGGAGCGCTTTCACATCTGGATCGTGAGGGTGCGGCGAGAGCGGATCCCAGAAGAAGATCAGCAAGTCGATCTCGCCTTCCGCAATCCGGGCTCCGATCTGCTGGTCGCCGCCCAGTGGGCCGCTTTGCAGGCGCACCACCGGCGTGTCCAGCGCTTCGCTCAGCAGGCGGCCGGTTGTGCCCGTGGCGAACAGCTCATGCTGAGCTAACAGGTCGCGGTTGTAGCGCGCCCATTCCAGCAGGTCATTCTTCTTGTTGTCGTGGGCCACCAGGGCGATGCGCTTGCGGGTGTTCACGGCCTGGGCAGCCTCGTTCTCGGGAGGAGCGACCAGGAATATGGCCTCCTCAAAAGATGCAAGGTTCGAATTGTCGTTCATTGTGTATACTCCTTTTTTTCTCTCCGCACTCCACACATCAGGCAATCGAAAATGGCTCTAGCGAAGCCATTATTTCGGTGAATGCCGATGCTTAAAAAGTAGGGGGGAATGGGCAGTGAAATTGCCCTGAATGTAGAGAGAATTAATCCGATTATAACCTCTGAACGACAAAAAACCGCGGTTGCCCAAAACTCTCATTTTTAATTAACCGACCGGACGCGCAGGTATTTGCGCTTGCCCACCTGGAGCACACCCGGGTGGGGGAAGGGCTGGCTGGGGTCGCTCAGGGTTTGTCCATCCAGGCGCACGCCATGCTGCTCCATGACCCGCCGGCCTTCGCTCTTGCTGGACACCAACCCGCTGGCCAGGAGCACATCCAGCACGGTCTGCCCGGCTTGCGCGCTGAACTCTGGCATTTCGCTGGGCAGGTCGTGCTGTTGAAAGATGCGCACAAACGCTTGCTCGGCACGCGCCGCGGCATCCTCGGAGTGGTAGATGGACACAATCTCATGGGCCAGCTTCATCTTGGCGTCGCGCGGGTGAATGCGGCCTTCAGCCAGGTCTTTCTCAATCTGGGCTATTTCTGGCGGCGTCCAACGAGTGACCAGGCGGAAGTACAGCCCCATGGCTTTATCTGGAACGCTCATCACCTTGCCGTACATGTCCTCGGGTGTGGAGAGCAAGGCAATGTGGTTGCCCAGGGATTTGCTCATCTTAACTTCGCCGTCCGTGCCTGGCAGGATATCCATGATGATGGCCACATTGGGCTTGGCGCCCAGGAAGGTCATCAGCTTGCGGGCTGCGGTGACAATATTGAACAGTTGGTCCGTCCCACCCACTTGCACGTCCGCTTGCAGGGCGTAGGCATCGTACCCTTGCATAATGGCGTAGAAGAATTCATGGACATAGATCGCGTCGCCATGCTCCCAGCGCAGGCGGAAGTTCTCGCGGGCGATGAACTGCTGCACCGTGAAGTTGGATGCCAGCTTGATCACTTCTTCAAAGGTCAGCCTGGAAAGCCACTCGGCGTTGTAGCGGATGCGGGTTTTATCCTTTGCCATCACTTTGTAGGCCTGCTCGGCGTAAGTGCGGGCGTTTTGCTCCACTTCTTCTGGCGAAAGCTGGGGGCGGAGTTTGTCTTTATCGGACGGATCCCCGATCAGCGAGGTGTAGTTGCCCACCAGGAAGGTCACATCGTGGCCCAGATCCTGGAACTGGCGCAGTTTGCGCATCACCACCGTGTGCCCCAGGTGCAAATCGCTGGTGCGCGGGTCAAAACCGCAGTAGACGCGCAGCGGGCGGCCTTCGGCCCTGGCTTCGATCAGCCGCTGGCGCAGCTCGTTGGACATGGCTTGCTTCAGCGCCGCATCGCCGTATTCTGTGCCTTGCATCAGCAAGGTCACTTGCTCGTCTATGCTCATCTCATGGGTGGTCATTTCCAGCCTCCTGAAGGGATTTTTCTCGTGAAAACGCGCTCTCTGCGGGAGAGAGCGCGCTCTTGTTGCTGCTGTTGCCTCACCGCAAAGGTAAATCACTCCCGGGCATAATAATATCCTTTGCCAGGCTCTTCGATTTTGTTCAGTTTTGTCTTTTCCAGGATCGTGCTCAGGATCAGCTCGCCCTGTGCAAAGCCCACCCGACCACGCACTTTGCCGCGCAGGGCGACTTCGCTGAACAGGCGGAAGGTGAAGAAGGATCGCTCGCTGCTGACTCGCACTTGTTTGCCCAGGTTGGATGAGAATATTTGCACTTTCTGGATCTCATCCCAGGCCATGTGGACATGACGGAGGCCATTTTCGAAGCGGACGCCGTCCGCATCCAAACAGATCAGCGTGCGCCGGTCGGACCAGTTCGACACGCTGATCGCCACGCCAGATAGCAGCATGAAGATCGTCAGGAAAGCGTACAGCAGGGGGACGGGCAGGCCGCGCGCCAACAGCGCGATCCAACCCAGCAGGCTGACAATCCCAAGCAGCCAGGCAGTGAGCTCGCCCCGCCGTGAAAAGCGCTCTGTTCGAAATTCAGAAGGTGTTTCCATCGCCAGGCCTGATTATAAACGATTTTTGCCATTAAAGCAGCCATGCCGTTGTCATTGCAACGGCATGGCATAAGTGCAGGAGACGGGGCCCCCTCAGTGACCCCTGCCCCCCGGGATAAGGCCTTTCCATCATTATTCTGAATACTATGACGCAAAAGTGCTGAAAATGTTACGCATTGCAGCATTCTGTTTCATGAGAATTAATATGGAAATCCTTGAAAATTAAAGCTATGGCCTGGCAATGCTTCTAAAGCCCAGCCGTGCTATAATTCAGCCCTGTGTGAGGCTGCAATGAGTGATCCCGTCTTGGTGCTCAATGCCAACTTTGAGCCGATCAATGTTTGCAACACGCGCAGGGCAATTGGGCTGATCCTGTGTGGCAAAGCCGACCTGGTTCTGAATGGCCGCGGTTACATCCACACAGTGGCTGCCTCGTATCCGCGCCCGTCGATCATCCGCCTGGAAAAGATGATCCACCGGCCACGGCTGACGGTGCGCCTGACCAAGCGGGAAGTGTTGCGCCGGGACGATTACACGTGCCAGTATTGCGGCAAGAGAGCCCCAAACCTGACGATCGATCATGTGGTGCCGCGCCACCTGGGCGGCCTGCATGTCTGGGAAAACCTGGTGGCTGCCTGCCCGGCCTGCAATCACCGCAAGGGCGGGCGGACCGTCGAACAGGCTCAGATGCGCCTGCTGCGCCAGCCGGTCACCCCGCCAGCTTCGGCGATGTATTTGTTTGGCCGCCATTTGCAAGAAAACGAGGATTGGTTGCCGTTTATTGATGGGTGGTAGCCAACTGTCCGCTGGGGAATGGTCCGCAAGGATCAACTTCGGCCAGCCTCGCCCCGGAAACAGCCCTAAATTTCGACCACTTCAAGGTCTTGCGCCAGCCGCACGGGGATGTCGCACACCATGCGGGCTTCGCTCACCAGCGGCTGCGGATCGCTTTCCCACACCGGGTAGTGGATCAGGTGTAGCTCCTTTGCTCGGGCCTGGCGGGCCGTCTCGCCGGCCTGCGTTGCGGAGGAATGTCCGGTGTGGGGGCCGGTGGCTTCGTGGATCAAGATGTCCACGTCTTGCGCCAGGCGGATGAGCGCCGGGCAAGGCCGGGTGTCGCTCGAAAAAGCCAGGGAGCGGCGGCTGGCGTAAAACTCCACCCGCAATCCCATGGTCGGAACGTAGTGACTCATCGGCGAGGTGTACAGGCGCAGGTCGGCCCCATCGAGCGCCAGGTGCATCTCCTGGTCTGGCGTTTCGTGATAAACCAGGGGGAACATCTCTGACCAGGTTTCCCAATCGTACAGGTTGAGCATGCGCTGCGCCTGGCGCAGGGTGAAATCCAATCCATAAATATGCAGCGGCTCGGTCCGGCCCAGCAGCCAGAGGGTCTGCAGCAAGAGCGGGAAGCCCGAGACATGATCTGGGTGGAAGTGGGTGAGCACCAGGTCGGTCAGCCGATGGGTGAGATCGACCCCAGCCTGTTGCATGCGGGTGACCGGGTTGCCGGGACAGTCGATGAGAAGCAGGCGATTTTCGGCGACAATTGCCAGGCAGGTGTTCTCGTGCCTGGCGTCTGCCACTGCGGCAGCGGTACCCAAATAGATCAACTTGGCCATTTCAAAACCCCTTTGGTATCTCCAACCATTCCAAGATATGCTGCTGGAGGGATCACCTGCCCAGCAGCCAAACAGCGATGCGCGGCGTCAGGTAGACTTCCAGGATGGCGGCCAACAGGAACAGAGGCACTACCAGCCCGGCTGTCACTTTGGCCCAGCGCGCCAGGGCGACAACAAAAGCCTGGCCCAGGGTCTGCCCCTGGGTGGGGGCGGTGAGCGTGGCCCCGAGACTCAGGATGGCTGCCCCGCCCAGGATAATGGCCGGGATCTCAACAAAGCCGTGCGGCACCACCAGGGCCAGGGCAAACATCAGCGGAGAGCCGCCGGTGATGGCAATGTTGCCGGCAACGTAGGACAGGAAGGCCATGGGCAGCATCATCACCAGCAGGCCGAGCACGCCGAAGGTGAAAACGCCCAGGATAGTGGCAATGAGCAGCGCCCGCAGGTTGTGCAGCCAGATGGTCAGCACGCCGGCTGGTGAGATGAATTTGAACGCGTCCAGGCCCTGGATGAAGCCCTGCCCCAGATTGTCGAATGAAACCAGCTCCGGCGGCAGCCTGAGCTGGCGGGCCGCCTCCAGCCCGGCCAGGATGGCGATCAGCAGCGCTGCGGTTGTCACGACGATCGGCAAGCGCATGCCCCAGGCGCCCGGGAACACCTGATGCCGGTACCAGCCCCACAGGGACCGCTCGTCGCCGCTGAAATTCCGCCGGAATTCGATCCATGCCCAGCGGAAGTTGAGGACATCCAGCTCGCGCCCCAGCATCTCTTCGCGGTTAAAGTAGGCCACGCCGGTGCGCACCAGCAAGATCGCGATGATCATCTGCCCAACCACTGCCCACCACAGGGTGCGGTACAGCCCCCAGAACATGAGGATGCTCTCGCCCTGGATCAGCATGGCCATGGGGATGATGATAAACGAGGCTAACAGGTTGGCCGCCCGGACGGAGGTGGTCTGCGAGGAGATGACCACCGCCCCGCTCACCATCAGGACCGCCTGGACCGAGGTGAGCAACAAAATTTGAGCCAGAAGCTCAGCGGGGGGTTTCCAGCCCACGTTGAGGTATATCCCAATCAGATAGACGCTGATCCCCAGGTAGGCGGCCATCAGCGGCGGCATCATCGCTGCCAGGAGCTTGCCCACATAGAGCTGCCCATCGCTGAGCGGGCTGCAAAGCAGTGGCTCAATGCTGCGCCGCTCTTTCTCCCCGACAAAGCTTTCCAAAGCGATGACCAGCGACACCGAAATGGGGAAGAATCCCACCACCATCAGCAGGAAAGGAATCAGTCGGAGACCAATTTCAGGGGCGTTGTACCGTTCAACAAAACGCACCGCCTGGCTGGCGGTGAAATCCATCAGCCAGGGAAAGATGAGCGTGAGCATTAACATCGGCAGGATAATGCGCCAGTCTCGGAACTGGTCGCGCATTTCGCGGCGGGTGATCACCAGCGCAAGGCGCATGTTTTCCCACCCACGGTTGGCTGGGCTGGAAGGCCGGTCTTGCGGACTCACATGGTTCAACAGTTAATCTCCAGGGGGGCGCGAGGTTCCCCCGAACCATTTGGTTCCAGATCTTTGATGGCCTGCAGGTAGACCTGCTCCAGATTGCGCGATGCTTCCTGGAGGGCGATCACCCGCAGACCTTGCTGCAAAAAGGCCTGAAGCACGAGCGGATTGACCTGCTGGGCATCCTGGGTCTGGAAGCGGATCCATCGATCGCCCTGGCCGGTCAGCGCGGCCCCCGAGGGCAGGGCGGGCAGGGCGCCGTTGAGGCGGTCCGCCAGGTGCAGCTCGTACTCCGGCGGGCCTAAAAGGCGCTCTTTGAGCGTGGCCGTTGCCCCCAGGGCAATGATCTTTCCGTGGCGGATGATGGCAATCTGATCCGCCAGCTCTTCGGCTTCCGCCAGGTTGTGGGTGCAGATGATGATTGAACGGTCCGCGGAGCGCAGGTCGTGGATGGCGTCGCGCACCAGCCGGGCGCTCTCCGGATCCATGGCCGAAGTGGGCTCATCCAGGAGCAGCACCGGGGGGTCGTGCAGCAAGGCTCTGGCCAGGGCCAGTTTTTGGCGCATGCCCTTGGAAAATTCACCAATGGGGCGGCGGGCGTGTTCGAGTAATCCGAATTGCTCAAGAAAATGGAGCAAACGGGCTTTCCGTTGGGCGGTGTTTAGATGGTAGATCTGGCCGAAGAAGTCCAGGTAATCTTCGGCCGGCATGCGGTTGTACAGTCCGTGATTTTCGGTCAGCACCCCCACCGCAGCTCGGACCTGCTGCGGCTGTTGGACGACATCGTATCCTGCCACCCGGGCTGTGCCGCTGGTGGGGCGCAGGACTGAAGAGAGCATGCGCACCGTGGTGGTCTTGCCAGCGCCGTTTGGACCGAGCAGGGCCAGCACTTCCCCTTTGCCGAGGCAGAAGGTCACATCAGCGACGGCGGTGAATCCGTCAAACTGCTTACACAGGGCTTTGGTTTCGATCATATTCCAGGCCAGGTTATGTTATTCGGCAGTTTGGGGCTTTTCCCTGGATGGCCTGTGACGCCAGTAGAGCAGGCCGCCGGCGAAGATCGACACGCCTGCCATGAGCCATTGATTGGCATTGATCCCGCCGACCAGGGACACATCCAGGCGCAGGAATTCCAGCAAGAATCGCCCCAGCGGATAGCCAATCAGGTAGATCAGAAACACATCGCCAGCCTTCAGCCAGCTCTCATAGCGCCGTCCCACCCAAAGCAGAAATCCCATCAGGGCAAAATTCCAGATGGATTCATACAGAAACAGGGGGTGGAAAGTCTCAAACGCAGCATAGCCGGGGTAGCGGTGGGATGGTTCAATATGCACAGCCCAGGGCAAGGTGGTGGGCTTGCCGTACACTTCCTGGTTGACATAGTTTCCCCACCGGCCAATGGCTTGCCCGAGGGCCAGGCCTGGCGCAGCGATGTCCGCCCAAAGGGGAAAGGACAACTTGCGCTGCCGGCAGTAAATGTAAAGGGCCAGGCCGCCGCCGATGACTGCCCCAGGGATGCCCAGGCCGCCTTCCCAGACTTTGAGGATATCCAGGGGATTGGCCAGGTAATCCAGGAAGGTCTTGCCCATCGAGACCGGCGGCGTCAGGACGTGCCAGATGCGGGCCCCAATAATGCCGCCGATCAAGACCCAAACAAGCCCATCCCAAACGATCTCGGTGTTTTGCCCGCGGCGACGGGCCTCCCGGGAGGCCAGCCATGCACCGGCCAGGGCCCCAAGCATCAGGATGATACCGTAATAGTGGATTCTGATTGGACCGATATCAATTCCAGGCATGCCTGACCTCTTATTGGATTGAATTGTCCTGGCGAGCTTGCCGCCGGACATCGATGATGCGCTGCAGGGCTGTCACGTTTGCCAGGATGGCAATGATCCACACGCCCACCATGGGTACATTCAGGATCAGGGTGGGGGCCAGCACCAGGTATCGCTCGGCACGAGTGAGGATGCCAACTTTTGTGTCCCAGCCCAGGGATTGGCCGCGCGAGCGGATGTAGGAGACAAGCACCGATCCAGCGGCTGCAGCGTAAACGCCGATGGAGGAGAGCATATCGTTTTGCTGCGCATAGTAATAGATCAGCCCGCCAAAGATGATCAGCTCGGAATAGCGGTCGGTGACCGAATCCACAAAGGCGCCAAAGCTGCCTGCCATGCCCCGCAGCCGGGCCATGGTCCCATCCAGCGCGTCCACCGGCCCCATTACCAGGATGATGATGCCGCCCCAGGTCATGTTCCCCTGGGCGAGCAAGATCGCCCCTGCCACATTTCCGGCCAACCCCAGCAGGGTCATGGAATTGGGCATCAGCCCCAGGCGGTTAAAGAAGGCCGCGATTGGCTCTGTGACCCCCCTGAACATGGTGCGTAACCGGTCGGTAAACGTCACCGTTTGCTTATTCTCGTTTGCTTGCTCCACAAATAGAGTCCGCCTTTCGACTTAAGGTTGGGGTATTTATTCTATGGCCTTGCTCATTTTCTTGATCTTGCTTTCAGCCTGTCCCAGGCGAGCCAGCATCCCCACGGCGAAGGCGGCAAAGGTGATCCCCGCCAGGGCGATCTTGGTCAGGTCAAAGATCGGCTCAACGCGGACGCCCTCTGGCGAGACAACAATCACCGCCACCGGGCGCGCAAATGACCGGCCGCCGCCGCCCCCGCCGCCGCCAGCCCCGCCAACGCTTTCGCCTTCGCTCTCGGGACCGCCAAAGCCCTGGCCAAGGCCAAAACCGCCCACAGTCACGATCTCAGCCGCCGGGATGATCAGGGTGTCGCGCTGTTTGATCGGCGCTCCATAGACCGATTCCACGCTGGCCGCGGCGTGCAGGCTTTCCATCAGCTCTTCTATGGTATCCAAAGACGAGTCATGGTAGCTTACCGTTTCCAGGCTCGCTGGCTCGATCGATTCAAGCTCGCTGCTGTCGCTCATGATGCAATTCTCCTCAGGGTCTTCCAAAGCACAACGACGATCGCCAGGAACGCCATCAGGCCGTACAACGTCCAAACGATCTTCCGGGTGGGGTCGGGCACATCCAGCACCTGCTCTCGCCCAGCGGCATCGGTCACCAGCAGCGAGACCGGGCGGTTCCAGACCAGCCCAAAACGGTCGCCCGGCAGGCGCAGCGATACGCTCTGCGCAAACGGCAGCAGGCGCAAACCACCCGTTGTCACCGGCTGGCCCGGATGGGTCTCTGTATTGAAGATGACAGGCATCTCATTCCGCCGGGGTGGTTGGAGCGGCGTCCTCGGATGGCGGCTCGGCGGGCGGCTTTGGCGCCGACCAATGATCGATCACCTTTTGCAGCTCGGTGTTGACCGTCCGCAGCGCCCCGAGGAGCTCTCGGCGGACCGCCTCCTGGGCCTCTGGCGCCTTGATTTTTTCGCCAATCTGCTCGACATCGTTTTTAACTTGCTGGGTGGCCGGGTGGTGGGCCAGGGTATCGGCCTCCCGTTTCAGCGTGGCCGCCAGGTCGCTCAGGCTGCTGGTCATTTCTTCGCGCAGGCGCCTGCTTTCCGGCGCTTCCCAGGCGGAATGCAAAGCGCCGATCAAATTTTTGCCCAGCGCTTCAAGCTCCTGGCGCAGGCTTTCCTCGCCAGATGGGTTATCGCTCATCGGTACACCTCCGCAAATTCTCGGCCAGCCCTGGGCCAGGGGGTGGGGCGTGCATGCGTGGAAGGGGGGATAAAGATTCAGGCATGGTTTGCTGGCCTCGCATAGTATGCCCTAATTCCAGCCATTCGACAAGGGATAAGACGAAATATTGGGCGCCATCTTTTCATTATAGCAAAGGTTTGCCCCTGCTGGACAGGTCTGAAGGTGGCCGGGACTCGCTCGAAGCGCAGGGCGGTATCCCGTCCAGAATATGATATAATAAAGAGGTTCTTGCTTTAGGATTTGTGGAACAGCCGCCGGTCCTTGCGTAGGGCTGGTGGTTTAATTTCTCAGTGCCCCAGAAGGAGCCTTTATGGATACCAAGTTATACGTCGGAAATTTGCCGTACTCGACTTCGGAAGATGATTTGAGGGATTTGTTCTCGGGAGCCGGGACAGTGGTTTCCGTCGTGCTGATCAAGGATCGTGATACCGGTCGATCCAAAGGCTTCGGGTTTGTTGAGATGGGCTCGCAAGCCGAAGCGGAGAGCGCCATCAAGCAGTTCAATGGCGCCACATTTGGCGAGCGCGCGCTAAAGGTCAACATTGCCCGCCCGGTTGAAGAGCGCAGCACGGGCCGTTACAACAGCGGCGGCCGGTCCGGCCAGCGCGGCGGGTACGGCGACCGAAATCGACGCGGCGGCGGGCAGCGGCGCTATTAAGTCTCGGGTTTCTTGCACAACGGGTGCCGGGAGCCCTGCAGTTGGAAATGGAGGCAGCGCGTGAATTTCCAGGTTGGCGATCAGGTCGTGCATTGGACTTATGGTCCGGGTAAAGTGGTTCAACTGGATCGAAAGGCATTATCCGGGCGAACCGAAAATTATTATGTAATTCAGACGCGGGATCTGACTCTGTATGTCCCCATCGACGACCAGCGGCAGAGCAGCCTGCGCCTGCCCACGCCATCCGGTGAGTTTGAGTCGCTCTTTGCTATTCTAAAAAGCCCAGAAGAACCGCTTGCCAGCGATCGCTGGGAGCGCAAGAACCAGCTCGCCGAGATGATGAAGGATGGCCGGCTGGAATCGATCTGCAAGGTGATCCGGGACCTGGTGGCTTTCCGGCGCTTGAAGAAGCTGAACGATTCAGATACCGCCATCCTGGAGCGGGCCCAAAACTTCTTGCTCAACGAGTGGCAAGTTTCGCTGGGCATCCCCCGCGCCCAGGCTGAGCATGAATTGCAGGCAATCCTGAGAGAAAAGAGTGAATGAGCCACCCGTTCCTTTCGCTTGGCGTTCACCAGCGCAACACGCTGTTCTGGTTTTTCCTGGCGGCTGCCCTGGCGATCATGCTGGTGATGGGATATGTGGGTGAGCCGCTAATCACGCCGCAGGCGCCAGCGGGGATTGTCTCCTTTGAGCTGGCCGGCGCCCCGGAACAGGCTCAGGCGATCCTGGACTCGTGGGATGAGCGGGCAAAATTGTATGCCGCGTTTGGCCTGGGCCTGGATTACCTGTACATGCCCGCGTATTCCACAGCGGTTGGCCTGGGCTGCCTGTTGGCGGCGGCTGCATTGCTGGGGGCGGGGTGGCCGTTGGCCCGGGCGGGCGTCCCGCTGGCCTGGGGGATGTGGCTGGCGGCGCTTTTCGATGGGGTGGAAAACCTGGGCCTGACTTTCATGCTCCTGACTGGCGAAACCGCCAACGCCTGGCCGGCGATTGCCCGCCTGAGCGCGCTGCTGAAATTTGGCCTGCTGTTCCTGGGGCTGGTTTTTGCCTTTTATGGCCTGTCGGCCGGCCTGCTGAGACGGCTGGCGCGCCGGTAGATTGCCCAATTTCGCGACCATTCTACCTGCACTCCGTATAGTTAATACCACACCTATGCGGAGGATCAACCCATGAAAACCGCTTTCCCTTTATTCTTGATGACTGTGCTGGCGCTGGCCAGCCTGGCCTGCGGCCTGACGGTCAACATCCCGGTGGACAAAATCACGACCGGACCGACCCAGACGGAGGAAATCAACGTCCCCGCCCCGCAGGCGGAGGAAATTGACCTGTTTCTTTCCTTTGGAGCCGGCGAATTTGACCTGGATGGCGGCGCCCGGGACTGGCTGGTGAGCGGCACGGCCAGCTACAACGTGGACGACTTCAAGCCCGAAATCACCGTGCAAGGCAACCAGGTGCGCATCGAATCGGGCGATCTGGCCATCGAGGGCCTTCCCAGGATCGACGACAGCATTGTCAACGAGTGGGACCTGGAACTGGGCGACCAGCTGATCAACCTTGAGATCAATGCCGGCGCTTACCAGGGAGATTTTGACCTGGGCGGTTTGTCGCTCAAATCCCTGAGCATCAGCGACGGCGCGGCCGATGCTCGGCTGAAGTTCTCCCGGCCCAACCAGGTGGAGATGGAGAGCCTGCGCTACCAGACCGGCGCCTCGAATGTGCGCCTGACCGGCCTGGCAAACGCCAACTTTGAAGCGATGGTCTTTCGCAGCGGCGCGGGCGCCTACACTCTCGATTTTTCCGGCGATTTGAAGCGGGATGCGCAGGTCAGGATTGAATCGGGGATCAGCCAGGTCACCATTATTGTGCCGCAGGGCTTCTCGGCCCAGGTGAATTTTGAGGGGGGGATGACCAATGTAGAGGCGAAAGGGGCGTGGCAGATTTCGGGGAGCGCCTATGTGCTGGAAGGCAGCGGCCCGACTCTGACGATCGACGTGGAGATGGGGGCCGGGAACCTGGTCCTGGAGACGCGCTGATCCTGCATCCGGTGCAGATAAACCAAAAAGGTCCAGATCCGCGGCAGCGCCGCGGGACTGGACCTTTTTTACGGTAAAGCGGTTGGATTATTCCAGGGCCTTGTAGCCGGTGCCCTTGGTGAAGTAATCGTAGTTGGGCTGGATATCGGGGGTCAAATCCACGGTTTCCCCCGCCTCGAGCTGGCGCACACAATCCAGGACGACCTTCTCGCCGTGGTGGTTGGTGCCCTCGTAGTGGCCGGTGAGTCCAACCCGGCTGATGTACTCGCCGCCCTTGGCCGTGTAGGGATTCGGCACTTCGTCTTCAGGGAAGATGGCTTCGTAGGGGCACTCTGGGATGCAGGCGCCGCAATCGATGCAGGTATCCGGATCAATGTAATACCACGGCCACTCTTCTTGGGGCTTGCCGGGGACAATGCACTCGACCGGGCAAACTTCCACACAACCCGAGTCGCGCAGGCATAGGCTGGTAATAATATGGGTCATTGAGGATCCTCCTGTTCTATAAATTTTTAATGTCTGAGGGCTGGCTGGTTAGTGAGCATTGAACGCCTGTTTTGAGATGACTCACCGGAACCGTTGAAATGATTTTAGCTTCCCACCGTCCCTTTGTCAAGAATGCAGGTCACAATTGGCAGATGACAATTGACAGGTATTGACCCGATTGAATAAGAAAATTATAAACAGCGGTGCAAAAAATCTTGACAGGATTGGTCAATATCAGTATGATGGGCTACGTGGTAAGCAGGTGTGCTTGGCGCGGCTGGATGGACCGATGGGGTTTGCCAGCCGTTCATTCTGCAAGTTTCAAGTTTTTTCACGTTCACCAAAATCCCAGGAGGTAAAATGATCCACCAACTCGTTTCTGCTCTCGATAAGAAAATGGGCTTCGAGAAAGCCCAGGCCCACTGCGATATCCCCTGCGGCATCTACGACCCGATCACTGCCCAGATTGCCGCCGTCACCGTTGTGCGCATGATCGACCTGATGAACGACCTGGAAGGCAAGGGGGGCGATAAGGGCAAGGATTACCACAACACCCTCTCGCGGTACATCACCGTCAAAGAAGAGCATGCCGAGAAGGCCAAGGCCGAGATCCGCATCATTTGGGGCGATTATATCAAAGCCCAGCACCTGGAGAAGTTCCCCGAGCTGCACGGCCTGTCTCACCAGATCATGATGCTCGGCTCCAAGGCCCGCCAGACCACCGACCGCCAGGCCGCCCTGGACCTGGTGGAGGCGATCAACAAGTTTGCCGAGATCTTCTGGGCCACCAAGGGCATCCAGACCCGGCGGGCCAAATCACCCTACAACCCGCCGCTCGAGCTGGTCTATCCCGTTATCCCGTAGTGTTGCAGCTTCTCAGGGTGACAGGCGAAAGCCTGTCACCTTTTTTTGTCCAGGGGGACTATGTCCTGGTGACAAAACTCCCCTTTGCCCTGGAGCGCTTGAAGGCCGGGGATATCGTTGTGTTTCGCCACCCGGCCTACGGGGTGATGATCAAGCGCCTGGAGCGCCTGTCTGAGGACGGCCAGGAGTTGTATGTCCTGGGCGCCCACCCCGAAAGCACCGACAGCCGCAGCTTTGGGCCGGTGCCGCGCCGCTGGGTCACCGGAAAGGTGATCTGGCGGATCGCCAGCCCGCCGCCAAAGGGCAAGCCCACCTGATCACCCGGAGAGGCCGGCCGCCTTTGAGCGGGTTGGCCAGCATTTTCTCCACCTGCGCCCCGCCTCCGTGGTACACTACCGGGAAATCATCCAGGAGATGAGCCTTGTCTGCTCCCCGGCCGTTTGCCCCACCCATCTTGATCCTGGCCCTGGGCGTGCTGGCGGCTTCCACCGCTTCGATCATCATCCGCTACGCCCAGGAGTACGCCCCCTCGCTGGTGATTGCCGCCTGGCGCCTGACCCTGGCGGCGCTGATCCTGGCGCCGCCGGCGCTGGCCCGCCGGCGGGGCGAGCTGCGCTCGCTGACCCGCAGGCAAACCGGCTTGATGCTGCTTTCTGGCCTGTTCCTGGCCCTGCACTTTGCCACCTGGATCACTTCGCTGGCTTACACCACGGTGGCCAGCTCGGTGGTGCTGGTCGATACCGTCCCGCTGTGGGTGGCGCTCTTCTCCCCGCTGGCGCTGGGCGAGCGGATCAGCCGCCCGGTGAAAATGGGCATGTGGCTGGCCTTTGGCGGGGGCGTGCTGGTGGCGCTGAGCGACGCCTGCGCCTGGAGCGGCGGGGGGCTTTCCTGCCCGCCGCTGGGCGAGTTTGTGCGCGGGCGGGCTTTCATCGGCGACCTGCTGGCGCTGGCGGGGGCGGTTGCCGCGGCGGTGTACCTGATCATTGGGCGCAAGGCGCGGGCGAACCTTTCGCTGCTGGCTTACATCTTTGTGGTTTACGGGGCGGCTGCGGCGGCGCTGATTGTGATCATGCTGGCGGCGGGGCAGCCGGCCCTGGGCTACCCCCCGCAGGCTTACCTGTGGTTCCTGGCCCTGGCGATTTTTCCCCAGCTCCTGGGCCACTCCAGCTACAACTGGGCGCTTGCCTACCTGCCGGCGGCTTACGTCTCCATCACCCTGCTCGGCGAGCCGATCGGCTCGACCCTGCTGGCGATGGTCTTCCTGGGCGAGGTCCCTTCGGGGCTGAAGGTGATCGGGGGGGTGGTGATCCTGGCCGGGATTTACCTGGCGTCGCGCGGGGAGGGCGGCCGCGCTGGCTGAGCGCCCCGGCGCACCCGCCCCGGCCCCGGGCAATGTCACCATGCTGCGAAAATCCGATATATAATAATCTGGATGGCTTCAAAAACGACCCCCCAGCCCGCGCCCGAAGCGCCGCCGCCCTTTTCGGAGCGGTTTGCCGATTTCCTGGCCCACTTTGCCCGCTTTGTGTGGGATATCGCCGGGGTTTTCTGCCTGGCCCTGGCGCTGATGACCCTGCTGGCGCTGGCCGCACCGAGCCTGACCTCCGGCCTGCTCACCCGCTGGGGTGAGTTCCTGCGGGACTGGTTCGGCTGGGGCGCCTACTGGGTGGCTCTGCTGGTCGGGCTGCTGGGCGGGTGGATCTTTCGCAGCCGGGCGGAGTTATCCGCGGGCGCTCTGTGGGGGCGGTTTGTTCTGCTCGAAACGGCGGCCTTTGCCTCGCTGGGGCTGCTGGCCTCCCTGGGCGGGGTGGACGTGCTGCGGGCCGAGGCCGGGCTGGATGGCGGGCGCATCGGCTGGGGCATGGCCGAGCTGGCCCGCCGCCTGCTCGCGCCGCTGGGGCTGACCCGCCCGGCCTGGCTGGCGCTGCTCTTTGGCGGGATCTTCCTCTTCAGCCTGGCCGCTGGGCTGAGCCTGAGCCGCCCGGCTGCGGCCTGGCTGCGCCGGGCCAGGCGGGCGGAGGCCCAGCCTGAGATCGCCACCCCGGCCCCCGGGGTGGTCGAATCGCCGCTGCCATCCGCCGCGGGGGCCGCGGCCGCAGCGCCGGCGGCCGCCCGCCGCAAACCGCCCCCGCTGCCGCCCCAGTTTCGCAAGAACTTCCGCCTGCTCCCCGAAGAGCCGTCCGACCCGGCGGCCCTGCCGGTCCGCAGCGAGGGCCTGCCGCCGATGGACATCCTGGTCTACGAGCAGTACAACCGCCCGGATGAGCGCACGATCAACCAGACCGCCGGGCTGATCGAGAAGACCCTGGCCGATTTTGGCATCCCGGCCAGGGTGGTGGATTTTCGGGTCGGCCCCACCGTGACCCAGTTCGCCGTCGAACCGGGCTACCTGGAGAAGGATAAGCCCGCCAGCGAGGGCGAGGCGGCCGCCCGCCAGAAGGTGCGGGTGGCGCAGATCTCCTCGCTGGGGCGGGACCTGGCCCTGGCCCTGGCCGCCGAGCGCCTGCGCATCGAGGCGCCCGTCCCCGGGCGGCCCTACGTGGGCATCGAGGTGCCCAACCCGCGCGCCTCGGTGGTGCGCCTGCGGCCGGTGCTGGAGAGCGAGAGCTTCCACAAGGCTGGCTCCAGGCTGGCCATCGCCCTGGGGCGGGATGTCTCCGGGCAGCCCGTTGTGGCCGACCTGGCCCGCATGCCGCATCTGCTGATCGCCGGGACCACCGGCTCGGGCAAGTCGGTGTGCATCGCCGCCATCACCACCTGCCTGGTGATGAACAACAGCCCGCAGGATCTGCGCCTGGTGATGATCGACCCCAAGATGGTCGAGCTGGTGCGCTTCAATGGGCTGCCGCACCTGTACGGCAAGGTGGAGACCGACGTGGAGCGCATCCTGGCCGTGCTGCGCTGGGTGGCGGCCGAGATGGACCGGCGCTACAAGGTGCTGGAGGCCTCTCACTCGCGCAACCTGGATTCGTACAACCGCAAGGCGGGGCGGCGCAAGGGGATGGACACGCTGCCGCACATCGTGGTGCTGATCGACGAGCTGGCCGACCTGATGATGTCGGCGCCGGACCAGACCGAGCACAACCTGGTGCGCCTGGCGCAGATGGCCCGGGCCACCGGCATCCACCTGGTGGTGGCCACCCAGCGCCCGGGCGTGGAGGTGGTGACCGGGCTGATCAAGGCCAACTTCCCGGCCCGGATCTCGTTTGCCGTGGCTTCGTCGGTCGATTCGCGGGTCATCCTGGACACGGCGGGGGCCGAATCGCTGCTCGGGCACGGCGATATGCTCTTCCTGCCGCCGGACGCCTCCGGCCCGCAGCGCCTGCAGGGGGTGATGGTGAGCGATGCGGAGGTGGAGAAGGTGATCAGCTTCTGGCAGAAGCGCCTGCCGCCGGCCGAGGCGCCCCAGCCCTCCCCGTGGGAGGAGATGCTGGCCCAGGAGGAGATCCTGGCCGACCGGGACGGGCTGGTGGAGCAGGCAATCGAGATCGTGCGCCAGGAGCGCCGGGCCAGCGCCTCGATGCTGCAGCGCCGGCTGCGGATCGGCTATCCGCGGGCCGCCCGGCTGGTGGACGAGCTGGAGGAGCTGGGGGTGATCGGCCCGGCGGTGGGCGGCGGGCGGGAGCGGGAGGTGCTGATCGAGCCGGAAGAGGGGCAGTGAAAGTCCATCCACGAATAGGCCCATCCACGAATGGGCCACGAATAAACGAATGGGCCCATCCACGAATGGGCCACGAATAAACGAATGGGCCCATCCACGAATGGGCC